>NZ_JABEQN010000076.1 GCF_014174165.1 Gluconacetobacter dulcium | reverse complement strand
CGGCGAAAGTTCTTGTTGGAAAAGGAAAATCCGCGAGCGAGGCCAGAGACCCGATGCAGACAGAGTGTAGCGCAGGCCAATTGGCTTTTGGAGAGGTTTCCGGGCGTCGGATCGTAGCGGATTTCGCGGGCGGGACGATCACGTCGGACGCGGGCGCCCTGCTGCTGGGGGCGGCGGACCGGGCGATCGGTCTGACGGAGCGGTTTGCTTGCTGCTTCACGGATACCCGTGCCGCACATCTTGTCGAGCATGATATTCGCGCCCTGGTGCTCCAGCGCGTGGCGGGGATTGCACTGGGGTATGAGGATCTGGTCGATCACGACCACCTCCGACACGATCCGGTCCTGGCGATACTGGCTGGCAAGCTGGACGCGCGCCGTGCCAGGTGCGCGCCGCTGGCAGGCAAGAGCACGCTGAACCGGCTGGAACTGAGCCGCGCGGAACCCGGTCGTTACCACCGGATCAAGCACGACCCGTCAGCGATCGAAGCCCGGTTCGTCG
>NZ_JABEQN010000075.1 GCF_014174165.1 Gluconacetobacter dulcium | reverse complement strand
CCCGGAAATCCCCGAGAAATGCCCGAACGGCATCACCAGCAGCATATACACGAACAACCCGACCAGGATCGACGGCGCCGACAGCATCATGTCCGACACGAAGCGCACGATATCCACCACCCGCCCGTCGCGCGCATATTCCGACAGATAGATCCCCGTCAGCAGCCCCACCGGCGTGCCGATCGCCGCCGCGAAGCCGGTCTGCACCAGACTGCCCACGATCGCGTTCGCCAGGCCGCCATTGCTCCCCGGCGGCGCCATCACATGCACCAGCGTGCCCCATGACAGGCCCGGCAGCCCCCGCACCAGCAGCGTCAGCAGGATCGACCCCAGCGCCAGAAGCACGATCCCCGTCGCCGCGATGCTCAGCCCCGTCGCCACCCGGTCCACCAGCCGCCGTCGCAGCGCCAGCCCGCCGGGGCGGTTCCACCCCGCTCCCACGGCCGCACCCGTGCCGACCGCACCGGCCTCCATCATCGCGCCCCCCATCTCAGGCCCCTCCACGCCGCAGCAGCAGCCGCGAACAGGCCAGCGTCAGGAACGAGATCACCATCAGGATGAACCCCAGC
>NZ_JABEQN010000074.1 GCF_014174165.1 Gluconacetobacter dulcium | reverse complement strand
CCCGGAAATCCCCGAGAAATGCCCGAACGGCATCACCAGCAGCATATACACGAACAACCCGACCAGGATCGACGGCGCCGACAGCATCATGTCCGACACGAAGCGCACGATCTCCACCACCCGACCGTCGCGCGCATATTCCGACAGATAGATCCCCGTCAGCAGCCCCACCGGCGTGCCGATCGCCGCCGCGAAGCCGGTCTGCACCAGACTGCCCACGATCGCGTTCGCCAGCCCGCCATTGCTCCCCGGCGGCGCCATCACATGCACCAGCGTGCCCCATGACAGGCCCGGCAGCCCCCGCACCAGCAGCGTCAGCAGGATCGACCCCAGCGCCAGCAGCACGATCCCCGTCGCCGCGATGCTCAGCCCCGTCGCCACCCGGTCCACCAGCCGCCGCCGCAGCGCCAGCCCGCCGGGGCGGTTCCACCCCGCTCCCACGGCCGCCCCCGTGCCGGCCGCACCGGCCTCCATCATCGCGCCCCCCATCTCAGGCCCCTCCACGCCGCAGCAGCAGCCGCGAACAGGCCAGCGTCAGGAACGAGATCACCATCAGGATGAACCCCAGC
>NZ_JABEQN010000073.1 GCF_014174165.1 Gluconacetobacter dulcium | reverse complement strand
CGCCATGTCCAACTACCTGTCGCGGCTGATGTCCTCGCGCCAGTTCCTCGGCCTGCGCGACCTCGCCGGCAAGGTGGCCCGCCGCCTGCCCGAGCGGCTGGAACGCACCGCGAAGAAGGCCGACGAATATGCGCGCGGCATGATCACCGGCGGCACGCTGTTCGAGGAACTGGGCTTCTATTACGTCGGCCCGGTCGACGGCCACGACCTCACCCAGTTGGTGCCGATCCTGCGCAATCTGCGCGACGCCGACGACAAAGGCCCGATCCTGCTGCACATCCTCACCGAGAAGGGTCGCGGCTACCGCCCGGCCGAATCGGCGGGCGACAAATATCACGCGGTGGCCAAGTTCAACGTCGTCACCGGCGTGCAGACCAAGGCGCCCCCCGGCCCGCCCAGCTACACTTCGGTCTTCAGCCGCGAACTGACGCACCGGGCGAAGCAGGACGACAGCATCGTCGCCATCACCGCCGCCATGCCGTCGGGCACCGGGCTCGATGCCTTCGCCCGCGCCTATCCCGACCGCTTCTTCGATGTCGGGATCGCCGAGCAGCATGCCGTCACCTTCGCCGCCGGCATGGCCACCGAGGGGCTGCGCCCGTTCTGCGCCATCTATTCCA
>NZ_JABEQN010000072.1 GCF_014174165.1 Gluconacetobacter dulcium | reverse complement strand
TGCTGAACTTCGAGAACGCGGAGTTCGGCTTTTTCGAGAGCACCGAGGTGACTATGCCAGCGACAATGCGGCTTACAAGGCGATTGCACCGAAGCTTGGTTGTTCTCCGGACAGCCTGCGTGTCTGGTGCCAGCAGGCCGAACGTGACGCCGGCCAGCGCGGCGGGCTGACGAGCGGTGAGAAGGACCGGATCAAGGAACTGGAGCGTGAGGTGCGGGAGCTTCGGCAAGTCAACGAGATCCTGAAGAAGGCCAGCGCGTATTTCGCGGCGGCGGAGCTCGACCGCCCCTTCCGCAAATGATCGCATTCATCGACGATCACCGTGACGTCTTTGGTGTCGGGCCGGTCTGCCAGGTTCTGGGGATCGCATCATCGACGTTTTATGCTTTCAAGGCTGTTGAACGTGATCCGGCATTGGCCTCGGAGCGTGCGAGGCAGGCTCGGCTGGACATGGCAGCCATCAGACAGGCCTTTGACGGCAGTGGTGGCCGATATGGAGTGCGCAAGGTCTGGCACCAGTTACGCCGCAGCGGCCACGACATTGCCCGCTGCACGGTGGAGAGGCTGATGAAGACCATGCGAATACAAGGCGTTGTCCGTGGCAGGAAGGTCATCACGACCAACCCGGATACGGCGCAA
>NZ_JABEQN010000071.1 GCF_014174165.1 Gluconacetobacter dulcium | reverse complement strand
CTCGATC
This sequence comes from Gluconacetobacter dulcium, assembly GCF_014174165.1. Classification (GTDB taxonomy): domain Bacteria; phylum Pseudomonadota; class Alphaproteobacteria; order Acetobacterales; family Acetobacteraceae; genus Gluconacetobacter; species Gluconacetobacter dulcium. The sequence goes on along the minus strand of NZ_JABEQN010000071.1, from coordinate 684 downwards.
ATGCGGCGCCATCCGAGATAGGTTGCGAGATATTTTGTAGCGACGCCTCTGAAGCGGCGCATCCAGTCCTTGAGCCTACTGTCATAGGCATTGACGTTCTGGAGATGGAAAGCGTGATCTCTGACCCGCTCTCCGGCGGAGATGTTGATGGGTTCGTGATGAATACCGGTTTCGCGGGCGATGCGGGTGTAGACGGCTGCGGTATCGGTGCAGAGCACGGCATCGGGCGCGAGCATGGGTTTGAGGCAGGAGCCAATGGTTCTGGCCGTCAGATCAGGCAGGATGGCGTAGCCCGTATTGCGTTGACGGTCGCGCATGACCAGCACGGGCGTCTGCTCGTCGAGCGGCGTCCCGCGGCGTCCGGTGGGCGCGCCCCGGTGGCGGGCGGCCGGACGTGGCGGGGTGGTGCCTTCCCCTGGATGGCTCCAGGCATGCAGCCCCTTGAAGGAGCGTCGAAAAAAGGTCTCATCCGCCTCCACGATGCCGCTCATGGGCGCCGGCTGCTCACAGGAAGGAGCGATCAGAAAGCGATGCCGCCAGCGGAAGGACGTCCCGATGGCGATTGCACAGGCTTTCGCGGTCTTGCGTATGCTCGTGGCCTGCGCAAGCGCCGCGGCAAACCCCAGCCAGCGGTCCTTGTGACGAAGCCGGGCAAGGCTGGTGCCCGTGAGCGCATTGAAGGTC
>NZ_JABEQN010000070.1 GCF_014174165.1 Gluconacetobacter dulcium | reverse complement strand
TCGGTGATGACGACGCTGCTGGCGCTGGTGTTCGCGGTGCCGCTGGCGTTCGGGATTGCGTTCTGGCTGGTGGAGATGGCGCCCGCGATGGTGGCGGGGCCGATCGGGATGGCGGTGCAGCTTCTGGCGGCGGTGCCGTCGATCATCTTCGGGATGTGGGGCTTCTTCGTGATCGTGCCGGTGATGGCGCATTACGTGCAGCCGTGGGCGCGGGTGCATCTGGGGCATATTCCCGGGGTCGGCATGTTCTTCCAGGGGGCGCCCTATGGCACCGGGATGCTGACGGCGGGGCTGGTGCTGGCGGTGATGGTGACGCCGTTTGTCTGCGCGGTGATGCGCGACGTGTTCGTGGCGATGCCGGCGCAGATCCGCGAGAGCGCGTATGGGCTGGGGGCGACGCGGTGGGAGGTGATGCGCAGCGTGACGCTGCCCTGGTCGCGGCCGGCGCTGATCGGCGGGATCATGCTGGGGATGGGGCGGGCGCTGGGCGAGACGATGGCGGTGACGTTCGTGATCGGCAACACCAACCGGATCGGCTGGTCGCTGTTCTCGCCGGGCAACACGATCGCCTCGCTGATCGCGCTGGAATTTCCCGAGAGCCCGGCGGGGAGCCTGAAACTGGCGTCGCTGCTGGCGCTGGGGTTCATCCTGATGGTGATCTCGTTCCTGACGCTGGCCTGTTCGCGGCTGCTGCTGCGGCGTGGAGGGGCCTGAGATGGGGGGCGCGATGATGGAGGCCGGTGCGG
>NZ_JABEQN010000069.1 GCF_014174165.1 Gluconacetobacter dulcium | reverse complement strand
CCGACTCATAATCGGTGGTTTTTGATTTTACGTCAAGATGATGGCCAAAGCGCCATTGAGCATCATATCTCCGCTGATCACAAGATGCATCAAAAAGCCGATTTTTGACGCGTTTTTTGACATACCAAGCGTTGGATGGTTGATGCCGAAACACCTAATAGATTCGCAATCTGCCGGTTCGATACGCCCGATCGAGCCAGTTCGATCGCGTGAGCGCGCTGGCGTGTCGACAATTTGGGCCGACGCCCAAGCTTGATACCCGCCTCCCTAGCCGCGGCCAGGCCGGCAAGGGTACGTTCGCGGATGATCTCACGTTCGAATTCTGCGAATCCGGCTAATATCGTCAGGAACAACCGACCGTTTGGCGTATTTGTTTCAATGCCAATATTGAGAATGCGCAAATTAATCCGCCGTTCGTTAAGAATCCTAATTAACCCCATGACATCAATGGTATCACGCCCCAGCCGATCGAGTTTGGCCGCGATCAAGTGATCGCCCTCCTGAAGTCTGCCGAGCAACGATGACATTCCAGGTCTCACCAAGGCGGGGACGCCCCCTGAAATCACGTCCTGAGTGATCTGATCGTCGGTCAAACCTTCATGCCGAAGGGCAGTCAGTTGTGCGTCAGTTGATTGGTGGTCGGTCGACACCCGCGCATAGCCATATCTCATGCGTCAAAAACCCTGTTTTCGGTTCAATGAAACAAACGCTCGTAAGGGAGCCGATCCGTGAGGTCAAAAACCACCGATTATGAGTCGG
>NZ_JABEQN010000068.1 GCF_014174165.1 Gluconacetobacter dulcium | reverse complement strand
GCGCCTATCCCGACCGCTTCTTCGATGTCGGGATCGCCGAGCAGCATGCCGTCACCTTCGCCGCCGGCATGGCCACCGAGGGGCTGCGCCCGTTCTGCGCCATCTATTCCACCTTCCTGCAACGCGCCTATGATCAGGTGATGCATGACGTGGTGCTACAGAACCTGCCGGTGCGCTTCGCCATCGACCGCGCCGGTCTGGTCGGCGCCGACGGCGCCACCCACGCGGGTTCGTTCGACATCAATTATCTGGGCTGCCTGCCCGGCATGACCATCATGGCCCCCAGCGACGAGCTGGAACTGCTGCACATGACGGCCACCGCCTGCGCCTTCGACGACGGCCCGATCGCCCTGCGCTACCCGCGCGGCAACGGGCTGGGCCTGGCCCTGCCCGAGGAAGGCACGGTGCTGGAGATCGGCCGTGGCCGCATCGTCCGCGAAATGGGCCGCCAGGCCGGGCGCGAGAAGGGCGGCATCGCCATCCTGTCGCTGGGCACCCGCATGGCCGAGGTGCTGAAGGCCGCCGACATGCTGGCCACCCAGGGCCTCCCTCCCACCGTAGCCGACGCCCGCTTCGCCAAGCCGCTCGACACCGCGCTGATCGAAAACCTCGCCCGCAACCACGCGGTGCTGATCACCATCGAGGAAGGGGCGGAAGGCGGGTTCGGGGCCTATGTCATGCACCATCTGGCGCGCACCGGCCTGCTCGACAGCGTCCGCTTCCGCCCGATGACGCTCCCCGACCGCTTCATCGACCACAACACGCAGGA
>NZ_JABEQN010000067.1 GCF_014174165.1 Gluconacetobacter dulcium | reverse complement strand
GTTGAAGCCTAAGCGGCGATAGCCGCATTGGCCAGAGCCTTGGCTCGGACTGCGTTGGGAGACATGAATCCGTGCCGTTCGAGCAGCCAGATTTCGTTGTATAGGTCACGGAATTCCAGCAGAGCCTGGCGTAGATCCTCGATGGTTTCGAAGGTCTGGACCCAGAGCAGGTTTTCCTTGAGCGTCCGGATGAAACGCTCGGCACATCCGTTACCCTCGGGGGCACGGACGAACGCTGGTGAGCTTGCGATGCCCAGGAAGCGGATTTCGTTTTGGAAGTCATCTGACATGTACTGGCTACCGTGATCGTGGCGCAGGGACAGGCCGGTTGCTACTTTTTCGGCAAACACGCCGAAGTAGCGCCGCACGCCCTGTCGTATCGGCTCCAGCGCTTCGAAGCGGGTGCCGCGTCTGGCTGCATGGATGCCCGTGCATTCACCGCTGTGATGATCGATGGCAATGAACACAGCGCTCTGACCTTCCTGCGTCCATGTCGTGGTCATGTCGGTGCCCCACATGACGTCGATGGCATCCGGGATGATGGTGCCGTCATGGTTGCGCGGTCCCTTCGGCGCGCCGGTCCGCGAGGGGGCGAGCAGATCGTTTTCGCGCATCAGGCGTAGCGTCCGGCGACGGGACGTGCGCACGCCCGCGACCCGCAATCTTGCCCAGATCTTGCGGTGTCCCTCACCATGGAACGGACTGGCGGAGAGGGTCGCACGGATGCGCTCGACCAGTTCGGCGTCTGGCATGGGGCCTGTCGGGCCGCGCCGCCGTGGCTCCGGTCTCGCCGACGCAGGTGTCCTGTGTCGATAGAGTGTCGCCCGACTGATGTTCCACATCCGGCAGACTGCCGCCAATCCATAGGGACGGCCAGAGGATGGGG
>NZ_JABEQN010000066.1 GCF_014174165.1 Gluconacetobacter dulcium | reverse complement strand
TTACGTCACGCCGAACGAAGCAGAGGAGATCTTCTATACAATCCTGAACGATGATAAAAAAGCAGCCTGACTATTGAACCAAAAACTCTCCGGTAAACCCGGGGCGGTTCATTAGTCGTTACGCGCTCATGCGAACTTGGCCAGCGCCTGAAATGTCGCGGCCGGGCTGTGTCTGGACGCACGCCCTTTTGCTCGAGCCCTCATTATTCGAGGAGATGTGTGATCTTTCGATGCTTCGTCTTCTGATGGCGCGACCGCAGGGGGATGGTGATCGGGAACGCTATCGCAGAGGCCTCGTGGTGCCCATTTCGACTTGCGACGTATCCAGTCGACGCACGAGCACGGCCATAGACTTGGTGCCCGCACTGCTCAGCGCACTTTACGGAGTGGCTAACGGAATCGTGAGCGTGGATGAACCAGGTGATCTCGACGATTCCTTATTCGCGGTCTGGTCGCAGCAATGGCCGCGCCTCCGTCGCAACCTCCGCTTTCAAACAGCTGCGGCACGCGATCTCCAGTTGTCGGGTGGTGCGAGATTCGACGTGAGTGTGATGCTGCGGAACTCAAGCTCTCACTCAACGATATCGTCCACACCAGAAGGGTCTTGGCTGCCAGCGGCCGCGTCAGATGTCGAGCGACCAGACGGCAACCTGCGACGTTTCCTCTGGCGCTACGGTGCAGACGTGCGAAGGCAACGCGGATCTTTCAGGCCGCTCGTCGAGGTGAAACTCCTACACGACGTGTCGGAGCCGGACGCAGGCTCCCGAGTGCTCGGGATCGTGACTGAATCGTTCCCTAACCTGTAGAAGTTTGCACTTGATCTGACGTACGGCTTGGAATGGCCGATCGGGGTACTACGCGTTCCTGTGGTGTTCGGTGTAGCGCCCTATATCTTTTTCGCGGGCGTTATGT
>NZ_JABEQN010000065.1 GCF_014174165.1 Gluconacetobacter dulcium | reverse complement strand
GGAAACCGAATTTTGGGCACGCGCCATCCATGCCCGCTTTGACGGGGATCAGACGCGTGGGCATGGCGCCTTGCGGTGTCTGTTTCGTCAGCGGGCGGCGTTTGTGAGCAAGGCATGGGCGAGCCCGAACTCGTATTGCCAGGGGCAGGCTGACGCCATGGAGATCCGCATCCGCCGGACGCTGCGGATGACCTGGGCACCCATCTTGAGCAGCTTGAGGCGGATCGTGCCGCAGGTGGCGGTGGCGAACTGCGTGTGGGCCAGTCCGATCCGCCGCAGGGCACACAGCAGGACATAGGCCATGGAGGCGAACCAGAGGCGCAACTGGTTGGCGCGCATGGTTCCCGAAGACGTCCGGTCGGCAAAAAGGTCAAGCTGGCATTCCTTGATCCGGTTCTCCATCTCGCCTCGAGCGCAGTAGATTGTCTCATACAGGTGACGTGCCCTGGCTTCGGCGGGTGACAGCGAAGTCACGACAAAGCGCGGATTGGCGGCCTCATTGGTCCATTCCGCCTTGCCGACGACACGCCGTGCCCGGCTCCAGCTGTCGCGGGTCAGCCAGCGGAAATCCCGGTATCGGCGCGCAGGTCGGCCCGTTCGTGCGCTTTCGGCCTCGGCAGCCGCCAGTTCACCCGCGATCTCCGCGACCAGCCGTGCATTGCGCGCGAGCCCGAACAGGAAATCGACACGGTTGGCCTCGCACCAGGCCATCAGCGTTTCGCGACAGAAGCCGCCATCGGCGCGCAGCAGGATCCGCACGCGCGGCCAGCGACGTCGGATCTGGCCGACGATCCGGGCGACCTCCTCCCGCGCGCCAGCCGCGCCATCGATGTTCGACGGGCGCAGCTTCGATGCCAGCAGGTGTCTGCCGCAGAAGATGTAGAGCGGCAGGTAACAGTAGCGGTCGTAATAGCCATGAAAAAACCGTCCTTCCTGATGGCCG
>NZ_JABEQN010000064.1 GCF_014174165.1 Gluconacetobacter dulcium | reverse complement strand
TTCGTCATCATGGTCATGCTCGCGCCGGGGGCCTTACAGATGGTCTTGCAGCCAGGTGGTCAGATGCCCCTTCTGGCTGCGCGATTGCGGGCCGACACTCACCGTGCAGGTCATGCCCGCCGCCAGCGTCACGCTGTCGGGCACATGGTCCAGATGGATGCGCACCGGAATACGCTGCGCCAGCCGCACCCAGGTGAAGATCGGGTTGACATCCTGAAGCCCCAGCCGGTCCGGATTGCCGTTCTGGTCGTTGATGCCGCGCGCGATCGAGACGACATGGCCGGGGATGATCTGCTTGTAGCCCATCAGCTTGACGCGGGCCACGTCGCCGACATGCACGCCCCACATCTTGGTTTCTTCGAAATACCCGTTCACCCAGTAGGAATCGGCGTCGATCACCGCCAGGCGTGGCTGGCCCGCCGTCAGGTAGTCACCCACCCGCAGGTTCAGGTTGGTCACGTAGCCGTTGACCGGCGAATACAGCACCGAGCGTTGCAGGTTCAGCTTCGCGAGGTCCAGCGACGCCCGCGCCGCATCCACCGCCGCCACCTGCGTCGCCACGTTCGAGTTGAACACTTCCTGTTCTTCGGCCGACACGATGCCGCCCAGCCCCATGCGGCGCTTCGCGTCGTTGCGCTTCAGCTTCAGGTCTTCCTCGGCCCCGTCCAGCCGCGCCTGCGCCTCGCGGATCGCCAGGCGGAAGCGCACCGGGTCCAGCACGAACAGCGGCTCGCCCTTGTGCACGAACTGGTTGTCGGCCACCGGAACCTGCACCACCGTGCCCGGAACTTCAGGCGCCACATCCACCACATACACCCGCACGCGCCCGTCGCGCGTCCAGGGGGCGATCATATAGGTGTCCCACAGGGTCACCCCCAGAACGATCGCCAGCACAACGACGCTCAGGGTCAGAACCACGCGGATCAGGGTGCGTAGAAGGGGCAT
>NZ_JABEQN010000063.1 GCF_014174165.1 Gluconacetobacter dulcium | reverse complement strand
GGATGACGAGAAGCTGGCGTGCGATGGCGATAAGGATGGTCTTGGGTGCCTTGCCCTTGGCGCGCATCCTATCGCGCATGGCGATGAGCGCAGGCACGCGGCGGGACGCGGACAGGGCTGCGATATAGAGGGCTTCGCGGACCTTTCGTCGTCCGCCCCAGATGCGTCGTGCGCCCTTCCATGTGCCGCTTTCGCGTGCATGGGGTGCCAGACCGGCAAGAGAGGCGATCTTGCGGCGACACAATGTGCCGAGTTCCGGTAGTTCGCCGAGCAGGACGGCCATTACGGTCGGGCCGATGCCGGGCACGGCGCTCATCAGGGCGGCCTGTTCCGCGAGCGCGCGATCTGCAGCGATTATGGCTTTGATGCGTTGATCGAGCACGCTGATCTGGGTCGAGAGCAGAGCGATCATGGCGTCGATCTGCTCGGCGATGTCATCATGGCCTGCGCTGTGACGGCGCAACTTCTCGGCCTTGCGCATGTCGACCAACTGCCTGCGGCGACGTAAGAAATCGGCCAATGTCGCACGGGCCGGACTGACCGGACGGGTGACAGGCAGATCCAGGGCCGCGCCCATCTGGGCCAGCACGCGCGCATCGACGCGGTCGGTCTTGGCCAGAACGCCGGTTGCGCGGGCGAACTCGCGGGCCTGACGCGGATTGACGCGCGAGAACGGATGCGCGCGTTCGGTCAGGGTGGCGATGAGGATGTCGTCGCAGCCGCTGGTGGCCTCGAAAACGACGAGCTTTTCGGGCGTGAGCGTTTCGGCCCATTCGGCGATGGCGTCACGGGTATTGGGAATGCGCTGCGTCCGGCCGGCCGGCAGATCGCAGAGATCGAGGAAGGCGCGCGAAAGATCGCAGCCGATGACGGGCTGTGGCATGGTGAGGGCTCCTGTCCATGTCATGCGGGATCGAAAGTCCCAAGCAACTGTTCAGGGTTGAGCAAAGG
>NZ_JABEQN010000062.1 GCF_014174165.1 Gluconacetobacter dulcium | reverse complement strand
CGGTTGCTCAACGCCGAACTGGACCACCATCTGGACGGCGAGGCAGCGACCGGCCGCCCGAACTGCCGCAACGGCTATGGGCAAAAGACGGTTCTGACGGATGTTGGGCGGGTGAGGCTGGATATCCCGCGCGACCGGGCCGGCACGTTCGATCCGCAACTGATCGCGCGCTACCGGCGGCGGTTTCCCGGTTTCGACGATCGGATCATCTCGATGTATGCGCGCGGCATGAGCGTGCGCGAGATCCAGGGCCATCTGCTTGAAATCTATGGGGTGGAAGCCTCGCCGGACCTGATCAGCGTCATCACCGACGCCGTGCTGGACGAAGTGGCCGCCTGGCAGAACCGGCCGCTGGAGACGGTCTACCCGGTGGTGTTCTTCGATGCCCTGCGGGTGAAGATCCGCGACGAAAGCGTGGTGCGCAACAAGGCGGTGCATATTGCCCTGGGCGTGCGCGCTGACGGCACCAAGGAAGTCCTTGGCCTGTGGATCGAGCAGAACGAGGGCGCCAAATTCTGGCTCCGCGTCATGAACGAACTGCGCCATCGCGGCGTCGAGGACATCCTGCTGGCCGTGGTCGACGGGCTGAAAGGCTTCCCCGATGCCATCCGCGCCGTGTTCCCCGAAGCCCTGGTGCAGACCTGCATCGTTCATCTGCTGCGCCATTCGCTGGACTTTGTCGCCTGGAAAGACCGCAAATCCGTGGCCACGGCCCTGAAGGACATCTACCGGGCGGTGGACGCCGAGGCCGGTAAAGCGGCCCTGGCCGCCTTTGCCGAAAGCTCCTGGGGCCGGAAATACGTGGCCATCGTCCAGTCCTGGGAGCGGGCCTGGGAGGAGGTCATACCCTTCTATGCCTTCCCCGCCGAGGTCCGAAAATTGATCTACACCACCAATGCCATAGAGGCGCTGAATGCCAAGCTGAGGCGGGCCGTCCGGGCCAGGGGTCATTTCCCCAATGACGACGCGGCCCTCAAGCTCCTCTTCCTGGCCTTGAACCGGGCCGAGAAAGAATGGATCATGCCCCCGAGGGAATGGTCCATGGCAAAGG
>NZ_JABEQN010000061.1 GCF_014174165.1 Gluconacetobacter dulcium | reverse complement strand
CTGCGGTGCCTCTGGGCAGGGCTGCGGGATGTCGGTCATGATGAGGTTCGCGTCACCGGCAAATCGGGCATTTCACAGGCGCGAACCCGACTGGGGGCGGAACCTCTGCGGCAGCTTTACAAGAACTGCGTCGGTCCCGTCGCCACACCCGCTACGGTGGGAGCGTATTACAAGGATTGGCATCTCGTTGCCATGGACGGCTCCACGCTCGACGTGCCGGACGAGATCGGCAATCGCGCGACTTTTGGTGGTCCGACGACCTATAACGACCGATGCCCGTTTCCGCAGATCCGGTTCGTCACCCTCGCCGAGATCGGCACGCGTGTCATGTTCGGCGCGGAAATGGCCGACTACGCCACCAGCGAAAGAGAACTTGCACGTGCGGTGATTGGACGTCTGCGACCGGGCATGCTGTGCATGATGGATCGGGGCTTTTTCAGTTTCGACATGATGCAGCAGATCAAGGAGACCGGGGCGGACGTGCTGCTGCGCGCCCGGAAGGATATCATGTTGCCCGTAATGGAAACCTTGCCCGATGGCTCATGGCGCAGCGAATTGAATACATGGCGCCGCGCGGAACGCAGTGGCGGCAACCCCCTGGATCCCATCCCGGTCCGGGTCGTGCGCTATCGACTGGAGGGCGTGGAGAACAGCGACGAAACCTACACGCTGGTCACGACGATCCTCGATCCGGAGCGTGCTCCCGCCTCGGATCTGGCGGCGCTTTATCACGAGCGTTGGGAGATCGAGACCGCGTTCGACGAGCTTAAGACCCATCTGCGGGGCGCACGTCTGTGTTTGAGGAGCAAGACGCCCGAACTTGTCCGTCAGGAATTCCATGGCCTGATGCTTGCGCATTTCGCGATACGAAGCCTGATGCACGAAGCCGCCCTGAAAGCAAAGGAAGATCCGGACCGTCTGTCATTCACCCATAGCTTGAGGGTCATACGACGCAAGATAGGCCATATGGTCCTGCTTTCCCCCTCGACAGAGAAAAAAGGCACGGAACAACATCCTGCTTGAAATTCTTGAAGAGCGTGTCGTCAGCAGTCGCGGAAAATCGCGTCACCGCGGCGTCAAGCGGCTCAAACCACGTTATCCTCGTCGCCATCGTGGCAGGCCTCCACCCTATCGCCCCAATATCGTCATTATACCCTCTAAGTGAACAGTA
>NZ_JABEQN010000060.1 GCF_014174165.1 Gluconacetobacter dulcium | reverse complement strand
AGGGCTTGTCTTATGATTTTTTTGTCGCGTTGAGCGATAAAGGACCGTTCAGCCGGGGTGGCCACCCCGGCTGAACGGGAAGGGGACGGGTCGCCCGGGCTGGACCATAGCGGGTCGTGGCAGAGTATGACCGCCCCTTCTTTTCCTTGTGCCCTGAACGGATACCGGGGGCTTGAGCCCCGGATGACAAGCATAGGACATGGAAAAGATGATCGCGATCGCCACCCGTGCCAAGCCTGAAATACGCGATACCCCGATCACGATCGGGATCGACGTTTCGAAAGACCATCTTGATGCCGCGCTTCATCCGGGCTCCGAGACGCGGCGGTTCGATAATGACGCCGCTGGCCACACAGCCCTGCGGCGCTGGATCGGCAAACGGGCGGTGGCCCGCATCGTGTTCGAAGCGACAGGGATCTATCACCGTGCTCTTGAGCGCCGCCTGAGCCAGGCGGGCCTGCCCGTCTGCAAGATCAACCCGCGCCAGGCCCGGCGCTTTGCCGAGGCGACTGGCACGCTGGCCAAGACCGATCGTGTGGATGCGCTCATGCTGGCCCGTTTCGGCGTGGCGCTGGAGCCTGCGATACGCCCAGCCCCCAGTGAAATGCAGGCGGAACTGGCCGAACTCGTCGCCGCCCGCGAGGGGCTTTCGCGTGACCGGACGAGAACCCTGAACCGCAAGGCCGCCACGCAGAATGGCCTGCTCATGCGCCAGACCCGCCATCGCCTGCGTCAGGTCGAAGCGCAGATCGCGGCCATCGACAAGGTGGTCGCCGCCCTGATCGACGCCGAACCCGTGCTGGCGCGCCGGCGCGATATCCTGCTCAGCATTCCAGGCGTGGGCGCCACCACGGCCCATGCCCTGCTGGCCAACATGCCCGAACTCGGCACTATGGAGGAGGGGCAGGCCGGCGCGCTGGCCGGCCTTGCGCCCATCACGCGCCAGTCGGGAACCTGGCAGGGAAAGAGCTTCATCCGCGGAGGCCGGGCTCAACTGCGCCGGATCCTTTACATGCCAGCACTCGTCGCCATACGCCACAATCCCGATCTCAAGCGCCAATATGACGCTCTCGTCGCACGCGGAAAACCGGCCATGCTCGCCATCACCGCCGTCATGAGGAAGCTCATCGTCCTCGCAAACGCACTCGTGCGACACAATCGCTCATGGGCGCCAAAAACAGCTTGATCAAGACGGATACTCTG
>NZ_JABEQN010000059.1 GCF_014174165.1 Gluconacetobacter dulcium | reverse complement strand
TGTAGAAGTTTGCACTTGATCTGACGTACGGCTTGGAATGGCCGATCGGGGTACTACGCGTTCCTGTGGTGTTCGGTGTAGCGCCCTATATCTTTTTCGCGGGCGTTATGTGCTGCGTCAAGGAAGGTCTGCATCGGGGTTTTGCCGAAGCAGTATCGTCCCTGGTGGGTGCGATTGCGGTTGAAATCGTCCATCCACTCGTCGAGGTCTGCCTGGAGCTCCTGGATGCTGTTGTAGATCTTGCGGCGGAAAGCGACGCGATAGAACTCGTCGAGCATGGTTTTGTGGAAACGCTCGACGATACCGTTGGTCTGCGGGCTGCGCGCCTTGGTGCGGGTATGGTCGATGTTCTCCACCGCCAGATAGAGCTCGTATTCATGGCGGTCATGAGAGCCGCAGAATTCCGTGCCCCGATCGGTCAGCACGCGCTGGAGCGGAACATCATGCTGCTCGAAGAAGGGGATGACGCGGTCGTTGAGCAGGTCGGCTGCGGTGACGGGGGTCTTGCGGTCGTAGAGCTTGGCGAAGCCGACCTTGCTGTAGGTATCGACGAAGGTCTGCTGATAGATGCGGCCGATGCCCTTGAGAGTGCCGACATAGAAGGTATCCTGGGCGCCGCAATAGCCGGGACATTCGGTTTCGAACTCGCCCCACGCCTCCTTGTCGGCCTTGGCCTTCTCCAGGGCCGCAAGCTGGCTTTCGGTGAGGATCAGCCGCTCCTGGGCCATTTTGGCTTCCAGAGCCTTGAGGCGGAGCTTCATGGTGGCGAGGTCGTGGCGCAGCCAGATGCTGCGCACGCCGAAAGGAGAGACGGTGATGCCGCGCTTGAGCAGTTCGTTGGACACGCGGGCCTGGCCCCAGGCTGGCTGTTCGATGGCGATCGCGATCACCGCCTCCTCGACCGCTGGCTCGACACGGTTTTTCAACAGGGGCTTGCGGCGGGAGAGTTCCTGGAGCGCGATCTCGCCGCCTTTGTCGTAGAGTTCCTTGAAGCGGTAGAAGCTGTCGCGCGAATAGCCCATCATCTTGCAGGCTTGCGATACATTGCCCAGTTGCTTCGACAGTTCCAGCAGGCCGACTTTGGCCCGGATGATCTTCTGGTCTCGCGTCATGAGAATGTCCTCCGATGGCTGCGGCGGGGGCTGCGTCACCCGGCCACTCCGCCCCCGCAGCAGCCCTGGTTGGGCTTCAACAGACACCGTACGTCAGATTTAGTCGAGACTTCCACA
>NZ_JABEQN010000058.1 GCF_014174165.1 Gluconacetobacter dulcium | reverse complement strand
ATCGTGCGCTTCGTGTCGGACATGATGCTGTCGGCGCCGTCGATCCTGGTCGGGTTGTTCGTGTATATGCTGCTGGTGATGCCGTTCGGGCATTTCTCGGGGATTTCCGGGGCGATCGCGCTGGCGGTGCTGTTCGTGCCGGTGGTGGTGCGGACGACGGAGGACATGCTGCGGCTGGTGCCGCTGACGATGCGCGAGGCGGCCTATGCGCTGGGGGCGCCGAAATGGCGGGTGGTGTTGCAGGTGTGCCTGCGGGCGGCGCGCGGTGGCGTGCTGACGGGCATCCTGCTGGCGGTGGCGCGGGTGTCGGGCGAGACGGCGCCGCTGCTGTTCACGTCGCTGGGGAACATGAACTGGTCGCTGGACCCCGGTGCGCCGATGGCGAGCCTGCCGGTGGCGATCTATCAATATGCGGGCTCGGCCTATGACGACTGGGTGCAACTGGCCTGGACGGGGGCGTTGCTGATCACGGCGGGGGTGCTGGCGCTGAACGTGCTGGTGCGGCTGTGGAGCCGGCAGGCCGGTTCCGGACGCTGACACTGAACCTGACGGGTTGGGAATACGATTGATGGATGGGACGGTGATGCAGGATGCGGCGGCGCTGGCGGTGCGGGGGCTGGATTTCTGGTATGGGGCGAACCACGCGCTGAAGGGCATCTCGATGGATTTCCCGGCACGGCGGGTGACGGGAATGATCGGGCCGTCGGGCTGCGGGAAATCGACGCTGCTGCGGGTGCTGAACCGGATGTATGACCTCTATCCGGGCCAGAGGGCGACGGGGGAGGTGCTGTTCGACGGGCGGAACATCCTGTCGTCGGACCTCGACCTGAACGTGCTGCGGGCGCGGGTGGGGATGGTGTTCCAGAAGCCGACGCCGTTTCCGATGTCGATCTACGAGAACATCGCGTTCGGGGTGCGGCTGCACGAGCGGCTGTCGCGTGCCGAGATGGACGCGCGGGTGGAGGACGTGCTGCGGCGGGTGGCGCTGTGGGCGGAGGTGAAGGACCGGCTGGGGGCGTCGGCGGCGGCGCTGTCGGGCGGGCAGCAGCAGCGGCTGTGCATCGCGCGGACGATCGCGACGCGGCCGGAGGTGATCCTGCTCGACGAGCCGACCAGCGCGCTGGACCCGATTTCGACGGCGCGGATCGAGGAATTGCTGGACGAGCTGAAGGGCGAGTTCACGATTGCGATCGTGACGCATAACATGCAGCAGGCGGCGCGCTGCGCGGATCGGGTGGCGTTCTTCTACATGGGCGAACTGGTCGAGGTGGACAGCGCCGACCGCATGTTCACCGCTCCGCGCGAGCGGCGCACCCAGGATTACATCACCGGCCGGTTCGGCTGAGTTCGGCGGGCAGGGGGAAAGACAGCATGGTGAAGGAACAGGCGCACACCGTCCGCAGCTACGAGCAG
>NZ_JABEQN010000057.1 GCF_014174165.1 Gluconacetobacter dulcium | reverse complement strand
TCGCCGCCAGGTCTTCCAGTCCTCCCTCACCCCCGCGGGGTGGAGCAGCCCGGTAGCTCGTCAGGCTCATAACCTGAAGGTCATAGGTTCAAATCCTATCCCCGCAACCAAAATTCCATTTATTATCAAACGCTTAGGTCGCCTTACGGGCGGCCTTTTGCGTTTGGGACATACGCGCAGGATGCGTATAGGATGCAAATGGGACTGAAAGCGCAGCGTAGTTACGACTGATTTCACGTCCGCGTGATGTGTGGGGAATATGCGGGCCTGATGACGTCCGAGATGAAGCGGCTGCGGCAACTTGAAGATGAGAACGCGAAGCTGAAACGGATTGTGGCGGACCTGTCGCTCGACAAGGCGGTGCTGCACGATTTTCCCCGCCCGGGCAAGCCGACCGACAACAGCTTCATCGAGTCCTTCAACGGCAAATTCCGGGCCGAGTGTCTGAACACGCACTGGTTCATGTGCCTTGACGACGTCCGGGCAAAAATGGAGGCTTGCCGTCAGGACTACAACGAGGTCCGTCCACACAGCGCCATCGGTAACAAACTCCCGATATCGCTGCTGAACGGCTTTCCGGCGGATCTGCCGGTGGAGCCTTGAACTCGGAAGTTTCCAGTTCACGCTGGCTCAAAGTCGGGGAGCACTTCACAACCCCACAGACCCTAACTCAGAACTGAGGACACGTTGGGGGCAACGTCAATCGTCTATTGACTCTTGCTCTTTCCTTTCATGACGGCTACCAGAATATTAAGAACGTCTCGCATTTGTGGTGACGTAATCGACTGGGTAGAGGCGTAGGCAGCAGGTTGTTCGATACGACCTGGTAGCCGGGAAATAGACCGATGGTGGGGCGTGATACTGGGTATTTGGACATCTTCGTAGCCCATCGGCAGAAACTGACCGATTATGCGAATGGAATCGTCAAGGATGCCGCTCGTGCCGAGGATCTGGTGCAGGAGGCATTCCTACGCTTCAATACGGCTGCCCGTGAGTGCCTTGTGCATGATCCTGTGCGGTTTCTCTATCGGGTCGTCCGTAATCTTGCTCTCGATCGGCGACGTCGCGCTACACTGGAAGAGTTCTATGCGGCAGAATTTCCGGACGGCATTACGAGTGATCTCGCATCGAATGAGGCAACGCCCGAGCGCGAGGCTATAGCGCGTCAGGAATTGAAGCGCGTCGAGGGTGCGCTGGCGACACTCCCTGAACGGACGCGGATCGCGATGGAAATGCATCGTTTAGGTGGATGTACTCTACAGGAAATCGCCGATCATTTTGGTATCTCGGTTTCCCGCGCTCATACGCTCATTATCGAGGGAGTTCGCCACTGTCAGCGTGCGCTGTAAGTGCGTGCGGCGGAAAACTCGTGAAAAACAGAAAATCCGATGCGTTCGTGCGTTTCTTATATAAGGGGCAACAGTTGAGTCACGCGAACGGTGCGTTAGCCCGCATTTCTCACACGCTGATGTGGGGCGGTCTGACGGAGCGCCGTCAGCTGGTTGCGAGCGGTTCTGATCTGTTTTCGTAACAGGAAACCGAATTTTGGGCACGC
>NZ_JABEQN010000056.1 GCF_014174165.1 Gluconacetobacter dulcium | reverse complement strand
GTCGATCACCAATTCCCGCGTCTCCATCGAACGCCGCTGCTATTCGCGCCATGCCGCTTCCCTCCTATCGGAGAGAACCTAGCAGATTATCACTCTAAGTGAACAGTATTGACGGGATCGCCCTCCCCACTCTGCCGGAACGGTATCCCTGATTTCCCGCTGAGGTTCCGTCCTACCATCTCAAGCTCCCGCTGACGCAGCGTGGCGACCAGGTTCCGGGCATAACGGATGCTCCCGCCGTCGCGGCTGGCCAGACCCTGCTCCACCAGATGCTCCGTGCGCTTTTCCATCGCCTCTTTGACCTCGGAGCCGAACCCGGTGGACGCGAGGGCAAGAGGCTCCCGCGCGATGGCCTGCCGGTCGAGCCAGGCAGCGCCCTCCGCCGTCACCTGCCGCTCCAGCGTGACGTCCGAACGCACGGCCAGCGCGACACGGTCCCGCCCCCGCTTGTCGGTGAAACGCCGCAGTTCGACGAGGGAGCCGACCGCTCCGTCGCCAGCGGCTTCGAGGTCCGGCAGGCGGACATGATGCGTGCGCCCATCAATTCCATCGATGACGGCATAAGCCGTGCCGCGCAGTTCATCATCGAGGCCACGATCGACCAGCCGGCCGATGACGGGATCGGTGGCCCCCTCCCCCGCCAGCACCCAGGAGGACGCGGCGCGATCGATCTTCTGTTCCGCCAACCCACGGTGGATCCGCTTGATGATGTCATTGCGTTCGCTGATCTCCCGCAGCGTGGCTTCCGCGCTCTCGTCCATCCGCCAGCGGTCCGGCCCGACCTGGTGCGCCAGCCCCATGGTTTCCAGACGGCGCAACCGACCCAGCTTCACAGTGGCGAAGGCGTCCGGCTGTTCGCCTGACACGCGTCCGAGGTCGATGACGCCATCCTCTCCGGCGTCCTTCTGAAGCTGCCGGTCAAGCTGGGTCCGGCGGTCGGCATTCACCTGACGCTCGACCGCCTGATGAATATCATGATACGTGCGCGGTCCAAGTTCCAGCGTCACCAGATCCTGAGCACGGGCACGCATGCCTTCACGGATGTAATCGCGCGCGATCACGAGGTCGTTGCCGTCGTCCGCAACACCCCGGACGATAACGTGCAGATGCGGGTGTGCGGTGTTCCAGTGATCGACGGCGACCCAGTCGAGTTTCGTGCCGAGATCGGACTCCATCTGCCCCATCAGATCGCGGGCGAAGCCCCGCAGATCCGACATCTCCGGCGCGTCCTCGGGTGAGACGATGAAGCGGAAATGATGGCGGTCGCCATCGCAGCGTTCCGCGAAGTCCGAAGCGCGGATGTCATCGCTGTCCTTGCCAAACAGGCGCGCGTCCTCACCGTCCCGCGTTACCCCCTCCCGACGGAGGTAACGCAGATGCGCCGCCAGCGGCGTCGCGCGCGGGGCATGCCGCACGACGCGGGCCTTGATGACGACGCCCCGCGAGCGGCTGGTTGAACCGCCCCGGGTTTACCGGAGAGTAAAACACTCAAAGGATGAGCCCTATGACGACCCAGAAATTCACCCCTGCCTATCCTGCTGAACTTCGAGAACGCGGAGTTCGGC
>NZ_JABEQN010000055.1 GCF_014174165.1 Gluconacetobacter dulcium | reverse complement strand
TGGCGCGTGCCCAAAATTCGGTTTCCTGTTACGAAAACAGATCAGAACCGCTCGCAACCAGCTGACGGCGCTCCGTCAGACCGCCCCACATCAGCGTGTGAGAAATGCGGGATAGGCGACGGACTTGGTTCTTACGAGGATCATTTTCCCAGTCCGCCTTTCTGCCTCGAAATCCGAGCAAAACCTCGGCGACCTTGCGATAGCTCGCGCCAACTGCCCGACCATCAAGCGCGCGCAGTATCAAGATATGCCGGTCCCGCTTCTGCTGCGGGAAATCATGCGCCCACCTGCCCTCAGGCCGACCGACCAGCGCGCGCCATAAACGCAGCACGGCCTCCGCGCGAAGCTCCAGCAGCTTATCGAGCGGCAGGATCGCGATATACGTGGCAGGCCCATCCACCGGACGTATCGGGAGCCAGAATTGATGTGACGACGCGCCAGGCCGCCAAAAACCATGCCACGCTTCAGCATCATCCAGCCGCACGACAAGGTCCGGCAAGTCCGCGAGGTTGATCGGCATGACGGCCGGATCATCCGCATCCGCGAGAACCGAGCGCAATTCGATCACGTCAGGCGAGAGTTCCGGTATCCAGAAGACAGGCGTGCGGCCGGCAGGCTGCGCCGGATCGACAGGGAAATCGCAAACCCCATCGTTCGGAGAAGGCTTTCCTGCCCCCTGGCTTCGGAGCCGCAAGCATTTTCGTTCGCTGGAACGCGCGACGATATTCGTCGTCACGTCGAAGATATTCCCAGGCCATGCCGGCAGCAGCAATGTCTTGTGCATGTTCATAAGCGGCCGGCGACTGCCAATCTGACATCGGCATCGCATTACCCTTCCTCTTGCGCCTGCTTCGGGCAGCAGGAAGGTCAGGATGCGCAATGGGAAGATTTTGTGCAGACTGCATTTGGAGATATGTCGATCTCGTAACGCGATCGCACGATATTCTGGCAATCGTCCGCGTCTGCCAGAATAGTTCGCGAGCCGGGCACTCGTCCCGCAAGCGGCGCTTATTTTCCATTTCCCCGCCGCCGATCCGCGAAGTCGGATCGGCGCAAATTTGTGCGGACAGATAAGCCAAGGAAGCGGACACCGCAGAACCGAATTGTCGGTCCTGCGGCGTTCAATCCCTATGCTGCTATTTTCTTCGCCGCGTGCCAGGCTAGCCGCCGCGTCGCCGTTCCCGCGTGTTCGGCGTCCAGTTCCATTCCCAGCCAGTCGCGCCCAAGATGCTGTGCCGCCACCAGCGAGGAACCCGAACCGGCGAACGGGTCCAGCACCAAGCCACCAGCCGGGCAGAAAGTATCCACCAAGGGCAGCAGCGCCGCCACGGGCTTTTGCGTCGGGTGCAGTTTATTGCCCGAATACAGCATGTCGATCACGTCCGGGATGGGCTTCGCGGGCGGTGTCACGTTACCCTTGGCCAGCAGGTAGGCGCTTTCGTGTTCATACCGAAAAAACCGGGAAGAAGATGAATAGGACTTGCGAAAGACGATATGCCCGACCATGCGGAACCCCGCTGCCTTCCAGGCATCGGCGAATAAATCAATTCGGTTCCAGCCGTAAAAACTGATGGCAAACCCGCCCCATTTCAGGACACGGTGCATCTGGTTGAACGCGGGCCGAAGCCAGCGGCATTGTCGTCGTTGCGAACCTTCCGCCCATCCCGGCCCTGATAGTTCACTAGGTAAGGCGGGTCTGTCAGGATGAAATCCACCGCATTGCGCGGCATCTGACGCATCAGTTCCACGCTGTCACCGTGGAGAATGGTATTGCGGAAATCGGTCGCCGTGTTGGTATTACCGGTCATGGTCTTTGCCCTTTGTTCCGCGAGGAACAGCCCCCGCTGTTCCTCTGCCTCGCGGCGAGCAGCGGGGTAGCAACGGCAAGGGCGACCGATGGGGAGGGGGATCGCCCCAATACTGTTCACTTAGAGGGTATAATGACGATATTGGGGCGATAGGGTGGAGGCCTGCCACGATGGCGACGAGGATAACGTGGTTTGAGCCGCTTGACGCCG
>NZ_JABEQN010000054.1 GCF_014174165.1 Gluconacetobacter dulcium | reverse complement strand
GTTGAGCAAAGGCGGAAGGGACCCATGCTCCCAAACGGGCTCCAGACCCTCGGGGGGGACGGGCTCCCTTCCGCTATACATCCTCGCACATCACCAACAGACAGGGGGGGGAAAGCTGAAAGTCGGGTTTGGTCGAAAAATATTAAAAAGCGGCCATCATCTAGCCGGGCGAGTTATACTGGCAACGGTTTCGAACTATTCCTATTCTTTTAGTATATGGAAAGATAGCCGCATTCCGAATAAATAATATATAAAACGAAAACTATCATTTAACATATACTATATCGGAAGAATTAATATCCGAAGCTGATTTTTCTGGTTTTTCGTTGCTACGCTGCAGTGATAATTTCTTTTTATTAACTTTTATGTGCTCCCAATTATCTTTCTGAGAGCGATATAACGAAACATGAAAATCAACAGGAAATAAAGTACATAAACTCTGTATCCTCGCTAGAATATCCTGACTTTTCATAGAATTTTCCTTCCGAGCAAATACGGATACGTAAAATGCCGACCAAATTGCGGCCGCATGATCAAAATTGATTTCTTCTGCAGGTGCAACAATAGAGTGCATCCCTTTGTTTCTACCAGCCAAGCAAGTAGAAAATAATTCGTTTCCTAATTCACAAGCAGAAAAAAACACCCTCTTTCGTTCCAGATATCCACTAGAAAGTTTACTGAAATCATTATAGCTAATTCTGCTTTCGCCAACTTCAATATCAAAAGTAGTACCATGGCACGAAATATGGAGATATCTATAATTCGATAATTTAAATAACTTGAATAATACGGATAGTTCCTCCTTGGATTTAAAATAGAAATATTTAGGCTTTTTCCCGCTGAGGCGAAGTAGTTCAGCTAGTCGATATCCTTCATATCGACTCCTTTCTTCGTCTTCATCTCGTAGACTCTCAATGATAAATACGTCAGGAGTAGTTTTTAATTGCGTCATGGGAATGCCTTGAAAAGCTTATAAATATTGTATATCACGGTACCCGCAAAATCAAACGTTGCATTATAATAAAATCCATAACCCCACGGCAAAGTTATAATGGCAGGTGATATATGTCAAAAAAAAGAACACGATGAAATTCACAGTTATACTACACTGGGAGAAAACGAATGCGAGTTGATGAATAATTATGGGAATAGCGAAAATCTATATGTAGGAGATGGTCGTTACTGTATATCAAATATTTATGATATTGTTGGGAATTTCTGCTATCCCATGACTATGTTCAGCGAGATATCAGCGTCAAGATGGACGTTTGCACTTCGTGGCAGTGCGTTATTTGTAACTGTCTGACTTAAAATGAGTTGAGTGATTTCAGTTAGTTATGATTCATGGGTTTGCGAGAACCTGATGAGATCAAGATGGCCTGGACTAAAATCACCCGCGCGCAGTATCGCCGGGACGACCTTGAGTATGCAAGTGACCTGCACGATGCGGAATGGGCGCTGATTGCGCCGCTGATGCCCGAGAGGAAACGACTGGGAAGACCACGACGCACCGATTTGCGCCGGGTCATGGAAGCGATCCTCTATATCGTCACGACCGGCTGCCAATGGCGGCAACTGCCCCGGCATTTTCCCGCCTTTACGACCGTGCAAGGTTATTTCTATCGGTGGATACGCGAGGGACGATGGGAGGCCATGAACCATATTCTCGTGATCCTGTCGCGTGAGCAGGATGGACGGGACGCCACGCCTTCGGTGGGTATCATCGACAGCCAGTCGGTGAAAACCGCAGAAAATAGCGGCCCGCGCGGCTATGACGCGGGCAAGAAGATCAAGGGACGCAAGCGGCATATCGCCACCGATACACTGGGACATATCGTCGCGGCCGTAGTGCATCCTGCCGACATCCAGGATCGCGACGGCGCGCCGCTCGTAGCGGCCCGAATCAGGTCCCTGTTCCCCTGGCTCCGCCATCTGATCGGTGACGGAGGGTATGCCGGCGAAAAGCTGCGTGGCGCGCTGGCTGAACTCGGCCGATGGACGAGGGACTGTCAGGAATTTCGTGTGCGAGGCGTTGAGCACATTGTTGATCAGACGGTGGCGCGCGCGAAGCGTTCACCGAAGAGAATGGCGAACTGTGCCTTTGCCATGG
>NZ_JABEQN010000053.1 GCF_014174165.1 Gluconacetobacter dulcium | reverse complement strand
TTGAGCAAAGGCGGAAGGGACCCATGCTCCCAAACGGGCTCCAGACCCTCGGGGGGGACGGGCTCCCTTCCGCTATACATCCTCGCACATCACCAACAGACAGGGGGGGGAGCGGAAGGTCGGGTTCTGAGGCGGTCAGCCAGCAGAGCGCGCCTCTACACAAATGATCCTCGCAAGGGCTGTGTGCCCCAATTTTGACTGTATCTATTCACTAGCGAAGTCTAGCCTCATCGTCCGTCAGCATTTAAGGTTGTGTCATGTCAAGCGATCTCGAACCCCATCTCGCCATGTGTGCTGCTGACCTCTCCATCGACCTAGAGCAACTCGCGATTCGTGAATCTGAACAGATCGAATGGAAGGAGAACGTCGCAGATGTTGACGACGTCGTGCAAACCCTTTCCGCCTTCGCAAATGACCTCGCCAATCTCGGTGGAGGATATGTGATTTGCGGCGCGCAAGAAGTAAAGGATGAGCATGATTTTCCAAAGCTCGTGCGAGTTGGATTGACTTCGAGCCGGCTGAAGGAAGTTGAAGGACAAGTTCTTCAGAGGTGCCGAGATAGAGTCTCCCCGCCCATCTCGCCTCTCGTTCACGAAATGCCAAGTGATGATCCGTCGACTCGCCTGCTGATATTTATTCAGCCGTCGACTGGTTACGCCCATAGTGTAAGGAGTGGCAACGATGGTGCCAAACATTGGGTCCGGATGGGGCGCGAGACGCGAGAAGCGAGAAATGGCACCCTCCGTGAATTGCTCGTCCGCAAGGGAGCTCAGGAACCATGGGATCGACGAGTTTGTTCGGCGGCAACGGTCAACGATTTGGATCTGTTGGCAATACGCGACGCTTTGCAACGCATGCGTGTGTTCTCGGCCGACCGGGGGGTTGAAGCCTACCTCTCCGATGATGTGCAACTCAGTGCGATGGTTCCGCCGCTCTGTGGCCGGGAGCCAATGACTAATATTCTTCGGCCTCGAAACTTTGCTATTCTACTTTTTGGTCGTGAACCACAGCGCTTCATCCCAGGGATGATAAGTTTGTTTTCAATTTATCCTGGCCGTGATCGCTCGGACGTTCAAGCTGAACGACACGAGCTAGCTGGAACAATCATTGAGCAATCACGCCGACTGAATGAACTGCTGGATGTTCAATCTTTTATCACATTTGACAAGAATGATAAAGTCAATCCCAATTCAGTAAAGTATCCAAGACGAGCGCTTTATGAGGCAATGGGTAACGCACTAGCACACCGTGATTATGGAGAAAGTGATCCGACTAGGGTGACGGTTTTTGAGGACCGAATCGAGGTTCTTTCTCCGGGAGGACTACCATTGGGCGTTGGTCTTGAAAAATTCAGGCATGGTGAGGCGGCACCACGATGGCGCAATCAAACATTGGCTTGGTTTTTCAATCGCTTGCAAATCGCTCAAGCCGAAGGGCAGGGAATACCAACCATTCTCCGGACCATGCGTGAAGAAGGCTGTCCACCACCCGTATTTGACGTCGATGAGGCACGAGTTATTTGCGTTCTGCCGGCGCATCCTCGCTACGCTATGATGCGGGAGATCAGGTCGGTTGAACAAGATTTGGCTATCGGCGATTGGGAAGAGGCTCAACGGTCGGTAACGAAAATTCTGGAACGTGATCCAGGAAATGCCCGCGCGTTGCAGTTGTTCGCTGAAGTATTGACATCGCTGCGGGATCCCGCCCCCTTGGTCAAATGGCTTAAAACCGACGGAAACGAATGGGAGCACCTGTCACGGGACGTTCTGCTGCAATTTAGCGAAGCCTTGGTTTCGGGAAAAGACACGAGCGATGAATATAGGGCTATTGCCCATCGATTACTTTCCCGTGCGGCCAGTGGTCGGCTCGAAGAACGCGAGCTTCGTCGTGTGATTGTCGCAATGATACGGAGCCGCGACCATAGGAATGCCATCCAATTGCTCGATGGCTATGCAAAAGAACACAATGAAGTTCATTACAGCGCATCATTCCATCAACTTCGAGGAGATGCCCTTATTGGCATGGCTAATAAGTGCCTCGCAACGGCTCGACGCAGTAAAACGCCTCATGCCACACGGGAAAGAGCATGGGATCAATTTGAGCAGTATGCCCGCGAAGCAAAAGATCATCTTCTAAAGGCTCTGACAATGAGCCCAGATGCGAACTTGATCTCGACGATTGAATTAAATATGTCGTATTTAGAGGAGCAAAAAGACAAGGCGCGACGATTTCGGCGACCGAGGCGATAATAGCAGCAAGACAGAAGATCATTGTTTAAACCAGTAAAGATATTTACGGGAATTTTTCCACAAAAAAATTGCAATGATCGTTTGTGCTATATTGCCGATTTTTCCTACGTGGAGACATTGGGCTAAAAGTACTTTGCTACAATTTCTTTAGAAGGGGCAGTGTCTGGTTCGTCCTCTGGGAACTGGGTGGGTAGCGAACCGGTAGACTCGGTTATTGCGGCCTGAGCTAACCCGGATATCTCACACGAGTAGGTACATCGGGCTCTGAAAACGGCGAAAGTTCTTGTTGGAAAAGGAAAATCCGCGAGCGAGGCCAGAGACCCGATGCAGACAGAG
>NZ_JABEQN010000052.1 GCF_014174165.1 Gluconacetobacter dulcium | reverse complement strand
TGGGAAACCCTGAAATGGGTCGACTGGTACAACAACACACGTCTGCACAGCGCCATCGGTTACGTCACGCCGAACGAAGCAGAGGAGATCTTCTATACAATCCTGAACGATCATAAAAAAGCAGCCTGACTATTGAACCAAAAACTCTCCGGTAAACCCGGGGCGGTTCAGAGCCTCCGGAAAACCCGGGACGCTTCACAGGCCGGCGAACGAGGCACCTAGGAGTACGCTCCGAGTAGAACCGGCCTATTGTTGGCAAATCGGTTGATCTCGCACGTGATGGGCTGGAAGCACGAGAATCTCTCCGATATCGGCTGGACTGTGGCACTATCGTCCTCCCCGACCCTCTAGTTTCCTACAATTCTTGATCAGGTATAGGGAGGATGATTTTTATCTGCATATCTTTTGTTTTTGCTATGCGTTTTTTGCATTCCTAATGGTAATTTGGAATAAAAATAATAAAAACAGATAGATATATTTCTTTCTTCGGGAGGGGTGGGTATTGACTTTTCGAAGTTTTGTTTTCTGGTTTCTATTCGGAACCGAGTAGGTAGACGACCGTTTCTGAATCTCATAAATGAGATAAAAGTCTGGTCATTTGGTCTTTCACGGGGACTTAACCGTAACCACAGGCTGAAAAAGGGATTGTTTTTTGTACATTGATTTACCCAGCAAACTTGTGCTCCCCACGCCACCGGCTGTGGTTGTGAGCAGTGAGCAAGTGCGTGGTGCCACAGACGAGCGCCTTGAGGAATGGGTAGATTCAATAAAAAAATGTTCGCTATCGCTCACCAGTTTTAGTCAAGATTTGGAACTGGAGGGATTGGGATGGTGGCTTGAAGTCATGCGCTCCACCTCTGAGGGATATGATACAAATTTAAAGTACCTCAAGAAAAGAATAGAAGACGGTATCGGCGAGCAATTGCCTCAGCTAACAAAGGCTGTTTCCGATATTAAGCTCATGGGTCGGAAGTTGAGCGCAGATCGTCATCCCATGGCATCAAAAGTCGTGATGGCTTCTTCTCAACTTGAGCGTGCAGTAAACATCACAAAGAGGACAGTTTCTTCAATTCCGGAACAGGCTCAACGGATTCTTGATTGTGCTCCTGGGGCAAGATCTAGGGTGAATAGAGCGATAGGAATCTATCAAAATGCCTTGTCTCATGTGCTGAAGAAAGAGGGTGTTATTTGGGAGGTTCGTTTTTTTAGTAGCGAATCCCCGGTAGAAAATTTTCCTTGGTTTGAAGTTTACATTGATGATGATACACGAAAAAATCGTAAGAAATTGCGGGATTGGGAACGACGCATAGACGTCGCCGTTGGCGAAGTTGATCCGGATATTGTTGGATACATCGGTATCAACTATACAAGAATTTCTGCTTCTTGAGAATATTATATCTATGACTGATCCTCGTGAATGCCTTGAAGCGGCTGAGTCTATTGTTCTACGCAACCCAGCTTGTACTGGTGCTGAGTACCGAGGGGCAATACACCTAGCCTATTATGCGGTTTATCATTTGGTCGCGGGTCATATGGGCCAACCGACTCTGGGGGATAAAGCGGTAAAACACAGAAATATCGTATCATTACTTAGAAATTCAGCAAATATAGATCCTCTAATCTACGAGGCAAAGCGTAATTACGCAAAGATAATGACACTCCGTTTCCGTTCAGATTATGATTTTTCTATAGATATTGGAATAGACGAGGCCAATGATGCTGTTGATTGGGCTTATGAAATATTTGATGCGAAGTCGGTATAGTTTTTTGGGTATGTTTTGCGTTTATTGTGGATAATTTTTGAGTAACTATTCTGTATTTCTTCTTATTTCATGATTTTTTTATTATGTTTCCACGTCGATCAGCGCAATTTCCGATAAATACATGGTCTTCTATTTTGGAATGGAAGCCCATGTCAGTTGTTGTCCGGCCTGAACCGCCTGATTCGCTTCGCCGACCCTCGCCTTGGCCGCCTCCCACTCGGCCTCTGTTGGTGCGCGCCTCTCCTGGATCGGCGCCAGTAGGGCCTTGATGCTGTCCGCGATCGCGGGGATGTCCTGGATGAGGGCGATCAGGCCCTGGGCGGTGAGAGCAGCGTACGACATCACTTGATCTCCTTGGTGTTGATTTGCGTTGAGAAGTGACCCTTTTGGGGCGGTAATTTTCATTAAGATTTGACCCGTGTCTGACACTGGCCCCGGCGCATTGGTCCGGGGAGATGAGGAGTGATCAGCATGGAGTTATCGAGTGTGATCCGTCGGTGGCATTGATCTTGGAACATCTGCCGATCCGCGAGATCGAGCGCCGGACGAAGCTGTCGCACAACACGATCCGCAAATATCTTCGGGCGGAGACGGCGGAAGTGACGTTCAAGGTTCCAGAGCGTCCGGTCCGTCTGGACCCGTTTTCCGAGAAGCTGGAGAGCTGGCTGTTTCTGGAGGCGGCGAAGTCGCGCAAGCAGCGCCGCGCGGGGCGCCGTCTTCACTCTGATCTTGTGGCGCTGGGCTATGATGGCTCTTATGCCCGCGTGACCGCGTTCATCCGGGACTGGAAGACGGAGCGGCAACAGGCGAAGCAGACGACGGGGCGCAGCAGGATCCGCACGCGCGGCCAGCGGCGGCGGATCTGGCCGACGATCCGGGCGACCTCCTCCCGCGCGCCAGACGCGCCATCGATGTTCGACGGGCGCAGCTTTGACGCCAGCAGGTGTCGGCCGCAGAAGATGGAGAGCGGCAGGTAACAGTAGCGGTCGTAATAGCCGTGGAAAAACCGTTCTTCCTGATGGCCGTGGATCGGATGGTCGGTTGCATCGAGATCCAGGACGATCTGGCCGGGGGCGGCGCGGTGAGCGTCGAGAAAGATATCGACGAACCGGGCTTCGATCGCTGACGGGTCGTGCTTGATCCGGTGGTAACGACCGGGTTCCGCGCGGCTCAGTTCCAGCCGGTTCAGCGTGCTCTTGCCTGCCAGCGGCG
>NZ_JABEQN010000051.1 GCF_014174165.1 Gluconacetobacter dulcium | reverse complement strand
GTCCTCCGATGGCTGCGGCGGGGGCTGCGTCACCCGGCCACTCCGCCCCCGCAGCAGCCCTGGTTGGGCTTCAACAGACACCGTACGTCAGATTTAGTCGAGACTTCCACACCTAACCCAACTGACGCCATCCACCTCAAGCAAGAGTTGGTCGATGGCAAGCTAGTTCCTGGCGCACAACTTGAAATATTCTGGTATATCTTGACGCAAGGTGGCGAAGCGGTGTTTCCGCCGCCAACTGAGGCAGGCATCAGGCATCTCGCTCAGCTGTGGCCGGAGCGATCCGGCGATCTCCTACATCTTGCCGAATACACGGCGGACTCGGCGGAACCCCTCGCAAGATCGGTGTTTGCCGCCATCACTGGCGCGATGTCGATCGAGGGCTTTTGGTCGATAACTGAATCTTACCCTCGTGTTCGGGAACGCATGGTCGAAGCCCGACCGGACCTGCTAGCAGAGGACGGCGCTTTCGAGCTTGATAACAGTACTATGGTGCGGATGTTTTGCCTTGTCCCACCGGATGGCTCCATCATCGGGAGACTTGTACCCAGGCTACTGTTGCGCGATGACGAGCGACTTGCCTCCGAAATATTCAACCGATTCCCATACGAGACAGCGTCGCAGGTTATTGCGGCTGCAAACACAGGGAACGTGAGGGTAGGCAGAGCATGGCTACAGGAGCTAGTCAGGCGGCCACGCATTCTGCTTGACCCCACCATCATGGGAAGAATCGACCATACCAGCCTACTCTACGAGATTGCCAATACGCTCGGTTGGCTTACGCCAGAGGTGGTCTCGGCTGGCTCCGATCCTTGGATAGCTGCACTTAAAAACGTAGTGGACGACCTTGCCGACGACAAGCGTGACATTCTTCAAGCATTTCTTATAGCCCTCGGGATTTCGTCAGGAGGCGACGGAGGTCGCCAAATATTAGAAAAATTTTTTGAACCTGTGCATGAGCAAGAGTTGAAGTCCAGGTTACCTTGGCGCGCACGCGACATCCTGCTGCCAGTGCTGGCAGACGTGAGTTGGGGCAAGGGCTGGGATTATGGATTGCGGCTCCGTCTTGCAGTCGCGGCTGCCTACGTCCGGAATAGCTATTCGCCGGAAAGTTATGCGGCCCTCTCAAGAAAGCGGAAAGTGCGGACCATGTTGTACGATGCGGCTACCGACATTCCAGGTGGCAAGCCATATGCAGAAGCCGTTAGCTGACCATATCGCGCTGCCTCCTCCCCTCTCGTGAAGCTGCCGTAAGCCAGTATTTGTACGACGCGCCTGTATCCGGGACTACCCATAACTACGATTCCTTACGCTGGAGCACGCGTGGGCACGCCGTCCCATGTTGCCATTTTCCATTGAAATAACAGTCATCTGTCCGGATCGTGTGTCTGTTTTCCTTGCCATGCGGTCGGAAGAGAGCGACGATGACGGACAGACCAATCCAGTCCATTGCCCCGGCGTATCGGCCGCCCGAGCCCGAATTACGGCTCGTCCTGCGACCCAATGCCCCCGACCTGCGCCTGATCGCGCTGGTCCGCCTCATGGCTCGTCGTGCCGCACGGGACTGGTTCCGGTCGCAGCAACAGGAGCAGCGCCGCCGCTCCGGACCGTAAGGGATACCTCACCATGAAGGTCGCGCTCTACGCCCGCTATTCCTCCGACAACCAGCGCGACGCCTCGATCGCCGACCAGCTTCGCATCTGCCGCACGCATGCGGAGAAACAGGGCTGGAGCATCGTCGAGGAGTATACCGATCACGCGATATCCGGCGCCTCCCTGATGAGGCCCGGCATCCAGGCGCTGATCGCCGATGCACAGCGCGGACGGTTCCAGATCGTGCTGGCCGAGGCGATGGACCGTCTCTCCCGCGACCAGGAAGATATCGCCGGGGTCTTCAAGCGCATGAATTATGCCGGCGTGCGGATCGTCACGCTCTCCGAGGGTGAGGTCTCCCACCTGCATGTCGGCCTCAAGGGCACGATGAATGCCCTGTTTCTGAAAGACCTCGCAGCCAAGACCCATCGCGGCCTGCGGGGACGCGTGGAGCTGGGCAAGTCCGGCGGCGGCAACGCCTATGGTTATGACGTGGTACGCAAACTCGACGCCAACGGCGAGCCGATCCGGGGAGACCGGACTATCAATGCCGTGGAGGCAGAGGTTGTCCGTCGTATCTTCCGCGACTTCGCGGCTGGACTGGGGCCACGCGCCATCGCTTTCCGCCTCAACGACGAAGGCATCCCGGCACCGGGCGCTGGTGCGTGGGGCTTCTCGACCATCACCGGCAACCGGGCGCGCGGCACCGGTATCCTCAACAACGAGATGTATGTGGGCAGGCTGGTCTGGAACCGCCAACGGTTCATCAAGGAACCCGACACCGGCAAGCGCCAGGCCCGTCCCAATCCAGACTCCGAATGGGTGATCCAGGAGGTGCCGGAGCTGCGGATCGTAGACCAGGAACTATGGGACGCGGTCAAGGCACGGCAGGCCAGCGTCAGCGCCAGCAGGGACACAAGCGATACGTCGTCCTCCGATCATTTCCGAGAGAAACGCCGCCCCCGCTACCTGTTCTCCAGCCTGAGCAAATGTGGCTGCTGCGGTGGCGGTTATTCGATGATCTCCGGCACATTGCTCGGCTGCTCAACAGCCCGCAACAAGGGTACCTGCCAAAACCGGACCAATATGCGTCGCGAGGAACTGGAGCGGCGCGTCCTAAACGCGCTACGCCAGCATCTCATGGACCCGGACCTGTTCGCGGAGTTCTGCACCGCGTTCACGGACGAGATGAACCGGCTGCGCATGGAGGTGTCGGCCGACATTGGCGCAGCGGAATCAGAACTGAAGCGGGTCGAGCGCGACATCCAGCGCCTAATGGACCTCTATCTTTCCGAGGCGATCTCGATCGCGACGGTCAAGGAACGCGGATCGAAGCTCGAAGCCCGCAAGGCGGAACTGACAGAGTTCCTCGCGACAGCCGAGGCACCCCCGCCCCTGCTCCACCCCCAGATGGCGGAGTTCTACCACCGGCAGCTCGCGCGTCTGCACGACATGCTGCATTCCGAGCTGGACGAGAAACGCCAGGAAGCGGCCGAGGTGATCCGCTCGCTGATCGAGGCCATCATTCTCACGCCATCCGACAAGGGCCTCCAGATCGACGTCCGGGGCGATCTCGCCGGTATCCTGACCGTGGCGTCGGGTGGACAAACGAAAACCCCAGCCCGTTTCCGGAGTGGGGTTCCTGATGCGTTCGTATCGCAAGTTCAGATGGTTGCGGGGATAGGATTTGAACCTATGACCTTCAGGTTATGAGCCTGACGAGCTACCGGGCTGCTCCACCCCGCGGGGGTGAGGGAGGACTGGAAGACCTGGCGGCGAC
>NZ_JABEQN010000050.1 GCF_014174165.1 Gluconacetobacter dulcium | reverse complement strand
GTCGCCGCCAGGTCTTCCAGTCCTCCCTCACCCCCGCGGGGTGGAGCAGCCCGGTAGCTCGTCAGGCTCATAACCTGAAGGTCATAGGTTCAAATCCTATCCCCGCAACCACTGATACCGACACTCCCGTGAGCAAAGCTCCGGGAGTGTTTCTTTTTTCAGCCTTTCCAATGGCTTGCCGCTCGATCCAGGTCAGGATCGTACCCAGTTCTCCATACAGCATCGCGTCGATCTCGCCCCGGTTCGGGCCGGGTGTCAGCACGACCTTCTCGATCAATGCCCGCAGTGCCTCGGCGGCTTCCAGCCGTTCCTCGGGGCGGTTGAGGGCTTCGGTCAGGCGGCCGACCTTGCGCGCGTAGACGGCCGAAGCACTTGGCAGCAGGTCCGGCACAGCGTCAGGAACGTCGGAGAGCAGGGCCGCCAGCTCGGCCTTGCGGGCTTCGAGCGTGTCCATCTCCGCTTTCATACTGGGATGGAACATGCCCTCCTTGATGGCCTCGATAATGCCCCGGATCTGTTTCTCAACCTTCACCTGTTCACCCTGCCAGACATCGGCATTGGAGCGGCGCACGCGGTTGAGGCGATTGGCTTCCTCGGCATAGGCGCACATCGCCTCGACTGCGATCTCTGGCGCCATCATCCGGTCCTTGAGGCCGGAGAGCACGCGGCGTTCCAGATCGGCGCGAGGGATGGTGCGGCTGTTGGTGCAGGAACCGTTGGTGACATGGCTTGAGCAGGCGAAGCGGTCTGAACCCCGCAACGTGTAAGGACCACCACACAGGCCGCAGAACAGCAGACCCGATAGCAGGGATTTTGGCCGGCGGGTGCCATTCAGCCGGTTCCGCTTGTGATGCGCCCGCACGGCCTCGGTGACGTTGACGTATTTCTCGGCGATGACGCTCTGACGAGCTTTTGTCGCCTGCCAGAGCGCATCATCGACGATCCGCAGGTCGGGCACTTCCGTGATCACCCATTCTGATTCAGGATTCAGGCGTGAGACGCGCTTGCCGGTGGACGGGTCTTTGACATAGCGCTGCCGGTTCCAGACCAGCCGACCGACATACAATTCGTTGTTGATGATGCCGGTGCCGCGCTTCACATGGCCCCTGATGGTGGTGTCGCTCCACAGCTTGCCCTCGGGGCCGGCGATACCCTGATCGTTCAGGGCCTTGGCAATGGCGCGAGGGCCGATGCCGGCGGCGAAGTCGTGGAAGATGCGGCGGACGATCTCCGCCTGATGCGCGTCGATCTCGCGGTCGCCCCGGATCTGTTCGCCTTTGGCGTCGAACTGGCGGACGACGCGGTAGCCGTAGCAGAGACCGCCGCCGGATTTGCCGTCTTCCACCCGGCCACGCAGGCCACGATGGGTCTTGGCGGCGAGGTCTTTGAGGAACAGGGCGTTCATCGTGCCCTTGAGGCCGACATGCAGTTCGCTGATTTCACCTTCGGCGAGGGTGACGATCGGCACGCCAGCGAATTTCAGGTGCTTGAACAGGGTGGCGACGTCGGCCTGGTCGCGCGAGATGCGGTCCAGCGCCTCGGCCAGCACGATATCGAACCGTCCGGCCTGGGCGTCCTGCAACAGGATCTGGATGCCGGGACGCAGAATCATGCTGGCGCCGGAGATACCCGCATCCTTATAAGCACCAATGACCTTCCACTTCTCGCGTTTGGCGTGTTCCCGGCAAATGCGGAACTGATCGTCGATCGACGCCTCACGCTGGTTGTCGGACGAGTAGCGGGCATACAGGGCGACGCGGGTCATGGAGGTGTTTCCTATCAGGCGACCTTGTCCATCCGGCTGGGCCGGATCAGCACCTCGGCGGAGATGCCGAGGCCGTCATGCAACTGGCGGATCATGTCGATCGACAGGCCCCGCTTGCGGTTCAGTACGTCCGCCACCCGGTTGCGCGGGCCGATCATCGGCTCCAGATCCTTGCGGCTTAGACCCTGCTGCTCCATGCGGAAGCGGATCGCCTCCACCGGATCGGGTGGGTCGATCGGATGGTGCTTCGCCTCATAGGCGTCGATCAGGGTTGCCAGCACGTCGAGTTTGTCGCCGTCTGGCGTGCCGCTTTTGGCACCCCACAGCCGGCCGACCTCGTCGAGTGCTGCGTCATAATCCGCTTCGTTGCGGATGGGCTTCAGATCAGTCGTCATGTTCCACCTCCGTCACGTCGATCCTGTCATACGCTTTGTGCGTGCCGATCCATTTGATCCAGACGATGCTTTTTTCGAAATCGACCGCCACGACCAGGCGATAGGCGTTGCCCTTGATGTTGAAGACGATCCTCTCTGCGCTGACGATGCTGGCCGTGGCATAGAGCCGCTTCACATCGGCGGTGCTCGTCCAGACGGCCCTGCCGACTTCGGCGAACCAGGCGTCCAGCGCCGCCTTGACGGCCGGCTGGTCCTTCTGGCCCGCCAGGCTGTCGACGAACTCTCTCAGCGTGCGACGGGCGATGATCCTCATTGACTGACCTTATATCACGGGACCATAATGGTCACAAGGAAAATACACGTCACCCCGACGAGGGGTCTTTCGCCGGGGAAACGCGACCGGGGAGGGGAGGCTACCGCATGGGACCGGATCGGCTCTGTCGGGCCTGCTTCCGCTCCAGCGCGCGGGCACGCTCAAATTGCTCTCGGGCCATCTGCCGGCCGATCAGGCGGGCCAAGGATCGGATGGCGTCATCGGACGGGCGGAATGCCTCTTCGGCCGTTTCCGCCTCGGCGGGGCCGAACACCTCGATCCTGATCCTGTCGGGTCTGCGTGCCATCCTGTCCACATTCCGGTCATGGGGCGACAGGACCGATGAAGGACAGGACAAGGGGATTTGAGAAGACCATACGCCGGCCCATGCGGTAATCGGCGGTGATCGCGCAGAAAAGGGAGGCTCAAAGGTCGTGGAAAAGGTGATCATTCTTCTGGCGATTGGATATGCCATCGGATTCTACGTCCGGGGGCGGCGCGCGACGGCCGAGCTGGCACAGGCCGGGCAGCAGATTGCTGATAGGAACACGCGGCTTCAGAGTCTGGATCGTCAGATCGCGGGACGCGATACAGAGCTTTCGTCTTTGCGTCGCCGAATTTCTACGCTGGAAGCACAGGCTGCCGACCAGAAGAAGGACGCAGAGCGTCGACGGCAATATTTTCAAGACAACGACCTGTCCAACACGCAAAATCAGCTACATTTCATTAGTCAGTGCAGCCTGCGCGCCGTCCGTCCCGTCAACAAGGAGGCCGTGCAGGTACTCTACGCGCTCGACGAATGGATCAGGACATATCAGCCCGACTGGCGTTTCGCCTTCGAGGTTTCGATGGGTGGGTTCATCAGAACGACTTACGACCCGGAAGATCCGCGTCAGAAGCAGGCTTTCAGTTCCTATAGCGGCAAGCGTGTCGATTTCCTGCTGATTGATCGCTATGGGCTGCCAGTATTGGTGATCGAATATAATGGCACAGGCCACGACCTGTCCGGCGATGCTGATGACCGCATGGCAGTGAAACGTCTGGCTTTGCAGAAGGCCGGTATCCCGCTGCTCGAAATTCCCGAAAAGATGGGCAGGCCTCAAATCATGGCTGCCATTTCCGAAGCTGCTGGGGCGGCTCTCAAAGTAAAAACAGGCTAATGGCTCCGCCCTCGCGCCAGCAAGGGTGCGCGTCAGCGCGCTGACGCCGCCCGATGGGGTGTCCCCGATCTTCCTCCGCTGCGCTCCGTGCAGATCTGGCGATCCCCCCCAATACTGTTCACTTAGAGTGATAATCTGCTAGGTTCTCTCCGATGGGAGGGAAGCGGCATGGCGCGAATAGCAGCGGCGTTCGATGGAGACGCGGGAATTGGTGA
>NZ_JABEQN010000049.1:0-2500 GCF_014174165.1 Gluconacetobacter dulcium | reverse complement strand
TGCAGCGAGCTTAAGCCGTTAGGTGTAGGCGAAGCGAAAGCGAGTCTGAATAGGGCGACGAGTTGCTGGCAGAAGACCCGAAACCGAGTGATCTAGCCATGGCCAGGCTGAAGGTGCGGTAACACGCACTGGAGGGCCGAACCCACGCCTGTTGAAAAAGTCGGGGATGAGCTGTGGCTAGGGGTGAAAGGCCAATCAAACTCGGAGATAGCTGGTTCTCCGCGAAATCTATTGAGGTAGATCGTCAGGTGTTGACCCCGGGGGGTAGAGCACTGGATGGGCTAGGGGGGTCCAAAGCCTTACCAAACCTAACCAAACTCCGAATACCCGGAAGTTTAGCCTGGCAGACAGACGGTGGGTGCTAAGGTCCATCGTCGAGAGGGAAACAGCCCAGACCACCAGCTAAGGCCCCCAAATCGTGGCTAAGTGGGAAAGGATGTGGGGATTCCAAAACAACCAGGAGGTTGGCTTAGAAGCAGCCATCCTTTAAAGAAAGCGTAATAGCTCACTGGTCTATTAGAAACCCTGCGCCGAAAATGTAACGGGGCTCAAGCCACGTGCCGAAGCTGTGGGTGCATACTTTGTATGCGCGGTAGCGGAGCGTTCCGTAAGTCTGTGAAGGAGACGGGGTGACCCTCTCTGGAGATATCGGAAGTGCGAATGCTGACATGAGTAGCGACAAACAGTGCGAGAAACACTGTCGCCGAAAGTCCAAGGGTTCCTGCGCAAGGTTAATCCGCGCAGGGTGAGCCGGCCCCTAAGGCGAGGGCGAAAGCCGTAGTCGATGGAAACCAGGTGAATATTCCTGGGCCTGCCAGAAGTGACGAATGCAAAATGTTGTCAGTCCTTATCGGATTGGATTGGCTTTTTGCGCATTCCAGGAAATAGCTCTGGCATATAGACCGTACCCGAAACCGACACAGGTGGACTGGTAGAGAATACCAAGGCGCTTGAGAGAACGATGCTGAAGGAACTAGGCAAATTACTCGCGTAACTTCGGGATAAGCGAGACCCGTCAGTGGGCAACCATCGGCGGGTGGCACAAACCAGGGGGTAGCGACTGTTTAGTAAAAACACAGGGCTGTGCGAAGTCGAGAGACGACGTATACGGCCTGACGCCTGCCCGGTGCCGGAAGGTTAAGAGGAGGTGTGCAAGCACTGAATTGAAGCCCCGGTAAACGGCGGCCGTAACTATAACGGTCCTAAGGTAGCGAAATTCCTTGTCGGGTAAGTTCCGACCTGCACGAATGGCGTAACGACTTCCCCGCTGTCTCCAGCATCGGCTCAGCGAAATTGAATTCCCCGTGAAGATGCGGGGTACCCGCGGTCAGACGGAAAGACCCTATGAACCTTTACTGCAGCTTTGCAGTGGCATCAGAGACATTCTGTGTAGGATAGGTGGGAGGCTTTGAAACCGGGGCGCCAGTTCCGGTGGAGCCATCCTTGAAATACCACCCTGACTGTTTCTGATGTCTAACCGAGACCAGTAAGCCTGGTCCGGGACCCTGCATGGTGGGCAGTTTGACTGGGGCGGTCGCCTCCCAAAGTGTAACGGAGGCGCGCGATGGTGGGCTCAGGTCGGTCGGACATCGACTGTTGAGTGCAATGGCATAAGCCCGCCTGACTGTGAGAGTGACAGCTCGATCAGAGACGAAAGTCGGCCATAGTGATCCGGTGGTCCCGCGTGGAAGGGCCATCGCTCAACGGATAAAAGGTACTCTAGGGATAACAGGCTGATCTCCCCCAAGAGTCCACATCGACGGGGAGGTTTGGCACCTCGATGTCGGCTCATCACATCCTGGGGCTGGAGCAGGTCCCAAGGGTTCGGCTGTTCGCCGATTAAAGTGGTACGTGAGCTGGGTTTAGAACGTCGTGAGACAGTTCGGTCCCTATCTGCCGTGGGTGTTGGAGACTTGAGAGGATTTGTCCCTAGTACGAGAGGACCGGGATGAACAGACCTCTGGTGTACCGGTTGTCGCGCCAGCGGCACAGCCGGGTAGCTAAGTTTGGACGGGATAATCGCTGAAAGCATCTAAGCGAGAAACCCACCTCAAAACTAGGTCTCCCTGAGGGCCGTGATAGACCATCACGTCGATAGGCCAGATGTGAAAGCGCAGTAATGCGTGCAGCTAACTGGTCCTAATCGCCCAATAGGCTCACTCACACCGCCTGATAAAATCAGGCAAACACACATGCACAGAAATCATCCACGCATAAAACACACTCACACAAAAAAACACCAACCTCACACGCCCAACACACCCCTCAAAAGGGTGGACTGGACGACCTGGTGGCTATGGCGGGGAAAGATCCACCCGATCCCATCCCGAACTCGGCCGTGAAATGCCCCTGCGCCTATGATACTGCGTCTTAAGACGCGGGAAAGTCGGTCGCCGCCAGGTCTTCCAGTCCTCCCTCACCCCCGCGGGGTGGAGCAGCCCGGTAGCTCGTCAGGCTCATAACCTGAAGGTCATAGGTTCAAATCCTATCCCCGCAACCA
>NZ_JABEQN010000048.1 GCF_014174165.1 Gluconacetobacter dulcium | reverse complement strand
CAAAGGCCCAAGCAATCAAACTCGAAAGCTATAAAAACGCATAAATCAAAGAAATATGCATCACAGCGTCCCAAGCAGGCATCAATCAAACCCAGGCTAAACCCAGATCAAACCAATCCCAAATCAACCCGCTTCCGCAGGCCGTCAGAACGCCGCCAACATATCCCTTCCATTCCATATTCTGTTGTCAAAGACCTCTGCTAACCATCCACTCAACCCAGCAGAGCCAAGGAAACTAGCAGGTCCAAACCGCCAGGTCAAGAACCTCAGCCCCGGCGGTGAAGAGCGATCTACACCCCACCCTCAGAACCGTCAACAGCGAAAAATGAGCCGCATCGTTTTTTTCTGACCCACCAATCAGAAAATGGCGGTTTCAGGCCGTTTTCTCCCGATCGATCAGCATGTTGGTCACGGCTGCCTTGAACGGTGCAAGGGAATCGGCGGCCCGCAGACCGGCGCGGCGCAGGTACCGGAAGGGTGATTCGTCGCGCGTATAGAGGGTGGCGATGCCATTGGTGGCGGCAAACAGGGGGGCCGTGGTCAGACGATGGCGCATGGAGAAGCGCCGCAGCACCGCAGCCGACCCCGGATCGCCATCACGCGCCATGCCGGCCGCGATTTCCTGCGCCAGGACATCCTGCCCCTTGAGGCCCAGATTGAACCCATGCGCGGTGATCGGGTGCATGCCTACCGCCGCATCGCCAATCAAGGCGAAGCGTCGTGCCGTGAAGCGATGCGCATAGACTGCCCGCAGGGGATAGACATGGCGTGTGCTGACCAGCCTCATGGCCCCCAGCCGGTTGCCGACCCTGGCCATGATGTTGGCGTTGAACCGCTCGCGCTCCATCGTTCGTAGCGCCTCGATCTGGTCCGGCGGCAGGGTCAGCACCAGCGACGACGCGCCGCCATTGACGGGCAGCAGCGCGACCGTCTGACCGTCATCGAACCATTGCAGCGCAACATGATGGTGGGGCGATTCATGCGCCATGCGACAGACCAGCATCGCGCGATGGAAATCATGGACGATCGCGCCGATGCCTTGCAGGCGCCGGATTTCGGAAAACCGGCCATCCGCCGCGATGGCCAGGCGCGATGTTACGTCACCGCCCTCCGCCAGCACGGTCACGCTCTCGCCTTCGTCCCGCACACGCCGCGTCGCGACGCCTGCTCGGATGACGATACCGGGACGCGTCATGGCCTCTTCATACAAGGCCTGACGGATCATGTGGTTGGAGACCAGATACCCCAACGCCTCGACGCCCTGGCCGTTGGTATCGAAGGTCAGCGGGTGGTTGTGTCGCCCGGTTTCCACCCTTGCCTCACGCAAGGGGGAGATACCCACCGGCGGGATGCGCGCCCAGGCCCCGGCATTCCGCAGGACCGAGACCGAATGATGGGTCAGGGCGATTTCCCGCCCGTCGAATGCGGGCTCGGCCAGTGCCGCCTGCGGCGCACGCTCCAGAACGGTGACCGACAGGCCGGCGCTTTCCAGCGACAGGGCCGTGGCCAGGCCGGCGGGGCCACCACCGATAATCGTGACGTCACTGTGCATCTCGGCCTCTCGCACGTTACTCGTTGTCCGCCCCGAATGTGACGGGCGCGCCATGCCACTCCGCCACATATCCTTCGACCGGTCGGCGAGACGGTATGGCCCGGTTCGGATCGGGCGTGCCGACGAACAGGAAGCCCGCCAGCCGATGCGGCGCATCGAACCCCAGCGCCGAGGCCAGTGCGGGGTCGACCGCCATGTCACCTGTGACCCAGACGCCGCCGAAGCCGGTTGCATGCAGGGCATTGAGGATATTCATCGCCGCCGCCGCGACCGCCATTTCCTGCTCGATCAGCGGGATCTTGTCTTCGGGGCGCAGGTGCATGCCCAGCGCGATGGTCAGCGGCATGGTGGAGAAGCGCTCGCGGCGCTTTTCGATCTTGGCCGCCGGCACGCCCGGGTCGCGCGCCAGCATGCCGGCCACCACCAGTTCGGCCAGCTTCGACCGGGCCTCTCCGCGAATCAGCACATAACGCCACGGCCGCAGGCGACCATGATCGGGCGCGCGCATCGCGGTGGACAGGATATCTTCCAGCACCGACCCTTCGGGCGCGGGGTCGGACAGGGCGTCGGTCGAAAAGCGGGACAGCAGGCTGTCGAGCACGGCCATTGGGGCCTCCTTGGTCTCGGGCCCCGGCAGCGGTCGCGCGGCCCTGGCCGGCACCATGCCGCAGAAGGCAGGGGAAGCCAATATCCATCCCCTGCGGGCCAGAGACGCGAACCCCGGCCGGTGGCGCATCGCGCACATATATAGGAGAGTGGCCTAACGCGCCCCATTCCTGTAGGAGAACGGGCATGGATACCGCCCGCACAGCCACGATTCATCGCGTCACCAGCGAGACCGACATCACGCTCCGCCTGAACCTGGATGGCACCGGCCAGTCCCGGATCGCGACCGGTATCGGCTTCTTCGATCACATGCTGACGGCCCTCGCGCGCCATGGCCTGTTCGATCTGGAGATCGAGGCCAAGGGCGACCTGCATATCGATTTCCATCACACCACCGAAGATACCGGCATCGCGCTGGGTCAGGCCTTTGTCCGCGCGATCGGCGACAAGCGCGGCATCCGCCGGTTCGGCCACGCACTGGTGCCGCTGGACGAGGCGTTGAGCGAAGTCGTGGTGGACATCTCCGGCCGCCCCTTCCTGGCCTGGTCGGTGGATTTCACCCGCGACAAGATCGGCGAGATGGACACCGAACTGTTCGAGGAATTCTTCCGCGCCTTCGCCATGAGCGCGCTGCTGACGCTACATGTGACGCAGAAAGCCGGGCGGAACTGCCATCATATCGCCGAGGCCTCGTTCAAGGCCGCGGCCCGCGCCCTGCGCATGGCGGCCGAACCCGACCCGCGCGCGGCGGGCAGCATTCCTTCGACCAAAGGCGTGCTGTGACGACCTATACCACATGGTTCCGGGCGGACGACCGGCGGCCGCCGGTCCTGGTGGCAGAGCGCCTGTCCTGGCGGGTGCTGCTGCTGGGCTGGCTGGGGCTGGTGATCCAGGGAAGCTGGATCGCCGGATTGCTGGCCGGGGCCGGCAGCCTGGTCCTGCTGAGTGCGGTGCAGACAGCGCATCTGCCGCTTCTGCCCTTCTGGGCCGGGCTGCATCTGCTGCTGGCCTTGTGCACCCCCGATATCAGGGCGTGGGAATTGCGGTTGAACGGTCTGGCCGCCGGGCCGATCGTCGTTGCGCAGGGTCACGAGGCAGCGATGCTACGCCTGCTGGAGCGCAATCCCACGCTTGCACGCACGCGCGGGAACATGGCTGAGGCTTGAGCATGACATCCGCGACGCAATCCATCCTGGTCATCGATTATAATGGCGGCAATCTGGCATCGGCCGCGCGAGCCCTGACTCGCGCGGCGGCGGATAGCGGCATCGACGCCGAGGTGACGATCTCGGCCGACCCGCAGGCCGTGCGGAGCGCCGACCGGATCGTGCTGCCAGGACAGGGCGCCTTCGCCGACTGCGCCGCCGGGCTGGACGCCGTGCCGGGGCTGCGCGCCGCCATCGTCGACGCGACGGATGCCGGCACGCCGTTCCTGGGCATCTGCGTGGGCATGCAGCTGATGGCCGAGCGCGGGCTGGAACATGCCGTCACCCCAGGTTTCGGCTGGATCGCGGGCGAAATCGCCCCCATGGACGTGCCGGGCCTGCGCCTGCCGCAGATGGGGTGGAACAGGCTGGATTTCATACCGGGCGCCCATCCACTGACCGACGGGCTGGACGCGGACGCCCACGGCTATTTCGTCCATTCCTATGCGCTGCGCCACGGCGTGCCCGACGAACTGGTGGCGACCACCGATTATGGCGGCGCGGTGCCGGCGATCGTGGCCCGTGGCAATCGCGCCGGCACACAGTTCCATGTCGAGAAGAGCCAGACGGTCGGCCTGCGCATCCTGTCCAACTTCCTGCGCTGGACGCCAGCCCGCGAAGGAGGTCCCGCATGACCGGAACCGGCAGACCCTACGACCAGCCGCGCGCCGAACGGGTTCAGTCGCTGACGGAGGACGAGCTTCAGGCACTGTGCGAGGCCACCGACGCCGCGATCCTGGATGGCGGCGGGTTCGGCTGGCTGAACGTGCCGGGCCGCCAGGCGATGGAACGCTATTTCCGGGGCCTGCTGATGGTGCCGGAACGCATGCTGTTCGTGGTGCGGCTGGACGGCGTCATCGTCGGAGGCACGCAGTTGGTGCGCCCGCCGCGCAACAACGAAGCGCAGGCGATGAGCGCCACACTGATGCATCTGTACGTCGCGCCCTATGCCAGGGGGCGCGGGCTCGGCCGGCTGCTGCTGCTGGAGGCCGAGCAATGCGCGCGGGCCATGGGCTACCAGATCCTGAACCTGGATGTGCGCGAGACCCAGGAAGCCGCGATCCGGCTGTTCCGCGCCTTCGGCTTCTATCAATGGGGCACCCATCCCAGCTATGCCCGTGCCGACGGGCGGACGATGCGGGGCCTGTTCTTCACCAAGCGCCTGCAGGACAATGAGCGGGTCGTCCCCGCTCACCCGCAGGCCGCCTCCGTTCCCATCCCCGCGACAGGACCTGCCAGCGTGACCGGCCATAGCCTGACCCTCTACCCCGCCATCGACCTCAAGGACGGCGCCTGCGTGCGCCTGCGCCGGGGCGAGATGGATGATGCCACGGTCTATTCCGACGATCCCGGCGCGCAGGCCCGCGCATGGATCGCGGCCGGATGCGGCTGGCTGCATGTGGTGGACCTGAACGGCGCCTTCGCCGGCAGGTCGGCCAACAGCGCCGCGATCGAAGCCATTATCGCCAACGCCACCGTGCCGGTGCAGTTGGGCGGCGGGCTGCGCGACCTGGACAGCATCGAACGCTGGCTGGCCGCCGGGATCACCCGTGTGATCCTGGGCAGCGTCGCGGTGAAGAACCCCGAACTGGTCCGCGCCGCCTGCCGCGCCTTCCCCGGCCGGATCGTCGCGGGCATCGACGCGCGCTCGGGGCAGGTCGCGACCGAAGGCTGGGCCGAAACCTCGGACATGAAGGCCATCGACCTGGGCCGGCGGATGGAAGATGCGGGCGTCGCCGCGATCATCTTCACCGAGATCAGCCGCGACGGCATGCTGACCGGCATCGACATCCCCCAGACCGCCGAACTGGCGAACAGCCTCTCGATCCCGGTCATCGCCAGCGGCGGCGTGGGCAATATCGAGCATCTGCGCGCGCTGCGGGCCGCGACCGTCACCGCGCCTGGAATCGAGGGCGCGATCGTCGGGCGTGCGCTCTATGACGGCCGGGTGGACCCGGCCGATGCGCTGCGGATCCTGTCCTGATGCTGAAGCTGCGGGTCATCCCCTGCCTGGACGTCAAGAACGGACGGGTGGTGAAGGGGGTCAATTTCGTCTCGCTGCGCGACGCGGGCGACCCGGTGCAACAGGCGGCGGTCTATGACGCCGCCGGCGCCGACGAACTGACCTTTCTGGACATCACCGCCAGCCACGAAAACCGCGACACCATCCTGGACGTGGTCAACCGCACCGCCGAGAAGATCTTCCTGCCCCTGACCGTGGGCGGTGGCGTACGCACGACCGACGACATGCGCCGCCTGCTGCTGGCCGGCGCCGACAAATGCGCGATGAATTCCGCTGCCGTCAGCCGCCCGGAACTGATCAACGAGGCCGCGCGCAAATTCGGCAGCCAGTGCGTGGTGGTGGGCGTGGACGCCCGCTCGGACGGGCACGGATCATGGGAAGTCTACACCCATGGCGGCCGCACCCCCACCGGCCGCAACGTCATCGACTGGTGCCGCGACGTGACCGAGCGCGGGGCCGGCGAGATCCTGCTGACCAGCATGGACCGTGACGGCACCCGCAGCGGGTTCGACCTGGACCTGCTGCGCGCGGCCTGCGGCGCGGTGCGGGTGCCGGTCGTGGCCTCGGGCGGCGTCGGCACCCTGGAGCATTTCGTCAAAGGCGCGCGCGCGGGCGCCACCGGCCTGCTGGCCGCCAGCGTGTTCCATTTCGGCCAGTTCACCATTCCGCAGGTCAAGCAGGCGCTGACGGATGCCGGCTTGCCGGTGCGCCACACGCCAGCCGCCAGATCCTGAACGACGCCGATACGCAAGCGAGGGCACGATGCCGAAAATCCCCAAGACCACGCGCAAGAACGACGACACCAAGGCCGCCGGCAAGAAGAGCGTCGCCAAGAAGACCGCCCGCAAAAAGGCCGCCCCCGCTGAAGCCATCGTAAAGGCTGTCCCTACCCTGCCCGCCGAACCGGTGGCGACGGCGGAAATTCTGGACCGACTGTTCAACGTCGTCGTCTCGCGCAAGGGCACCGACCCTGCCGTGAGCCATTCGGCACGCCTGCTGTCACGCGGTCGTCGCAAGATCGCCCAGAAATTCGGCGAGGAAGCGGTCGAATGCCTGATCGAGGCCGTCGCCGGCAACAGCGAGGAACTGATCGGCGAAAGCGCCGACGTGCTGTATCACCTGATCGTCATGTGGGTTGATGCCGGCATCCATCCGTCGGATGTCTGGGCCGAACTGACGCGCCGCCAGGGCACCAGCGGCATCGCCGAAAAGGCCGCTCGCCCCCGCGACCCGTTGGCGGTATAACGCAAGGAGGCAAGTCCATGGCCGTTTCCGGACGGGGTCCCTACGACCCGCAGAACATCTTCGCGAAGATCCTGCGCGGGGAAATCCCGTGCCGCAAGGTGTATGAAAACGATTACGCGCTGGCATTTCATGATATCGCGCCCCAGGCGCCGGTCCATGTGCTGGTGATCCCCAAGGGACCGTACGTTTCCTTCGCCGATTTCAGTCAGGCCGCCGGCGATGCCGAAATCGCGGGCTTTACCCGTGCGGTCGGCCATGTTGCGGGGTTGCTGGGGCTGGACGAGGACGGATACCGCCTGCTGGCGAATATGGGCGTCGCCGCCGGGCAGGAAGTGCCGCACTTCCATGTGCATCTGTTCGGTGGGGCCGCGCTGGGGCCGATGCTGCATCGGGGCTGAACGGGCGTTGTTCGTCAGGGCTTGTCTTATGATTTTTTTGTCGCGTTGAGCGATAAAGGACCGTTCAGCCGGGGTGGCCACCCCGGCTGAACGGGAAGGGGACGGGTCGCCCGGGCTGGACCATA
>NZ_JABEQN010000047.1 GCF_014174165.1 Gluconacetobacter dulcium | reverse complement strand
CGAGCGGCGCACCCAGGATTACATCACCGGCCGGTTCGGCTGAGTTCGGCGGGCAGGGGGAAAGACAGCATGGTGAAGGAACAGGCGCACACCGTCCGCAGCTACGAGCAGGAACTGGATCAGGTCCGGGGCATGCTCGTCCGCATGGGGGGAATCGTCGAAAGCCAGATGGCGATGGCGATGGCCGCGATCGTCGACCGCGACGAGGACGCGGCGGTGGAGGCGTCGGAACGCGATCCGCAGGTGGACGAGCTGGAGCGCGAGATCGAAACCCTGTCGATCCGCCTGCTGGCGCTGCGGGCGCCGATGGCGGGCGACCTGCGCGAGATCGTGGCGGCGATGAAGATCTCGGGCGATCTGGAGCGCATCGGCGATTGTGCCGCCAGCATCGCGCGCCGCACCCTGCGGCTGGAGGCTGGCGATGCCAGGCTTTCGCCGGGTGGTCTGCGCACCATGGGGCGGCTGGTGCAGGAAAATCTGCGTCGGGCGATCGACGCGATGAGCCAGCAGGACAGCGAGCGCGCGGTCGAGGTCTGGCAGTCCGACGCGGCGGTGGACGAGCTTTATACCGCCATGTTCCGCGAACTGGTGACGTACATGATGGAAGACCCGCGTACCATCCGGTCCTGCACGCATCTGCTGTTCATCGCCAAGAACCTGGAGCGGATCGGCGATCATGCCACCAATATCGCCGAGCGGGTCTATTTCGCCGCGACGGGCGAGCAACTGCCGGTTGCGAGACCGCGCGGTCTCCCGGTGGTATGACGGAAGCGAAATGATGTCGGGTACGATGACGGATACGGGTGAAGGCACTGCGGGCGGCGGGCGGCGGACATATGTCCTGGTGGTCGAGGATGACGACGCGCTGCTGATGCTGGTGCGGTATAATCTGGAAAAGATGGGATACGAGGTCGGCGTGGCCGAGGACGGGCACCAGGCGCTGGCACGGGTCGCGGAGCGCCGGCCTGACCTGATGATTCTGGACTGGATGCTGCCGGGCCTCTCGGGGCTGGATGTGT
Source organism: Gluconacetobacter dulcium (assembly GCF_014174165.1). Lineage (GTDB taxonomy): Bacteria > Pseudomonadota > Alphaproteobacteria > Acetobacterales > Acetobacteraceae > Gluconacetobacter > Gluconacetobacter dulcium. The sequence continues at coordinate 6,301 of NZ_JABEQN010000047.1, read as the reverse complement.
GCCGGCGCCTGCGCGAGCAGGAGGCCACCCGCGCGCTGCCGATCCTGATGCTTACCGCCCGGGCCGGCGAGGCCGACAATATTCGCGGGCTCGATGTCGGTGCCGACGATTATGTCGTCAAGCCTGTCAGTATCGAGGCGTTGCAGGCGCGTATCCGCGCGCTGCTGCGCCGTGCGCCGCCGCTGGAGCAGGTTCTGCGTTTTGGCGACGTGACGATGGATACCGTCGCCCATCGGGCCGAGCGCAACGGCCGCGCCCTGGCGCTGGGGCCGACCGAATACCGGATCCTGGAGTTCTTCCTGCGCAATCCGCGCCAGGTCTTCTCGCGTGAGGATCTGTTGCAACGGGTATGGGAGCGTGGGGTGCATGTGGAACTGCGGACGGTCGACGTGCATATCCGGCGCCTGCGGCTGATCCTGAACGGGCCGGGCGAGGGCGATATCGTCCGGACCGTCCGGGCTGCGGGCTATGCCCTGGACGACCCGCGCCCCTGATTGCGGGGCCTTCGCGCGCCGGGAGTTGAACCATGTCCGCAATCGTGGCCGAGAATATCGTGGCGGGCATCGGCGTGCTGGCGGCGGCCGTCATGGGGTGGCGCATGATCGCCAGTCGGCGGGCCGCCACCATGTCGGTGGCCAGGGGGGATTCCGTGCATGCAGCGCCCCCCTCGGCCGATGTCCTGTCGCGCATGATCGAGACGCTGGACCTGGTGCCGGCGGCTGTTCTGGTGCTGGATGCCGGGGGGCGCATCCTGCATGCCGGGCCGGGCGCGTGGGAATTGTTCGGCGACAGTCTCGGCGCGATCATGCGCCATCCGGCTCCGCTCTCCGCTGTGCTCGAATTGCGGGACGGTGAGCGGGTCGAAGTGGACATGATGCTGGATGTGCCGATCCGCCGCGCGGTGCGCGGGCAGTTCCGCCGGATCAGCATCGGGGCGGGCCAGTCGGTCGTGCTGGCAACCCTTCAGGATGGCAGCGAACGCGATGCGCTGGAACGCATGCGGACCGATTTCGTGGCCTATGCCAGCCACGAACTGCGCACCCCTCTGGCGGCGTTGACGGGGTTTATCGAGACGCTGCGTGGGCCGGCCGCCGACGACCCGCAGGCGCAGCAGCGCTTTCTTGGAGTCATGGCCGGGCAGGCGGCCCGCATGCAGCGCCTGCTGGACCGGTTGCTGATGCTGTCGCGCGTGCAGATGATCGAGCATCGCAAGCCGCGCGGCACGGTCAGCCCCGCCGCGATCGTCTCGCGGGTGCGCGACGAAGCCGCGCCCCTGCTGGATGGGGGGCCGGCCACCCTGAACGTCGATCTGCCCGCCGGCCTCCAGGATTTTGCCGGCGATGCCGATCAGGTGGTGCAGGTGCTGCTGAACCTGATCGAGAATGCGATCAAATATGGATCGGATGAACGCGATCGTGCGGTGACGATCGGCCTGCGCGTGCGCCAGACGGTGCCGGCGGCGCTGATGGGCGTGGTGGGCGCGGGCAAGATCCAGGGGGCGGCCCCAGGTGGCGGAGTCAGGCAGGGAATCGCCTTCACGGTAACCGATAACGGGCCGGGGATCGAGGCACGCCATCTGCCCCGTCTGACCGAACGCTTTTACCGCGTGGAGGGCAACTCGCCCCGGCGGACCGGGACCGGGCTGGGCCTGGCGATCGTCAAGCATATCATCGACCGGCACGAGGGGCGGCTGACGGTGGAAAGCGCGGTGGGGAAGGGAACGGCCTTTACCGTCTGGTTTCCGTTCGGCGACGGCGTGTCTCCGAAACGTCATGAAACTGTCATGGACACATCATTCCCTCAGCCTGCTGATCCGGGCTAGGAGGGGGCACCCGGGAGAAGCGTGCCACAACGCCTTATCGCCGCTGCCGGGTTTGTCTGTCACGCTCGTTCAGGAACGGAACCCGATGCGTCGTCCTGTCAAATTCCTTGCCGCTCTTATGGTTGCGGCCGGTCCGGCTGCCCTTTCCGTCGCGCACGCCGCCGACATCACCGGAGCGGGCTCCAGCTTCGCCGCCCCGATCTATGAAGCCTGGGGCGCGGCCGCCAAGAACGCCACCGGCGTTGCCGTGAACTATCAGAGCGTCGGTTCCAGCGCGGGCCAGAACCAGGTCCTGGCCGGCACGGTCGATTTCGGTGCGTCCGACGCCCCGATGGATGCCGCCAAGCTGGAAAAAGGCTCGCTGTTCCAGTTCCCCACCGTGATGGGCGGCATCGTGCCCGTGGTGAACATCCCCGGTGTGAACGCCAATGCGCTGCGCCTGACGGGCGATGTGCTGGCCGGCATCTATGCAGGCACGATTTCCTCCTGGAACGATCCGAAGATCACGGCGCTGAACCCGGGGCTGAAGCTGCCGGACCTGCCCATCGCGACGGTTCATCGCGCGGATGGTTCGGGCACGACCTTCGTGTTCACCTCCTATCTGTCGCGTGAATCGCAGTCCTGGCACGATGCCGCCGGTGCCGGCAGCTCGATCGCCTGGCCGGGTGGTGTGGGCGCCCGTGGCAATGACGGCGTGGCGGCTTCCGTCCGCAACACCGAAGGCGGCATTGGCTATGTCGAATACGCCTATGCCAGCCGCAACCACATGACGACGGTGCAGCTCAAGAGCAAGGCCGGTGATTTCGTCACCGCCAACCTCGACAGCTTTGCCAAGGCCGCCGGTGCCGCCGACTGGAAGGGCGCGACGAACTTCGCGGTCGACCTGCTGGACACGCCGGGCCAGGGCGCCTGGCCGATCGTTTCCGCGACCTACGTGTTGGTGCCGAAGCCGTCGAAAGATGCCGATAAGGGCGCTGCGGTGCGGAAATTCTTCGGCTGGGCCTTCGATAATGGCGATTCGGCTGCCCGTCGTCTGGATTATGTCGTCCTGCCGGCTTCGGTGAAGGCCGCTGTGCGCGCTGCCTGGTAAAAAGGTAAGTCCTATCAGTATGGACAGGCGAGGATTTCGGTCCTCGCCTTTTTTTGTTGGCTCTCTCCCTTGTGGGGGAGAGCTTTTTTTATCCGGTCTCCTTCCGTAATGTTGCAATATTTATGTCATGCATTGCGAGTCTATTGCCGAACATTTCTGTTCCATCAACGGTGTGATATGTTTGCAACAGAGTATTTTTCAATAAATTCCAGTGCGTTATGACGTTTTGTCATTGATCTGTCACATCTCGGTTATAAAATCATCACACCAAAAGAAAGCAGGCCAGTTTACCAGTTCGTCATCTTCACTTTCGGAACGGATGACATGCGTCTGCGATCCTCTCTTTCCGCCTTGTTTTGCAGTACGGCACTGCTGGGTACCGTCTCTACGATCCATTCAGCGGCGGCAGCCGACTCTCAGAGCGCGCAGATGCGTGAACTGCGTGAGGAGATGTTGGAGATGCGGGGCCAGATCAAGGCCCTGAAAGCCCGGCTGGGCGAGACCGACAAAAATGTTCGGGCCGTTCGGCGTGTTGTGACACATCACTCGGAAATGTCGCCGAATACGGCAAAGGATATCCGCATCGGGGAGCCCGCGCCGGCAAGGCCGGGTATTCTCGTGGGGAGCGGAAATGGTAGCTACGCCAACCAGACCGGTTATGCGCGTGTTACCGGCATGCCAATCAGTGGCGGCGGTCCGAATGCGCCGCTGCACAAAGGGCAGTTCAAGATCGGTGGCGTCAAGATCACGCTCGGCGGCTTCTTTGAAATGGCTGGCATCTATCGGTCCAGGAACGAAACCGCAGACATCAGCTCGAATTTCGCTGCGATCCCCTGGATGAATTCCCCCAACGCTCATATGAATGAATTTCATCAGACAGAGCGCCAGAGCCGTTTTGCCGGCCTGGTCGAAGGGGATCTGAACAACCATTTGCATGTCGCGGGCTATACCGAACTCGATTTCCAGGGAGCTGGCTCGTCTTCCAACTCCCGGCAATCGAATTCCTATGTGCTGCGTTCACGCCTGATGTATGCGTCGCTGGAAGACAAGGCCAACGAATGGTACGTGTCGGGTGGTCAGATGTGGTCGATGGCGACCATGTTCAAAAAGGGCATGGGTCTGCGTGACGAGAATATCCCCCTGGTCATCGACGCGCAGTATCTTCCAGGCTTTACATGGACGCGCAATACGGGCGTTCGCGTCGTAAAGGGCTTCAATCACGGCGAATATCATGTGGGTCTGGCGCTGGAAAACCCGCAGGCCGTATGGGGTGGAACGACGTATAAGCCGCCGGGTTCGACGGCCGTCACCATCAATAATCCGGGCGGCCAGGTCGAGAATTCCGACACCACGTATTCTGACGACATCGCGCCCGACATCATTCTCAAAGCCACGGCCGACGAATCGTTCGGTCACTTCGAGGCTCTGGGCATGATGCGCTTCTTCCATGATCGCGTGAGCTATCTGGGCCACGGCAGAAGCCACGTCACGGTAGGCGGCGGCGGCGGTGGCGCGATGCTGATCCCCATCGTGAAACATAAACTCGACTTTCAGGCGTCGGGTCTGGTTGGCGATGGCGTCGGACGCTATGGAACGTCGTCACTTGCCGATGCCACAACCAATCGTTTTGGAACACCGGTTGCGATGCCCGAGGCGCAGGTCATGGCGGGCCTGATTGGCCATCCGATCAAGGCGCTTGATATTTATGCCTACGGCGGCATGGAAGATATTCTGAGCGGTCGATTCTTCAACGTCGGTAATTCGGCATATGGTTATGGCAACCCGAATTATGTGACGACCGGATGCGATGTCGAAGGGGCTGCTGCGGCAACCTGTGGCGCCAACATCAAAAGGGTGACGCAGGGCACGCTCGGCTTCTGGTGGCGCTACATGCAGGGTGATTACGGCACTCTTCAGTTCGGTATGCAGTATTCCTATACGGACGTTGCTGGCTTCCGTGGTGCTGGCGGCGCACCGCATACGGACGATAACATGGTATTCCTGTCGATGCGCTATCTGCCGTTCCAATAAGCAGCCGTTCGGGAATCTATCGGTTCCGTGTCCGGAAATTCCTGGGTATGAATCTGAAGGTGCGGGTCTATCCCGCACCTTTTTTTTGATCTGGTACATGAGGGCGGGGGGGTCGCTCTCATCATGCCCCTTCGATGCGTTCCGTAGCGTGGTGTAGGAGCGAGATTGGCTGCTGAGGCGGCCACGACCGGTCTTTGATAGGGTTCGAATGCGACAACGAACCTGAAGGACCTGACGATGACCGATGAGAAGATGGCGCTGCTGGAGCTTGTGGAGCAAGCCTCCGATGGCGATTTTGATCCGGTCGCGGAAGCGGCCGATGTCGCGCGGTAGGTCGTCGGTTGCGTTCAGGACCTCGCGGCCTTCCGGCTTGAGGGCAAAGCCGCCGCGGCCCCGACGATACTGGCGGATGCGTAGTCGTTGTTCCAGGGACGAGATGTCGATGCTAATCGACGACTTGCTCTTACCCAGCGCCAGTTTGGCGGTGGCGAAACCGCCAAGCGTCGCCACGGTGCGGAATGCACGCAGCAGGCGCAGATCGACTTCGGCCAACTGGCCGGAAATGCCCTAGGGGGAACGGACCGGGGCAGGCCCGCGCCGGGGATCGGGCAAGGGGAGCATCCTTCCTCTCTGCGAGGAAGGGTGCATACCATGGTCCGGCGGCGGGATGCTATTGGCCGGCGGTTCGGGCGCCCGCGTTCAGGGGCTCAGGAGACGAACGGTTGGGGCGGCATTGGGGCGTGACTGCTCTCCTGCATGACGTAGGCGCGCATCTCGCGGGCCAGACTCTCGGCTTCCTCCAGTCGCATTCTTACGATGTCGCCGATGCTGACCAGCCCGACCAGATGGCCGCTGCCATCGAGGACGGGCACATGGCGGCTATGGCGGCGGGTCATCTTGCGGGCAACCGAGTGAATATCCTCCGATCGGGTTGCGGTGGGGACTTCGCGGGTCATGATGTCGCGCGCCGTCAGGCCCTCGATCCGCGCGCCGTGATGCGCCAGGGCATCGACGATCGAGCGCTCCGACACCATGCCGGCAAGGTGGCCGGCCGTGTCGACGACCGGTACGGCGCCGATATGGCGTTCGGCCAGCAGGCGGGCGATCGCCGTGACGGGTTCCTCGACACCGACGGTGATGACGGTAGGACCCTTGTCGTTGAGGATATGCAGGACGGGGATGCTCACGGGGTATTTTCTCCTTTTTGGTCCACGCTTCATAAGTGGCGTGGTGCGACCGTCTGCACATGGGGGCAACTGTGTTGATCATGTGATCTGCAAAGTCTGACCTTTCTGGATCATGGCATTGAGGATGACGAGAAGCTGGCGTGCGATGGCGATAAGGATGGTCTTGGGTGC
>NZ_JABEQN010000046.1 GCF_014174165.1 Gluconacetobacter dulcium | reverse complement strand
CACCGCGGCGTCAAGCGGCTCAAACCACGTTATCCTCGTCGCCATCGTGGCAGGCCTCCACCCTATCGCCCCAATATCGTCATTATACCCTCTAAGTGAACAGTATTGGGGCGATCTCCCTATACCCGAAGCCAGGCGGGGTAGCGTAGATGCCGCCGCCCGACCTCGATGAAGAACGGATCGCGCCTGGCGCCCCAGACCGCCAACGTGTGGCCGACGATCCAGAACGCGGCACCGATCAGCCACAGCCGCAGGCCGAGTGCTATCGCGGCGGCCAGCGTGCCATTGGCAATGGCGACCGCGCGTGGCGCACCACCCAGCAGGATCGGATCGGTCAGGGAGCGATGCACCGGGACATGAAAGCCCGGCACCGCGTCATCGTCATATCTCGCCATCAGATCAGCGCTCCGCCCGAGAAGGAGAAGAACGACAGGAAGAAGCTGGACGCCGCAAAGGCGATGGACAGCCCGAACACGATCTGGATCAATTTCCGGAAACCTCCCGAGCTTTCGCCAAAGGCCAGGGTCAGGCCCGTCACGGTGATGATGATCACCGAGATGATCTTCGCCACCGGCCCCTGCACGGATTCCAGAATCTGGTTGAGCGGCTCTTCCCACGGCATGTCCGATCCGGAGGCCAACGCGGAGGAACACCAGACGATCGACAGCAGGGCGATGGTGGACAGGGTAGGCGCGTGACGGCGCACACGAGACGGCGCGTTGGTCATTGGTGTTCTCCCATGTTCTGGAAAGGATGGATGCGGTAGTCACCGGTGACAGGGTCGAGCCCGTCCACCATGGCGAGTTCGGACAGGCGACGAGCATTGCCCCGGCCGGACAGCACGGCGATCATGTCAATCGTCTCGGCGATCAGGGCGCGTGGGACGGTGACGACGATTTCCTGGATCAGCTGCTCCATGCGACGCAGCGCGCCGATGGCGGTACCGGCGTGCAGCGTGCCGACCCCACCGGGATGACCCGTGCCCCACGCTTTCAGCAGATCCAGCGCCTCGGGACCGCGCACTTCGCCGATCGGGATACGGTCAGGTCGCAGCCTGAGCGCTGATCGCACCAACTCAGACAGCGACACCACTCCGTCGCGGGTGCGAAGTGACACGAGGTTTGGCGCGCGACATTGCAGTTCCCGCGTGTCTTCAATCAACACGATGCGGTCATCTGTTTTCGCGACCTCGGCCAGCAGGGCGTTGACCAGCGTGGTCTTGCCGGTGGATGTGCCACCCGCGACAAGGATGTTCTTCCTGTCTGCAACAGCGCGACGCAGGAACGCCGCCTCCCCTGCGGTCATGATCCCGGCAGCGACATAATCGTCGAGCGTGAACACGGCGACGGCGGGTTTGCGGATCGCAAAGCTTGGGGCCGTCACCACGGGTGGCAGCAATCCCTCGAACCGCTCCCCGGTCGGCAGTTCCGCCGAAACACGCGGTGCCGCTTCATGCACCTCCGCATCGACATGGTGCGCGACCAGCCGCACGATGCGCTCGGCATCGGCGGGCGCAATCGTCTCACCCGTGTCGGCCAGCCCCTCGGACAGTCGGTCGATCCACAACCGCCCATCCGGGTTGAGCATCACCTCAACGACGGCGGGGTCTGCGAGGTGCCGGGCAATGGCCGATCCCATCGCCGTGCGCAGCATGGAAATTCCACGCTGTCGGGCAGCGCTTTCAATCGATGTGACCGCCATGAAAATCCCCGTCCGGTCAAGTCACCCGGCCTCTCCGGACGACGACGGGGATCATTAGAGAGTGCTGTTTTCTCCCGTTTTCAACAGCATTTTCCCTCGATCGTACAGGATCGTAACGGATGCGGGTTTTACTTGCTCCTGACGGTTTGTCGAAACCGGCAGACACGTTCAGGAGAGGCGCTCTGCCTCGACCTCCTGCGCAAGGAGCATAGAATCCCCCCGCAGCCGGGCGGCATCACGGGCCGGCGGTGTCCCGAACATGCGCCGGTAATCGCGGCTGAACTGGGACGGGCTGTCGTAACCCACGGCGAAGCCAGCTTCCGCCGCGTCGTCACCGTCCGCCACCAGACGCCGCCGCGCTTCCTGTAACCGGATGCAGGTGCGATATTGCATCGGACTCATCAGCGCCACTGCCTTGAAATGCCGGAACAGCGAAGGCGCACTCATGCCGGCAAGACGCGCCAACTCGTCGATTCCGAAATCCTCGGCGTAATGCGCGCGCATCCAGGCCATAACCCCGGCAATCCGGGTCAGGTGGCTGTCCGCCACCGCGATCGCCCGAAGCCGGGCGCCGAGCGGCCCGGTCAGCAGGCGGTAATAGATTTCCTGCAGCACCAGCGGGGCGAGAACCGGAATATCGCCGGGTGTATCCAGCAGCGCGACAAGGCGGCGCACGGAATCCAGCAGCGCCTCGTCCAGTGATGCGACGGCCAGACCGGCTTCCTCCCCCGCCCCTCTGCCCCCGCCAACGGGTGCCGACAGCAGCAGGTCCGCCAGCATCGTCGGATCGAAATCGATACTAAGCGCCAGATAGGGTTGGTGCGGGCTGGCCTCGATCACCGCGCTGCTGACCGGCAGATCGACTGTCGTGATCAGGTAATGGCTGTCGTCATAGGTGAAGGCATGCTGCCCAAGCTCGACCCGCTTGCGACCCTGGACGATCAGATAGAGCCGGGAGCGGTAAATACAGTTCAGCGGCACCGACCGGCTTTCGGAATGGAACAGCATGAGTCCGGGCACGGCCGTCGGCGTGCGCCGCCCGGCCGCGTGCCGTCCGATAAGATCGCGCAGATGATCGATCGCAGACATCCCTAACCCTCCGCCATCAAGCTGCCCGTGAGAATAACGGCGCACAAGGCACGGTTTCTGTTTCTGATAGCATCGGGCAAGAATACGATGGGATTTTCCTACCGCGATGCCCCTCCCAGGGAGCACCATGCCGCCACGCCGCATCATGCGGTCCGTCTTTTTCGCGGAGATATCATTCCATGAAATACAATCCGCTCGGCCGTACTGGCCTCCTGGTCTCGGAACTCTGCCTCGGCACCATGACCTTCGGCGGTCAGGGAGGCATCTGGGAGCAGATCGGCGGTCTCGCACAGGAGAGCGCGGATGGTCTGGTCCGCGCCGCGCTTGATGCCGGGATCAACTTCCTCGACACGGCAAACGTCTATTCCAACGGACTGTCGGAACAGATCACCGGCCAGGCCCTGCGCAACCTTGGCGTGGCGCGCGATGACATCGTGGTCGCGACCAAGGTGCTGGGACCGATGGGCGACGGTCCGAACGCCCGTGGCGCCTCACGCGCGCATATCATCGCGCAATGCCATGCCAGCCTGAAGCGGCTGCAACTCGACCATATCGATCTCTACCAGATCCATGGCGTGGATCCGATCACCCCGATCGAGGAAACAATGGAGGCGCTGGATACGCTGGTCCGCTCCGGAGCCGTCCGTTATGTCGGCGTCTCCAACTGGGCGGCCTGGCAGATCAGCAAGGCGCTGGGCATCGCCGAGCGCAAAAGCCTGGCGATGATCCGCTCGCTGCAAGCCTATTACACCGTCGCTGGACGCGATCTGGAGCGCGAGATCGCGCCGATGCTGGATGAGGAACAGGTGGGACTGCTGGTCTGGAGCCCGCTGGCGGGCGGGTTACTGTCAGGCAAATACCATCGGGACGGCACATCGGTCAGCGGTGACGGTCGGCGCGCCAGCTTCGATTTCCCGCCGGTCAATCGCGATCGCGCGTTCGCCGTGATCGACGCCATGCGCCCGATCGCCGAGACGCACGGCCGCAGCGTCGCGCAGATCGCCATCGCCTGGCTGCTGCACCGCAAGGTGGTAACCAGCGTCATCATCGGGGCGAAACGTCCGGACCAGTTGCAGGACAATATCGCGGCCACCACCGTCACGCTGTCCCCAGAAGATCTGGCGACGCTGGATGCGGTCAGCGCCCTGCCGCCGGAATATCCGGGCTGGATGATCGAACGACAAAGTGGCTATCGCGCCGGTGCCAAGGCGGGGGAACTGCCGAAAACATCGTAGAATACGCAACGGGACTGACCGACGCCGGGACGCCCCCTAACTGGCGTCAGATGGCACGTCGTCGGGAATCTCCTGCCGGAAGACCGGTCCCCGACTGAGTCGCCGTCCAAGCGCGGCCACGAACGCTTCATACCGTTCCGCCCCCTGCGCCCGCGCTGCCGCTGCCGCTGGTTCCGGCAAGGGCGGACTGACTGTCATCCAATAGCGGATGAACAGAGCCAGCGTCTCAAGGCTGATCCCGAGATCACGCTCCATGCGGGCGACCTGCCGGTCGAGACGATCCAGCCTGCGGCTCATCGCTGCTTCCCGCCGCTCATCGGCATCAGGCGACAGGAAGGATGCGATGGCGGCTTCCGCCACCAAGGAAAGGGACAGATCGCGCCGCGCGGCATGGGCGGTCAGGGCATCGAGCAGTTTCGGTTCCAGATACACCGACAGCCGCGCCTTCTTCGGGAATGTTCTCATTGCGCCCTCACAACCCAAGGTCATTGCCACGGTCGAGCCCGGCCTGTCGGGCAATCCGCGTCAGGTCAGCGCGGTCCCGCGCTACTGGATCCTGTCGCGGTTCCTCACCAAAAAGGTCCGGTGCCGCACGCCGCTTGCGTTTGTCGTTATCCGCCGGGTCATGCTCGCGCGACCACTTCCGCCCCGTGCCGAGCGATTCATCGCTATCGGCATCGTCGGGCCTGTCAGGCTCTGCCGCCGACGTTTTCTCCGGCGACGGGGTGGCAGGAAGCGCGCGGCCACTCCAGTCATCAGGTCGTACAGGCCGTGCCAATTGCGTGGGATCCGGCGGCGGCAGAACGCGCTCGACGAACCGGCGGTCCCGGAAATACCGTGCCTTGCGCGCGCGAATTGGGGGACAACCCGCCACCATGACCACCTCATCCCGCGCCGGAAGCTGCATCACCTCACCCACCGTCATCAGGGGACGCGCGCTCTCCTGCCGTGAGACCATGAGATGCCCAAGCCAGGGCGACAGCCGGTGCCCGGCATAGTTCTTCTGCGACCGGATTTCCGTGGCCACTCCCAGACCATCGGATACCCGCTTTGCCGTGCGCTCATCGTTGGTGGCGAAACTGACCCGGACATGGCAATTGTCGAGAATACTGTTGTTCTGACCGTATGCCTTGTCGATCTGATTCAGGCTCTGGGCGATCAGGAACGCCTTGATTCCGTAGCCCGCCATGAAGGCCAGCGCGCTCTCAAAGAAATCCAGCCTGCCAAGAGCGGGAAACTCATCGAGCATCAGCAGCAGGCGACGCCGTCCCTTCCGGCCGGACAGATCCTCCGTCAACCGCCGCCCGATCTGGTTGAGGATCAGGCGGATCAGCGGTTTGGTGCGGCTGATATCCGAAGGCGGGATGACGAAATACAGCGAGACGGGCCGGTCCCCCTCCAGCAGATCACTGATCCGCCATTCGCATCGACTGGTCACCGTCGCCACCACAGGATCGCGGTAGAGGCCAAGAAACGACATGGCGGTGGACAGCACGCCGGAGCGCTCATTGTCCGATTTGTTGAGCAGTTCCCGTGCCGCCGAAGCCACGACGGGGTGCGGCCCGGCCTTCCCGAGATGCGATGTCCGCATCATGGCGGACAGGGTCGCCTCGATCGACCGTTTCGGGTCGGAGAGGAATTTCGCCACCCCGGCGAGGGTTTTGTCGTCCTCGGCATAGAGCACATGCAGGATCGCCCCGACCAGCAGAGCATGGGAGGTCTTTTCCCAATGGTTCCGCCGCTCCAGCGAGCCTTCGGGATCGACCAGGATGTCGGCGATGTTCTGCACGTCGCGAACTTCTGACGCCCCGCGCCGGACTTCCAGCAGCGGGTTATAGGCCGAGGACGCCGGGTTGGTGGGATCGAACAGCAGCACGTGCCCGAAAATCGCGCGGAAGCCGGCGGTGATCTGCCAGTTCTCCCCCTTGATGTCGTGGATGATGGCCGAGCCCGGCCAGGTCAGGAGTGTAGGGACCACCATGCCCACCCCCTTGCCGGTGCGCGTCGGTGCGAAAGTCAGGACGTGCTCGGGACCATCGTGCCGGAGATAGGCCCGGCCGTATTTGCCCAGTACGACGCCATCTTCGCCCAGCAGCCCCGCCGCGCGAATCTCCGCGTCTTCGGCCCAACGGGCGGACCCATAGGTCGCGGCCCGCTTCGCTTCACGGGCGCGGTGGACGGACAGCGCCACCGCCGCCATGAAGGCCAGCACCCCACCGGAACCCGCGATCCAGGCGCCACGTGCGAACACCGCCGGGGCGTAGGCGTCGAACTCATACCACCACCAGAAGAACAGCGGTGGGGCATAGACCGGCCAGCGATGCAGGACCGTAAACCACGGCCGGCCGAGTTCCGGTTGGAACGCCAGTTCCCAGGCCGTCCATTGTGTCGCTGTCCACCAGGACAGCACGATCATGGACAGGACCACGAGCGCCTGTCCCCACTGGATCCGTGTTCCCGGCTGGTCCATCGTGTCCTCCCCTCGTTATGGGAGACAGCGAAGAACTGGGATTTTCCGGGAAGCAAGCGTTCTGTGTCACCTGTCGTACCAGTGCGTACAGGAGCGAAAAAATACTTGCACGTTGCGGACGACAGCCAAAGGCCCCCATCATACGCGGAATATCCCCGGACGGAGTCGCGCCATGACCGGATCGTCGCCCTTCTTCCCACCGTCTGACGATACCGTCGATCAGCAATGCACGGAGGAACAGCGGAAGTTCAACCATGTGATTGATGCGGTGAACGCATTGCACACACGGCACGGCTTCCTGAGCGATGAATTTCCAACACTTTGAACTGGCCGCCATAGTCACTCTGGCCAAGGCGCTTGACGGGCAATATAAAAAGAAAAAGGCCCGCCTTTCAGCGGGCCTTAATATATCCTTGGACGATGAGGGGGGGCATACGCCCGCGTTCTCAAAGCCTCTGCCTTCTTATATCGTGGCTCTGATGCCACCGTCAATATCGAGCCTACAGGAACTCCTCATTGCCTTTCTCCCCGGCCGAGATACAGGATCTGCCCGTCGTCATTTCCGCACCACGCTTTGCAACCTACCTGCAAGCCATGGGCAACGACCGGGAAAAGGCTCTCGCGCTTTATGAGTGGAATCTCGATGTTTCATCGGCGCTGATCATCCCGCTTCAGGTCTGCGAGGTTGCTGTCCGCAATGGCATCGCTGAAGCCATTGAGCGTGTCCATGGTGCCAACTGGCCATGGAACAATGGTTTCATCAGAAGCCTGCCTCGCCCGAAGGGTCGGGTGCGATATAACCCGGCGATCGATCTTCAGACACGCGCCTCGACGCTGCCCACAACCGGCAAGATCATAGCCGAATTAAAGTTTGCATTCTGGGAGAACATTTTCACTGCCGGTCAGGACACCCGCATCTGGAACACGCATTTGCTTACCTGTTTCCCCGGAGCACCATCAGGACAAACGATCCCGCAATTGCGGGCAGCGGCCTATGCGGACCTCCAGATCATTCGACGTCTGAGGAACCGGATCGCGCATCATGAACCAATCTTCACTCGCAATATCGCCGATGATTATCAACGGATCCATGACATGATTGCATGGCGCAGTCAGGTAGCAGCCGCCTGGATGGATCGAAAACAGACCGTTCTCACCCTGCTCGCGATGAAGCCATGACCGGCAAGTTCTCTCCGTTTGTTATCAAAGCTTTGGTCGATACGATCACGGGCGGTGCTGGAAACGATAATGCATCCCCAATCGGGATCTATCGCTCAGGCCCTAAAATCGAGCAGTTCTTTCTCAACTGTGGCCTCGATATGCGTATCGGCGCGAGTTCGCGTATCCCGGCTACAACTGACTTCCTCCGCAGGGTCGCTAACCACCCTGATGGTAATGCTGAGGTCTATCTCACCCGGATTATCGAACAGGTCTGTGATCCCCGTAACTATCTGGAGCATCCTGACAGAGCGACCGCTGTACGCGAGCATCTCAACAAGGCTCTCGGAGCTGTACCGGCCTCGGTTTTTGAGACAGTTAGTTGAAGCCTAAGCGGCGATAGCCGCATTGGCCAGAGCCTTGGCTCGGACTGCGTTGGGAGACATGAATCCGTGCCGTTCGA
>NZ_JABEQN010000045.1 GCF_014174165.1 Gluconacetobacter dulcium | reverse complement strand
GCCAGAACCTGGTCCAGTACGTCGTCAGGGATCACGGGCTTCTTGCGTCGGGACATGATGCTTCTCCTTCTCCAGCATCACACCAAACACACGAAATTCAGGATAGGCCCGGGCCATCGCGCGCCCCAGCAAAAAAACTCCCAAATGAATCAAAGTTTTTTGGTTCTTTTTTTCAAAAAAGAACGCCTTTCCTCCATCGTCAGCACATCCGTCAGCACCAGACCGGACGCCACATGCCAGCACCGCGCCATCAATGCGCTGGTCATCGGCTGCCGCACCCGCACCAGCCCGACCGCCGGCATCAACGACGGATCGAGCCGCCGGATCTGAAGCGGGGTACCATCCGTGCGCGGCGGCAAAGCCGCCACCGGCAGGATCGAGGCCAGGCGCCCCGCCCGAAGTTCCGCATGCAGAAGGTCCAGCGCATTCGTCTCGAAGCGCACATCGGGCACGACACCCGCCTCCGCGAAGCCGCGATCGACGATCTGCCGGCTGCGCATCGACCGATCCAGCAGGCACAGCGGCAACCCGGCCGCATCACCCCACGAACAGCGCACACGCCCCGGCATCACAATGCCCGGTCCGCCCACCAGCACATGCTGCTCCACGTAAAGCTCATGCGCCTCGAACGGCCCCCCGGCCGGCAACTGGTCGAGATAGACGATCCCCAGTCCAAACCGCTGTTCGGACAGGCCCCGCAGGATGTCGCCATGCGCGGCGACGGTCAGTTCCAGATGCAGCGCCGGTATCGCGGCCCGCAGGCTTTCCATCAGCAGCGGCGCCAGTTGCTGGGCTGGCGGCATGATGCCGATGGCCAGACTGCCTCCGGCCTCTTCATGGGCAAATCCGGCGTCCTGCCGCAACCCGTCCAGCGCGGCGAGGCTCTGCCGCGCCCAGGCCAGCACCCGCTCGCCCTCCGGCGTCAGCCCCTGCACCCGCTGCCGACGGCGGACGATGGTCACACCCAGTTCATGCTCCAGCTGCCGGATCGCCGCCGAAAGCGCGGGCTGCGACACGCCGCAATGTTCCGCCGCGCGCGAAAAATGGCGAAACCGATCAAGCGCCACGAGATAGGTCAACTGCCGGAGGAACAAGACGCCCTTCCTTCACGTTACGGAACCGCCTGTTCTCCTTGCCGAAGACTCAGGCGCCGACAAGCCCCGCCGCCCTCATGCCGTAAAGAAACGGCTGAACCCCCGCGCCCGCAACGCCCGCCGATAGGCGATGGAACTGCGATCGGCCATCACATGTGCCTCCAGCGCGGGGTCCAGCGGCAGGTTCTCCGGCTTCTGGGCCTCGACGATGGCACGATCCTCCTCAAAGACCCGGCGATTGAACGCATACACATCCTCGACCGGCAGATCCCGGTCGACATTGCGGCAGATCGGCGCGAACATCCGCGTCTTCCGCGCCGAAACCGGCGAAGCCGCATTCATGATCACCAGCCTCCCCTCATCGGGGAAATGAATCTCCAGCGTGGCGGTAAAGGGCACATGCACGCGGAAATGGCGCAGCCACTCAAACCCCGACCGCCCCCGATCCGACACCCCGATCGGATAATTGCCGACACTGCTCCGATACTCGGCCTCAAAGCCGGTCGGCGTCGGGGTCGGCATATAAGGCGGCACCACCGCATTATTCGGATCGGCGAAGGTTTCGGTGTGGACGAAGGCGAAATGCGCCACGTCAATGAACCCCTCCACCTGCCGTCCGGCAAACCCCGCGATGTCGATCCAGGGGCAGGTGATCCGCTGGAAAGCCGCCTCGTCCCAATGCGGCATCGGCGGAATGGCGGGTTCGCCTTCGGGGTCCAGACAGGTCCAGATCAACCCGTAGCGCTCGACCGCCGGATAGGTCCGCAGATGCAGCCGGGGCGGGATATTATTGTCCGGATTGGCCGGAACATGCCTGCACCGTCCCTCGGCACCGAAAACGAACCCATGATAGGCACAGGCGATGGTCCGGCCGTCGCCCTTGCCCATGCTCAGCGGCACCCCGCGATGTGGGCACAGATTATCCGCCACCACGATGGCCTCGCCCGCCCGATACAAAACCAGCGGCGCATCCAGCAGCGTCACCCCCAGCGGCCCGTTCCCCAGTTCCCGCCCCAGCGCCACCGGATACCAGTTGCGTGCCAGCAGCCGCCAATCTTCGGGCAGGAAGGTGCAGTCACGCGGCAACGCTCTCCCGGCCGGGACCGACGCAGGGCTCTGGGAAACGACGGACATGGGGGCCTCCTGACATGCGGATCGGTCCCCATGGTTTCATGACAGGTTCATTCGCGTATATATCAGAATTTCATCTTCCCCGTTCGCAAAATCAGAGCACCCTTGCCATGCCGGCTTTCTCGCGCTTTCTGCTCTATTTTCTGGCGGTCGCCCGGCACGGCTCGATCCGCCGCGCGTCCGAGGAATTGCGCATCGCCGCCTCGGCGATCGACCGGCAACTCCTGCAAGGCGAGAAGGCACTCGGCGCGCCCCTGTTCGAACGTCTGCCCACCGGCATGCGCCTGACGGCGGCGGGCGAGATCCTGCACGCCCACGCCCGCCGCTGGCACCGCGATTTCGCGGATGTCGCCCGGCAGATCGACGATCTCAAAGGCTTGCGTCGTGGCCAGGTCACCCTGGCGGCGCCGGAGGCGCTGACGCGCTCCTTCCTGACCGGTCTCATTGCCCGGCTGCGGCAGACCCACCCCGCCATCGTCCTGAATCTCCGCATTCACGACAATGCGGAAATCGCGGGCCTGCTGGATGACGGCAGCGCCGACCTGGCCCTGATGCTCGATCCCACAGGTATCCGCAGCCTGCATGTCAGGAACACGGCGCCGTTTCCGCTGGGGTTCGTCTCGCCGCCCGGACACGGGCTGTCGCACCTGGCCTCCGTACGCTTTTCCGCCTGCGCCGACGAACCGACGATCATCCCTGCCGCCCCCCTCGCCATAGCGGCGATCTTCACCCGCCTCGAAGCCGATTGCGCGGTCACCGCACGCATGGCGACGACCAGCAACAATGTCCAACTGATCAAATCGCTGGTCGCCGCCGGCACCGGCATCAGCCTGCTGAGCGCGCTGGATGTGATGGAGGAAGTCGCCCACGGCCTGCTGTGCTTCACACCGCTGGCCCATGCGTCCGTTCCTCCCCTGGCCCTGTCACTGGTCCATGATCGCGGCCGGCATCTCTCCGCCGCCGCCCGGCTGGTCGCCGACACGCTCGATCACGCACTGACCGATCTGGCGAACATGCCTGAGCAAACCGCCAATTTTCGTTACAACACCAGAGACTGAAGTCACCTCTTGGTGAAGCCCCCCGTCACGAACAGATGGACCATGCCAGGCCCGGCCTTCTAAACCAATGGCTCATCAAATATTTTCTGAATTTCCAGAAATATATACAAATAAACTATAATATATATTCATGGCGGAACATATTGTTCTCTCCGCACGAGAATGCTGAGAATGACGCCAGAGGCAATGCTTCAACCTATCCAAGAAATAATAACAAAGAATCGGCTAACGATACCATGCTTCTCGCGGTGGCTTTCTCATGTCACATGCCTCCTCGCCCGGCAGATGAACGGCGCGCAGGACATCCGGTTTCCCGCGCCTTCCGAAACAGGCCGTATGACACATGGGTCCCGATCGATGACTGGACGATCATCGCCCTGGCGCTGTTCATCGCCATGGCCTGCATCACCGCACACACCAGCCTCGCGGCCACCGGCAAGCCGGCGGCGCCAACCGCAACGGTGAAACAGAAGCGCCCACTCGCCGAGGACAAGCTGAATCCTCTCTTCGACGGAGAAAGTCTCTCCGGCCTCCTGCCGCCACATGCCGATGCCCTGCGCGCCGGCGACCCAAGCGCCGATTATTTCGCAATCGACCGGTCATCGGGCAATCTGATTCCACAGGCCCGCCCCTGGCGCCAATGGCTGAGCCGGCGCGGCTTCACCTTCGACATGATCTACAAGGCTGAAGGCATGGCCAACATCGACGGCGGCCTGTCGCGGGGCATGGATTATGTCCACGACCTGCGCGTGACGATGCTGTTCGACCTGGGCCGGCTGCTGGGGCTGACCGGATGGTACGTCCACGGACTGGTCATGAATCGCGAAGGCCGCCAGGTCGGCTGGGACCATGTCGGCGAGCGCAACGTACTGCTCACCGAACTCTGGAGCATCCACGGCCCCGCCGCCGCACGCCTGGCCGATCTGTACGCCGAAAAATCGTTTCTTGGCGACCGGCTCAACATCAATATCGGCCGCATCGCGCTGACCCACACCTACGGCACCTCGGCGCTGCTGTGTACGTTCATGATGCATTGCTCCGCCCCGATGGCGATCCGCGAACCACCGGGCTGGAGCGTCTATCCCAAGACATCCTGGGGCGGCACGCTGCGCTTCCGCCCGCTGCGCGACCTGACCTTGCGCACCGGCATCTACAAGATCGGGCCAAAACCCCAGGACAATACCGGCTGGGCGTGGGCCAGCGAAACCACGACCGGCATCCAGACCCCGGTGGAACTGACCTGGGAGCCGTTCTTCGGTCCGCGCAAACTCGTCGGCCACTACAAATTCGGCTACGGACACGATACCTCGCCCTACCCGGACATGATCGGCACGGTACCGGCAGCGTATCGGGACGCGATCCACCCGCACGCCGAAAAGCCGCGCGACACATTCTATATCGAAGCGGACCAGATGATCTACCGCACGCACGGCACGAGCCAGATGTCCGGCGGCTACCTGATGGCGGGCTACATCCACAGCACGCCGAGCATCTCCACCTTCGCCGACGAATTCTATTTCGGCACCTCGCTGCTCGGGCTCCTGCCCGGCCGCCCCTTCGACCGGCTCGGCGTGATGTATTCCTATTACCAGATGAGCCCCCGCCTGGCGTACGGCCAGCGACTGCGTCAGGCGGCGGGCCTGCCGCTCGGCCCGTACATCATGGGCCCGCAGACCCATTCGGCGGTGCTGGAGGCCTATTACAGCATGCCCGTGCTGCCGGGCCTGATCCTCTATCCCGAATTCGAATACATGATGCGTCCGGGCGAAACCTCGGTCATTCCCAACGCAACACTGGTCGGCATCAAGCTGATCGCCAATCTTTGACCCGCCACACCGACGGCAATCGCCAAAATATGATCATCGGTGCAGATAAAATTAAAATTAAGCGCATCTTCGCCTCACCGGTGCTCACTACGGACGGGCGGGCATAACGATCCGGAACAGACAAGCGCGCAAGGGATGGAAACAGGCATGAATGACATGACCGCCGCACCAGCGACACGGGCGACACCAGCGACGATAACGGAGCAATCCCGGACCTACGACGTGGCGACGGCCCGGCATGTCGTCCTGGCCTCACTGCTGGCCTGGCTGCTGGATGCCTGCGATTTCTTCATCGTGCTGTTCACGCTCGACGATGTCGCCCGCAGTTTCCACGTCTCCCTGCAAAGCCTCCTGCTGGCGCCCACGCTCACGCTCCTCACACGCCCGATCGGCGCCTTCCTGTGCGGCCACGCGGCGGATCGGTATGGGCGCAAGCCGGTCATGATCACCACCATCGTCGTTTATTCCGCGATCGAGATCCTGTCCGCCTTCGCTCCCAACCTCGCCGTCTTCCTGCTGCTGCGCACCCTTTTCGGCATCGCGCTGGGCGGAGAATGGGGCGTGGGCACATCGCTGATCATGGAGAGCATTCCCCCCTCATGGCGTGGTACCGCCTCGGGCCTCCTCCAGGCCGGCTACCCCGGCGGCTACCTGCTGGCGTCGCTGGTCTTCCTGCTGCTGCCCTTCATCGGCTGGCGCGGCCTGTTCATCCTCGGCGGCAGCGCCTTGCTGGCGGCGGTCTATATCTGGCTGCGCGTCCCCGAAAGCCCCGAATGGCTGAGCCGCCAGCACGACCAGAGCACGGGCACCAGCGCCGGCACCACCAAAGCCCCAGGCCTATGGTTCATCATCCGCAACAATGCGGCCCTGTGCGTCTTCGCGATCACCCTGATGGCCGCCTTCAATTTCATGAGCCACGGTTCGCAGGATCTCTACCCCAAGGTTTTCCTGGGCCTGGAACGCCACCTGTCCCACCCGTCCATCACGCTGATCGTGGTGCTTTACAACATCGCCGCCATCGCCGGCGGCCTGTTCTTCGGCGTGCTGTCGCAGAAGATCAGCCGCCAATACAGCATTGCCCTGGCCGCCCTCCTCACCCTGCCCTGCCTGCCCTTGTGGGCCTTGTCCCACTCCCCCTTCTGGCTCGCCTTCGGGGCCGTCTGCGTCCAGTTCTGCATCCAGGGCGCCTGGGGCGTCGTCCCTGCCTATCTCAGCGAACTCTCCCCCGCCTCGGTCCGCGCCACCTTCCCCGGCCTCGCCTACCAGTGCGGCAACCTCATCGCCGCCAGCAACGCCCTCCTGCAAACCGGCCTCGCCTCCTGGTTCGGCACCAGCCTCGCCCCCGCGATGATGCTAACGGTCGGCACCGCCGCCCTCGTCGTCCTGACCCTGATACTGCTCAACGCCCGCCTATACGGCCGCTACCACCCCACTCAATAAGGAGCGAAAATCGTTTGGAAAAACGTCGGCTTCCGCCGTCTTTGCGGACGTTCAGATAATCGGCGAGGTGCCCTGATACCCGCCATTGGCTGAATCGCATCAGTTCCGTTTTCTCATGTCCAACAGAAAATTTCGGGAAAGACCAACCGGGGACGGATGTTGGAATCGCGGCTGTAATCAGGGAAGGGGAGCCTCAGCGCACGGCCCATCCCGCCCAGCCTGCGTTTTCGGAGCTATCCCTCTCCCCTCACGATCGTATCTGACAACAAGGGAAACATCTCGGCGAAAGAATACGAACGCACCTGTCGCGTTCACTAGATCCGCAATCGCGGTGACGGCGGTCGAACCTATCGTGGTTAGGATCGAACATGGGAACGCCAGATGGATCAAAGTTTGGCGACCATAGCGTTGACCGACACCATTACCTGCTGGCGATATTCCTCCTTAACCTGAACGCGATGATTGTTGATCGTCTGCTTACCTGCTCGAAGAAGGGAGAACGGCAATCCTTTGGCGAAGGCAACAACACCAGTCGTTTGAAAATCTCTTATGTTGGCGGTACCTTGCTGCACGTTGCTGAACGTGAAGTATTGCGGATGGGTGCCGATTAAAGCATTGATGTCATGATCAATACCTTGAAGAACTGCGGCATAGGCAGAGGCGGGTCCCATGTACTGGGTAATGCGGTTCTTCGCGATTAGATGGACTTGAGGAAGCTGGCGACCTGCAGATATTAACTTGGTGTTGAACGCGTAAGTTGCATAAATCGGAGAAGGTAAACTCAACCCGTAGACGAGTGATAGGGCATTTTGGACTGCTCGTCGGGACGAATCGTCTGCCATAACTGGCAGGACCAATCGTTCAGCAGTTGCCAAAGCTATCTGCGTATAAATCGAGAAGCTAGGATTGCAGTCGATAAAGATGGTTTCGTAAATGCCTTGCAGAGGAGCAAGGAAGTCGTTGAGCCAATCGACAACTGCGATCCATGTGTCCGTACCGGGGATCTGCGTGTTCGACAACGTGTTGATCGCATTCGATTGCAGCTCGAGCAACGGGTCACCGCATACTAGATCAACATTGGTCGGCACGGCGGCGTTCACGCTGGACGGCGTCGTGATAAAATCTTGCGCACGAAAGGTGGGCGCATTGTAAGGCGAAGGTAATCGTATCTGGAAGTAGCCGCCAATGCTGCGGCGAGGGACCGCGCCATGCATCAGTAAAAGCTGCTGGCTGCCGCCGCCAGTCAAGCCACCAAGAAGAAGTTCAGAGAGGTTCGCCTGCGGGCAGGCGTCAATGACGAGGATACGCTCGTTTTGGTGTGTCTCAGCATATCGGCAGATGGACTGAAAACAGAGGCTGGTTTTCCCTGTGCCGCCCTTATTGTTCCAGAAAGCATATCGCATCATAGTCTCCATGTCTTGATGAGACATATATGCGTCTTAATTGGACGAGTCAACGTCCATTTTGGACGGTTTGCGCAAGATATGATGCAATAATTCTCGGAAGCGGGAATGCTTTTCGCTGTGGTCACGATGTTCCGTGCATTCCCAAACGAAGGATGCTCCTGTTCGATGGTATCCATATTAGTTACGTGCAAACGTCAGCTTGGTGGAGGACGAGTTCCAAAAGTCGACCTTCCGCAATCCCCCCCCCCTGTCTGTTGGTGATGTGCGAGGATGTATAGCGGAAGGGAGCCCGTCCCCCCCGAGGGTCTGGAGCCCGTTTGGGAGCATGGGTCCCTTCCGCCTTTGCTCA
>NZ_JABEQN010000044.1 GCF_014174165.1 Gluconacetobacter dulcium | reverse complement strand
CATGCTCGCCATCACCGCCGTCATGAGGAAGCTCATCGTCCTCGCAAACGCACTCGTGCGACACAATCGCTCATGGGCGCCAAAAACAGCTTGATCAAGACGGATACTCTGTCGTCACCGGAAACGACGGGCAGCCTTACAGACCCGCATCTATCGCGGGCCGCCTTCCGTTCCAGAACCGCCCGCCCATCGCCCGTTCGAGTTGTGCCCCGAGTTGCAGCAGCAAGCCGTCATTCCCCTGCCGTGTCTGGAAATGCATACCCAGCGGCAGTCCCGACTGCTGCCAGGCCAGCGGCAGCGAGAGTCCCGGCGTGCCGGTCAGGCTGCCCAGCGGGGTGTAGGAGAAAATCTCCCACAATTCGTAAAACCAGTTCAGCACGTCGGGATTATCGCTCAGCGTCAGATATTTCCGCTCGCCAAGCCGGGGCGTCGGCTTCGAGAAGGTCGGGGTGAGAATCACATCCCATTCTTCGTAAAACTGCCCCAGCCGGCGCGAGACGGTATTGAAGACATCCTGCATCTTCCACCGTTCGGTGTAAGACATGCCAATCCCTTTTTCCCATATCCTGATATTGATGGGTTCGATCAGATCCTCAGGCGGCGCGGACAGTCCCCTCTTGTCCAGCATGCGCTGGATGAATTGCGCGAAATTGCCGATATAGCACGCGGTCTGCGCGCGAAATGCCTCCTCGAAATCAATGTCCGGGACCACCCACTCCACCACATGTCCCAGTTCCTGCAGAAACCGCGCAGTCTTTTCCAGTTCCGCGACGAAATGCGGATCGGCCGCATATCGCCCCCATTCATGGGACACGGCAATCCGCAGCGGCTTCGGGTCCCGGCCGATCAGCGTGGTGTATGATCCGTCACTTTTCCAGTACGGCATGAATTCTCCCGGCGCCCCACCCCGGCAGGAATCGACGAACAGCGCCGTATCGCGCACCGACCGGCTCACGCATCCCTGGGTGGACACATAGCCGGTGATGTCCGACAGACCGGGCGCGATCGAAAACACGCCGCGCGAACATTTCAGCCCGACCAGCCCGTTCGCCCCCGCGGGAATCCGGATCGATCCGCCGCCATCCGTCGCATGAGCCATCGGCACGATACCCGCGGCCACCGAAGCCGACGCGCCGGCGGAAGAACCGAACGTCGTATAATCCGGGTTCCACGGGCTGCGCGTCACATAGATATCGGGATTCTCCGCCGATCCGCAGACACCGAATTCGGGCACGGTCGACCGGCCGATGATGTTCAATCCCGCGTTACGCATCTTCGCCGTCAGAAAAGCATCCCGATCCGACCGGTTGCCACGGAGAAATTTCGACCCCTGTTCCTGCAGACGCCCCGCGACCGTCGCGCCCAGGTCCTTGATCAGAAACGGCACGCCACGGAATGGCCCGTCCAGCCGGGTTCCACCCGTTTCCGGCGCTGCGACGGCATCGTCGAACAGTTCGATGACCGAGCCGATCTGCGGATTCACCCGCGCGCTCGCCTCCACCGCCATCTGCGCCAGTGCGGAAGGCGTCACAGCGCCCTGGGCCACCAGTTCTGCCAGCCGGGTCGCGTCACAGGCGGACCACTCGTCCCGGCTCATTCCTGTTGTCGTCATTTTCCGTATCCGAAATTACGTGCGTTGTCCGCGGAATCTCCCCGATGCCCCCGCACCGGACCTAGAGCATCTCCACCGAAAACCGGTTCGATGGAAATGCTCTAGTTTATTGTTTTGTGCGAGCATCTTCACCTGTTTGAATGCACGCATTCAAACAGGATCTGCTCTAGCCGTTACGGGGCCGCCATTCAGAGCTTTCCGGTCAGAAACTGGGCCTCGCCATAGCCGAACGACCAGTCATCATCGGTATTGGTCACGAAATTGACCATGACGTCGCTGGGCGCCGTCCCGCAACGTTCCTGCAGCTTTTCGGTCAGCAACCTGTAGAAGGCCTGCTTTTCCTCGCGCGTCCTCGGCCGCGTCGTCACGGAGACGATCATGACATCGCGCGTACGCGGAATATCCAGCCCCGTATCCTCGATGCGCGTCTGTTCGGCGGGATGCTGATACACCAATTGATACCGGTCGCGCGCCGGAACCCTGAATGCTTCCAGCATCGCGTCATGCGCAGCATCGAGCAGTGTCGCGACCTGCTCCGCCGTTCGTCCTTCGATCAGGTCGAAACGCAATAAAGGCATCTTTTTCCTCCATATCGTCATGATGCTTGCGCGGGGACCAATCAGCCCCCGGCCGTCCGGGACTATCGCCCGTGACTATTTCCGGCCCGCAGCCCGCATCGCCGCCTCTCCAGCCTGATAGCGGCGAATACCTTCCAGAACGCCGACGATCGCGACATTCCACAGCAGGCCGACCATGCCGGCGTTGACCGCCGCGGGCTGCGGTCCAAACAGGGCCAGCCCCGCCGACACGCAATCTCCCACCACCAGCCCGGCCCCGATCGGGAACGCGCCCACGCCCTTCCGCAGGACGATTGCGATCATACCCGGAATAATCTGTGAAATTCCCATATAGAACAGCGTGTTCAAAACCGTCATGACCGACGTCAGATGGTCCGCCGCCACAACCGAAAACAACAGGTAACCGCCGATCACGACCTGCGCCCCGCGCCGCTGCCCCCGATCGGACAGACCATGCAGCAGGTTGTGCGACACCAGCGGGCCGAGTGTCAGGCAGTTCCCGGCAAGGATCACCAGTCCGGACAGCCCGCATGCCGCCGCCACCAGCCCGACGGCCCAGCCCGGCAAAAGGGTGGTCGCCGAGGTCATGAACACATCATTGGCCATCGCCCCCGCCCCGCCACCATGCCGGGCGAACATCGCCACGGCGTACAGAAACGGAAACATGAGCATGTAAAGCGGCATGACGATCTGGTTGCGGCGAACGATCCGGTCCGAGCGCGCCGTGAACAGAAAGGCGATATTGGCCGGGGCGACGCAGAAACCCGCCGCCTGAAACAGGATCGTCGACATCACCAGCAGATTGCCCTCACCCGGCCGATGGACCGGAGATTCCGCTACGGTCTGCGTCGCCGCTCCATCCACTCCCAGCGCCCGCAACGCCGCCATTCCGACAAGCAGCACGGCAACCACCACCAACGTGTCCTTGATGAAAGAAACATAGGCAGGGGCACGAATGCCGGAGAGCAGGATCCAGACGAACGTCACCCCCGCCGCCCCCGCCATCGGCACAAATCCGCTCACGGGCCAGTGAAACGCCTTCAGCACACCCAGCAGGCCGACGAACTGCATTTCACCTAACGGCACCAGGCAGATGATCGCATTCAACGCGACCAGTTTCTCCAGCCCACGACTCTCGAAGTAAAAACGGAAGAGATCGACCCCCGTCATCGCGCCGACGCGCCGCCCCGCCCGCCAGATCAGGGGATTGACGAAATAGCCCAGCGGAAAGGCCAGCACGATATAACCGAGAAACCACAGGACGAACGGCGTGCCCTGCACATAGGTCGCCGCCGGAAAACCCAGGATACTGCCGATGCTGTACGTCTCGCCTACCGAGAGAAAGAACAGCAGAAAACCGCCGAACTGCCCTGACGCGACGAAATAATCCCGCGCCCCGCCTCCACCATGCCCGCGCCTGGCATAGAGCACAATGACGAATGCCAGCATGATGACGGCGAAGAAGACGATATTGGCACTCATTCCCCCCTCTCCGGCGCCGCGATCCCGGCATCGTGCTCTTCTCCCGCCTCATCCGCGCGATCGAACAGAAGCCATGTCGCCAACATGCAGGCGGAGGTGACGACAAACGACAGAAACATCCAGAAGACCGGAAATGCCGCGCCCAATACGGTCCGGTCGACCCGCGTCGTGAACGGGATCGCCAGATCGATCACGCAGAACGGAATCCCAAGCCCGACAACCAGCCGCACCACCTGCCGGCCACGCGCTCCGCCGCCTTCGGCCGACGAACGATGCTGCTCATCCATGGCTCCAGCCTCCCCATGCACCCGCAACGTTCAGTAGGTGTAGCTCAGGCGCGCACCATAGAAACGCGGCGGTCCAACAATGCCGAAATTGGCCGTCGTGAAATAATTCCGCGTCAGGTCATAGGTCCGGTTCAGCGCGTTCTGGATATAGCCCGATACACTCCAGCGCCCATGCTCCGGCCGGACGGTCAACGTTGTGTTCAGCAGGAAATACGGTTTTATATTGAACAGATTTCCCAGAAGAACCGCTCTCTGAAGGCTCCGGTAGGAATAGTCGGCCTCGGGCGTCAGAACATAGCCGTGCAACCGGCCGGGCAGATGAATGTCATAGCTGATCGACCCGTTCAGCGACAGGCGCGGAAAGCCCATGTCGTGATTCTTCATGTCGGCATAGATCGTCGTCCATGGCATGCCGGCCTGATGCGCCGCCTGCGTCGCCGTCAGGTCGGCAATCTGGAACCTGTTATACTGCCCCTGCTCGTAGCCGAAGGTCTGTGACAGGACCAGACCCTTGACGGGTTCGGCCTGTATCTCGCCCTCCACCCCCCATACGGTCGATCGCGGCGCATTCACGATCTTCGCAACCGGACCCAGCACAGAATCGACGATGGCGCTCTGCACCTGCTGGTCGTGATAATCATATTTGAACAGCGTGCCGTTCAACCGTAGCCGGTGCTGGAAGAACTCGGTCTTCATACCTACTTCGTAGGCCATCAGCCATTCGGGCTTGAACCCGTCGATCTGCGACGGCGTCGTCAGGTTGACTGCCGAGAACCCGCCCTCCTTCGCCCCCCGCCGGACGTTGAAATAGGCCATGACATCGCGCGTCACGTCATATTCGACCCCCGCCTTGTCCGTCACCTGATCCATGCCGACGAAACGGTCATAGCGGTTGGCGCGGGGCAGCGTGCTGCGCTGGGTGTAATAATCGTTCAGATACTTCCACGCATTCTCATGCCGCAGGCCAAAAATGATCCGAAGGTTATGAACCGGCCGATAGACCATCTGCGCGAATTCCGAGAGCGACTGGCTCCCCTGTCCATAGCGCGTCGTATTGATGAAATGATGTGTCGACATATAGTCGGTAACCATCTTGTCCTGAAGGGAAGACTCATAAAAATACATCCCCGTCGACCATGTAATCGGCCCCTGCCGACGCGATGCCAGACGCAGCTCCTGCGAAAAGACGCTGACATTGCTGTCAAAGAAATTGTCCGCCTCGAAGGATGACGATGCATCCCAATCATTCATCTCGCGCCGCGCCATCGCCTCGAAGGCACTGATCGCACTCAGACGCGCCCAGGAGAAATCCTTGGTCAGCGACAGGTCGATACCCCAGCTCTGGTTGTTGCGGAACGGCTTCTGGTCGGGCGATACGCCGATCATGTTGGCGAATTCCGGCGAAATTCCCCACCCCGTCGCGTAATGGTCGCGGTCCGCCGGAATGGTCGGCCCCTTGCCCAACGCCGTCGCCAGCGGCTTGATCAGATATCCAGGCGTCGCATCAGACCGATCGATCGCCCAGTGGCCGTTGAGCGAAACCCTGGTCGTCTCGTCCACTTCCCAGTTCAGCTTGCCTCTCACAGCACCCCGGTTGGCATTGCCGATATGCTCGCCCGTGTCGCGGTTGTGCAGATAGCCGCCGCCATGGTTGGTCTCGGCCGAGAGCCGGAACGTCACCTTGCGCGAAATAGGTCCGGAAACATACAGGTCGGTCTTGCTACGCGCATAATTCGCAATGTCCTCCATCACTCCGGCCGTCCAGCGATGGGTCGGCTCGGCGGTAATGATATCGATATCGCCACCGCTGGTATTGCGCCCCGACGCAACGCCGGTCGGCCCCCGTTCGATCTCGACCCCTGCCAGGTCGAACATCACACCCTGCGTCATGATACCGAACGGATACGCCACGCCGTCCACATAGGTCATGACATCGGGCATGTTGTTCGAGCCATAATCGAAGAATCCGATCCCGCGTAGATGGAACTGCGGCTGTCCGCCACCCATCGCCGGCTCGATCTGCAGGTTCGGCACCAGCCGTTGCAGGTCGTTGATGGTGGTCACGCCGGCGCGCGCCAACACCTCCTTGCTCAGATACGAAACCGCCACGCCGGAATGCTGCAACCGTGCTCCGTTATTCTGCGCACCATGCACAAGGATCTGTTCCGGCGCGGAGGTCGCGGGAGCACCGGCCGATGCAACTGCATCGTCCGCCCGCGTCGGGCGCGCATTCCCTGCTGCCCTGCTCGCCGGCATCGCCGCATCCTTGCCTGGATGCACATCGGTCTTGTGTACCGATACGGCCTGTGCGTCGGCGGCACGCGGCAGTGCCAGGGCCGAGACGAAGATGCTGGAAAGCAGAAGCATCGACCTGCGGCATGTGCGCTTCACCATCGCTCGTCTCACCCTCTCTGATCGCGTTCTGAACCGTTCGGATCGGGCTCCCGGCACATCGCCGCCCCTTCCCGTCTCTCGCATTGGCAATGCCCCGCCCTGCCGGGCGCTGACACAAGAAAAGCGGGCGTCGGAACAGTATGATCGTGCATGCACGTCAATCGTCCGCCCGCGTCGATTTCTACCGGGGCATCGGCGCTGTCCGTGCCCTGCGATAACGTTACGAACCCGATTGTATCATGGATACCTACTTTTTGTGGGCAGCGTGCCACGCTATTCGTTGCACAACCAATCTGTTCAGGCGGCCGAGCCGGCTGCGGCAACGATAGGGCAATACAAAAAATTCTCTTTGAAAATAAATCTCTATCCAGCCCAGTGTCCTGCCGCATCCACACTGGCCATGACATCGGCGATCCGGGAACTCACAACCCGCGCTGCGGCCGACAGCGGCTTGTGCGACGCTCTCAGCAGGTCCAGCGACGTGGGCACCTGCAGATCGGGGCCGAGTGCCACCGCACATAGCTGGCCGCGCTCGATATAGGTCCGGCAGGAAAAGGCTGGCAGAAACAGAATGGCCCGTCCCCGCATCGCCAGTTCGATCTGTAATTCAAACGACCCTGTGACAAACACCGGATCAAGTGACATGGCGCTCGATTTCACCGCCCGGTCGAACGCACGCCGCACGAAATAGGCACTGTCAGGCATCGACAGCGGATGATCCTGCAAGTCGCGCAGCGAAATCGTATCGTTTCCGGCCAACGGATGCGCCGGCGCCATGATGGCCGAATGAACCACCGGCATGCGTGCGCACAGCGTCAGTTCCGACAGGTCCGGCGCGAAGATCGTCAGCCCCAGATCGGCCCTCCCCGCCACCAGCGCCTCTCCCACCAACGGTGCCGTCGCGACTTCGACCATAAAGCGCAAACCCGGATATTCGTCGTTCAACGCGGTCAGGGCAGGTACCAGCACACTGGTCAAAGTACTCGACGAAACACGTATATTCACGATTCCGCTACGCAATCCCTTCAGATCGTCCACCCGCTGGCGGGTCACATCCAGTTCGCGCGAAACCCGCTCGGCCGTCTCCATCACGACCTCGCCCGCCGCCGTCAGCCGGATTCCACGCTGATCACGCTCGAACAGCTTCATACGAAAGAAATATTCCAGATGCTCGATCTGCCGCGTCAACGCGGTCGCCGTCACGCCGATCTTCTGGGCCGCCCCGCGCAGCGACCCGGTTTCCGCAATGACGCGCAGATAGTCGAACGCTCTTACATGCATGCCAACACTCCGCGTCAGTGGATCGAAAACCGTGGCGCAGTGTCATCATAATCATTATGGCTTCGCAATGTCATGTTCAGGCAAAACGGTCTTCCCGTCATCAGGAGACCTCCGATGCCCATTGTCCTGCACAAAAGCCCGGCCCCCCTGACCGCCCTGCCCTTCGATCTCGAAGCCGCGATGCAGGGCATTTCGGAATGGGCCGCCTGCGAAAGCCCGACATGGGATGCCTGCGCCGTCGACCGGATGCTCGATCTGGCATCACGCGACCTCGCCATCGCAGGCGGCAGGATCGAACGCCTGCCCGGCCGCATGGGGCTCGGGGGCTGCGTCCGCGCCCGTTTCGGCAATGCGGAGGGCACACCCGGCATCCTCGTTCTCGCCCATCTCGACACCGTTCACCCACTGGGCGCGCGCGACCGCCTGCCGATCCGCGTTGAAGGCGGCAAACTGTTCGGTCCGGGCGTCTGCGACATGAAGGGCGGCACCTGGCTCGCGGTCGAGGCCCTGCGCGTGATCCATGCCGCCGGACTGCGGACAGCACTGCCCGTCACCGTTCTCCTGACGCCGGACGAGGAAATCGGCACCCCCAGCACCCGAGACATCATCGAAGCCGAAGCCAGACGCCACCGAATCATCCTCGTGCCCGAGCCCGGCACACCGGGCGACACCCCTTTCGGCAACCTCGCCAGCGGACGCTATCCTGTCTCGCGCTTCACCATCCGCACGACAGGCCGCCCCAGCCACGCCGGCGCCCATCTGTCCGCGGGCCGCAGCGCAATCCGCGAGATGTGCCATCAGGTCCTGCGGATCGAAGACCTGTCTTCGGAAAGGCTCTGTTATCGTTAAGTGTTGGGTTTGGGATCGTTGTGCTGTTTTGTGCGTTTCATCTTATGTTTCCTGGAGGGAAGCGAGATGGACCGCGAAGCCTTTGGACT
>NZ_JABEQN010000043.1 GCF_014174165.1 Gluconacetobacter dulcium | reverse complement strand
ATCACCAATTCCCGCGTCTCCATCGAACGCCGCTGCTATTCGCGCCATGCCGCTTCCCTCCTATCGGAGAGAACCTAGCAGATTATCACTCTAAGTGAACAGTATTGGGGGTTAACCCCGGCAACGGTGTCGGTCAGCAACAACGAGAAATTGGCGGCATAGCAACACCGGGCAATAGCTTATTCAACCCGCAAATCTGTCCGAGCGAATGGGGCCAGCTCTATGCTCCCAACCGATCGGTCCTTCGATCAGTCGCAGAAGGTCTCGTGCAGGAACGTCCACAGTAATGTTCCCGTCGGTTCTCTTTGGAAGGTCACGCTTGACCAGCGCTCAGTCCGAGTTTCCCCTTGAGTCTGGATTTCTCGGTACGTGGCCAGGACGCCACCGGGGAAGACATGGCGGAGCATGACGTTCTCAATTGTCATAACCAGTCCAGGTCGAGAACCGCGCAGGGTTGGGAGCGCCTTAGCAAACGCCTCAAGAGGCAGGACACGACCGGCTGCGCCAATCATGGTATAATTTTTGGAAAAATGCTTGAGAACAGAACCCGTGTCGTCAGTGCCTTCACCACGAAACCAAGCCTGAAGGACAACATGCAGAGCGATGACTTCATTCTCGACAGTCTTGAGCAATGTATCAGTATCAGCCATGATAAAAGAATTCCTGAGGTCAGGGGTTCATAAGGACGGAAACAGCTGGATAAGCGTTAGCCCAGCCGGATGTCAGCGGTGCAACGAAGACATTCTCGGTTCGGGTACGGGCCACTTTCCATACGCCGTCAACCTTGCGGAACAGATTGTTGAGACGGCTCGAGCGCAAAAGCGCTGTTCCATCGTCGAAAATCCAGGGCTGACAGTGAATCCACTGGCCGTCGGCCTCATCACCATGGACATGAATCTGCTCGGACGTCAGGTAATGCGCGTTGAGCAGTAGGCCGGGTTTGCGGGCGGGACTCCAGAACTTTTCGAAATGGGTGCGAATTGCGTCTTTGCCCACTGCACGTCCGAACTGATTGTCGTAATAGGCACCGACACCCTCCCAGATCGCGTCTTCACAATATAAATCCATAATTCGGGCGATACGTTCGACATCGTCGATCTGGCCGACCTCCGGGCAAGGGGTGTCGCACAGGAACATGTATCGGGCCTGAAGTCGGCGGATATCCGCTTCGGCGGACAGTTCCTCCAGCTTCGCTTCCAGAATGCTCAAGCGTTTCTCGATGCTCACGGCGAGGTTTCCTTACGATTTCAGAAGGGATGACAGGGGGCGAGTGGGCAGCAGGGCTTCCGCCCAGAGTGCGTGTTCAAACAGTGTCTCGTCTGCCCCATGTGGACCGAGGCACTGGATGCCGACCGGCATGTTCAGTGGACCAACGAGACCCGGCAGTGTCACGGTAGGAAGGTAGAGCAGGGTCCACAGGCGGCTGAAGATCGGACTGCCTGTACCCTGGGTGCGTAACGGAGCTTCACCGGGCGCCGCAGGCGCCACCAGCATGTCGTACCGGGTGAAAAGGGCTGCGGCGCGTGTCCGCAGTCTCGCGGCTTCGTTCTGTGCGTGTTCGTACGTGGCGCGGGTGATGGCGCGTCCGGCTTCGATGAGGCCGACGATCTGCGGGCTGCATGTCTCGCGGCGCGCCTGATATTCCCAGGCCAGGGCTTGGGCGGCCTCGAAGCTCATGATCGTGATGTGCAGATCGGCTGCGGCGGCGAACTCGTCCATCTCCACCATTTCGACCGTCGTATGGGCGCTGAAGATACGTTCGGCCTCGGCCATCGCCATGCGTGTGCCGTCTTCGGCTTCGTGCCACCAGGGGGTGCGGCAGATGCCGATGCGGGCGGGGGCACGCGGGACGATGGTCGACGCGGCGGGGACCGGGCCGGCCAGCACGGCATCCGCCGCGATGGCCGTTGCGACGTCCGGCGTGATGGTTCCGAGCGCATCGAAGGACGGGCCGAGCGCCTTGACCCCGGAGAGCGCATAGCGTCCGTACGTGGGTTTGAAGCCGACGACGCCGCAATAGGACGCCGGGCGGGTAAGAGAGGCGGCCGTCTGAGAGGCGATGCCGATATCGACCATGCCCATGGCCACGGCGGCGGCGGACCCGCTGGACGAGCCGCCCGGCGTGCGCGCCGGATCGAACGGATTGGTCGTTGGGCCAGGTCGGAAGAAGGCGAATTCGGTGGTGACGGTCTTGCCTGCCATGGTGGCGCCGGCCGCGCGCAGCAACGCGACGCAGGCCGCGTCGCCCGTCGCGCGGTGGCCGGCATAGATGTCCGACCCGTAGCCTGTCGGATAATGCGCGGTGTCGATGATATCCTTGACGCCGACCAGACGGCCGGAGAGAGGGCCGGGAGGGGCTGTGCGCAGATCCGCCTCTATGCGTGCGGGATCGCAGGCTGTGAAGGCCCGGATCTCTGGCTCGAAGCGAGCGATGTGCGCGAGACGGGCGGTGGGGTCGATGGTCTGGCCTGTCATGACATTCCTGTCCCTGCATGGCGTTCCGTATGTGCGGGGAGATCGAAGGCGCCCCGGAAATAAAGCAGCGGGCCGGCCGCTGGGTCGGAATCGACCGTGACGCTGAGTGGTCGGGCGAGAAAGATCTCGTGTGTGCCGCCGCGCAGCGTTTCGACCACTTCGGCGGCGATGTGGACCAGGGCGCCCTCGACCAGCACCGTACCATCGGCTTCGCGGCGTGTGGCGACTGTGCCCTGTTTGCGGTCCGCCGGCATGGCGAAATAACGGGCGATCGGCTCCTGTTCGCGAGACAGCACGCTGAGGCCGAAGCGTCGGGCG
Source organism: Gluconacetobacter dulcium (assembly GCF_014174165.1). GTDB lineage: Bacteria > Pseudomonadota > Alphaproteobacteria > Acetobacterales > Acetobacteraceae > Gluconacetobacter > Gluconacetobacter dulcium. Next base: position 9,594 of record NZ_JABEQN010000043.1, on the reverse strand, counting down.
TGTTCGATGGCCCGGCAGGTGGCGCTGCCGCGTTTGAGGCAGATGAGCAGGGTCAGCGGATCAAGCGATACCGAACTGAGGGCGCTGATGGTTGCGCCCTGGTCGCCGTGATCGTCCTGGGCGGTTACGACTGCCACACCGGTGGCAAAATGCGCCATCGCCTGTCGGAACTGATCGGATGTGATGGAAGCGGACGTCATGTGAATTGTCCTTCCGTCAGGCCGCGTTGTCGCCGGGCCAGAGCGGTCCGCGTTCGCGGCGCATCTTGCGCACGGCGGCATCGAACATCAGATCGGCCGCCGAGGAGTGGGTGATCAGGCCGGCGGCGTCGCGGGCGCAGCCGAGGCGGATCTCGTCGGACAGTTTGACGTCGGTGCCGGGAATCATGCCGGTATGGCACTGGATTTCGGCGGCGCGCTGGCAGATCCAGAGCAGGAAGAAGGCACGCGCGACATCGGCCTCGCCGACCGCGAGGCCGTGATTGCGCAGGACCAGCACATGCTTGTCGCCCAGGTTTTCCAGCATGCGCGGACGTTCTTCGTCATAGAGCGTGATGCCTTCGAAGGCGTGATAGCCGACGCGGCCGAATAACTGCGCGCCGTAGAAATTATCGTGGCTGAAGCCCGTCTCCTTCATCGCCACGGCGGTGACGGCGCTGGTGTGGGTGTGGATGACGCAATGGATATCGTCACGGGCGGTGTGGATCGCGCCGTGCAGGGCGAAGCCGGCAGGATTGGGCTTGTTGTCCGACTGGGTGACCAGTTCGCCGCTGGCATTGACCACCAGCAGGTTTTCCGGCGTTACCTCCTCGTAATGGAGGCCGAACGGATTGACGAGGTAGCGCGTCGGCTCGCCGGGCAGGCGCAGCGAGATGTGGTTGAAGATCATCTCGGTCCAGCCGAGATGGCTGACGAGGTGGTAGCACTCCGCCAGACGAACCCGAAGGGTCCATTCGTCCTGCAACGCATCGCTGGTCATGATGTCTGTTCCTTTAGGGGCAGGGAATGACGTTGAAAGGCCACGAGGCCCAGTAGCGTGTCGGTGACGGGTGTCGGCACGGCCAGCGCGCGCGCGAGCGCGACGAGTGCGTCGCCGATGGCCACGGTTTCGAGGAAGCGGCCGGCACGGAAATCCTGCAGCATGGAGGTCTGGTGGGGGCCGGCGGCCGCCATCATGGCGCAGATCGCCTCGGCCGGTTTGAGGGTGGGAATGCCGCAGGCCATGCCGACGGCCATGGCTTCGTCCAGCGTTGCGTGGACGATCGCGCGTGTGGCCCGGTCGGTCGCCATGGTGCCGAGCGTGGCGCCCGTGATGACCGAGAGCGGGTTCGATGCGACGTTGCTGACCAGTTTGGTCCAGACTTCGGCGTGGATGCTGCCGGAAACGGAGGCGTCGATTCCGCAGGTGTTGAGCAGGGCCGCCAGAATGTTCAGGCGGCTATCCCGACCGGACATGTCGGGGGCGACAAGGCCCAGCACCAGGCGCATCGGCCGCAGGGAATGAATCTGTCCGGGTGCCTCGCTGGAGGAAAAGGCGTAGGCGACGCCGCCCGCGATCTGCTGTGTCGGCAGATGGGAGGCCAGTTGGCCTGTCGGGTCCAGCAGGGGGGGAAGCGTGCGAAAAGCGGGCGAAGTGTCGTCCGTCGCCATCCACCAGGGCACGCCGTTGATGATGGGGACGATCAATGTGTCACGGCCGATGGCCGGCAGGACCGCCGGCAGCAGGCTGGACAGTTGATGCGACTTGACGGTGAGGAACAGGACGTCGACCGGGCCTGCGGCGCGCTCGGCAACGGCGGGTTGGCATGTGAAGACGGTGCCGGATTCGGTCAGGGTCAGGCCCTGGGTGCGCAGGCGGGACAGGGTTTCGCCGCGTGCGATCAGCGAAACCGATGCGCCGCCTCGTGCCAGGCAGGCCGCCAGAGTGCCGCCGAGCGCGCCGACGCCGGCGACGCAGAGACGCAGCCCTGTCACAGATCGACCACCAGCAGGGGGCTGAGCGCGCGCGAGCAGCAGAGCGCGATCTGGTCGGTGCGCTCGTCTTCAGTCAGATATTCGTCGCGGTGCTCGGGTTCGCCTTCCAGCACCGTGGCGACGCAGGTGCCGCAGATGCCCTGTTCGCAATTGACCCGCACCCTGACGCCGGCGCGGGCGAGGGCGGCCGTGATCGGTTCGTCGGCGGCGACAGTGACGCGCACCCCCGATTTGGCGGCCAGGACCTCGAAACTGCCGCCGTTTTCGACGGGCAGGGCGGAGAAAGCCTCGCGATGAATCTGCTCGGGCGTCAGGCCCAGCGCCAGCGCGGCCTCGGCCACCGCGTCCATCAGCCCGACCGGGCCGCAACTATAGACGCAGAGTTCCGAGGCGCCGCCATTGCGGGCGATGGCGGCAGCGATCGCGGCGTGGGGATCGAAGCGCGGCGTGTCCGGCTGGCTGCGATCGTGGATCTGGACCTGTGCGGCAAAACCTTCGCGTGCCAGCAGGGGGGTGAAGACGGGGTCGCGGGTCACATAATGCAGGGTGAATCGCTGGTTTGCGTGGGTCAGCGTGTGGGCCATCGCGATGAGGGGGGTGACGCCGATGCCGCCGCCGACCAGGAGCGCCTCGCCACGATGGCCCGTGTCGAGTGGGAAGAGATTGCGCGGCGCGCCGATGGCCAGCGTGGCGCCGGGCCGCACGCGATCATGCACGGCGCGCGATCCGCCGCGCCCCTGTGGTTCGAGCAGGACGCCGAGCCGGTAACGCGCGCGATCCGCCGGATCACCGCAGAGCGAATATTGCCGCACCAGATCGTCGTCCAGGAACAGGTCGATATGCGCCCCGGCCTGCCACGGCGGCAGGGTGCCGGCCTGGGGCAGCAGATCGAAGATCAGCACGTCGCCTCGTTGTTCGACGGTGTCGATGACGGTTTCGATCCGTGCGCGGCTGGTGGTCATCCGTCTGCTCTCCTCCGGCTCTATCGCAGATAGAGGCCGCAATTGATGTCGATGGTGGCGCCGGTGATGGAGCCGGCGTCGGCGCGCGCCAGTTCGACGACCATGCGCGCGATGGTGGCCGGGTCGCCCAGATGGCCGGTCGGCAGGCCGGATGCGATGCGCGCGGCGGCGTCGGCGCCGATGGTCTCGGCCACCGAGGGCAGGTCCAGCGGGCCGGGCGCGATCGCGTTCACCGTGATGCCGTGGGGGGCCAGGTCGCGCGCGAAGACCTTGGTCAGCGTGTGGACCGCGCCCTTGGATGCCGCGTAATGCGCCCCGGTCGCGGTACCGCCGTTCTGACCCGCCAGCGAGCCGATATTGACGATGCGGCCGGCCTGGTCGCGGGCGCGGAGGCGGCGGGCGAAACGCTGCGTGCAGAGGAAATTGCCGCGCAGATTGACCGCCATCACCGCGTCGAAGGTGTCGATGTCGATATCGAGCACCTTCTGAGCCTTCATGATCGCCGCGTTGTTGACCAGCAGCCAGGGAAGGCCGTGCGTGGCCTCTATCGTGTCGAGCGCGGTTTCGATCGCCGCCTCGGACGCAACGTCCAGCGCGACCGCATGGCCGCCGAGGCGGGTGGCGGTGGCCTGGGCAAGCGACAGGTCGCGGTCGCCCAGCACGACCTGGTAGCCCGCTGCCGCCAGGGCTTCGGCGATCGCGGCGCCCAGGCCGCGCGCGCCGCCCGTGACGAGGGCCACGGGAGCTTTTGCGGTGGTGCTCACAGGATGTAGCTCACCGCTGTGAGGGCTTCCGTGGCGATCAGCAGCCGGATCACCTTCAGGTCGATCTTCAGCCCGTCCGGAGTGCGGACCAGGCGATAGGTGATGTTGGCGGCGTAATCGCGTTCGCGGTGCTGGCGCAGTTCCTTGAGATACTGGGCGCAGCGCAGGGTGCAGGTGTCGCCGTCGTCGGCCAGCATGCGATAGCGCGACAGCAGGCGCACGGTCTGCGCAGGCGGCGCGGCCGAGATCGAACGGCCGCCCAGCAGGCGCTCGACGCGCTTGGCGCGCATCTCTGCGTCGTCATAAGCGTAGTTCAGGACGTTTTCGAAATCCTCTGCGTCCGGATCGGTGGGGATCACGTATCTGCCGCCCGGCGTGTAGAGGCCGAGCCATTCGTGGAACTGGCCATGATCGAGCAGGTCGGCTTCCAGCGTGATCAGGGCCACGGCTTCGTCGAGGGTGATGCTCATGCCACGGTCTCCTCGGCCGGTTCGCCGGTCATGGCGACCAGCCACTGGCGATAGGCGGCCCGCATGCCGGTCTCGGCGCTGACATCGCTGTAAAGATTGCCGTCGGCGCGTTTTTCCTCATGCGCCAGGCCGCGATTGAGCAGAATGGGAATGTCGCGGCCGGCCAGTGCGCCGCGATGCACACGGTCCCAGGCTTCGGCGTCATCGGGGGTGCCGAAGCCCATCGGACCCTGGAAATGCTCGTGCAGGCGCAGGCGGGCCTGGTTGGCGATGTCGGGGCCGCCATCCATGCCGATGGCGATATGACGGATTTCGGTCTGCGCCACGCCCAGCGGGCGCAGGACGCGGAAGAACGCCATCGAACAGGCCAGGTTGGGGAACAGGTTGAGGTTGAAGCCCGACCCGCCGACGGCACGGATGATCTGGCGCACCTTCTCCGGCGGATAGGTCTCGGCGAGCTGGTCGGCCAGTTCGAGGAAGCGTTCGGGGATCGGTGCGTCGAGATTCTCGTCCAGATCGACCAGTTCGGGGATCATCACCATGACCGAATGGCCATGCCCCAGATCCTCGACGAAGCCCGTGCCGCCGACGAAATTCAGAATGTCCTGCGTTTCCTGATCCACGGAATCGAGGAAGGATTTGTGCACGATCGGGAAATGATAGGCGTCGGTCGTGTTTTCGAGCTGGATCTTCCAGTTGCCGGGGAAGGTGAATTTGTGTTCGCCCATCGTTTTGACCGGCCAGCCTGCGCCCTGCTTCATGAAGAGGTCGATCCAGGGCTTCGCGGCGCCCAGCCAGCTATCCAGATCGGGAATGGCGTGGTCGAAGGTCGCGAAGATCAGGCCCTGATATTCTTCGACCCGCAGATTGACCAGCGGCAGCGAAGCCTTGTCCAGATCCTGTCCATAGCCGTTCTGGTGCGGCACCCCGCGCAGCGCGCCGTCCAGCCCGTAGGCCCAGCCGTGATAGGGGCACACGAAGCTGGCCGTGTTGCCCTTGTGCTGCTCGCAGACCGTCGCGGCGCGGTGGCGGCAGCGATTGAGCATGACATGGACCGCGCCCTTGCGGTCGCGCGACACGATGACCGGATGGGGGCCGACGAACGTGGTGATGAAATCGCCGGGCTCGGGGATTTCGCTGCGATGCGCGACCCAGATCCAGTTGTGCATGAAGATGCGGTCCATCTCCAGATCGAACAGGGCGGGATCGTTGTAGATTGATCCGTCGGCCCTGTCTGTCTCCAGAAAGCGGCGAGGATCGGGCTGATCGCTCATGGTTTGACTCCCTTGCATAATGAAAAAATCGCAGGAATATCGATCGGTTTACGGATAGCCGGGGCGACCGCCACGACCGAGGATCAGTCGGCCCGCGACTTCGTAATTGCTGCGTGCCATGAAGGCGTGCTGCGCCACCACCGCGCAATCCTGCATGCAGCGCGCCAGGATATGGTCGGCGTCCACCGCGGCGATGCCGCCCAGCTCGAAACAGCGGCGTGCGACCTCGTAGGACGTCTGTGCAGCGTGGATGCACGCCAGGCGTATCCGTGCGGCGCAGGCTTCGTCAGGCGTTCCGTTTTCGGCCGCGGCCATGGCCTGCCGCGTGACGTCGTAGAAGAAACAGCGCGCCGCGGAGAGCATCGCCTCGGCCTCCGCGATGCTGAACTGGACATAAGGACGGTCGGCCATCACCGGGGCGCCGGTGATGGATTTGCGTCCCTGAGCCATGGCGGAGATCTCGTTCAGTGCCCGGCGGGCGCAGCCCAGCCCGACGACCGTCAGTACCTGAGCCGCCAGGGCCAGAGAGGGGTAGCGATAGATTGGGCCTTCCAGATTGGATGGGCCGCCACGGATGAACGTCCAGTCCATCGGGACACGGATGGCCTCGGCCACGATATCGTGGCTGCCGGTGCCGGCCATGCCCATCGTGTTCCAGGTTTCGTCGATGCGTGCCTGCTCCGCCGGGAAGACGGCGGTACGGGGCAGACCGTCGCCGGCCGGCCCGTTAGGCAGGGATACGCCCACGCCCAGCAGGTCCGCACCGGTGCAGCCGCTGGCATAAGGCCAACGGCCGGACACGACCAGATCGCCATCCGCGATACCGGCCGGGCAGGGAGGGAATATCGCGCCGGCGAAGACGACGTCGGGACCTTTCCGATAGATCGCCTCCAGCGTCTGGACCGGCAGGGCCGCGAGATAGAGGGCCGATACGCCGAAACTGGCGACCCAACCGGCCGAACCGTCGGCCTTGGCGATCGTCTCGATGGTTTCGAGGAAACGATCGGGGGTGATCTCCAGGCCGCCGAACCGTCGGGCGACGAAGGCGCGATAGATGCCGATGGCCCTGAAGCCCGCTACGATATCGTCATCCAGCCGGCGCGCCTTGCGGAAGGAGAGTGCCCGGTCGCCGATCTGCTTCAGAAGGGCATCGAATTCCGGCCCATTCGCAAACTGCGATTGCGCCTGCTCGACAGAAGTTAACATCCTCCACCCTTTCCTTCGCTTCCGACCGTTCGAAACGGTTTGGATACGTTAGCATAGTTACGTGAAGTTTCCACTAAAAAGTGCGCATGACGATCATGGGAATCATGCGGGCCGGGGGCGCGGCCGTTCTGCGCGACCATGCGGGCGACAGCGGACTCCATGGCTATCTCATTTTGATAGTGAAATAGTAAAATCATGTGTTGCCTTCATATCATTCGATGTCGCGCACTCGGGATGCGGCAGGATGTGCGGTGTGCGCTTTCGTGAAGATGGCGCGCGAAGCCGACATGACGCTGGGGCTGCTTTCAGCCTGTGCTGGTTTCAGCCTGTCGGGGCAAGGCGTCTTTTCATGATCGCGGTGCAGCCCGAAGGAAAAAGTGTTTTTTTGTATGAATATTCCACCGATTGGTCAATGATGAATGATCTTTGATCGAAACGTATTGTCGCGGCTATCCGGCTGGATCGATGTGGAGATGGTCTCGCCCTCTTGCACGCAGGTCGGCGATATCGGGGGTTCCGAGCAGAATCATGCCGGTCTGGATTCCTGTGTGGAACAGGGTGAGGATATCGCCGACGCCCGACATGCCGCCGGTTGCCAGGCCGTAGGCCCACGGGCGCCCGATCAGCACGCCCTGTGCGCCCAGGGCCAGTGCCTTGACGACATCCGTGCCGTGGCGGAACCCGCCATCGACGCAGATATCCAGCCCGCTGCCGGCGGCGTCGCGGCAGGCGGCGAGCGTTTCGACGGGTGAGACGGCACCATCGAGTTGCCGGCCGCCGTGATTGGACAGGATGACGCCGTCCAGTCCCGCCGACACCGCGCGGGCGGTATCGTCCGGGCGGAGAATCCCCTTGAGGATCAGGCGGCCTTTCCAGAGGTCGCGCAGGGCGGCGATGTCGTCCCAGCCGATGGCGGGGTCGATGGCGCGGCCGATCGCGGCCGCCTGCGCGAACAGGGTCTGGCCCATTCCGTATGGTTCCAGATTGCGGATGATCCGGTCGGGGCGGCGCAGCGTGCCATGCAGCCAGCGGGGCCGAAGCAGGCACTGGCCCGCGAGACGGCCGGACAGTCGCGTGGCACTGCGGAACCCGTTGCGGGCATCGCGCAGGCGAAGGGGGGTGACGGGCGTATCGACCGTGACCACCAGCGTGCGGACCCCGGCGGCCCACGCCCGGCCCACCATGTCGCGGGTCATCGCGCGGTCGCGGAAGATATAGAGTTGGAACATCAGCCCCGCCGGATCGACGGCGGCCGCGATGTCCTCGATCGATGCGAGGGCGAAGTGCGAGACGCACATCGAGATGCCGGCACGCGCGGCGGCCATGGCGGCCGCGATTTCGCCGCCCGGTGCGAGCATCCCGGCCATGCCGACGGGGGCCAGGGCCACGGGAAAGCGATGGGCGATGCCGAACAGCGTGGTGCCGGTATCGGCCGTGCCCGCGCCGGACAGGACGGAGGGCAGGAACCCGATCCCCGCAAGGGCCGACAGGTTGCGGCCCAGGGAATGTTCCGCGCCGGCACCGCCATCGACATAGTCGAAAAGCCACCGGGGCACCCGGCGGCGGGCTTCGTGCCTGGCATCCTCGACTGAAATGACCATCGGCGGCCTCGCATCGTGCTGTCGGCCGCGAGGGCGGCCGGCAGGTCGATGCTATGTCGTTATAGTTTCCATTTCCAGTTATTTTTCATATTAATCCGGCGATGCGGCGCGCGGTGCGGGTCAGGAGATCCGGTCAGTAGATATTGTCGTAGATCTTCTGGATCATCTGCATCAGATGCTCCATTTCGTTGTCTGGAATATCGTGGAACGCGCGCTGGAAGATCAGCCCGGCCTTCGCGCGGACCAGGTCGAGCGCCGCCCGGCCCTTCTCGGTCAGCCGCACTTCGGTGACGCGGCCGTCCTGTGCGGAGACCGAGGTTTTGGTCAGGCCCTCGCCCTCCATGCGATAGATCAGCTTCGTCATGGTCGAGACGCGCGTGACCGCCAGGTCGGCGATGGTGCTGATCGCCGCCGTCTCGTGTTCGTAGAGGATGTTGATCACGCGCCACCGGGGAACGTCCATGCCGATCGGCTTCAGGTGGGCGTCCATGCGCAGGTGGTACAGGCCGACGAGGCGGGAGAGATGGAAGAACGGCGAGGTCTGGGGGGAAAAGGACGGGTCCGTCGGGTCGGCCCGTTTCCAGATTTTGCCACGCTTCAAGACAGATTCCCCCAGGCACCGCGATTGATCGGCCTCGTAGGTATCTTATTCCTGGGGCTGAGGAAAGGCGAGCCGCCTCGCCGGCCTTGCCAGCAGGGCGAGGAGGGAGAGGCCGGCCAGGGCCGCCATGTAGCCGCAGACCGCCCCATTCCCCCACCGGCTGTGGACCAGCAGCGTGGCGACCACGGGCGAGATGCCGCCGGCCAGCAGCGCCCCAGCCTCATGCGCCACGGCGACGCCCAGATAGCGATGGGCGGGCGGGAACAGGGCGGAGAGCAGGGCTGGCTCGACCGCGATCATGGGGGCGTGACACAAACCCATGCCGACGATGAAAGCCAGGATGACCCCGCTCTGGCTGCCTGACGCGACCAGTGCCAGAAAAGGGCCGCAGAACAGCGCCATGCCGGCGGCGCCCAGGGCATAGATCGTCCGCGCGCCCAGATGCTCGGCCAGCCAGCCGAAGGCGGGCATCGCCAGACCGTCCGCCACCATGCCCAGCGTGCCGGCGAGCAGCATCCAGCGATCCGGCACATGGTGCATGTGCCCGTAAGCCATGCCGAAGACCAACATCATGTAGATGCTTCCGTTCTCGGCCAGCCGAAGCATCGTGCCCGTCAGCAGGGGGAGCCCCACAATACTGTTCACTTAGAGGGTATAATGACGATATTGGGGCGATAGGGTGGAGGCCTGCCACGATGGCGACGAGGATAACGTGGTTTGAGCCGCTTGACGCCGCGGTGACG
>NZ_JABEQN010000042.1 GCF_014174165.1 Gluconacetobacter dulcium | reverse complement strand
CACTCTGTCTGCATCGGGTCTCTGGCCTCGCTCGCGGATTTTCCTTTTCCAACAAGAACTTTCGCCGTTTTCAGAGCCCGATGCACCTACTCGTGTGAGATATCCGGGTTAGCGCCGCACCGGGTCTTCGCCGTGGCAGCCGGTGTGACCGAAGCGGTTGAAACGCTGTTTCGTACTGTACCGCCGCACGGCGAGCGGAAGTTCGGTCGTCAGGGCCGTCAGGGCCTCGTCATCGCTCCACGCCGTCTCTTGGGTAAGAGCGGCCAGCATCTCGGCGGGGAGCAGGAGGCGGGCCGTCATTTTATCGACTGTCGCCGGGGTGTCGGACAGGCTCCAGGCCCGCACCACGTCGTACAGGCCGACATCGGCCGCCCGATGCAACAGGGTGTCGTACCCGGTGCGCGGCGCGCCGCTGGCGAGAAGCTCGTCCAGGCAGGCCGCGATTTCCAGTGACCTGCATGGGATGGCGGAGGCCGCCTCTGGCTCGGAGCCGGGGGCGCCTGAATGTGCTGTCGTCATGGATAATCTCCCTTGTGCCCACTCCCTTGTGCCCATCTTTTCATCCGGGACGGGTGGACCGCCGGCTTTGCAAAATGACGGCAAGCGGGAGGGGAGGCGGTGACCCGGCCTCCTACATGGGAATCGACGCGGACCCGGCGCAGGGGGGGCGGAGATCACGAACTGGGGATGTCCGGCAGGCGATGGGCGCGGAGCGCATCATCTCCGCCAGCCCGTACCCTTGCTTGCCCCCTGGCTGTGGAGATTCCCCCTGCCTGTCAAGGCGCGGTTACGTGGCCGGATGAGGGCGGGTCGCTGGCCGGGAAGCTGTCCTTCAGTTCTTCGTCCAGGTTGGCGTCGTCCTGCTCGGCCGTGTGGTCCGGCTTCTTGTCGTCGGGTTTTGGCGGTGTCGGTTTCGTGTCGCTCGACATGATGACCCTCCATTATCGGCGTGTGCCCCGATTGGCGCACGCACCGGAACCTCAACGTCGGATCGCCGAGGTTGTTCGCCTACCTGTCGGCCATGTGATGTTTCGCGCGGGGACCGGCCTTCATTGACACGACGGCCGATTGGTGATGCATGACCGCTGTCAGGCGGCCCCAGGCGGGGCTTTTGATGCAGCGTTCCAACCGGGTTATGATCGGTTCATGAAGTTCGTTCCTTGCCGTAGCCGGTATTGCCCTGTTCTCCACCGGGCCGTTGGTCCATGAGCGCGCGCCGGCCTGGGCCGACCCGGGGCTCGGCCCGACCCGATCTGTCCTCCGCCGACATGGAAAGCCCGCCCGTTCCGTCGGGTAGCCGCCTGTGGGCGCGCCTGCGCGCGGCCGTGCGCCTGTTCGCCATCATCTGCTGGGTGCCCTCGTCGGTGTCGTTCGAGGCGCTGCTGCTGCTGGTGCCGGGCACGGCGAAGATCCGCTGGACCCGCGTGATCTGGGGCGTGCTGTGCCGGCTGCTGTCGCTGACGATCCGTGTATCAGGCACCCGAGCCGGCACCGTGGGCGGTGCCAGGGCGCGGGCGCGCGGCGAACGGCCGGTGATCTATGTGTCCAACCATTGTTCATGGCTGGATGTGCCGGTGCTGGGTACCGTGCTGCCGTCGGTGTTCGTGGCCAAGGGCGATATCGGCGCCTGGCCGGTCATGGGTACCGTCTCGCGCATCGGGCGGACGATCTTCGTCAGCCGTCAGCGCAGCACCACCGGGCGCGAGCGCGACGAAATGGTCAGCCGTCTGATCGAGGGCGACAATCTGGTGCTGTTCCCTGAAGGCACGTCGTCGGACGGCATGCGTGTGCTGCCCTTCATGTCGGCCTTCTTCGCGATCGCCAAGATGCCGCCCATGCGCAAGGGGGCCGAGGCCGACCCGCCGATGCTGACCTACGCGCCCGGCATGGCACCGCTGATCCAGCCGGTTTCACTGGTCTATGACCGGTTGGACGGGCTGAACGTCAATCGCCATCGCCGGCCGGTCTTTTCCTGGTATGGCGACATGGATCTTGCGCCGCATGTCTGGCAGCTCCTGCAATGGCGTTCGATGCGCGCCAGCGTGATCCTGCATCCGCCGCTCGATCCCGATGCTTTCCCCAGCCGCAAGGCGCTGGCCCAGGCCGCGTGGAAGGCTGTGGCGGAAGGGGCGGCACAGTTGCGCCGCAATGCCGAGGACGTGGACCCGCAGGCTTCGTAGGAAGCCTGTCCCGTCGAAACGGGGCAGGCCGGGCGTCGAGGCCCCGTCAGTGGCGCGCGTGACGTTGCGCGCGGGGGTGGGCGGGCCATTCCATCAAGACATTTTCCACGGCTTGCGGATCGGTGCGGTCGGCCTCGGCGAACAGTTCGTCGGCGCGGGCCTGATCGCCTTCCTCCTCGGCCTTCAGCGCGGCTTCGGCCAGGCGGCGTGCCTGTTCGTGCTTTCCCGCATCGGCGTCGGTCGGGCGGTCCTCATTGTCGGCGAAGCGGGACATGGCTGCGGTTTCCTCGGATTGCCAAGCCTATGATGTGTGGTGGAGTCGCGACGCTGTCCAGTCCTCTCGTGAATGGAAGGGGTTGCTGCGTGGCGGCGCAACCTTGGGCTATCTTCGAGCGTTGGCGCGGTGTTCAGTCCGCGTCTTATTAAGTTAACGGGAATATCTGTTCGCCTGCGTATAGAAGCACAGGGGAGCCGGGTTCTGGCCGGACGGAGAGTGACCGCTGCTCAAAAAAGCCTGTCTCTTGCCATGATTCGAGCACAGGTGGTGGTCATTACAGACACGATCGGATTGGTTTTCATCAGGAGGGCATAATGGTCTATCTGGGAATGATGAGCCTGGCGTCGGGTCTGCTCATTGCCTGTGGCATTCAGGTCGCGCGATTCGTCGATACGCGGGTCGATCCGGACCTCTCGGCGCTGAACCGGTCGGCCGGTCTGGATATCTGACAGTCGCCATGATGGTGTCGGCATGATGCCTGCGGGCGCGGCGTCGCCGCGTCCGACGGGTTCGTGTTCTGCCGGTCTTTTTCAATGGAGATAGAGGTCATGCGTCGTTCCCTGCTGTTCGCCGGCCTGCTGATGGCGGCACCGGTCGCGGCCCTTGCGCCGGCTGAGGCACGTACTGTTCAGGTAACGGGCGAGTTCGTCCCGGTCGCCGGTGCGAACGAGCATCCGACAGGGACCGTGACCGGCAGATTGAATGAAAAACGCAATCTGCTGACCTATCGTATCGAATGGCGCGGATTGAGTGGTGCTGTCATGGCCGCCCATTTTCATGGTCCGGCCGATGCGGAACACGATGCCGGCGTGCTGGCACCGATCAAGGGGCCTTATACCAGCCCGTTAAGCGGCGCGGTGATCCTCACGCCCGAACAGGTCAACATGCTGCGGGCGGGTAAGATCTACGTCAATCTGCATACCGCCGCCCGGCCGGATGGCGAGGCGCGCGCCCAGTTGCAGGTTCACTGATCCCGCTCCCGCAGCGCCGGTCAATGGCCGGCGCTGCGGGAGAACAGGTTGATGACGGCAACCCCCAGCACGATCAGCGCCATGCCGGCCACGGCCGGGGCATCGAGGCGCTGTTTCAGCCAGATCCAGTTGATGGCGGAAATCAGGACGATGCCAGCGCCCGACCAGATGGCGTAGGCAATCCCCGTCGGCAGCACGCGCAGAGTCAGCGACAGGAAGAAAAAGGCGATCCCATAGCCGCCGAAGGTCAGCAGCGTGGGCACCGGTCGGGTGAACTGGTCCGTGTATTTCAGGCACGATGTAGCGAAGACCTCGGCGATGATGGCCATGGCGAGATGGAGATAGGCCGTCACGTCCTGCATGGTCCTCGATTGGGGGCTTCCGGCGGGTTCCGGTCCGGCGGATCATGCCTTAACCGGAACCTGCTTGGGAAGGTTCACCGAGGCTCTTCATGCCCCCGCCCGCGCGCGTTGCCGCGTGTCGATGGCTTCAGGGGTTGATGATCGTCGGGGATACCAGGATGCTGGCCAGGATCGCGGCGACCAGCACGGCCACGACGATGACGCCGCCGAGGATCTGCCTGCCTTTGTTCATCACTCTGTCGTCGCCGGGAATTCCGGCCAGACGTTTGTTGTCCATGACCTGTGTTCCTTCCATCCGGATGACGGCGTGCGGATCGCATGCGCCCGGGAGTCTGCCGGGAAATACATGCCGGGGTGCTGTCGGCATGTATCAGGCTCCTCACAGGCATCTGGTATGGCCGGGGCGCTGAACAAGCCGGGGCGGCGGCAATCATGCGTATGTGATGGGGCGCCCCGTCACCCCGGTGGCGCGGCGATGCTCAACCAGGCTCAGGACCGCAGCATTCGACGCTGACGGGGGTGCCGAGCACGTCGCCCGTCAGGCCACCGATCTGCTGCCGTGCCAGACGGCCGATCAGCAGCGCAGTCCCAGCCGTGACGCAACATGCGGGGCAGCGTGGCGGCCAGCCCGTCCCGCCGAACCGGCGTCATGACCGCGGACTGGACGGCCATCGCGGCTCGGCCTCCGTCTGACACGTTCTATGTGCGCCCGCTGACGCCCACACCGGCGGCACGGTGAATGCGTTGCTGGGGTCTTCGCTCGGGCGCGGCCCCAGATCCGGCAGCGGGTCCATGCCCATGTCACGAGCCAGCGCGTGATGCACGGTGTTGGCCGAACAGTGGGAAAGGCAGGTGTGGGGCCAGTCCCGTAGCGTGCAGCCGCCCACGCGGCGTCGCGGTGGTGCTGCATACGAAATCATCGAGCAGAACCGGGATGCGGCGATGCCGCATCGCCAGCACCGCATCCAGCATGGCCGCCGTCAGCGGATCGTTTTGGCAGGCGGCATGACGGGCCTGGGCGAGATCGACGATCAGGACCGTATGCGCCACGCCCTACGCATTCGGGTCGGTGCCGCAGAACAGTGCCGCCGCCAAGACGGCGGCGGATGTGGTGTTGCCGATTCTCACCTCGCTCACGCACAGCAGGTCGGTCTGCACGTTGACCATTGTATAACCGCTCGTGAGATCTTCGGCGAGTTGGTTGATCGCGGCGCCTCCGGCGACAAAATTGCCGACCATCTGGCCGCCCACGGTGAAACCCCATGGCGAACGGCCTCGTGATTACCGGCGAAGATTACGATCCGCACATGCTCCAGCATCGGCGCCGTGCGACCCTGGCATGCGCCCGGCCATGCGGTGAGATCCTTCAGGCGGCTGAGGCTGGCGCCTGGTTTCGTCGATGTGGCTGCGCGCGTGGCGATGGTCTGCCTGGCTGGGTCGTCGGGAGGTGCAGGTTCGTAAAGCTTGAAAAAACATGGTGGCGCGCGGATGGACGCGCATGGCGGGCTTTGTGTGGCGTTACGCCTCCGGTTGCAGGACATCAGGAGATAGGCAGGGGGGCAGCGCGGGGAACGGTGACCGACCACATGCTGACGCCGGGAGGCGGGCGATCGGGAAAGACGGTATGTCGGGTCACTGCGCCCCCGGATCTATCCGGATCTATATTGTCACCACCCATGCCTGGGATGGCGAAATGCAAGGACGAATCGTCCGGCTTCGCGACAATCGCGTCGCCGGTGGGTACATGCTGGAAGAACCTTCGACCCCATGGCCGCGTTGGAGGCCGCCGGGTCGGCATCGGCGCCGGTGGATTGCCTGTCCAGGCGATCGATCAATCTTATGCTTGCGGAACGCGATATCGCATCAGAGACCGATGGCTCAACCAACCCATGGCTGGTGTCGGCGAAGGCCGGATGATCGTGAAATGCGGCGATTGCTGCTTGAGATGCACCGGGATGAGCGGCGTGACGTTCTGTATCTGATGAGCGCATGGCTGGGCGTGTGCGGATGCATGCCATCCCGTTGCGATCATCGGCGGGGAGCGCGTCCTCCGTGCGGAGGACGCGAGGGCGTTGCTTCCGGGGCCGAGATCCCGCGATGATACTCATGCCCGTTCGTTCGAAGATTTTCGAAATCAAACCGCCATCGAGCCAGACCGGTCGGCCGGAGGGCGCCGGGAAATCGGCTGACAGCACGGCCGGTTTCTCGTCTCCGCCATTCCCGACGGCTGCGACGCGGGGTTCCGGTTGCTCTTCCCTTGCGTCGTGGCGTGTCGGATCGACAGCCGCGACGCGGATTCTGGAAGAAACGTGAACTTTTGTATCTTTTGGAAAATCTTATAAATAATAATAGAAAATGATAATTCATGCGGGACTGTGTTTTGGGATGACGCGATGGCATCCGCGGGTATGCAAGAAAAAATGAGACATGGTTCATGCTTTGACTTGACAGCGGCCGCCGCAACGCCGAGATGATGCCAAAGAAGAAAGATATTTTTTCGACCATCCAGGCAAGCCATCGGTGATGGCGGCGAATGAAAACGGTCTTTCAGAATTCCGGTTTCCGATCATGCCGGCATGGCGCGCGGTCTTCGGACTGTCGGTCGTTAAGACAACGAAAGGTTACACCTGTAATGAGTGATGAAACGAAAGCCACCCGTCGCCGGGCGTCCCGCAAGGATGTCGAGACTGTGGTGACGACGCCCGCAGCACCCGAGCCGGCGCCTGCGAAGCGTGGGCGCGGGAAGGCCAAGGCCGCCGCGACCAAGATTGAAACGGCTCCTGTCGCGCCGGCGCCCGTCGCGGCCAAGGTCGAGGAAAAGCCGGCGCGTCGCACGCGTGTTGCCAAGGCGGCCAAGGTGGCGGCCGAGCCGGTCGAGGCACCCGTGGTGCCTGCGCCCGCACGTCGCCGTGGCACGCCCCGTACGACGCTGAAGGTTGGCCCCGTTGCGGAAGAAGCGGTGACATCGCCCCGCAAGCCCGCCAAGAAGGCGGCTGCCAAGCCCGCCACCACGCGCAAGGCCGCGATCGTGGCGGCGCCGGTGGCCCCGGCCAAGGTGCCTGCCCGTGGCAAGGCTGCCACCGTGGTCGCCGCACCGGTCGAGGCTCCCAAGCGGGGTGCGAAGGCACGGGCCGCAGCGGTCGTGGAGGCCGAGCCGGTTTCGGTAAGAACCCGTAAAGCCCCGGCGAAGTCGGTCAAGGCGGCACCGGCGCCGGAAGTGAAGGCTCCGGCCGCGAAGGCCAAGGCTGCCGCCGGCCGCAAGGCCGCGCCGAAGGAAGTGGCCAAGCCGACGGCGAAGGTCGCGGTGAAGGCAGCGGCGAAGCCTGCCGCGAAGACCGTTGCGAAGGCCGCGAAAGTTCCGGCCAAGGGTGCCAAGGCGCCCGTGCCGGCCAAGAAGGCGGTTGCTGCCAAGGCCGCGCCGACGCCGCAGCGTGGAGCCGGTCGCCGTATGACGAAGGGTGATCGCACGGCGGTCGATGCATGGCGTGAAGCGCGCGAGGCGCGCAAGCAGGTGCGTCTGGCGCGTCTGGCTGCGGCGCGCGGTCAGTAATCTACGCCTGGCGCCACGCGCCGTAGGCGCAGGTGCTTCGTGCGGAAAGGGGGCGACACGTCATGGACGTGTCGCCCCCTTTTTTTGTCGTTGTCTCAAGGTGAGACGCAAAAAAAAGCCTGCGTCTGGAAACGGACGGCGGCTGTCCGCGCTGCGCGGGTAACTGGCATGTCCACGGTGGGTGTCTCGCGATTCATGCCGAATTGGTGATGGGGATTCGGTGGACGGTAGGCTGCCGGGGGTGGCACCGTGCCGCGGGCGGCTGACCGGATCTGCCGGTCGCGGCGACGTAATCTGACGTGACGGAGGATGACGACATGTCCGAATACCGACTGCATGCCGATCTGCCGATCGGCCTGAATGCGCAGGGCGAGCGGCAGGAGCATGATGCGATGGGCGCGCTGCCGGTGCCGGCCGATCGCTATTGGGGAGCGCAGACCCAGCGCAGCCTGATCCATTTTTCGATTGGCACCGACAGGATGCCGCTGGAACTCTGCCGGGCTTACGGCGTGGTGAAGAAAGCGGCGGCGCTGGTCAACCGGGCGGCCGGGCGCCTGCCCGACTGGAAGGCCGCCGCCATCATCCAGGCGGCGGACGAAGTCGCCGACGGGAAGTTGGACGCACATTTCCCATTGTTTGTCTGGCAGACCGGGTCGGGCACACAGACCAACATGAACGTCAACGAGGTTATCGCCAATCGCGCGATCCAGTTGCTGGGCGGCGAAGTGGGTAGCCAGAAGCCGATCCACCCCAATGACGATGTCAATATGGGGCAGTCCAGCAACGACACGTTTCCCACCGCCATGCATGTGGCAACGGTGCGCGGGATCGATGCGCGCCTGCTGCCGGAACTGGATGCGCTGGCCGGACTGATCGAAACGCGGTCGCGCGAATGGCAGGATGTCGTGAAAATCGGTCGCACCCATTTGCAGGATGCGGTGCCGCTGACGGTCGGTCAGGAATGGTCGGGATGGGCGCACCAGATTCGCGATGCCATGCGTGCCGTGGCGGCCGCGCGCGAGGGGGGGCTGGAACTGGCGGCCGGCGGCACGGCGGTAGGAACCGGACTGAACGCGCCGGCAGGTTTCGGCGAGGCGATCGCGGCTCGCCTCGCGGAACTGACCGGTGCGGGATTCGTGACCGCGCCCAATAAATTCGCCGCCCTCGCCGGGCTGGATGCGATGGTGCGCATATCGTCGGCCATTCGCGGATGCGCGGTGGTGCTGATGAAGATCGCCAATGATATGCGCTGGCTGGGTTCGGGGCCGCGTTGCGGGTTGGGGGAACTGGTGCTGCCGGCGAACGAGCCGGGATCGTCGATCATGCCGGGCAAGGTCAATCCGACCCAGTGCGAGGCCATGGTCATGATCTGTACCCAGATCCTGGGCAACGATGCCGCTGTTGCCTTCGCGGGGAGCCAGGGACAGTTCGAACTGAACGTGATGCGGCCGGTCGTGATCGCGAACGTGCTGCATTCGCTGCGGATACTGGCCGATGGCTGCCGGTCGTTCCGGACGTTCTCGGTCGAGGGTACGCATTTGAATCTCGAGCGGATTCGCCGCTATGTCGAGGGATCGGTGATGCTGGTAACGGCGCTGGCACCCACCATCGGCTATGACCGCGCCTCGGCGATCGCGCATGACGCGATGGAGCATGATCTGTCGCTGCGCGAGGCCGCGTTGCGATCCGGTCTGGTGAATGCGGAAACTTTCGATCGTCTGGTGCGGCCGATCGATATGGTAGGCCAAGGCACCGCCAGCGCCTGAGACCCTTCGTGTAAATGCGCGCTGGTGGCGATCCGACGCGCATCCGCTGTGCTCCGGTGCTCACGGCCCGTAAGGCCGCTCCGCTCCGGTGCTCGCGGACACACGCCGGCCATGCCGCTGCGCGGCACTCTCGCTCACCAGTCCACATTTCCACGAAGGGTCTTCGCAGTTCATCGGGCGACGGCGTTTGTGTTCCGGTTCTGATGGCGGCATCGTCGTGATCGGAAGACTGTCGGGTGGGGTTTTTCCGGTGAGGCCCTTTTAACGCCCCCGGATGTACGGCAGAAAATTGGGTCATGATGAATATCGTGTCGAATCTGTCGATGAAGCTGGTGCGGCGGCTGGACCCGGAGGAGGCGCATCGCCTCGCCCTGAATGCCCTTATGCTCGGTCTGGGGGGCGGTAGCGGCTCAGGTCGTGATGATCCGGCCCTGTCGGTGCGGGCGATGGGGTTGCGCTTTCCCAATCCGATCGGCATCGCCGCGGGTTTCGACAAGAACGCCCAGGTGATCCGGCCGCTGGCGCGGATCGGGTTCGGCTTTGTCGAAGCCGGCACGGTGACGCCGTTGCCGCAGGAAGGCAATCCGCGCCCGCGCCTGTTCCGGCTGACGGAAGACCGGGCGATCATCAACCGGATGGGCTTCAACAATCAGGGCATCGACCGGTTCGCCGTCCGATTGGCACGGCTGCATCGCCTGCCCGCCAAGGGCACCGGTGCCGGCGCGCGGGTGCCCGTGGGGGCCAATCTGGGCATCAACAAGAAGGGTGCCGATCCCGAGCGCGACTATCCCCGTCTGGTCGGGCGGGTGAAGCACTATGCCGATTATATCGTACTGAATCTGTCGTCGCCCAACACGCCCGGCCTGCGCGATCTGCAACAGGCCGACCGGTTGCAGGCGATTCTTCAGGCGATTGCCGAAGCCCATCCCGATCGGCCTCCGCTGCTGGTCAAGCTGGCGCCCGATCTGGCCCGCGACGATATCGGGCCGGTGATCGAGGCCGTGATTGCCGGCGGTGCGCAGGGTGTGACCGTAACCAACACCACCATTTCGCGGCCTGACGGGCTGCGCAGCCGGTATGCCAATGAAGCTGGCGGTCTGTCGGGGCGCCCGCTGCGCCCCCTGGCCGAGACGGTGTTGCGCGAGGCGGTGCGGATTGCCGCCGGGCGCCTGACCCTCGTGGCCTGTGGCGGCATCGAGACCGGGGCCGATATCGTGGACAGCGTGCGCGCCGGGGCCGATCTGGTGCAGCTTTACAGCGCATTCGCTTACGAAGGGCCGGGAATCGTGCGGCGCCTGAAGCGCGAGGTCGTCCGTGCCCTGAACGCCGAAGGGTTCGAGACGCTGGCCGATGCGAAAGGGACCGCATGATGCGTTTTCTCGATGGGTTCGCACCGCTGGCCGAGCAGTATGACGGCTTTATCGTCGATCTCTGGGGCGTGATCCATGACGGGATCAGCGCCTATCCGGGGGCGCGGGACACGCTGGCGGCGCTGCGCGCGGCCGGGAAGCGGGTCGTGCTGCTTTCCAACGCGCCCCGTCGGGTCTCGGTCGTGTGTGACGGATTGCGCGCCATGGGCGTGGCGGACGATCTGTATGATGGCGTGATGACCAGCGGCGAATATACGCGCGGACTGCTGGCCGAGCGTTCCGACCCGTGGTTCGCCGGGCTCGGTCGGCGGATGCTGCATCTGGGGGCACCCAAGGATTATAACCTGTTCGAAGGACTGGATCTGGAACGGGTCGAAGACCCGGCCGAGGCCGATTTCCTCCTGAATACCGGACCGAACCCCGAACAGGGCGAAGGCGATCCCGCGCCCTATCTGCCGTTGCTGGACGCCTGTGCCGCGCGCGGGCTGAAGATGGTGTGCGCCAACCCCGATCTGGAAGTGATCCGGGGTGGCCGGCGCCTGATCTGCGCCGGTCTGCTGGCCAGCCTGTATGAGCAGAAAGGCTGCGCCGTCCGCTGGATCGGCAAGCCGCATCCGGAGGTCTATGGCCCGGTCCTGCGCATGCTCGACGTGCCGCGTGCGCGCGTGCTGGCGGTGGGCGACGCGCTGGCCACCGATATGCGCGGGGCAAAGGCGGTCGGGGTCGATGGGTGCTGGGTGCTGGGCGGCATCCATCAGGAAATGATCGGCGACGACACCGCGCTGGCCGAAGCGGAGGCGTCCTCGGCCGGGCTGGCACCGGTCGCCTGCGTGCCGTCCTTCCGCTGGGCAGCCTGAGCGGGGCTCGGTGCGCGGGCTTGATCCTCGCCCGACACGACGCGCGCCGGATCGCCGCCAGCGCGTATTGCCGATCAGGCTTTCAGGCTCTGCCGGCTTGGTCGGTCAAGTGGATGGGGTCCATATTGATGGTCGCCAGGGCCTGACGCCATTTGGCGCCGTGATCCAGGCCGAACAGGATCTCGTTGCTGGGCGGGGCGGGAAGCCAGGCGTTGCGGCGGATGATCTCGTCTTCCAGTTGATCGTCGCGCCAGCTCGCGTGGCCCAATGCCAGCAGGGCGTTGCGGGGGCCGGCACCATCGGCGATGTCGCGCAGCACGTCCAGGCTGGCGGTCAACGTCGTGCCGTTATCGACTGACAGGCTGCTGTCGCCGCTCCAGTCCGAGGAATGCAGCACGAAGCCCCGGCCGCCATCCACCGGGCCACCCGCACAGAGCGCGATTCGCCGACGTGGCGGTACCGGGGCGATGCCAAGGCGCTCCAGCACGTCGTCAAGGCCCGGCTGCGACAACCGGCGATTGACGATCAGCCCCATCGCGCCCTCTCCGGGCACATGGGCGCAGAGAAAGATCACGGTGCGGGCGAAAGGGCTGTCCGCCAAGGCCGGGGAGGCGACAAGCAGGGAGCCCGTAAGGGAGTCGGCGGACGTCTGGGATAGGGGAAACATTCTTTTTACATAGACCAAGAACCGCCGGGTATTGCAACCGCGGCGGGCCGATTTGCGACCACACGGCGATTGGCGCTTAACTCTTCACGACAAGATGGCGAAGGAGCATCCAGAGATGACGAAGATTGTTCTGGTGACGGGGGCGACGGCCGGTTTCGGCAAGGCGATCGCGGAACGGCTGGTGGGCGATGGCTATCGGGTGATTGCCACCGGGCGCCGCCGCGACAGGCTGGACGCGCTGGCCGGATCGCTGGGGCCGGCGCTGTTGCCGCTGGTGCTGGACATGGATGACGCCGCCGCCCTGCGCGTGCTGCCGGCCAGCCTGCCCGAAGGATGGCAGGAGGTGGATATTCTGGTCAACAATGCCGGTCTCGCGCTGGGCGTGGGCAAGGCGCAGGACAGCGCGGTGGCCGACTGGCGGCAGATGATCGAGACCAATATCGCAGGGCTGGTCGAGATCACGCATGCGCTGCTGCCGGGCATGGTGGCGCGTGATCGCGGCCATATCGTTTCGATCGGCAGCACCGCCGGCACCTACCCGTATCTGGGCGGCAACGTCTATGGCGGCACCAAGGCGTTCGTGGCGCAGTTCATGCGCAATCTGCGGTGCGACCTGCTGGGCACGAAGGTGCGGGCGACGAATCTGGAGCCGGGCCTGTGTGGCGGCAGCGAATTCAGCAATGTGCGCCTGCGTGACGATTCCAAGGCGGCGGCCGTGTATCAGGATACCCATCCGATCCAGCCGGAGGATATCGCCGAGACCGTGGCCTGGGTGCTGGGTCTGCCCGCGCACGTCAACATCAACCGCATCGAGATGATGCCGACCTGTCAGGCGGCCGGCGGTCTGGCCGTGGCCCGTGGGCTGGAGGTTTGACCATGACCGAGAACGCGATCGACCTCAAGACGCTGCTGCATCGCTGCCGGATCGAAGACGGTGCAAGCTTCGACCTCGTGCAGCACCCGACCCGCGTCGCCCAGATCAGGGATATCGACAAGGCGGCGGGCAAGCATCTGCTGCGCCAGGGGGTGAAGCGCCTCGCGGCCTTGCAGGAACTGCTCTATGCCAACGGCACATGGTCGCTGCTGCTGGTGTTCCAGGCGATGGATGCCGGCGGCAAGGACGGGATGATCAAGCATGTGATGTCCGGGGTGAATCCCCAGGGCGTGACGGTGACGTCGTTCAAACAGCCGGGGCCGGTCGAACTCTCGCATGATTATCTGTGGCGCGTGCATCTGGTCGCGCCGTCCAGCGGGCGGATCGGGATCTTCAACCGCAGCCATTACGAGGAGGTTCTCGTCACGCGGGTGCATCCCGACCTGCTGGTGAAGCAGAAGATCCCGGCCAGCCTGCGCGATGGCGCGATCTGGGATGAGCGGTATCGCGATATCAAGCATTTCGAGCATTACCTGTCGCGGCAGGGCACGGTCGTGCTGAAATTCTTCCTGAACCTGTCGAAGGAAGAACAGCGGAAACGCTTCCTGCGCCGGATCGACCTGGACGAGAAGCACTGGAAATTCTCGGTTTCCGACGCGCGGGAGCGCGAACATTGGGACGCCTATCGCGATGCCTATCGCGAGGCGATCCGCAATACCGCCCAGCCCAGCGCCCCATGGTTCGTGATTCCGGCCGATCGGAAATGGATGGCACGGCTGCTGGTGATGGAGACGATCATCGAGGCCCTGGAGGGGCTGAAGCTGAGCGTGCCGGACCCGGCGCCCGATATCGTCCGCGACATGGCGGCGGTGCGTCAGGAACTCGAAGCCCAGGCACCGAAGGCGAAGCACGGATGATGATGGAACGGACAGGGGTGTTGCGCATGGAGCGACGTGGCGGGCATGGCAGGCGGGCATGGGCGCTCGTCGCGGGTCTGGCGCTTGCCATGACCATGCGTGGAGCCCATGCGCAGGAGGCGATCGGGCCGGCCTGCGACAACCGGCATTTCCTGGCGGTGCAACAGGCGTTCGAGGGCGGATCGCTGCGCGGGGACCAGCCCGTGCATGTCTGCGGCCGGGTGATCGCGGTATCCCGCCCGCGGCAGACGCGCAGCGGGTGGCACGGATATTTCTATGTCGATGTCGGGCAGGGCGTGTCGATCCGCATCGTATCGGATCTGGACCGGATGGCGGCACCGGCATGGCCGTGGGTGGCCAAGGGCGATGCTGTCGATGTCGTGGGGCGGTATTATTACGACAATCCGCGAAGCCAGGGCATCGACTGGACCCATCGCGGCACGGGCCGGAAGTGGGGGATGCCGGGATATGTCAGCGTTAACGGGGTACGGTATCAGTAGTCTTTGCGGGGGCGGGTTTTTGTGGGGCTCTGCCCCACGCCCCGCCAAAGGCGGCGCCTTTGGAAAGGCTCTGTTATCGTTAAGTGTTGGGTTTGGGATCGTTGTGCTGTTTTGTGCGTTTCATCTTATGTTTCCTGGAGGGAAGCGAGATGGACCGCGAAGCCTTTGGACTGC
>NZ_JABEQN010000041.1 GCF_014174165.1 Gluconacetobacter dulcium | reverse complement strand
GGCACCCAAGACCATCCTTATCGCCATCGCACGCCAGCTTCTCGTCATCCTCAATGCCATGATCCAGAAAGGTCAGACTTTGCAGATCACATGATCAACACAGTTGCCCCCGCGGGAGCGGCGCCACCGCCGGTCAGTCGTTATCGTTGTCGTTGTCGCTACCGGCCGCGCCACTGTCATCGGACGAACCCGGTGTCACGGCGATGAACAGGTTCTGGCCACCGCGCAGCACACGCAGCAACACCGACTGGTTGGATTTCAGGGCGGCCCGAACGGCGGTCACCGTGGCTCCCGGATTATCGACCGGGCTGTTGCCGACGGCCTGGATCACGTCACCGGCGCGAATACCCGCCTGCTCGGCCACCGACCCCGCCTGGACATCGCTTACGACGACGCCACGCACCGAACCATCCAGCCCCAGTTGCTGGCGCAGATCGCGCGTAAGCGGCGAAAGCGAAACCCCCAGACGCGGACCGCCGGCCTCGCTCCTGTCACCAACCGAGCCATCGGGCGACGACGCGCTGGACAGGTTCGCGATCTTCACCGAGGCCGTCTGCGCCGCGTTGTTGCGCAGATAGGCGATCGTCACCGAAGTACCCGGCGGCAGCGACGCAACCTTGACCGCCAGATCATGCGGGCTGTCGATCTTCTGGCCGTTGAGCGCGGTAATCACGTCACCGGCCTTCAGGCCCGCCTTTTCGGCCGGACTGCTGTTGCTGACGCTGGCCACCAGCGCGCCGCTGGGCGGAACCCCGTCGCCGGCCGGCTTCAGGCCCAGCGCCTTGGCCATGGCCGGCGTGATCACCTGCGCCACCACGCCCAGATAGCCGCGCGTCACATGGCCGGTCTTCTGCAACTGCTCGACGACGTTCTTGACCACGTCGGAAGGAATGGCGAACCCGATGCCGATCGACCCACCCGTGGGCGAAAGGATGGCGGTGTTCACACCCACGACCTTGCCGTCCTGGGTAAAGAGCGGGCCGCCCGAATTGCCGCGATTGATCGGCGCATCCACCTGGATGAACGAATCATACGGCCCGTCGCCGATATCGCGGCCGCGCGCCGAGACGATGCCCGCCGTCACGGTGCCGCCCAGCCCGAAAGGATTGCCGACCGCGACCACCCATTCGCCGGGCTCCACCTTGTCGGAATCACCCAGTTCGATGAAGCGCAGCTTGCTCTGGGTCGTGACCTTCAGCAGCGCCAGATCGGTCTTGGGGTCGCGCCCGATGATCTTGGCGGGCAGGGTGGTGCCGTCATCGAGCGTCACCGTCACCTTGGTCGCGCCCTTGACCACATGGTTGTTGGTCACGACGTACCCATCCGCCGAGATGATGAAGCCCGACCCCCTGGCCTCGATCGTCCGACGCTGCTGCTGCGGCATCATCTGGAACGGAAACGGGAAGGGAAAGGGCATCTGCTGCTGGCCCTGCATCCCGCCCTCTTCATCCACGTCTTCCGCGCGGATATTGGCGGTGATGGAGACCACGGCAGGGCGCACCTGCTTCACCAGATTGACGAAATTGGGCAGCGTCTGGGTCTGGGTGTTCGGACGGATGACGCCTGTCTCGTCAGCCCGTGCCGTGTCCATCATCACGGCCTGCGCCGCGCCGCCCAGCATCGTCGTGGCGACCAGCGCGGCCAAAACCCTGCCCCGCATCCGGCGCGGGCGGAAAGACATCATGGGCTGAAACTCGTCAGTCATAGCATTCCTGATTGTTGCTGGAGCGGCCGGGCAAGACGCCGCCCCTTCCTGAGGTACAGTCCAGAATAGTATGCGGTCGAACCCAACCTGTACCGTACCTGCCGATGAAGGATGCGTTATCTCCGCATTTCCCGCAAATTCTCACGCGCGCAATGCCTGAAAAAAATCGCGCAATAACTGTGCCGCCTCGCGCTCGCGCACCCCGCCCACCCATTCGGGCCGATGCAGGCAGTCCGGCCGTGCCAGCAGGCGCGGCCCGTGCTCGACGCCGCCCCCCTTGGGGTCATAGGCACCGAACAGAATGCGCCCGACCCGGAAATGCACCGCCGCCGCCGCGCACATCGGGCAGGGCTCCAGCGTCACCACCAGGGTGCAACCCGTCAGGCGCGGGCTGCCCAGCCGCCGGGCGGCCGCGCGCATGACCAGCATCTCGGCATGGGCACCCGCATCATGCGCGGCCTCCACCCGGTTGCCATCCCGGGCCACCACGCTGCCATCCGGTCCCAGCAGCACGGCCCCCACCGGCACCTCGCCCCGCGCCGCGGCGGCACGCGCCTCCTCCAGCGCAATGGCCATCGGGTCGGCGGGGCGGCACTCAGCCGGCACCGCGCACCACCCGACCAGAATATGGCGCAAAACCGCAGAAAATCAGGTCCTGTCCTCGCCCGATCATGAAACTCCATCCTCGTCGGCCGCGTTCGCGTCGCATAGATCCCATCGCCCCCTATGCCGGCAACGGGGCAGGACACAGCGTTCACAACATATTACAGGACGGCGCGGCGTCCAGAATGGACCGAACGACGCAAATCGGGAAAAAATATTGATTTTAATGGACAGGCCGGGTTGCGACTGACAGTGTAACGGCATCGCCGGTAACGGATCCTGAAACAATCGGGACCGATATGAGAGCAGGAGGCAGACGATGAATACGCTCACGTTGATCCTGGCCGCCGCGGCAATCGTCATCGGCTTTTCCGCATGCGAACCCGAACTGATGGGCCGTCATACCCTTACCGCGAGCCTGCATTCGATGGTCTCCGACGGCTGACCGACCGGGCGACCCTGCATTCGCCAGACGACCGACCCATCGGCACCGCGCGTCCATGACCGTGCGTCCTACGGGACGCAGGTGCCGGCGTGCGCTACACGCCGTGACGACATGACGGCCCAGGCCCCCCGAACCGCTCGCCGCCCTTTCGACGCGGCCCCATCATTCCGCGCATGGCGGATTTCCCTGACGACGATATTCCTCTAGGTCAGGCGGAATGATTCGACCCCGCCCCCTGATCGGCGTCACCCTGGACAGCGAAGCCGGCACCCCGGACGGGAGCGGCTATTCCCGTTTTCCGTGGTATGCGCTGCGCTGCAATTACATGGACACCATCGCCGATGCCGGCGGCCTGCCCGTCGCGCTGCCCCATCAGGCCGATCTCGCCCCCGCCATGCTGGCGCGGCTCGACGGCCTGGTGATTACCGGCGGCGCCTTCGACGTCGACCCGGCTCTGTACGGCACGGACCAGCGACACGACAGCGTCACCCTCAAGACCGGCCGCACCAACGCCGAACTGGCGCTGGCACAGGGCGCCATCGCGTCCGGGCTGCCGGTGCTGGGCATCTGCGGCGGCCAGCAATTGCTGGCCGTCGCCCTGGGCGGCACCCTGATCCAGCATATCCCCGACACCGTGATCGACGCGCTGGCGCACGAACAGCCCAATCCGCGCGACGAACCCGGCCACGAAGTGGACATCCTGCCCGGCACGATGCTGGCGCGCATCACGGGCGCCACGCGGATCGCCGTCAATTCCGCCCATCACCAGGCCGTGCGCGAACCGGGACGAGCCATCATCAGCGCCGTGGCGCCCGATGGCGTGGCCGAGGCCATCGAATATCCTGGCCATCCCTTCTGCCTGGGCGTGCAATGGCACCCGGAATTCGCCATATCCATGGCAGACAGACGTATTTTTTCCGCCCTGATAGAGGCTTCGGGATCGAGATGACAAAGCGCGACGACACCAGCCGGCCCGAGCGCGGCGAACGGATCGCCAAATGGCTGGCCCGCTCCGGCATCGCCAGCCGCCGCGACGCCGAACGCATGGTCGAGGAAGGGCGCGTGCGCCTGAACGGCGAGGCCGTGACCCACCCGGCAACCTTCGTGGTGGCGAGCGACGTCGTACAGGTGGACGGCGCGGTCGTCGAAACGCCCGAGCGCACCCGGCTCTGGCGCTACCACAAGCCCGACGGGCTGGTGACGACCCACCGCGACCCCGAGGGCCGGCCGACCGTCTTCGCCTCGCTCCCCGAAGGCATGCCGCGCGTCATCAGCATCGGGCGGCTGGACCTGAACAGCGAGGGCCTGCTGCTGCTGACCAATGACGGCGAACTGGCCCGCCGGCTGGAACTGCCGTCCAACGGCTGGCTGCGGCGCTACCGCGTCCGCGTCTTCGGCATGGTGGACGAGGCCCAGTTGAAGGCGCTGGCCGACGGCAGCGTCTTCGAAGGCGTGCGCTACGGCCCCATCGAAGCCGGGCTGGATTCCCGCAAGGGCGACAATGCGTGGCTGACGGTGGCGCTGCGCGAGGGCAAGAACCGCGAGGTGCGCAAGGTCATGCGTGGCCTGAACCTGCATGTCAGCCGGCTGATCCGCACCGCCTACGGCCCGTTCCAGCTCGGCACCCTGCAACGGTCGGAACTGGAGGAAGTGCCGGGGAAGGTACTGCGCGAGCAGATCCCTGGATTGGGGCCGTCCCCACGCCCATCGCGCAAGTCCTGACCGGCCGATGCGGATCGTCGCCGGCCAATGGCGTGGCCGCGCGCTGGCGGCGCCACCGGGGCGCACCACCCGTCCCACCGCCGACCGGGTCCGCCAGGCCCTGTTCGACATGCTGCTGCATGCGCCCTGGGGCGGCCACGGCCTGATGGAAGAGGCACGGGTGCTGGACGGCTTCGCCGGCACCGGCGCCCTGGGGCTGGAAGCCCTGTCGCGCGGCGCGCCCCACTGCACGTTCTTCGAGACCGACCGTGCCGCCCTGGCCGCGCTGCGCGCCAACATCGCGGCCTGCGGGGCGCGTGACCGCACGATGCTGCGCGCCGGCGACGTCACCCGGCCACCCGCCGCCGGCCAGCCGTGCAGCCTGCTGCTGCTGGACCCCCCCTACGGGCAGGGGCTGCCGGAACGGGCTCTGGCAGCCTTGGCCCGAACGGGCTGGATCGCCCCCAACGCACTGATCGTGATCGAGACCGGCGCCGACGAACCCCTGCCCATCGGCAATCCGATCCTGCCCGACGCCCCGCTGGCCGAGCGCCACCACGGCGCGGCGCGGCTTTCGATCTGGCGGGCCGCCGGCACAATGCCGGAATAACGGCTGAACCGCCCTTCTGTATTCCGGAAAGGGCAGGCTATACTTCCCCGGTTTCCGGACCCAGGACCGGCCGCCCTCCCGGCCGGGCCGTCCGCTCCATCGTGCCTGCCGTCGTGACGGAACCGCCCGGTCCACGCGACGACGGCCCCAGCGTACAGGACCCGAACATTTGCCGAGCTTTGGCCGCTACATTCCTGCCTCTCTGAACGCCCCGCGCATCCGCTCCGCCGCAAGGCAGAGACTGGCCGAGATGGGAGGCATGGTGCTGTGGCTTCTGGCCCTGGCGCTGGCCGCATCACTGTGGAGCTACAACCCGCTCGACCCGTCGATGAACACCGCCAGCACCCAGGCCCCCACCAACCTGCTGGGCATGGCCGGCTCCTACCTGGCGGACGTGCTGTTGCAGAATGTCGGCATCACCTGCGCCCTGCCGATCCTGGCGATGATGGCCTGGGGCTGGCGAGTAATCCGCCATGCCGCCATGGGGTCGATCCTGCTGCGGGCGGTGGCGATCCTGTGCGCCATGCCGGTCATGGGGGCCTTGCTAGCGGCCGTGCCGATGCTGGCGCCGGTCCTGCCCATCCCGCACTGGCCCACGGAATCCGGCCTGGGCGGCGCTTTCGGCCTGTCGATCGCCCATACCGCGCTCCAGGCGGGCATGTCGCTGCTCGGTCCGGCCGGGCGACTGGCCGTATGGGTGCTCGGGCTGCTGCTGACCCTCCTGCTGGTACCGCTGGGGATCGGCCTGTCCCGGAGCGAATGGAAGGCGATCGGCCGGGCGCTGCGCGCCGTCGCCCGTCAGCCCATGCGCCTCGCCCGCCGGATGCCGGCCCCCGCCACCCCAGCCGACCGTCCCGCCGCCGACGCCACCGGCCGCTGGAACGGTTCGCTGGACGGCACGGTGCCGCCCCCCCGGCCGGACCTCTCCGCCCAGGCCCGCGCGCCCGAACCGCCACGCTCCACACGCACCGAGCGCCCCGCGCCGGACGCCCGGCCCGCGGCCCATCCGCCCGCCCAGCCGGCCCCCCGCCCCACGTCCCGGCCACCTGCCCGGCCGTCACTGGGCACAGGCTGGGTCCAGCCCCCCGGCATGGAAGACGACACCGCCGACGAGGCGCCCCCCCTGCTGCTGGGCGGCCCGGCGACCCAGGCTGTCGTCCCCCGCCCGGCGCCAGAAGCCACGCACCCTCCCGTCACGTCGGCCGCCCCCCCGGCCGAACCGCCGCGCCCGTCTCTGATAGGCCGGCTGTTCGGCGGCCGCCCCGAGCCGACGGAGCCACCCGCCGCCGCCCGCGCGGTACCCGACCCGGACGACTACGCGCCGCCACCGCGTTCCGACGGCCGCGATCCGTGGCGCCTGCCGCCGCTCGACCTGCTGAAGCCCGCCCCCGCGCACGGCCAGACCGGCCCGTCGCAGGACGCCTTGCAGGCCAATGCGCGACTGCTGGAAACCGTACTGTCCGATTACGGCGTGCAGGGGCAGATCGGGCAGATCCATGCCGGCCCCGTGGTCACGCTGTATGAGCTGGAACCCGCGCCGGGCATCCGCTCGGCCCGGGTGATCGGCCTGGCGGACGACGTGGCACGGTCGCTGTCGGTGCTGAGCGTGCGGATCGCCACCGTCCCCGGCCGCAACGTGATCGGCATCGAAGTACCCAACGCACGGCGCGAGACGGTCTATCTGTCCGAACTCTTCACCGACGACGCGTGGCACCATGCGTCGTCGCAGCTCTGCCTGGCGCTGGGCAAGGATATTTCCGGCATGCCGATCTATGGCGACCTGGCGCGCATGCCGCACCTGCTGATCGCCGGCACCACCGGGTCGGGCAAGTCGGTCGGCGTCAACGCGATGATCCTGTCGCTGCTGTTCCGCATGTCGCCCGAGGAATGCCGCCTGATCCTGATCGACCCCAAGATCCTGGAACTGTCGATCTACGAGGGCATCCCGCACCTGATGACGCCGGTGGTCACCGAGCCGGCCAAGGCCGTCGCCGCCCTGAAATGGACGGTGCGGGAAATGGATCGCCGCTACCGCGCCATGTCGCACCTGCAAGTGCGCAATATCGGCGGCTACAACGAGCGGGTGGCCGACGCCCGCCAGCGCGGCGAAGTCGTCTCGCGCCGGGTGCAGACCGGCTACGACCCCGAGACCGGCCGCCCGACCTTCGAGGAACAGCAGCTCGCGCTGAACTCGCTACCCTATATCGTCGTGGTGATCGACGAAATGGCGGACCTGATGATGGTCGCGGGCAAGGAGATCGAAACGGCGGTGCAGCGCCTGGCGCAGAAGGCCCGCGCGGCCGGCATCCATGTGATCATGGCGACGCAGCGCCCCTCGGTCGACGTGATCACCGGCACCATCAAGGCCAATTTCCCGACCCGCATCTCCTTCCAGGTCATCAGCAAGTTCGACAGCCGCACCATCCTGGGCGAGCAGGGGGCGGAGCAGCTTCTGGGCCAGGGCGACATGCTCTACATGCAGGGTGGAGGCCGGATCACCCGCGTCCACGGCCCCTTCGTCGCCGATAGCGAGGTCGAGGACGTGGTCCGCTTCCTCCGCAGCCAGGGCGAGCCGATCTATGATGACGACGTGATCTCGGCCCAGGACGAGGACAGCGGCGGCGGCAGCAGCGGCAAATCGTCCGGCAACGGGCTGAGCGGCGGCTATGACGAGGAAACCAGCCTGTTCGACCAGGCGGTGGCCGTCGTGGCGCGCGAGGGCAAGGCATCGACCTCGTTCATCCAGCGCCACCTGTCGATCGGCTATAACCGGGCCGCCAAGATCATCGACCAGATGGAAAAGGAGGGCATCGTCAGCCCGGCCAACCATGTCGGCCGGCGCGAAGTCCTGCTGCGCCGCACCCCCGACGACGAATGACCCGGCGAGCGCGCCGGCCCCCGCCCCGGCCGGCCGGCCCAGCATCCTGCCTTCCTGCGGGTGCCCCGCCCACGGGCGGGGCCGATCCCTTTCCGGTTCTGTTCCGCGACACCCGCTTCCTGGTCATCGACAAGCCACCCGGCCTGCCGGTGCATGCCGGCCCCGCGGGCGGCCCGTCGGTCGAGGATTCCTTCCCGCTGCTGTCACGGCGGGCGGACGGACCATGGCTGGCCCACCGGCTGGATCGCGATACGTCGGGCTGCCTGCTGATCGCCCTGCGCAAGCAACCGCTATTGGCCGCACAGGCCGCCTTCGCCAACGGCCTGGCCCGCAAAACCTACTGGGCCGTGGTACGCGGCCGCCCCGTAACCGACAGCGGCACGGTGGCGATGACGATCGCCAAACAGTCGGACAAACAGGGCTGGCGCATGGTACAGGCCCCCACGGGCCAGGACTCACGCACCGCGTGGCGGCTTCTGGCCAGCGACGGCGAAACAAGCTGGCTGGAATTGCAGTTGCTGACCGGGCGCACCCATCAGGCCCGGCTCCATTGCGCCAGCCTGGGCTGCCCGGTCCTGGGCGATCCGGTCTATGGCGACGCAACGGGGCAGGACGGCTTCAGGCTGCACCTGATGAGTCGCGCGCTCTCCCTGCCGCTGGACCCTCCGGTTTCCGCCGTCGCCCCACCGCCCGCCCATATCCGCGCCGCCCTGAAGCGCCTGGGTTGGCAGGAAGAACCGGACATAACCTGACATACGGAAACGTCAGGATTTCTCCTCTTCCAGGGCATGCAGGCAACCGGTACCCCGATCGATCAGATGGATGTCATGCACCTCGCGGATCGCCGTGAGAGCACGCGGCCGCCAGGACGCAGGTTCCGCCGCCGGGGCGCAGATGTTCTTCCCGCCGAGAGGCACATCATCTTTCCGATCCAGAATCGACAGCACAGCGCGCGGATTATGGATCAAGGCCCGCCGCAGCGCGGCCTGAAGCGCACGGCTCGTGCCCGGATCGGCAACCGGGATCAGGTCGGGCACCAGCACGATCCAGTTTTCCCAACCCGCCGCCACGGCACGGCGCACGCGCGGCCATTCATGTTCGCGCGTCAACCTGCGCCCGACTTCCTGGGCACCATCCTGCCTGATCTGGTCGGCCAGCACTTTCGCATTCAGCGGCTGCATGGCTTCCAGAGGGCCAAAACT
Source organism: Gluconacetobacter dulcium (assembly GCF_014174165.1). Taxonomy (GTDB): domain Bacteria; phylum Pseudomonadota; class Alphaproteobacteria; order Acetobacterales; family Acetobacteraceae; genus Gluconacetobacter; species Gluconacetobacter dulcium. The sequence continues at coordinate 5,543 of NZ_JABEQN010000041.1, read as the reverse complement.
CGTCAGGCCCGCCCCCATTGCCGGTGTTGTCAGCACCATCGCCAGCAAGGCAAGGCGCAGGGGCGTAAAAAGGCGAGCGAACAGCGCACGGCGCATCGACAAAAGATCCTCCCGAACAGGGGACTGATGAAACGACGAAATCAGACGATTGAGGCGGGAAGGCGGCCTTGGCGCGCTGCCGCCCGGTTGCGGGCAGGGCATCGAATGCCTATAGCGAGCATCATCATATCGGGCTCGGACGGCGTCCGCCCCACTATCGGGCCATGCCATCGGCCCCACCCTTTCCGACAGAGAGCATTCCATGAGCAGCATGTCCGCCTCCGAAATCACCCGCCTTCAGGTCTGCCTGCGCCGCCTGCTGGGGTCCCCCGAACTGACGGTCAATCCGCCGCCGCGCGCCGGTCTGTCGGTCGAGGTCGCCGTAAAAGGCGAGATCATCGGCACCGTTCACCGGGACGAGGATGAGGGCGAAGTGTCCTACGCCCTGCACATCACGATCCTGGAAGAAGACCTGCCCGCCGAGACGACCGCGACCCGCGCCCGCCGCTGAACCATCCGCCCTTACCGCCCGTCCCCGACGGGAAGGGCGGCAGCAGGGCACGACCGGCGGAAACCTGCCCACAGCCAACACACGCGCAGACGGACCATATCGCCGTCAGCGCGAGAGCAGGGCGAGCCTGTCCGGCGCGGCCGAAGCCTCGATCACCGGGTGATCGGTTCGGCTGGCCGGCAGATCCACTTCGGTAATCTTCCACCGCCATCCCTGAATCCGCATCTGCAGGCGCAACGGCGTCTCCTGCTCGTGGCCCGGCATCACGGCACGGGCCTCGAACATGTCCGGGCGCAGAAAGCGAATGCGGACATGATGCAGCATGGCCACCGGGGAGATCGCGGACACCGGCTGCGCCGCCGGTATGACCTGCCCCATCAGCGTATCGAGGTTGGCGGCATTCACATGTACGTCAATCGCGTGAGACACCGCCGTGGTGGCAAACGAGGAACCGAATTCCGGCAATTCGTCGTCACTCGCCGGCTGATTGCCCACGATCCCGCTGATGATCTGCGTCTTCAGGCTGGCCTGCACGGCACGCCAGTTCAGGAACGTGCCCAATGTGCGCATGTCATGTGCCTGAATAGCCGACGAAACCGACCACAGCGTCACGAATGGCGAGGCCACGAACAGGGACAGCGACATGACCAGCGTCACCGCACAGATGCGGCGCGCCTGCTGCCGTCGAACGGCGACCATGTACCCGGCAGGCATCAGACGCATGAAACGGTCCATCGAAAAAATCGCCCCTGTCTTGCTCCCACAACATACGATAAACATATCGGCCATGCATGCGTTTCATGCCGCGTGATACAAATTGTTATAAAAAGTCAGGCCAAACGCCATATTCCGCAGCAGGCATGCGGGGCGCATACAAGGCCCAAGACAAGGCAGGACGTATGATTCCTGATTTTTCCGAGACCGAAATCCAGCGCTATGCCCGGCATATCCTGCTGCCGGAAATCGGCGGCACGGGGCAGGCCGCCCTGCGCGCCGCCAGCGTGCTGATCGTCGGTGCCGGGGGGCTGGGCTCGCCACTCGGCCTGTATCTGGCAGCGGCGGGCGTCGGCCGGATCGGACTGGTCGATGACGATTTGGTGGACCTGTCGAACCTCCAGCGCCAGATCGCCCACACCACCGACCGGATCGGCCGCAGCAAGGTCGAGTCGGCGGCCGAGGCGATGCGCGCGGTCAATCCGCTGGTCCGCATCGACACCCACGCGACACGGCTGGACGCCGGCAACGCGCGTGCGCTGATCGGCGGCTACGACCTGGTGTGCGACGGCAGCGACAATTTCCGCACCCGCTACCTGGTCGCCGATGCCTGCGCGCTGGAACGGCGCACTCTGGTCTCGGCCGCCGTGCTGCGCTTCGAGGGACAGCTATCGACCTTCCGTCCGCACCGGGGCGGGCCATGCTATCGCTGCCTTTATCCCGCTCCGCCGCGTGACGGCGCTGTGCCGTCCTGCGCCGAAGCCGGGGTTTTCGGCGCGGTCACCGGGGTCATGGGCACCTTGCAGGCGACCGAGGCCCTGAAAGAGATCCTCGATATCGGCGAGAGCCTCGCCGGCCGGCTGCTGGTATGGGATGCCCTGGCGGCACGCTTCCACACCATCCGCCTCTCCCGCGATCCCGACTGTCCACTCTGCGGCACCCATCCCACCATTCACGACCTGTCGGCCCATGCGTCCGGACAGGTGCCAACCGGAGCCTGCGCGATCCATGCCGACTGACATCCCGCGCGAAGGGCTGGCGATCCTGCTGCTCGATGGCGGCTTCGAGCGAGCGCATTATGCTCTGGTCCTGGCCGCCGGGGCGCTTGCCGTGGACCGGAAGGTGCTGATCTTCGCCGCCGGGCACGGGGTCCATGCCCTCGCGCGGGACTGGCAGGGGCTGCGCGATGCCGGCGCGGACAGCGCGACCCAGGCCAGCGGCGTCGCCGGCTTCGAGGTTCTGCGCGACGCCGTCCAGGCGCTCGACGGCACGCTGATGGCGTGTGAATCCGGCCTGCGTCTCACCGGTCTGGGCGCCGACGATCTCTTGCCGGGCGTGACCGTGGCGGGGGTTCCCGCCTTCCTCGATGCCGCGCGCGGGCGGCAGGTCATCAGCCTGTGACGGGGCGGCGGATCGCGCAATGCATCCAGGGCCGCAAATCCCCTTGCCGTGCGGCGCGGGCCTTGGCAGGGATGCAGCCATGATGCCCACTTCCTCCCTTGCCCTCCCCCCCGCCCCGCGCCGCATCACCCCGCGCGGATGCGCCGGCTGGATGCTCTGCGCAACGCTGCTGGTCCCGCTCCTGCCCAACGGCGCGGCAGCAACCACGCCGGAGCCGTCCAAAACGGGCCACCATCACCATCATCACGCCGCCAAGGCCACGGCGGGCACCAAGGCGACCGGGACCAAGACGACCGGCCCCGCGCATCATAAGCGGCATCATCCGGCCGCAGCTTCCGGCGCGGCCACAACGCTCCATCACGGCCATCCAGCCACGACACACGCCGGCGCGACGGCCCATCACCATGGCGCGATCGTCCCCCATCCAGCCCGCTCCCATCACGCGGCAACCGCCGCGGCCGCCGCCGCGGCGGGCCTGGCGGCAGCGGCGGCACCAACCCCGGCAGCCCCCGCGGGCGGAGCAGCCGTCGCCATCCCGCCGGCGGCAATGCCCGCCGAACCGGCGGCCCCGACGGACAAAGGGTCGGTCACCGGCCTGCCGCTGCCGCGCTTCGCGGCCCTGCGCGCCGACGAGGTGAACATGCGCTCGGGGCCAGGACAGCGTTATCCGATCGAGTGGGTCTATCACCGCCGCGACCTGCCCGTGAAAATCGAGCGCGAATTCGATGTCTGGCGCCTCGTCGAGGATTCCGACGGCCAGAAAGGCTGGGTGCACCAGGCGACGCTGGTGGGCACGCGCAGCTTCGTCATCCCCGGCCTGCCGCCGGTCGATCCGGCTCCGGCGACCCCTCCGGCATCCCCCGCGCCGACGACAGCCGGAGCGCCCGCCGCCGCCTCGCCAGCAGCCAGACAGGCAACCAATCCACCAGCAGGCCATTTCGATAGTCGTGAAGTCGAACGACTGACGGATCCCGCCTCGGCCGCCTCCATTCCCGGAGCGGTCATGCTGCGCTCGACCCCGGATGCCGGTTCAGCCCTGATCGCGGTGCTGAAACCCGGAACGGTCGGCATCCTGCGTACCTGCGCCGCCGACACGACATGGTGTCGCGTCAGCGTGCAACATTATTCAGGCTGGCTGGACCGCAAGGCGGTCTGGGGCCTGCTGCCGCAGGAGACCATTCAACCGTCCTGAAAAACCCGGCGGGCAAGGACGACGGCGCCCGCCGGGAGCAGGACAGCGAACGGGTTGCGGACAGAATCCAGAAGGAGAAAACGCCCATGTCTTCCGCTACAGCCTTACGCCCCCGGCGCACCAAGATCGTGTCCACCCTGGGGCCGGCCTCATCCACGCGCGAAATCATCCGCGCGCTGGCCGAGTCCGGGGCCGACGTGTTCCGCCTGAATTTCTCGCACGGCACACATGCCGACCACGCCGCCCGCTACGAGATCATTCGCGCAGTCGAGGCCGAACTGGGGCGGCCGATCGGCATCCTGGCCGATGTCCAGGGCCCCAAACTGCGCGTCGGCACGTTCGAGCAGGGCAAGGTGACGTTGCAGACGGGCGCCTTCTTCCGCCTCGATCTCGACGACACCCCCGGCACCGAGCGGCGGGTACGCCTGCCCCACCCCGAAATCATCCACGCCGCCACCGTCGGCAGCAACCTGCTGCTCGATGACGGCAAGCTGCGCCTGGTGGTGCGCGAAGTGGGCGTGGATCACCTGGATACCGTCGTCGCCGTCGGCGGCGTGCTGTCCGACCGCAAGGGCGTCAACGTCCCCGACATCGTGCTGCCGATCCCGGCCCTGACCGAAAAGGACCGCAGCGATCTCGATTTCGCCCTCGATCTCGGGGTGGATTATATCGGTCTCTCCTTCGTCCAGCGCCCCGAAGACGTCAAGGAAGCCCGCGCCATCGCCGGCAACCGCGCCTGGATCATGACCAAGATCGAAAAACCCCAGGCGATGGACAATCTGGACGAGATCGTCCGCCTGTCCGACGCGGTGATGGTCGCGCGCGGCGATCTGGGCGTCGAACTTCCGCCCGAGGCGGTGCCGCTGGCGCAGAAACACATCATCCGCCTGTGCCGCCAGCTCGGCAAGCCGGTGGTGGTGGCGACCCAGATGCTGGAAAGCATGATCAGCGCCCCCACCCCCACCCGCGCCGAAGCGTCGGATGTGGCAACCGCCGTGTTCGACGGCGCGGATGCCGTGATGCTCTCGGCCGAAACAGCCGCCGGTCAGTTTCCGCTGGAAGCGGTCGGCATCATGAGCCGCATCGTCAGCCGCGTCGAAGAAGACGCCGTCTGGCAGTCGATGATGCAGGCCAGTTGCCCGGCGCCCGAAGGCTTCGTCGCCGACGCCATCGCCGCCGCATCGGGCCAGGTCGCCACCACCGTCGACGCACGCGCCATCGTCGCCTTCACCCTGGCGGGGGCAACCGCCCTGTGCATCTCGCGTGAGCGGCCGTCCTGCCCGATCATCGGCCTGACGCCTACCGACGAGATCGCACGCCGCCTGTGCGTGGTGTGGGGCGTCACGGCCCAGTCGGTCGGACAGGAAACGCCGGTCCATACGGTGGAGAACGTGGTCGACCAGGCGATCGACGCCGCCGTGGTCAGCGGCCTGGCCCGCTCGGGCGATCAGATCGTGATCGCGGCGGGCCTTCCCTTCGGCGTGGCGGGCAGCACCAATACGCTGCGGGTTGCCAAGGTGCCGTGAGCATCCAAGGGGCGCTGCCCCTTGACCCCGCCAAAGGCTTCGCCTTTGGAAAGGCTCTGTTGTCGTTAGGTGTTGAGGCAGGCTGGCTGGGTGCAAGCGATAAGGATAGAAGGGGGAGCGAGGGCGTTTTGGAGCGTCTCGATCATGCGGCGCCATCCGA
>NZ_JABEQN010000040.1 GCF_014174165.1 Gluconacetobacter dulcium | reverse complement strand
GGTTGAGCAAAGGTGGAAGGGACCCATGCTCCCAAACGGGCTCCAGACCCTCGGGGGGGACGGGCTCCCTTCCGCTATACATCCTCGCACATCACCAACAGACAGGGGGGGCATGCGTCGGCGGTTGAACGTGGCCAGGGCCTCGACGCCCCTGGTCACCGCGCCACGGATCAGCGTTTCGATTGGGCTTCCCATGGGAGCCTCCAATGTTTACGCTGTTAATATGGACAGGAATGATAACAGTGTCAACATAAAGAAGGCCGCCTATCATCATGGCGACCTGCGCGCGGCGCTGATTGCCGAGGGGCTGCGGCTGCTGGCGGAACGGGACGTGGACTCGCTGTCGCTGCGCGCGGTGGCGCGGGGGGTCGGGGTCAGCGCCACCTCGGTGTATCGCCATTTTCCCGACAAGGAGGCGCTGCTGACGGCGTTGGCGCTGGAGGGACTGGCGCAACTCGGCGTGGCGCAACATGCGGCGGCGCGGGCGGCGGGCGGGGGCTGCACCGGCTTTGCGGCAACGGGGCGGGCCTATGTGCGGTTTGCGCTGGCCAATCCGGCCCTGTTCCGCCTGATCTTCGCGTCGCCAGTTCTGGCGCCCGCTAAGGCCGCTGGAACGCTGGATACGGAGGCTGCGAGATTGCTTCGGGCCAATGCGGCGTTGGTGGCCGCCCAGCAGGGGGGCGAGGCTGCGACCCGTGCCATCGAAGCCTGGGCTCTGGTCCATGGTCTGGCCATGCTGATGCTCGATGGCCAGATTCCGCAGGATGAGACGATCATCGACGAGGTGATCGGGTAGAGGGGTCTTTCCCGCCGCCGATCGTCAGGATCGGCGGCGGGATGGTCTGCTTGCCTCCGGTTACGAAGAATCGCGGTCGCCGCGTCTGCGGCTGACGCGGATCGCGATCAGTGCTGCCATGGCGCATGCGATGACGAGAGGCAGGATCAACCCGACGGATAGGCCGGTGGACCGCTGTGCGCCAGTGCTTGCGGCCGGTGAGGTGACAGGCGCCGTGGCCGGGGGCGGTGGTGTGTCGGTGGCTGCGGCCGTGGTCGTGGTAGGCAGCGGCTGGGGGGTGACCGGCGCGGTTTCGGCCGGTGGCGGGATCAGCGTGGCGGCGTCGTCGTCGGAGAGGAAGCCGTCGGTTGCCGGGCGGTGGGTGGCCTGCTGCCAGGCCGTGATTGCCGCGCGCGTGGATTCGCCATACACGCCGTCCACGACCGTGTCGGCCGGCAGGTAGCCGAGTTCGACCAGTTTTTTCTGGAGGGCGATGTGACGCTCCAGCGGACGCTGGCTTTCCATGCGTGCCGCGCCGGAGAGCCGGACGCGATATTGCGCCGCCAGGCGGTCCATGGCGTCGTTGTAACAGGCAGCGCCGTTCGGCGGCAGGTCCTGCGGCCCGTCGCCGGGAACGGGGAGGCCGCAGGATTGGTTGGCCGCGTTTTCATCGAGGACGACCTGTTGCTTCAGGTCTTTCCATCCGTCCTCGCCGGCCTGATGGCGCAGCGCGTAATAGACCTGATCGAACATCAGCTCGTGCCGCGCGGCCTCGCTGTCATGGCATAGCATCGTGGCGACGCCGTTGTTGGCTGGCGGAGGATCGCAGGAGAAATCGGGATGGTAGGGGCCGGACGGCGCGGAGCCGGCGCCCGTCGCGGGCTTGTCGGACAGGAGCGCGCGGGCCTGTGCCTCCGAAATATAGTCGTTGCGGGTCAGGAAGATGGCCAGCCCCTGCGGGAAAGGAAGGGGGGCGCGATCGGCCTTGGAGCAATAGCGGCCGTTCGCGGTTTCCTCGGGCGATTTCAGGCTGCATGCCGATACGCCGAAGCCGCTTTTCGCCGAACTCTGCGCGCGTGGCAGCATGTATGCCCAGGCGGCGGCGAGCTGGCCGAGGCGGGCTTTGGTCGCGACGTAATAGGCCAGATAACCGTTGGGCTCCGACCGGCCGGAGGCTTCCCATTGCCGGGTCTGTTTTGCCAGGTCCTCTTTCAGGTAGGCCTGATATGCCGGATCGTCGCTGACATTCGTCAGTTGGCCGTCGTGATAGCGATGGAGAATGATGGGGGCGAAGGAGCCGGCATGCGAGGCAAAGGTGTAGAGAAACGCCTGATCGTACGTCACGATGACCGGGTCGGGTGCGCCCGGTACGGCGATTACGGCCGGTGGGCCGCCGCCATCCTGCATGCCGAGGTCGGCATGTACCCATTGGCCGTCCGCTCGCTGGCCGAAGATGGAGGTCGTCTCGCAGCAATGCGCGCCGCCGGTATAGGCTGAAACCATGATCTGCGGCAGGGAAGATGTGGCATCCAGTCTCTGGATGCTCGCCCTCAGGGCCATCAATCCGGCATCCTGTCCATAGGGGGCCAGCGGAAACGGGGCCGGGTGAGTCTGGCCCCTGGCCCTGATGGATAAGGTGGCGATGCGGCATGTGGCGGGCGGGTTGGGATCGGCCGGCTGCCAGGCCATGGCCATGCCGCATCGCGTCGACGTTTTCAGCGTGACCGATGCTGTCAGGCCGCCGGCGGCGAGATCGAGGCGCGAGCGATCGTCGAGGCTTCCCTCCGCCAGCGCGGGAACGACGTGCGAGGCGCCATGTGCCGGCCGGCCAGCCGCGGCAAGCATGGCAAGGGTGATGAGGCCGGGCAGGGCGAGCCGGCTGCCAGCCAGGGCGCGTCGGGGAAATGACTGTGACATCAAGCCGCCTTTCCGGTTGCGGTTCCGATGACGTCCTGCCGTGGGGGCGTCGTTTCGGGGATTGTTATTTCGGCTTCCTGGAGGTGGCTTTCCGTGGGGACGTGCCACGGGATGACCGTTTGGGCGTCTTTTTCGGGGGAGACATGAGATTCATCATGAGAGCCATGAGCTCTTCGGCGGCTTCCTCGGGCATTTCATCATCCATCGTGGAATGGCCCATCAGACGTGCCTCGAAAGTCTGATCGAAAATGGTGAACATTATGGGAATTTCTTTGAGCGGCCGGCCGTGGATGAGCGCGCGGGCCGTGACCGCGAAGGAAGGTGCGAGGGGGTCCTGGCGGTCCTTCAGGAGCAGGGCCATGCGCGCGATGATGGATGCCCAGAAATTCCGTTGTGTTTCGAGGTGTTTCCATAGTGCCTGGGCTTGGGCCTCGGAGGATTCGGCGCCGTCGAACATGTCGTCCCTGTCTTCGAACCAACTGGCGATGACGGGATGGAGGGCCGCCCAGTCCGCACTGGCGGCAATGAGCGTCTCGCATTCCTTTGCGTCGAGGGATGCGAGGTCGCCTTCTGGATCGTATCTGTCGAGCATTGCCTGGATGGATGCGTCATGCTCCGGGCGCAGCGCGGTTATGGCGCATGCGTCCACGACATCGACCAGGCCGGGGGCCGGATAGGCTCCGTTATGGAGGCCGTCGGCCAATGCGATGCCCAGCACGGCCTGGAGGTACTCCGGCGAGATGTCGCCTTTCTGGCCGGGACCTGCAATCTGTTGCAGGATGGAACGCTGGTCCGCCGCGCTGGCGCAGGGGGCGATATAGGCATCCTTGATGCCGAACTGCTGCTTGAGCAGGACCAGGGCGATGGATCGTGCCCGCCCTTTCTGCAGGGCGATCCCGAGGCTCTGGGCGCCTGCGCCATCGACGGGGCTGGAGACGTACCCCACGATGCGGTAGGGCGCCACGGCTGCCTGATCGGGAGAAATGCCCGAGCGGATGGCGTTCCGAACCAGGGTGTCCAGGCGCCGCCGAGCGGATTTATTGACGATCCACGTTCTCAGGACCACCAGGCGGATGAGTGCCTGCGCGCTGAGGATACCGGCGGCCAACCGATCGCCCAGGCCGTCGATCGCGCCGCTCCTGACCGATTCGGAGGGATCGAGAAGCCATGCGCAGGCCAGCGGTTCGAGGCGCCTGTCGGGATTGGCGGCCGCCAACCTGCACAACATGCGTCTGGCGGCCGCCGGAATTCCGGGGAGGATTTCCGCGAAGGCTTGATGCAGCATCGAGGGATCGTCACCGACCGTGGCGAGCGCGTCATGGAGAAGAGCCGCGAAGGCTGTTTCTGGGTGCGCGTCGTCGTCGATGGACAGGGTGGCGGCTTCCTCCATGAGCGCCTGGTCGTCGGGTGTCAGGTCTTCGGGAACCGGTAATCCCGCCCGCACGTAGCATCGGGTGATCGCGATGTTGCCACCGAGGGTGAGCCCAGGTGTCCCGGACAGGGTGGCGAGATGCCGCGATACCGCGTCCAGGCATTCGCCGCCGAAACGCTGGCCGTTCTCCTGCGCCATGCGGGCCTGGTCGAGTGTCATCGTCAGAAGGTCGCAGAGTTCGTCGTCCGGATCGGACCCGGCCGGCGTGGAGGCGATCGCCTGCGCGAGCGCCCGGACATTCTGTGGGTCCATGGCAAGCGCCCGTGCCGCTTCCATTTTCATCTCGTGAAACAGGCGGTCTGAATGCGAGGCTGCCAGGGCGACCGGAGGAGTGCCAGGGTTCTTTTTCTTGACCATGATTTCCTCGCGGTTGGGTGGCCTTGTGGTGGGCGGCAGGCGCCGTGAGAGTCTATGAGGCCGTTCCCGGCCGGGTCAACCATGCTGCGCAGGCGGGACGGGTACGGGTCGGCGTTCTTCGGGGTGGGTGTGCGTGCCGTCGATCATGGTGGGCGCGGCTGCCTCGTGCCTCGCGATGCAGGGGGTGAGTTCATGTCGGGTTTCGATCGTATTGGCTTGGTCGTTCCGCTGATTCAGGCGCCGATGGCAGGTGTTTCCACGCCGGCCATGGCGGCGGCCGTGTCGGAGGCGGGTGGCCTTGGGTCCATCGGTGTCGGCGCGGTCGATGCGTCCGTTGCGCGGGAGATGATCGCCGGGATCAGGGAACGGACGGCGCGTGTTTTCAACGTGAATCTGTTCGTCCATCCCGCACCGCGTCGCGATCCGGCGCGGGAGGACGCATGGCGGGGGTGGCTCGCGCCGTTGTTCGCCGGGTTCGGTCGGTCGGCGCCGGCGGCATTGCGGGCGCCGTATAAAAGCTTTCCCGATGATCCGGAGATGCTGGACATGCTGCGCGCGGTGCGGCCACCGGTCGTCAGTTTCCATTTCGGCATTCCGTCGGCGGAGATGGTCCTGGCGCTGCGCGAGACCGGGGCGGTCCTGCTGGCTACCGTGACCAGCCTGGACGAGGCGCGGGCGGCGGAGGATGCCGGGATGGATGCGGTCGTCGCGCAGGGGATCGAAGCGGGAGGGCATCGCGGAGTGTTCGACCCCGCCGCGCCGGACGATGCTTTGGGCGTCCTTGCGCTGACGCGGCTGCTGGTCCGGCAGGGGCGATGCCCGGTGATCGCCGCCGGCGGGATCATGGATGGCGCGGGGATTGCCGCCGCACTCGATCTGGGCGCGGTGGCGGCCCAGTTGGGAACGGCCTTTATCCTGTGTCCCGAATCCGCCGCCGATACGGCCTATCGCGCGGCGCTGAGCGGGCCGGGGGCCTTTCATACGCGGCTGATCAGCCTGATTTCCGGCCGGCCCGCGCGGGCGCTGGCGAATCGCTTTACGGCGCTGGCCGACGGGGAGAACGTGCCGGTTCCGCCGGATTATCCCGTCGCCTACGATGCGGGGAAGGCGCTCCATGCCGCCGCGAAGGCGTGTGGAGAGCACGGGTTCGGCGCCCAGTGGGCCGGACAGGGCGCGCCCCTGGCCCGCGCCATGCCGGCGGCGCGACTGGTTGCCTGCCTGCGGGAGGAACTGGTGGCCGCGCGTGGGGTGGCGTTGCCGGATCGGCGATAGCTTCCGGGCCGTCCGTGGGATGTCCGGCTGCTATGGGACGAGCAGGTGGGGCACGATGGGCGAGGCATGGCGGATGACGGCATCGGGGCTTTCGCGGACCGTCAGCCCGGCGAAGTGGCTGCCGACGATCCATGCCCCGATGGAGGCGGTGACGCCGTCGATGCGGTGATCGGCATAGTGCTGGTAGATGCGGGGATAAGCGCCGTAGGTGCCGGATTCCAGCGCCAGCGTTTCCGTGCCGGAGACGATGCGGACATTCTCGCCGCCGCGCGCGTGGATGGGTTTTTCGACGTAGCGTTCCATGCCGTCGGGCGTCCAGGCGGCGGGCAGCAGCAGTGGATGGCCGGGATGGCGCCGCCAGAGCGCGGGCAGGAGGGCCTTGTTGGAAAGCAGTGCCGTCCAGGGTGGGTTGAGGAACCGGCAGCCGCAATGGCGCAGATGATGGGCGCCTGCGTCGCGGAACATCAGTTCCCACGGATACATGCGGATCATGGAGCGGATAATGCGGCCGCGATGCAGCAATCGTCCACCGGTGCTGATTTCGAGGTCGCGCAATTCGCAATGTACCGCCTCCAGGCCGGCCTGGCGCGCCCAGTCGGCATAGTAGCGGGCATGGACCGCGTCCTCGCGATTCTCGGGGTAGGGGACGATGTGGACGATATCGTCCACGCGACCCTGGGCGCGGAGGGCCATCAGGTGGTTGACCAGCGCGGCTTCGCTGAGTGCGCGGTCGGTTTCGGCGGGGTGTGTCGCGCGCCGCCATGTCGCCTGCATGCGCGTGCTCTCCGGCAGGGTGGCCGGTGTATCGGCGTTATATTCGATCAGTTTCGGCTGGCCGTCCTGCCACGCGAAATCGAAGCGGCCAATCAGGAAGGCATCGCGGCGTTCCCAGGAATCGCGCACCACCGGGTGCATGGCCTGGGGAATGCGGAATTCGTCCAGGCCGTGCCGGGTGCGGACGGCCTCTTCCACGAGGTCGAGGCACATCCGATGCAGGCTTTCGGCCGCGTGGCGCAGGGTTTCGGCGGCGGTCGGCGTGAAGGCGTAACAGATGTCCTCACGCCAGGCGAAACTGCCGTCATCATTGCGGTAATACGTATAGCCGAGGGTGTCGGCCTGGCCTTGCCAGTCGGGGCGGGGGGTGGACGCGATGCGCCTGATGCCGGGTACCATGGGGAAATGACGGTTATTCGCCGCCGCCCCCATGGCCGGCGGCGCTAGCGCCGAAGCCGGCATGGCCTGCCGACTCCGCCTCGCCACCGCTGCCGGCCGTGCGGTCGGTGCTCGGCGCGTCGTCGTCATCGCCGCCGCGGTTGCCGGTGCGGGTGAAGAAGGCGCCCCCGCCGGAGCCGTGGTAAGAATGATGGGCCTGATGATCGCAATCCTGCGGATTGCGGGCCTGCGGACCCTCCGGCCGGGTAGCGGCCGGTGCCGTGGGCTGGCCCTGCGCGGCGGCGGCGTTCTGGCGGCAGGCCCGGTCGTCCGTCGGTTGCCGGGCGTCGATCAGGAACGCCGTTGCGCCGGCTACGCCCACGGCTCCGGCGGTCGCCGCGAAAAGGAGTGTCGTGGGTTTGCTCATCGACCAGATCCTGACAGGGAACGGAACGTCATGGGCGCATTCAGTCCGGCGCCACGGCGCGGGCGGCGAGCGTGCGCATGCCGTCCGAGATCCGGTCGCGCAACTGGCGCAACTGCGCTTCCTGCGTGCGGGTACGTTCGACGGCCAGGCGGTCGTTCTCCGCCATTTCGGCCAGGGCCTGCGTGACCTTGTCGGCGGCCTGCGACAGGGCTTCGATCTGGCGCGGATCGACCCCGCGCTGGGCGGCCGTGGTGCGCGCGGCGTCCAGCGCGCCGTCGGCCACCAGGCCCAGCACCTGGCGGTCGGCCTCGTTGAGTTTGTCGCGGGCGGCGGCGGCGTGGCGATTGTCGACCTGTCCGACGGCGACCGCGCAGGCGGCCTTGAGGTTGGGAATGGTCTTGGTGAGGGCCGAATGCAGCGCCACGATCCGGGCCTCGGCGGCCTCACGCGTGCTCTTGAGCATCGGCACGGTCAGGGCCGCGCGCATCAGGCCCTCGCGCTGTTCGGCGAGGTGCCCCGCGAAATTGGCCAGTCGGCCGCGCAGTTCCATGACCTCGGCGGCGTCGACCGGGTCGTTGGTCGCCAGCGCGTGCCGGCGCAGGCTCTCGGCCTCCTGCTGGCCGCGTTCCAAGGCCAACTGGCCGGCGGCGATGTCGATGTTCAGTTCGCGCACCGCGTGCCGCAGGGCCTGGTACATCGATTCGAAATTCTCGATATTGCGCTTCAGGTCCGCGATGGTGGTGCGGGCCCTGGCTTCCTGCTGGTCCATTAGGGTGGTGAAGCGCTTGCGGTTTTCGGCGAAGCCGGACAGGGCATCCTTTGCGCCGCCGACCAGTCCGCCCAGGCGGGCCAGCAGGCCGCCGGGCCGCGCGTCTTCGCCGCTGGCGATTCGGCGCAGGTCGGCGATGCGCAGGATCTTCACCCCGTCGAGGACCGAGGCCGCGATATCGCCCACAGCATCCGCCTGGCCCAAGGTGCGGCCGGCCAGCATGCGGTCGGCGACTTCCGCAAGCTGGGTCAGCGCGCCGGAGCCGTGCGCGAGCAGGGTGTTGAGATCGTGGAAATTCACCGCGTCGGCGCGCCGGTGGGCCTCGGCGACCATGTCGGGCGGCAGCCTGTCGAGTTCCACCAGCCGGGCAAAGGGGGCCAGCGGCTGGTGCAGGGCGTCATCCGGAGCCGCCGCCGGCGGGGGGGCGGATGTTTCGGCGGGCAGGGCTGGGGGGGCGGGTTCGTCCTCGGCATACAAGGCGCTGAGGTCGAGGGGCTTGACCCCGTCCTTGTCGGTGTCGTTCGGGTCGGTGACGTTTTGCGGCGGCATTTCAGATATCCAGCGACAGGGTCAGGGTCGGGGCGAGGTCGAAATCGGGGGCGGGCTGGCCGGTGTCGAGCATGGCGGTTCCGACCGCCAGAAATTCGACGATATGGTCACCCCAGACATGGGATTCTTCCTGCAGGCGGGTGCCGATGATCTCGTTGGCGCCGCTGGCGGCGGCGTGGGCGGTCATGCGCTCCATCGCGGCCTCGCGGGCCGTGTAGTAGGCTTGGGTAAACAGGTCCAACTCCACGCACTGACCGGTCTGGCGGAGGGTGGTCAGCAGGCTGCGCCGGGGAATATGCTGCACGCAGCAGCCGACGACCAGATCCAGTGGTCGGCGCCCCGCCTTGAGCGCCAGGGCGAAATCCTGCCCCGACAGGTCGGACGTGAAGGGGCGGCCGTCGGGGCGGCGGTATCCGGGATGCCCGTCCTGATGGACGATGGCGGTGCCGAAAGCCCGGAATTCAAGCATGCCGGAATCGGCAAGCTGCGCGATTTCCAGCCGCGTGCCGACGATTCCGTCCGCGCCCAGGGCCACGGCCTCGGCGCGCATGATCTCGACCGCCTTTTCGCGCGCGCCATACATGGCACCGGTGATGTCCGTCAGTTCGTAGGCGCTGTTATTGAGCTGGAAATTCGCCTGGACCTTCCAGATGCTGTTGCCCATGCACAGGCCGAGCGCGCGGAAGCCCGCGTGTTCGACCACCAGCAGTTCGCGGACACTGAAATCGGACGTGACGACCGGGCCTTGCGGCGCGTGGGTGCCGAAGGCGCCTGCCGGAGCGTCGGCGCCGGAGGGCGTGCCGTCGTGCGTGGGAGGGGTCTGGTTCCAGCCCGGAGGGCTGCCGGTGGTCTGGCCGGGGCCGCCGGCCGGGGGAAAGCCCGGCATGCCGTCGAAAATGCCCATGTGCTGTCGTCTTTCTTCCCTAGCTGAACAGGTCGCCGATATTGCCGATCAGGTCGCCGAGGGCGCCGGCGGCGTCGGCCGCTCCGGTTTCCAGCGCCACGCCGACGATCGCTGCGGCCCCGGCAAGGCGCTCTTCGCCCGCTAGTTCGGTTGCCGCTTCCATCAGTTCGATCTTTTCCGCCAAATCGGCGTCTGCTTCCTCGACCTCCACACCGTTTCTGATGCCTGCGAAGAGTGGGCGATGGCCCGCTGACGCCGTCGCGTGGCCGTCGAGGGCCGTCAGAAAGGTGGGGGCGAGGGAGAGGAAGGCGGGCTGCCGCCGGTAGGCGAGCTGGGTGATGGCGGCCCGCACGCGGCAGGACGTGATGAAGCCGTCGCGGGTTTCCACCGCGATCGAAACGATTTCGTCATGCGCCATGGTGCCCGTCCAGGAGGCGCGTAACGGGTCGGCGGCCAGGCGGGCCAGTGCCGCGTCGCGGGCCTCGCGCTTCCATTGGGCCAGCAGCGGTGTCTCGCCGCCGCCCCAGGGGGAGAGGGCGCCTTCGTAGCGTAGTGGGATGTCCCGC
This sequence comes from Gluconacetobacter dulcium, assembly GCF_014174165.1. GTDB lineage: Bacteria > Pseudomonadota > Alphaproteobacteria > Acetobacterales > Acetobacteraceae > Gluconacetobacter > Gluconacetobacter dulcium. Next base: position 8,347 of record NZ_JABEQN010000040.1, on the reverse strand, counting down.
GTTTCGGCCACGCCGACCGAAAAGCCGATGGGCAGGATGCCGGCGCGCCGGGCAAGGGCGAAGGTGGTGGCGTTCCATGGCACGCAGGGCAATGCCACGCTGGTTTCGAGGCCTGGGGCGGTTACCGCGTCGCCATGCAGCAGGAAGCCCAGCGAACCATCGTTGCCCGCGAGGCGGTACCGCAGGTTCAGCACCGCATTGGCGCCGCGCGACAAAGCGGCGGCCCGCAGGCGGAACATGGCTGTGCGCCAGCCCTGCTCATGCACCGTTGCCCAGTCCATGCCACCGAGCGAAAGGCCGGGCTTCCACCATGTTTCGGCATGCACGCTGCCCAGCGCGTGCGTCGCGGGATCGGCCAGGGACTGGCGAACCGATCCCAGCCGCAGAATCGGCGGTGGCCGGCCATCGAGCCGGGCAAAGGCATTGCCGACGGGGTGGGCGGCCGATGACGCGGCAGGGGGAATGGCGCGCGCCGGGGGTGGCCCGGCCTTGCGTGCGGATTTGCCGCCCAGGAAACCGAGGAGGCGCCGCACCGTCATCCGGACCAGCGCGTGGCGTGCGCCAGGGCGGCGCCTTCGCCGGAGACGGCACCCCCCAGTGCCTGGACCTGCCCGACGAGCGTGGTGATCCATTCCCGCAGATGCACGGTGCGGCGGCTGAGTGTCACGCCCCGGACCTCGTGCACGATGCTGGCCTCGATCTGGCCGGCGGCGCGGGCGAGATGGAACGCCTGGGTGCCGAGGCGGACCGCCAGCCCGTCGATGGTCTCGGTCTTGCGGAAGAGGCCGCGTCTGCTGCGCGATACGGTCGTCTGGCGCGGCAGAGCCTGTTCGCACAGATGGGCGAAACGATCGAGGAAACGATCCCGCTCCGCTTCCGCCTCGCGGATCAGGGCCGCCACGTCGTCGAAGGAGTCCGTCATCGTCCGTGTCCGTCTTCTCATGCCGCAGGCAGAGGGAGATGACACGTTTCGTTAAAAAGGGCGGCGCGTCAAGAACATATCCCGCGCGCCGATGGTGCGATGCACAGGTAGCGGGATGCAGAGGCGCGGAGGGAGATGGCGGGTTTTGGCCTCCAGGCGGGAGTACTCCCGCCTGGAGGGCCGTATCAGCGTGTCTGCTGGATTGCCGAGAGCAGCCACGCGCCGCCGCGTGTGGGGCGCATGAAGGTCCAGAGTTCGGTGATGGTGACCCGTTCGGTCGAGCTGCCGTCGATGACGCGGCCGGTCATGTCGGTGGTGATGTCGACCATCGAGTAGCGCATGGCCACGGTGGCGTAGTCGAACCCGTTCTCGCTCCATGCTTCGGACAGGTCGCCATGGTCGAAGCGGACGTCCGAGACGATGTTGCGGGCGCCCCGGCTGGCCAGGTCGGAAAGCTGGGCGTTGAAATAACCCACCATTTCCGGCGTTGCCATATGTTGCAGGGCCGGGAGGTTCTGCTGGCTCCAGGCGGCCTGGATGTCCATGAGCAGGCGCTGGAAGGCGCGGTAGTCGTCCGGGGTGATCGTTACCTGCGCCGCCGCTGCCGACGGGCCGGCCAGCCCGTAGCCGTAGCCCGGCGGCGCCGCGATCGACGCGCCCTGCCGCGCGCGGCCGCCGAAGCGGCGCACCAGCCAACTGATCAGGAGGCCCAGCAGCAGAAGCTGGATGAGCAGGCCGAAGAAGCTGCCGCCGCCGGTCAGGCCGCCGGCGATGCCGTGGCCGAACAGCACGCCGAACAGGCCGGCGCCCAGCATGCCGCCCAAGAAGCCGCTGGCGAACGGATGCGGCCGCGCGGCATAGGGCGAGCCGTATGGGGCGCCGAAGGGCGAGCGGGGATAGGAGGACGGCCCGTTGGCGTAGCCGCCGGATGAAGGCTGGGTGATTGAGCGCTGCATCGGCGACGCGCCGTAGGGCGAGGTCTGGGTGGGTGCGGGCGCGCTGTAGGTGCGCGAGCCGCGGCTGCCCATCGAAGAGCCGCCGCCGGGCCGGGCATCGGCGCCGTGCGGCAGGAGGGGCAGGACGGCCAGGGCGGCGCCAAGGAGCAGGATGCCGGAACGGCGGGCGTTGCGGACGGGCTGGTGCGGTTTGGTCATTGCTCTGTCCATATCCTGTCGCGACGGGGGGCGTTCAAGACCCTGCGATCATCATATCGTCGATGCGGATCGTGGGCGCGTTGATTCCACGGCGGAATACCAGGTCGTTCGCCAGGATCAGGCGGGCGAACATGTCGTTCAGGTTTCCGGCGATGGTCAGTTCCGCGACCGGCTCGGCCAGCATGCCGCCCCGGATCATGAAGCCGGAGGCGCCCCGGCTGTAATCGCCGGTCAGCCCGTTGATGGCCGAACCCATCAGTTCGGTTACGTAGATGCCTTCCTGGATATCGGCCATCAGTTCCGCCGGAGTGGGGGCGCCGGGGCGGGCATACAGGCTGGCCAGAGACGGGCTGCCGCCACGGCTGGCCCGGCCGTTGCCGGGCAGGCCCAGTTGCCGGGCGCTGCGCGAATCCAGCGCCCAGTTGGTCAGCACGCCGTCCCGCACGATCACCAGTTCGCCGCAGCGGACGCCCTCGCCGTCGAACGGGTGGGAGGACAGGCCGCGTACCCGCGTGGGGTCGTCGAGGATATCGACGCCCTCGGGGAGGATCCGCTGGCCCATCTTCTCTTTCAGGAACGACGTGCCGCGCGCGATGGCGCTGCCGTTGACGGCCCCGGCCAGATGGCCCAGCAGGCTGGAGGACACGCGCGGATCGTAGACGACCGGCAGGCTGCCCGTGCGCGGGCGGGTGGGGTTCAGCCGGGCTACCGCCTTTTCGCCGGCGCTGCGCCCGATCGTGGCGGCATCGGCCAAATCGGACAGATGCACGGTGGCATCGTAATCGTAATCGCGCTGCATGCCGGTGCCCTGGCCGGCCAGGACGCTGACGGACACGGAATGGCTGCTGCGGGCATAGCGACCGGAGAAGCCGGCCGAGGTCATCAGCACGATATCGGCCAGCCCGAAGCTGGCCGAGCCGCCGCTGCTGTTCGTCACGCCCGTCACCGCCAGCGCCGCGTCTTCGGCCGTGCGGGCGCGGTCCATCAGGGCGGCCGTGTCGGGGCGGGCGGTATCCAGCAGGTCCAGCCCCGCCGCATCGACGAAGCCATGTTCGGCCTGGGGCGACAGGCCGGCATAGGGGTCTTCCGGCAGGACGCGCGCCATGGCCAGGGCCTGGTCGACCAGCGCGTCGAAGCGCGCGGGGTCGAGGCTGGTGGCCGAGACGGTGGCGGATTGCCGGCCGAGAAAGACGCGCAGGCCGAGATCGCACGTCTCCGACCGTTCCAGGTCCTCGGTCTTGCCGTTGCGGATCTGCACGCCATGCGCCGTGCGTGCCGAATAGGCGGCGTCCACCGCGTCGGCGCCGGCGGCGCGGGCCTTGGCGATCATGGTGCCGATCAGGTCGAGCGGGTCGGTGCTCATGCCGCCAGTGCCTCGGCGATCGACCCCAGGGTGGGGATATTCTGCACCGGGCCCAGCGACGCCAGCGTGGGGGTGCCCCGGAACACGCGGGCGGCGACGCGCTTGACGTCGTCGATCGTCACCTTGTTGACCAGGCTCACCGTTTCGGCCGTGGGGACCAGGCGGCCGAAGACCTGCAACTGCCGGGCCAGTTGCTCGCACCGGCTGCCGGTGCTTTCCAGCGACATCAGCAGCGAGGACTTCAACTGCGCCCGCGCGCGGTCCAGTTCGTCCTGTCCGACCTGAAGCTGTACCTTGCGCAGTTCCTCCAGCGTGACGGGCACGAGTTCGCTGGCCTGGTCGGCGCCGGTGCCGGCATAGATGCCGAACAGGCCGCCATCGCGGAACGGGGCATTGAAGGAATAGACCGAATAGACCAGCCCGCGTTTTTCGCGGATTTCCTGGAACAGGCGCGACGACATGCCGCCGCCCAGCAGGGTGGAGAGGAGCAGGACGGGATAGTAGTCCGGATCGCCGTAGCCGACCGAGGGAAAGCCCAGCACGACATGGGCCTGATCCAGCTCCTTCTCGCGCCGGAATTCGCCGCCCAGGTAGCGGGAGTCGAAGCTGGCGGGGCTGCCCAGGGTCGGCAGGTCGCGGAAATGACGCTCGGCCAGGGCGACTACGTCTTGATGATGCAGGTTGCCGGCCGCCGCGACCACGGTGTTGGCGGTCGTGTAATGGCCGCGCATGTAGCGCATCAGGGTCTCGCGGCTCATGTCGCGGATCAGCGACTCGGTGCCCAGCGTGGGGCGGCCCATCGGCTGCTCGGGGAACGCGGTTTCCTGGAAATGGTCGAAGATGATGTCGTCGGGCGTGTCGTTGGCCTGCCCGATTTCCTGCAGGATCACGCCGCGCTCGCGTTCGACTTCCTCGGGGGCGAAGCTGCTGTGGGTGAGGATGTCGCCGATGATGTCGGCGCCCAGGGCGAGGTCTTCCTTCAGCAGCTTGACGTAGTAGGCGGTGTGTTCGCGCGCCGTGTAGGCGTTGATGTGGCCGCCGACATTCTCGATTTCCTCGGCGATGCCGGCGGCGCTGCGGCGCTCGGTGCCCTTGAAGGCCATATGTTCGAGGAAATGCGAGACGCCGTTTTCCTCGGCGTGCTCGTGGCAGGTGCCGGCGGCGACATAGGCGCCGAACGACACGGTTTCGACCCTGTCCATACGCTCGGTGACCACGGTGAGGCCGGACGGGAGGCGGGTAACGTTGATCTGGTCGGTCATCAGGGTCCTGCGTGACGGTCCGGCCGGCGGGGCCGGACGTCCGAAGAAAGGGGAGGTGAAGGCGTCAGCTATTTTTCAATGCCGCCGCGCGAACGCGGTTTTCCACCGTGTCCAACTGGTTGGGCACGACATCGTAACGCTCCGGCCGGTCGAACAGATCCGTCAGGTGGGGCGGAAGAGCGGGCCGGATACCGACCGCCTGTACCATCGCGTCGGGGAATTTGGCCGGATGGGCGGTTGCCATCGCCACCATCGGGATGCCGGGTTCACGGAACATCCGCCCGGCGGCGATGCCGATGGCACTGTGCGGGTCTGCCAGATATTGGCTGGAGCGGTAGAGGTTACGGATTTCGGTCTTCGTGTCCTCGTCTTCAAGGGCGAGGGCGTGGAACAGGCCGGATGCCTGGCGCCAGACCGCATCGGGGACGCTCATGTGGCCGGTGCGGCGGAAATCGGTGACGGTGCGCGCGCAGGCCCCGGCGTCGCGATTCAGCAGTTCGAACAGCAGGCGCTCGAAATTCGAGGAGACCTGGATATCCATCGACGGCGACAGGCTGGGCACCACCTCGCGCGCGCTCATGTCGTTGTCGCGCAGGAAGCGGGTCAGGATGTCGTTGCGGTTCGAGCCCACGCAGAGCGCGCGGACCGGCAGGCCCATGCGGCGGGCTGCCCACGCGGCGAGGATATTGCCGAAATTGCCGGTCGGGACGGCGAACGAGACTTCGCGGTCGGGCGCGCCGAGATTGAGCGCGGCGTAGACGTAATAGGGGATCTGGGCCGCGATGCGTGCCCAGTTGATCGAATTGACCGCCGAGAGGCCCATTTCCTGCCGGAAGGGGGCGTCGGCGAACATCGCCTTCACCAGGTCCTGGCAATCGTCGAACGTGCCTTGAACCGCGAGGTTGGTCACGTTGGGTTCCAGCACCGTGGTCATCTGCCGGCGCTGTACGTCCGACGTGCGGCCCTCGGGGTGGAGAATGACGATCCGCACGCGCTCGCGCCCGCGACAGGCCTCGATCGCGGCGGAGCCGGTGTCGCCCGACGTGGCGCCCACGATGGTGACGCGCGCGTCGCGCTCGGTCAGCACATGGTCGAACAGCCGGCCCAGGAGCTGCATCGCCATGTCCTTGAAGGCGAGCGTGGGGCCATGGAACAGTTCCTGGACGAACAGGCCGTCTTCGACCTGGACCAGCGGCACGATGGCGGCGTGGTCGAACCCGGCATAGGATTCACGGCACAGGCGCAGCAGCACCTCCGGCGCGATGCAGCCGGCGGTGAAGGGCGCAATGATCCGTGCCGCCAGGTCGGGATAGGGCAGGCCGCGCAGGACCCGCCATTCCTCGGCGGTGAGGACCGGCCAGCTTTCCGGCAGGTAGAGGCCGCCATCCTCGGCGAGGCCGGCCATGAGAACCGAGGAGAAATCGCGGACGGGGGCCTGTCCCCGGGTCGAAACGTAGCGCATGCCCCCTTCATACCGCCAAGCGGGCGCCACGCGAAGGGGTTGCGTCAGCGTACTGGTGCGGGAAGGGCGGCGGTGTCGATGCGGTAGATCGTCAGCGGCCATTGCACCGCCATCTGCCCGTGATTGAAGCGGGGCGTGCGGTCGAGTTGCGCGGTGGGGATATAAAGCTGCCCGGTTGCCGTGATGGTGGGGGTGGCCGGCCAGCGGAGGCGCGGATCGACGACGATGCGCTGATAGACGCGCCCGGCGGTGAAGCGGAAAATGCTGCCGGTCGAAATGTCGTCGAAATACAGCGTGCCGTCGCGGGCGACCGTCATGCCGCCCAGCGGTGGCGTCTTGTACCAGAGGGTGGGGCTGTCATCGAGTTCGAAGCTGGTGATGGTGGTGTCGGTCAGCAGGTCGGTGCCGAGCCGGTAGAGGGGACCGCCGGTGGACTGATAATACAGCCATTGTTCGTCGGGGCTGATTTCGATTTCGTTCGCATTGACGATCGCGGTGTGGCCGGTCGTGTCCTGCATCACGCGGCCGTTCACCGTGATCGGGTGCTGGGCGGTGAGTGACGGGTTATGGTCCATCAGGCGCCGTTGGGTACCGTGCTCCAGATTGACGACGATCAGGCCGGGCACGCCGGAATCCAGGATGAAGGCATGGCCCTTGCCGACCCGGACGCCCGTCACATGGCTGCCGGGGCGGAGCACGGCGGGGTCGATGGTCCAGCTTTGGGTTACGTTGGCGGTGTGGGTATCGAGCTTTACCAGCTTTGCTGGGGCGACGGCGTGATCGGTGCCGTCGAAACCGCTATCGAGGACCCAGAGCGTGCCGTCATCGGCCAACTGGATGCTTTCGGCCGAGATCAGGCGCTTTTCCGCCGGGGTGGCGGGGTCGTTCCATCGGGCGTCGGGATAGGGGTGGATCGTGCCATCGGCGTCGCGCAGGGCGAGCGTGGGGCCGGGGGCGCCGGTCCAGGCCGGGGCGTCGAGGATCATGCGGCCGTCGGGCAGCACCACCAGGGCTGTCCAGACCTGCGTGGTCGATTCGGCCACGGCGACCATCGGCGCGGACGGGTCGAGCGGCGGCGCGGGCTTGGCGGCCAGGGCCGGCATGGCGGCAGTGAGGATCGAGACGGCCAGCGCGGCCGGGATCACGCGGGACGGGAGGGTGCTGGTGCGGAACATCGGTGCCATGTCGCCACGATCGGCCGCCGAAGGCAACCGGCCACGCGGTATGGCGGCCATGGTGTTGTTGACGTTGGCCTGTTCCTTGTGTCGCCATTCGGGCGTGGCTGGGTGGATACGTCGTTCAGTCCCGGATTTCGATGGTGCAACCTTTGCGCGAGGGCCGCTGCAACAGCCATGGGCCAAGTTTGCCGGAGGACGCCGCTTCGAAGACCATCATGACCGCGTAGCATCCACGCCAGCCATTCCATGCTGATCGGCCGGGAGGTGACGGGCGGCTTTGTATCGTGCTAAACTGACAGCGGCGCGTGATAACGCCTTTTCAAAAGGGCGGCCTCCTATGTCGGGTGGCCTGCCGAATACAACACCCGGACCTATGGTCCAGCGGTGCGCGGTTTCTGCCGCGTGTCGTCTGGGAAATAGGCAGGGCGTGCTTTTGCCCTTTTGAAACACGTTATCACCCGCCCGACGCCAGGAAGGGGGGCGATGCGTGTGCAGATTCGCCTCTGTTTCGTTCTGCTGACGTCGGACGCCGTTGGTCGTGCATGAGGTCGAAATGGTGGATCGGGACAAAAGCGAGGCGCTGCATATGTCCGCCCATGACGTTGCGGCGTGCCTCATAAGAGGCTTCGGGCCGGACGCCTATCTTGCTGTCCGTCGCCAGATCGCCCGGTGTGTGGAACAGAAACTTGCCGACGAAGCAGTATTCTGGGTGAAAGTCAGAGAGCAAGTTGAGTTGCTGACACGCGTCGTTCGGAGGAAAGATGAACGACTTCAATGAAGATGCTTTCGTTTCTTCATGGCGGTAGAGTCCGGTCGAGAAGACGGTGATTTTTCGACTGACCGGGTATCGGCACGCGAAGAACACCGTTATCGCAAAATGATCTCGATCGTCCATGGGCCTATCCTGAATTTCGTGTGTTTGGTGTGATGCTGGAGAAGGAGAAGCATCATGTCCCGACGCAAGAAGCCCGTGATCCCTGACGACGTACTGGACCAGGTTCTGGCG
>NZ_JABEQN010000039.1 GCF_014174165.1 Gluconacetobacter dulcium | reverse complement strand
CTACACTCTGTCTGCATCGGGTCTCTGGCCTCGCTCGCGGATTTTCCTTTTCCAACAAGAACTTTCGCCGTTTTCAGAGCCCGATGCACCTACTCGTGTGAGATATCCGGGTTAACGGTCAACGAGGGCGAATCTCTTTATTCTCTCAGGCGCTCCTGGCGCTGTATTCGTTGCCCGTCGTGAGGACTGCCCAGACAATCCTGGCAGTCTTGTTGGCAAGAGCGACGGATACGACACGCGCCGCCTTCTTCTCGAGCAACTTTGCAGCCCATTGCCGGCTGGCGCTTTCCTTGCGTGCAAGACGGATCACCGCTGTGGCGCCCAGCACAAGCAAGCGTCGGAGATAGCTGTCCCCCTGCTTGCTGATGCCAATTTGTCGTTCCTTGCCACCACTGCTTTGATTCTTGGGCGTCAAACCGAGCCACGCAGCGAATTGACGGCCAGACCGAAAATTCGAGGCATCCGGGACGGCCGCGACGATCGCGCTGGCAGTGATCGGACCGATGCCGGGGATGCCAGTCAACCGACGACTGACACTGTTTGCCCGATGCGCGGCGACAATCTGCTTCTCGATAGCGTCGATGCGTTGCTCAAGGGCCCTCAGATGCGCAACGATATCCTGAAACAGGTTCCGCGCGGGCTCGGGCAGCACCTCCTGCTCTGCGTGCAGCAGTGCAATCATCTGGTTCAGGCCCGCAACGCCAGATGCCGATATAATACCGAACTCGGCAAGGTGCCCCCGCAGGGCGTTAACCTGCATGGTTCTCTGACGCACCAGCAAGTCCCTTGTCTTGTGCTGAAGCAAGGCTGCCTGCTGGTCCGGCGACTTGACCGGCACAAAGCGCATCGTCGGGCGGGTCACAGCCTCGCAGATCGCCTCGGCGTCAGCTGCATCGGTTTTGCCCCGCTTGACGTATGGCTTCACGTAAATCGGCGGCATCATCTTGACCGTATGCCCGAAAGCCGCAAACGCCCGCGCCCAGTAATGCGACGTGCCACACGCTTCCATACCGACCAGGCATGGCGGGAGTGTTTCGAAAAATCGGAGAACTTCACCGCGCCGCAAGCGACGGCGCACGAGGATATTCCCAAGACTATCGATCCCATGCACCTGAAAAACATTCTTGGCCAGGTCGAGGCCTATCGTCGAAATCGTTCCCATAGGTGGCTCCATGCGTTGCAGACGGCGACAATCTCACCTTCGCACATTCCGTGCGGGGGCCGTCCACAACATCATCTCAGTCTGACTTCGGAGGACGACCGAACCACCAGATTGCCGGCATGACCGGCGCGCCATGACATTGGCCAAGAACGATTCGGAAATATCGATTTACGCTCTGTTCAGTCGCCCATGGTCGAATTACCCGGCTAGGCGCTATCGATTTCAATCGGGGTACAAAAACAGACCGGAAAGGCTTGACATAAGAAAAATTTATGCCGCACTTTGACGTCGTTGGTTTCAAGAATAGACGAAGGACGAGAGGAGAGGTGGCAAATGTTCTTCTCCGCAGCGATCCAGGCAAGCTGGTTCTTCTAGAATGGCGGGGGCAGCCCGTCATTCAGAGCAATGATTTCCTTTCCAATCTGTTGGATGGTGTTCCACGGACGAAGCTCGGCTTCGCGGAGCCGCTGGTCCGGTGGCCGCGCGACAATGAAGCCGGCGAAATTACCTGGTACGCCGACGACGGTCTGGAACTGCGCCGTCTGTCGTCATTTCCCGATGAAGAACGGGATCGCCTTGTCCGCGATCTCGGCATCGAGATCACGCGCGTGCGCGAGGCGGCGGCGCGGGCGGGACGCGCGCAGGCGCTGCTGCTCGACCGGGCCCTGGTCATTCCTGATCGGGAGGCGGTCTTTACCGATGGCCGGGTGTTCCTGTTCGCTCCGTGGGGGATGCTTTCAGGACGTGGACGAACGCTGAAGAGCGAGTCGGAGGGCGTGGATTTCGCCAATTCGGTGCTCGGGCGACTCACGGCCGCCAGGGGTGAGCCGGCGGCCCCGCCCGCCGGGAATCAAGGCGATGAAAAGCCCGATCCCCTGGAGGCGCCTTCTCCGAGGACCGAGATCCATCAGCACACGCCTGGCGCGGCATGTGCCGGCGATGGCGCGGCGCCCGCGCCGGCATGGACGGTTCCCATCGCGCCGGTATCGTATGGGGCGCGCAGGCCGCTGTCCCGGCCTGTCGCGGCCGTGCTGCATGGGCTGACCTTCGTCTGCTTTTTCTCCCTGGCGATGTGGACCGCTTTTTCGATCGCCGCCCATACCCGCATCCTGACGCTCGAAGGCCACCCTTTCGGTGACCTGCCACAATGATGCAGTTGATTGCCACGACCGATGCCAGGGACATCACGCCGCTTGCCTATCGGGGCCAGCGGGTCGTCGAACTGTGGTCCGAGTTTTCCGGCCTGTTCGAAAAATTATCCGGGGCCACCGGGCGCGGGCTGCTGGCCGAACCGGAAGATCACGGCAATGGCAGGATCGACTGGTACGGGATGCCGGGCCAGGATCATCCACAGGCGGAGCGTGTCGCCCGGTTCGGGCAGTTGCGCGCGGAGATCGAGCAGGCGGCGACCCGGCAGGCCGATCGTCTTTCGCGAACCGAGAAGGATCTGCTGGCGCTTCTGCCGCAGGTCTTCGCCATTCCGGACGAAACATATATCCGCTCCGGCGCGAACGGACCGCTGCTGGTCGGGTGGGGGCATCAGGCGGTTACCCAGAAACTGGCCCGGATCGACATCATGGGTGAGGGCCGGGCACCCCCGCCGCCCGAGGCGCCGCCTCCGCCACCTGTCGCGGAGCGGATGGATATCCTGCCGCCGCCGACCCCGCCCGCCCCGCCCCGCCTGCCCGGCGCCTGGCGGGAATGGGCGGTCCTGCTGGGAATGCTGGGGGGAATGGCCCTGCTGATCTGGCTGCTGGCGCATCTCGGCGGCGTGCTGGTGCCCTGGCTGTGCCTCCATCCGTCGCTACCGCTCTGGCTGCTCCTGCTGCTGGCGCTGCTGCTTCTGGGCCTGCTGGCATCGCGCCTGCCCTGGCGTGCCTGGCACGATCTTTTGCGGGTGCGCCGGGTCGGCGCGCTGGGGGGCACGCTCCAAGTCGTGCTCTGCTGGGGCGATCTGAACGATCTCGATCTTCACGTCATATGCCCGGATGGCCGGCGTATTTATTTCAAGAACAGAACGCACGGCGGCGGGCACCTGCTGCATGACGCCAACGCGCAGCGCGACGGGGCGCCACCCCCGACGCGCCGTCCCGTCGAAACCATCGTCTGGCGCGCGGGGCCGCCGCCCGGATTCTACACCGTCGTCGTCGATCCCTTCGCCATGCCGACGGCCGCTGCCAGCCGGTTCAGCGTGACCGTCCGTTATCGGGGCGCGGTGCTGGTGTCGCACCGGGATAGCGTGTCGGCGGGTGAGCGCATGATGCCGGTCTGCAATTTCGACATCCCGGCATGATGCTGCAACTGGACAGGACGCCGGGGGAGGTATCGGGGGCGCATCACGATTTTCTCGCCGCGGTCGCGGATAGGCTGGGGTCTGCGCATGCGGCGTTCTTCGCGACGCCTGCCCCGGACGGCGACGGCACGCTATGGATCGCCGATGGCACGGACAGCCGGGCGCCGGCGGATCTCGACCCGGCGGCCCGCGCGGCCTTGCATCGTTATGCGGGTTCGATCCTGTCGGACATCCGGCGGGTCGCCGAACGCGAAAATGGCGGCATCCGGCGGCATTTCGCCGTGATGCGGCGTATTCCATCGCTCGATTGCCTTTACGCCGTTGACGGGCGCGCGGTCGCCACACGTTGGGGCACCGCCCAAGGGAACGATCCGATCCGGGCGCTGGATGACGGGCGCCCCGCCGTCACCCACCGCGGATTTCCCGGATTGCCGCCGCGCCTTCTGTTGTCCGCGCTGGCCGGGACGGCGGCGGGCTTTCTGGTCGGGACCCTGATGCTGCGGGCCGTGCCGCCGCCACCGGCCTGCGCTGTCGCGACGCGGCCGGTGGACCTGCCACGCCAGAAATGGCAGTCACACGATTTGTCCATGTTGAAAGGGTGCTGGCACCGTATCAGCAACATGAAGACGGTGAATATCGTGACCCAGGCCAGCACGGCGGTCCAGGAATGGACGTTCTGCTTCGCCGATGACGGCACGACCGGCCAGCAAACCCTGCGATACACCAATGCGGGCCTATGCACGAGCCCCATCGCTGCGCATTTCGAGGGCGACACCCTGGTGATCGCGGCCGAGCGGTGTATCGACCAGCCGCATCACAACACGTTCGTTCAGACGGTGTACCGCTGCACGCGCGATGACGACGAGAAGGCGACGTGTCCCGGCTACACCGTCGATCCGCTGGTGCCGTCGCCCGGTCCGCCGGGCGTGGGCATATTCCAGAGGCCCGGGCCGTGATCATTCTGCGGACGGATCGCAGCGCCCTCGACAGCGACCGTGCCCGGAAGTTGCTGGCCGCAATCGCCGCGCGCCTTTCTCCGGCGCACGCGGCCGTCTTTGCGTCTCCCGTCCCGTCGGAGAATGGCGGAACGGACTGGCAGGCCGACGGGCGTGCGATGACGCCAGCTGAATGCCTGGACCCCGAGACGCTGGACCGATTATATCGCCACGCGGGCAGCGTGCTGTCCGACATCCGGCAGGTGGCGCAGACGGAAGGTGGCGTGATTCGCTCCGGGTGCGATGCGCTGCGATCCATTCCGGCGCGGGACTGTCTGTTCGTGGTTGACGGGCGGCCCGTGATCGCCGGGTGGGGGCAGCCCGGCTGTGGCGTGCCGGCCTGGGTGGATGCGCATGATGCCGGTCTCCCCCCCGTGCGGCCCCGGCCGGTGCGTCGCCCCCCTGCATTGGTGCGGACGGCCCTGACCGCGTCTGTCCTGGGCCTTGCGCTCGGGAGCGGGCTGGCGGCACGGATGCCGTTCGCGGCCGCCTGCCGCGAGGCCCGCGCGGCCGTCGCGTGGCAGGCCCATGATCCGCGTGTGGTCAGCGGCTGCTGGCGACGCATGAGCAATCTGGTCTCGGCCGAGAATGACGTCCTGACGAAAAACGATTACCGGCTGTGGCAGATCTGCATCGGCCCTGACGGGAGGGCGGGGCACCTGTCGTTGGAACTGGCGGAACTGGGACAATGCACGGGCGACGTCACCGCGCAGTTCGAGGGGGACGAGGCCGTCATCCGAACGGCGGCCTGCCATTCGGCCGGCTGGACCTACCTGCCCAGGGTATTGAGGTGCAGACATCGCGACGAAGACCAGATCGCCTGTGTTATCCATGTCGTGGTTGGGGAGGAACGCCTTCCTCCGCACTACCGGCAGGGACACGAGGGGTTGTTACAACGTGTAAAACCGGCAATAACGCCGTAAAACAGTGGCCCAAGACGACCATGTACAAACGGGAGTGACGAAACGGATGCTTGGCATGATCTCGTTGATTCCCGACAGTCTGATCCAGTTCGAGACCATTACGCTGAACGCGACCGAATGCGGCAGAATCCGAGCGAATTTCTGGGAGGAACCCACCGGCGCGGTCAACGGGGACGGGGCGCCGGAATTCATCCTGCGCGCGCTCGAGGAAGACCCCGAGAGCCGGAACATGGTGTTCCATGTCGATGGCCGCCAGCGGGTTGCGCCGGATGACGCAGGATATATCATCAGGCGCAAGGAAATTTTCGAGGTTTTTGAAAACGAATGGGTTCCGCTGCCATATCTGGCGCGGATCGGGAATACCGATAACGAGGGGTTTCGTCCCGGCCCGGCAAACTGGGTCAGGGGCCGGCTGCGCCGCGTGGAGACCCGCGAGGGCGAGGAGACGATTCTCCTCAACATCGCTTTCGACACCACGGTTGCACCGTATTTCGACGGGCACTATATGGCGCCGACCCCCGATGACGAGGCGCGGGGGCAGAAATTCGCATTCGTCGCCGAGCTAGAAAACATCTCCTGGCTGATCGATAGTTCCTGGCTGAAGGACTGGCTGGAGGAACTGCAACGCGAAGCCGCACTGGCCGTCCCGGGCCGCAAGCGCCCGGCGCCCGAGGACGGGGTGCAGCAGCCGGTCCTGAAACATCTTGCGACCTATCTGGCCTTTCTGCGGATGGTGGCGCAGGCGGGGGGGCCGCCGGTGGCGCAGATCCTGACGGTGACGAACGAACCGCCGGTTGCGGTAGATTTGGTACTGGACCTGGGGAATTTCCGCAGTTGCGGTATCCTGATCGAGGAACATCCGGGCACCCGCCAGCGCGAGGCCGACAGCTACGTCCTGGAACTGCGCGATCTCGCCCAGCCCGAACTGGCCTACGGCGACCCGTTTTCCAGTCGGATCGAATTCGGGCGCGCGACCTTTGGACGGGATTCCCATTCGCGCCGGTCCGGTCGGCCCCACGCCTTCGTCTGGCACAGCCCCGTGCGGACCGGACCCGAAGCCGAACGGATGATGGGGGCGCGAATCGGCACCGAAGGATTGTCCGGCCTATCCGCCCCCAAACGTTATCTGTGGGACACCCGGCCTTCCGACCAGGGATGGCGCTTCAATAATGGCATAAACCGTGACGGCCAGCCGTCCGATCCGGCGGTCAATGGCCCGTTTCGGCGCGCGATCCAGGATACGCTGGGGGCGCAGCGGCGCTTCAGAGTCGGTTCGGACGATGTGAAGGCGGCGCAGCCCGTGGGCCCCAGCGTGCTGTCGCGTAGCCTGCTGTTCATGCTGATGCTGAGCGAACTGATCATGCAGGCAATCATGTACATGAATTCACCGGGCTTCCGGTCCAAGCGACGGGACAGCGCGCGCCCACGCCTGCTGCGTTCGGTCATGCTCACCATGCCGCCGGGAATGCCCGTGGCGGAACAGCGGATTTTCCGCGCCCGGGCCGAGGCGGCAATCGCGTTCGTCTGGAACGTGACGGGGCGCAGGGGCAAACCGCCCACGCTGCGCGCCGAGCTGGACGAAGCCACGGCGACACAGATTGTCTGGCTGCATAACGAGGTGACGGAACGGCTCGGCGGCCATGTCGAGGCGCTGTTCGACCTGTATGGCGACAGCCGCGTGGGCGAGGAAGGGCGCCCGGCGGTCCGTGTCGCCAGCATCGACATCGGCGGAGGCACCACCGACCTGATGATTACGACCTATACCCATGCAGGGGGCGATGCGCTGTCTCCGCACCAGGATTTCCGCGAGAGCTTCAAGATTGCCGGCGACGATCTGCTGGAGCGTGTCATCCTGACCGTCGTGCTACCGCCGCTGGAAAGGGCGCTGACCGACGCGGGCATCGCCGAGGCACACCAGCTTCTGGTCCGCCTGCTGGAGCGGGATTACGGCAACCAGGACGAGCGCGACCGCCACCGACGCAGGCTGTTCGTCTCCACCGTTCTCGAACCCGCCGCGCTGCGGGCGCTGGGCCTTTACGAACAGGTCGATGATATGGCCCAGGGGGCAATCGGAGAGTTCGCACTGGGTGACGGCGCGACGGCCGGGGGAAATGACGACCACCGGAAGCGTTGCGCCGCCTTCCTGCGCGAGCAGATCGATATCCACATGCGCGGCCTGAACATTGGCGACGGACCGCGGGATTTCGACCCGTTCGCCGTGCGGGTCGAGATAGACGTGGAAACGATCGAAAAGGCGATCCGGGCGACGCTGGAGACGGTCCTGGCCAGCCTGACCGAACTTGTATGGGCGTATGGGTGCGATGTCCTGCTGTTGTCGGGGCGCCCGTCGAAGCTGCGCCTGGTCAGAAACCTCATCACGGGCGCGATGCCCGTCCCCCCGTACCGGATCGTCGCCATGCACGATTACAAGGTGGGCCGGCACTATCCCTTCACGGATTCCGCTGGCCGGATCAGCGACCCCAAAACGACCGTAGTGGTCGGCGCGACGCTGTGCATCAAGGCCGAGGGGAAGCTTCAGAATTTCGTCCTCAGGACGGGCAAGCTGGTCATGCGTTCGACGGCGCGCTTCATCGGCCGGATGGAGCGCACCGGGATGATCCGCAAAGCCGATATCCTGCTGGAGAACATCGATCTGGACGATCGCCCCAGCGGCGATATCCGCTTCTCGCTCGGGGAATTTGAAGGAATGACCATGATCGGCTTCCGCCAGCTTCCGCTGGAGCGGTGGACGACGACGCCGCTTTATTGCGTGGAATTCTCCGCCGGGACGCGCGATGAAATGCAGCGCCTGCACATGCCGCTAACCGTTGGATTTGAACGGAAATCCGATATCGAGGATGCCGAGGAAAAAGGCGATTTCTCGGGACGCGAGGATTTCAGCGTCAGCGAGGTGACCGACGCCAGCGGGCAGCCTGTTCGTTCCGGCCTGATTGCCCTGCGGTTGCAGACGACGCTGCATCCCGAGGGATACTGGCGCGATACCGGGTGCCTGACGCTGGGAGCGACCATGCCGTGACGACATTTGCCGAACGAACCGCGACGCTCGCCCGGTTGGCGGCCGAAGCCGCCGACTGGGTGGAGGACCATGCCCCTGAAGCCCCGGCGAGCTGCCGCAAGGTGCTGCGCCGGGAGCGGCGGATCGCGCGCGGATTGCAGCGGGCGGTCGCGCGACGGGCGGCGGTCGCCGTCTATGGCGCGTCGCAGGCGGGAAAATCCTACCTGATGTCCAGCCTTTCCTGCCCCGCAGATGGGACGCTGGAAATCAGCTACGGCGACCGGACGCTGGATTTCCTCAAGGACATCAATCCGCCAGGTGGCGATGAATCGTCCGGACTGGTCTCGCGCTTCACGCTTGTCCCGCCACGGCCGCCGGCCGGGGCACCGCCGGTGCCGGTCCGCCTGCTCTCGGTTTCCGACATCGTACGGATCGTCGGCAATGCGTTCCTGTCCGATTTCAAGCTGATCGGGGTTTCGGTGCCGCCCCTTTCGGATACCATGCGGATGCTGGAGGCTTTGCCCCGCTCGGAAGGAAAGGCCATTCTCGATATCGACGAGATCGAGGCCCTACGGGACTATTTCGCGCGCAAGTTCGGCGACAAGTCCTGGATCGCGGAACTGCGTGATGCGTACTGGGACTGGCTGGCCGTGCATGTCGGCGCACTGGCGCCACCCGCCCTGCTGGAGGCCCTTTCCCCGTTATGGGGCCAGGTCGAGGAACTGGGCCGTTATGCCGGGGAACTCGTCGACGCGTTGATCGCGCTGGGGCAGCCGGACCTGGCTTTCTGCGGGGTCGAGGCGCTGGTTCCACGATCGGACAGCGTCCTCAACGTCTCGACCCTGTTCCGGCCGTCGGCAGGGGCTGGGGCGGTGCGGCTGGTCGGAGAAAAGGGCACGGCCGCGACCCTGCCGCGGAACGTTGTCTCGGCGATCGTTTCCGAACTGGTGGTGCCGGTGGCCGCCGCCCGCTGGGACTTCATGCAGCATACCGACCTGCTGGATTTCCCCGGAGCCAGGTCGCGCCTACAGATTCCCGAAATCGCAGCGGCCAGGGGACAGGAAGGGACACTCTTCCTTCGCGGAAAGGTCGATTACCTGTTTGAACTCTACCAAGCCAACATGGAAACGACGGCGACGCTGCTGTGCGTCGCGGATTCCGCGCAGGAAGTGACCGGCCTGCCGGCGATGATCGAAAGCTGGATCGACGATACGATCGGCCGCACAGCGGCGCAGCGACGCGGGCAGGCTGACGCGCTGTTCGTCATCCTGACCAAATTCGACCGGCAGTTCGAGGAAAAGGGCGGCGCGGACGAAAGCAGCAGTGACGTCTGGGACAAACGGATCGAGGCATCGCTGACCAATTTCTTCAAATCGCGCTGGGTCGAGGAATGGAAACCGGGGCAACCGTTCAACAATGTTCAATGGCTGCGCGCCTCCACTGTGGGCAGCCTGTACCGGCGTGACGAGTTGGGGCGCGAGGGCGAAATGCTGCCGGAGGTCACGGACAGGATTGCGCGTCGTCGCGCCTCCTACATGACCAGTGGCATCGTACGGAAGCATATCCGTCATTACGAGCGGGCGTTCGACGAGGCGGTCAGGCGCAATGACGGCGGCATCGGCTATCTTGCCAGCCGGCTTCACGAGATCTGCGAAAGCGCGGCGCGAACCGAACAGCTGGAAGCGCGGTTGAAGCAGTGCCTTGCGAACATACGGAGCTTGATCCGGCCCTTTTACCACGACCCGTCAATTCTAGACGCCAGCGAGGATGCCCGCCAGGCCGTTGCGTCGATCGCGCTGGCGCTGCGGGAACTGCATCGTAACCGTCTGCTGGGGGCATTCTTCCTGGATCTGGGGCCGACCCGCCAGACCGTGATCGCGCTATGGCGCGACTTCCTGGAAACCGACGCCGAGCCGCCCCCGGTGCCGGAAAACGATCCGCTGGCCCAGATCCTGGGAGATGCCGTGCCCGCGCCCGCCATGCGCGAGGACCAGCACGACCGCTTCGCAGCGCAGGTCATGGCCTGTTGGGTCAAGGACTACTTGGTCGCACTTCCCGGCGCGCGCAGCCGCCGATTCGGGCTGGAAGACCATGGGGCGCGCCAGTTTGCGGACCGGATAGAAGCTCTGGCGCGCATGCGGGGTCTCCAGGAACGGATCGCCGAATCGCTCCGGCGCAACTGCAACCACGTAAACAGGCTGAACCTGTCCGGTGAAAAGCAATCCGTCATTTGCGTGGAACTGATCGGCCGGTTTCTCACCGGGCTGGGTTACACGGACCAGCCGCCCGCCGACCGACCGCGACGGGTCAATTCCGACCTGCCGATCTTCACCCGCCCGTCGCCGCCTTCCGGCCTGCCGGCGCTGTCGGAAAAGCCTTGTGCTTACCTGGATGATTTCTTTCACGACTGGGTTCTGGCCCTACGACAGCGGTTCGAGGAAAGCGGTCCGCAGTTCGACATCGCAGCTAACGAACGATTGGGAACGGTCCTGAGCGGCCTGGAAGCGGTGGAAGCATGAACGACGAGATCATCGTTAAGCCTGGGCCGCACGCCGAAGGCGCCACGATCGTCCTCCCGGGGCGGGCGGGCGAGGATTCGGAACGGGCGGTGACGCTGAAGGTGCCCGGCGACCATCCCGAGGTAAAAGGGGAATGCACGCTCGCCACGCAAGGAAACGACCTTCTGGTCCGGATTCCGCCCGCCGTGGCGAATTCTTTCGAGCCCGACTGCGGCTACCAGATCGAAATTCCCGAATTGCGGCTGATCGGCGACATTTCCGCCTGGCCGGCCCTGCCCGTGTCCGGCAAGACATACGCGGAGCTTGAGGCGGAAGCGCGGGCGCGGCGCACCCCGTCAGGCAGCGAACCGCCGCCGGCCGATGGGGAAAAGGAGCCGGAACCCGCCCTCCCCCCCGCACCCGCCACCGGCGCGGTGATCGACGGGGTGACGAAGCGATCGGGTGGGAATTGGAAGCTGCCCGTTTTCGGCGGTGGCGCGATGCTGGCGCTCGCGACGGCGGCAGCGTTCTTCCTGCTGCATCGGGCATCTCCCGCTGTCGCGCCGTTTGCGCTTCAGCCGTCCGCATCGACGCGGCCGCCGTCCGCCCCCTTGGTGTCTCCTCCGCCCTTGCCCACGTCTGCCCCCGCGTCCGCCGCACCTGCGGATGGACTGGCCGGATTGCCGGTTCCCGCCGTGATCGCGCAGGCCGGAACGGCGTCCGCAATCGAACGGGAGGCGGAGCGGCGACTGGCGAACGGCAAGCCTGATGACGGCGTTCTGCTGATGGAATCGGCGGCGGCGCGTGGCGAGGTCGGCGCGATGAGCCGTCTCGCCCGGCTGTACGACCCCACGCTCTTTGATCCGCACGGACCGGTTCCCAGCCCCGATATCCGCGAATCGGCCCAGTATTACCAGAGCGCGGCCAAGGCCGGGGATACAGAGGTAGGCACCGACCGCGCGCGGCTGCATGACGTTCTGGAAAAGCAGGCCGGCGCCGGTGACATCGGGGCGCAATTGGCGTTGAAGGACTTCTGGCCATGACGGTACGTGGTTTTTTCCTCACCGGCGCGCTCGTCGCGTGGATGCTGCCGCAGGCAGCCCGAGCGGCGGGCCTGACGCCGCTGCTCCAGCCAGGCAAGCACAGCCTGTACCAACGCGTCATTACCCGTCCGGGCGCCACCATGGCGGCCGACGAAACCGGTACCGCGGCAAAACCGGTTGACGGATTCGAGGTCTTTTACGTCTTTGCCCGCCGCCAAGATCGCATACAGGTCGGCGACAGCGTTTCTGGTCCGGCGCTGGGGTGGATCGAGGAAAGCCGGACAATCCCGTGGCCACACACCATGATCGCGACGTTCACCAACCCCGCCGGACGTAACCGCGTCCTGTTCCTAGACACGCCCGGACATGAGCAAGATCTGCTGACCGCGCCGGATTCGGGGGCTCGGGCAGCCGCACTGCTCCGGGACGCGCAGGCGGGCAAGCCGGGGCCGGTGATTGCGATCGAACCGGAAAACTATGTCGATATCAAGAAGAATTTCTATCTTCTTCCGGTTCTCGACGCCACAGTGACGGATCGGGACAGCGGGCCGTCGGTCCATATGCTGCATGTCATTTCCGCCCCGGCTGCCGGAACGGGAACGCAACCGCTCTCGTCGCCCGAGGCGCTCCGGCAGTTTCGTGCCGGCCTGGTCTTCGTCATTGATACGACAGCAAGCATGCAACCCTATATCGACCAAACGCGCGCGGCGATCGGCGATATCATCCATACCATGCAGAACACGGCCGTCGCTCGGAATTTCCGTTTCGGGCTGGTCGCCTATCGCGACAGCCTGTCGGATACGCCGGGGCTCGAATACGCTACCAAGGTTTATGCCACGCCGGATCTCGGCCGGCCGATCGATGCCATCTTGCCCGCCATTTCCGGCGTGCATGATGCGTCCGTTTCGTCATCGAGCTTCGACGAGGACGCGGTGGCCGGTGTCCGGTCCGCCATAGACAGCGTGAACTGGGACCAGTTCGGCGGCCGCTACCTGGTCCTGATCACCGACGCGGGCGCGCGGGGCGGCGACGACCCGCACAGCCTGACGCATCTGGGCATTGACGAGGCACGACAACTTGCCGCGGCCAAGGGCATTGCGCTGTTCGTCGTACACCTGCTGACCCCAGCGGGCGATGCGGCGCACGACCACGCCCATGCGGCGTCGCAATATCGCGCCCTGTCGAAATTCGGCTCTGCCGGCAGCCTGTATTATCCCGTCGCGGGCGGAGCACCGGAGGCCTTCCGTCCAGTGGTACAGTCCCTCTCGACGTCGCTACTCCAGCAGGTGGCGGACACGACGGGGCGGCCGGTTGCCGGCTTGACGCCCAGGGACGCGAAGCCGGACCCCAAAACCGCGGTCGTCAGTCAGGCGATGCGCCTTGCCTATCTGGGACGGGCGCAGAACACGGCGGCACCCGACGTGGTGCAGAGCTATACCGCCGACCGCGATCCGGCAGACGCCTTGCGCAAGTCGGTCGATATTCGCGTGCTCCTCACACGCAACCAGTTGTCCGACCTGGCAGCTTCACTGAGGACCATCCTGGATGCGGGACTCGCCGGCCGTACCACCCCCGAGACATTCTTTACCCAGCTTCAATCGGCTTTTGCCGCCTCCGCGCGCGACCCATCGGCGATCCGGCATGTCGACCGGATCGGACCGCTGCTGGGCGAATATCTCGACGGGCTGCCGTACAAATCCGACATCGCCAGCATAACGCAGGATTCGTGGCTGGCGATGGGGGCGATCGCGCAGCGCACGATTCTGAACAACATCGCCAGTCGTCTGCGCCTTTACGAGGAATTCGACTCCCGTCCCGAATTATGGGTCCATCTGGATCACGCGCAGGCTCCGGGCGAGGCGGTCTATCCCGTACCGCTGGAGGCGCTTCCCTGATCGCGAGACCGATGCTCCTTCATGCCCAGGCGCTGCAATGGCAGTCGCCCGACAGAAGCTTCACGCTGTCGGTGCCGGAATTCATTCTGCGCGCAGGCGATCGTGTAGCCATCGTCGGGCCGTCCGGCTGCGGCAAGAGCACGTTGCTTGGCCTGTTGTCGCTTGCATTGCGGCCGGGCACGGCCGGAAAGCTGGAAATCGACGGCGAGGACGTTTCCCCCTGCTGGAACAGGCGGTGGGGCGCGGCGGTCCTGGGGCGGATTCGCGCGGCTGGTATGGGCTTCGTGCCACAGATGAGCGCGTTGCTGCCGTTTCTGTCCGTTCGCGCGAACATTGCCCTTCCTCTGGACGTACTGGGCCAGACGGATCGCACGCGCGTTCAGGATCTGGCGGCGCAGCTAGATATCCTCGGACAACTTGATCGCATGCCAGCCACACTATCGGTTGGCCAGCGCCAGCGGGCCGCAATCGCCCGCGCGGTGGTCCACCGGCCCCGCCTTGTCTTCGCGGACGAACCGACGGCGGCGCTGCATCCCGATCAGGCGGCCGGGGCGATGCGGCTTCTGTTCGACCAGGGTGGCGCGGTTTCGGCGGTGCTCATGGTGACGCATGATGGCCTCCGTGCGGCGGAAACAGGGTTTTCGATCGTCAACGCCGTGCCGCATGCGGGCGGTGCATGTATTACGACCGCCAGGATCGGGCACGCTGCATGAAAGGGATGCTGCTGGTCGGCAGGCTGGCATGGCGGGACGTGCTATCCGAAAAAATCATGGCCCTGTGCCTTGTCGTCGGCCTGGCGGCGACGGCGGCGCCGCTTCTGGTCATCGCGGGATTGCGCGCGGGCCTGGTCGAAGGGTTGCGGGCCTCGCTGCTGGAAGATCCCAGGATTCGTGAAATATCGAACGCCAGCAACCAGGATTTCGATGCCGCATGGCTGGCAGCGCTGGGTCGCCGTCCCGAGATCGCATTTGTCAGCCCCCGAACCCGGACGCTCGCCGCCAGCGTGCTTCTGGTTCCCCCGTCCCGGCCGCAAGACGCGCGGCGGGTGGAGTTGCTGTCATCGCGCGCGGGTGATCCGCTGCTCGTGCCTGCATACATGCCAGCCGATTTCCACGGCATCGTCCTCTCGGCTCCGGCGGCGGCGGCACTGCATGTGCGCGCGGGTGACGCGCTGGATCTGCATGTCGCGCGGCTGGGGGCAGGCGTGGCGCAGGAAATCCTGCCCGTGCGGGTCGAGGCCGTGGCGCCGCCCCGCGCCACATCCCACGATACGGCGTTCGTGGCGCTTCGGCTGGCGCAGACGGTCGAAATCTTTCGCGAGACCCCCCTGTCCTGGTCCGACGCATGGGCAAAGGCCGGGCAGCCCCCGCATGTTTGGGCTGGTTTCCGGCTCTATGTACGCCGTCTCGACGACGTTCCGGCCGAGGACGCGGCCCTGCGCGCGGCGGGAATCGACATCGTATCGCGGGCCGGCGACGTATCCGGCCTGCTGGCCCTTGACCGCCGCATGATCTTGCTATTCCGGCTGACCGCCTGCATGGGCGTTGCCGGCTTTATCGCCAGTCTCGCGGCGGGCCTGTGGGCGAATGTCGAACGCAAGCGGCTGCCGCTGGCAACCCTGCGTTTCATAGGGGTGCCGTTTCTGGGAGGATTCCCGCTGATCCAGGCGCAGATCCTGGCGATCGGCGGCATCGCGCTGGCACTGTGCGGGGCGGCGCTGGTGGGGCGGGCGATAAACCTCCAGTTCGCGCAGATCCTGCCACCTGGGCACCCGCTCTGCATCATCGACGGCCGGCTTTGCGTCCTGGCCTGCGGGGTGACGATCGCCGGAGCGTTCCTGGCCTCGGCGGCCGCGGCGTTCCGGGCAGCCCGCATCGATCCCTGGGAAGGAGTCAGTACCCCGTGAAATCATCCATCGTCCTGTACCTGTGTGCCGCGGCAGCCCTGTCCGTGCCCGCATCTTCCTGGGCTGATACTTCGCCGTGGGATCCGAAATTTGTCGATCCCCATCCGCTGTCCGACGATCTGACACTACCGCTGCCATGCGGCGGTAGCATGGTATTTCGCCCCGTCGATGTACCCAGCGGCAACGGGGTGCTGGACGATACCGAAATCACGATCGGTCGGCCGGATACGGCGGATGGCTACAACCAGTTCATCCGCCGGGCGTACCTTTCCGCACCCTTCCGGGTGCCTGGGCATCCGGAACTCCGCCGTTATTATATGGCCAAATACGACGTGACGGAAAACCAGTATTCCGCCCTGTCGGGAGCTTGTGCGCCTCCGACACGGGCAGGCCAGAAACCCAGGACCGGAGTTTCGTGGGATGAAGCGGTAACTTATGCCAGCAAGCTGACATCATGGCTGCTCGCACACCAGGCCTCGGCGCTGAAAATTGACGGCACGCCGGGTTTCCTACGCCTTCCGGTTGATGACGAATGGTCTTACGCGGCGCGGGGCGGCATGCGCGTCAAGCCGTCGGAATTCACCGCGCCCCTGTGGCCGATGCCCGATGGCGGACCCGAAGCCTACATCGCCGCCGGTCCGGATCTCGGTGGAATGCAGGCCGTCGGACAGATGAAGCCCAATCCCCTTGGCCTGTATGACATGCTGGGCAATGCCGGACAGATGATGCTGGACCCATACCGACTCAACAGGGTCGGGCGGTTGCAGGGCCAAGTCGGTGGCCTGCTGGTACGGGGGGGCGACTTCCACGCCAATCCCGATGACCTGACGACGAATATCCGCGCGGAGTGGCCGCCCTATAATCCGAAGACGGCGCAGCCGACCCGGGATGCGGCGATCGGCTTCCGCCTGGTCATCGGCGCCGACGCGCTGGGATCGCTTCAAGCCACGCAGGAGGCGCAGAACGAATTCGACGCCCTGGTTCACAAGGCGAAGGAAGCACCAGGCGACACGCAGGCCGCGCTTGCCGCGTTGAAGGAACAATCCCAGTCCGACCCGGCGACATTGGCCAAGCTCGCACGCATCGAAAATGCCCTAGCTGCCGACAGCCGGGCCCACCAGGATGCCGAGAAGAAAATCTTCGGAGCGCAGGTCCAGGCATTGGTCGCGCTGGGCAACGACATCTGGGAGGTGAATCACGCGATCGAGACGATTCACAAGACGCAGGCGGCCCTTGGAACCCTGACCGCCGCACAGACGCAGCAGATCGAGAAACATCTCGCTGATCGCCAGAAAGAATTCGACGCCACTACGGAAGGCTATCTGGAACTTCTCGAAGCCGCTTCTGCCAGCCCGGTCATCGGAGAGATGGATGCAATCATTGCTGTCCAACACGACATGCTGCACGCACGTGGGGAAGATTATCTGTTTGGCATGCTCGCCTTGGCTCAGAAAAACCTGGAGTCCCTGCATGACAAGAAGACTGTCTCGGCAAAGGACATTCAGGCCGACGTTGCGAAAATTCCAAGCCAGTGAACCCAGGGGCGTGACGGGAAGAACCCGTCACGCCCGCTACGGATGCTACAGCGTGGAAAGCCTGTCCACGATGGCCTGCTGCTTCTGATCGGCGCGGGCCTTGTCGGCAGCGTCTTGGCTGCTGGCCAACTTGCCGGCCTCGTCCAGGTTCTGCACCGCCGCCCGGTATTGAGCGGTGGAGATGCGTTTGTTCTGTTCCATGGCAACGAGCCGTCTGCGTAGCGACGCATTCCGGTTCTGGAACGCCTGCAAGCGCTGGCGTTCCTGGGCGACGGCATCCTGCGCCCACGCGGCCTGATTCTGCGCGGCGGTGGCATTGCCGTGTGCCTGCGCCGCCTGAAGGCGCAGAAGGTTACGCTGCGCATCCAGATCCTGGCTTCTTTTCTGGTAACCGTTGCCAGCGGAACATCCGATTCCCGTAAACAGGTCGGCATGATTGGGATCGCATTGCTGCGCCGAACAGGCGGCCAGCAGCGCCAGAGGCAGCAAGCCGGTAAGGCGGACGCGAGATGCCGGTGCCGTCATCAACTGGCGGCCGTGCTGATGGACGCGGTTGGCATCGCGCCGACATCCGCTGACAGTTCATTTGCCGCCTGGGTGATCCTGGCCTCCTGCGACTTGAGCGTTGTGGAAATGGTCCCGGCTTCGGCGTTCTTCCGCCCGCTCGCGATATTAGCGGCGCTGGCGGCGGTCTGCGCATAATGGGCCTGAACCGCCTGCATTGCCGCGATATCCTGGCGATAATTGGCGATTTTCGCCTGATAATCAGCAGCCGAAATCTGGTTCGCGGCTAGCTTCTGCCGCAGGACAACCAGTTCCTGCTGGGCCTTCGCCGTAGTCTGTTCGGCCGCGGTGGCATCCTGCTGAGCGTTAACGACTTCCTCGCGATAGTGCGCAATGGCCTTGTTCGCACCATCTTCGCTCATTTGCTGCGCTTGGGTCCGGCTTGCCACGGCGTACCCGATAGCACCACCCAGCAGCGCACCGCCGGCTCCCGCGATCGCCGCGTTCGTCGCGCTATGCGTTGCCAGTCCGACGCCCAGCGCCGCCAGGCCACCGACCAGAGCCGCGCCTTCGCCCACAGTGGTGTTGAACTGCGCCTGGCGCTGACGCAACTGGTTTTCTTCCGGGCTTAGGGACGAATCGTAGGCAGGCGCCGCACACGCCGACAAAAGCATGCAGCCTGCTACCGAGACCAATGAAAGCTTTCCAATATAATAATTCATCTTACGATCACCAAAATGGGAGAATTTAACAAGCATATCGCACCCCGTGCCACGACCGCGCCATCATCGCAAAGGTGGAAAAAAAATCAATCTCTCTTCTTCTATAGAGAAAAGATTTTCTTGCAGGAACCAAGCGGACACTCCTTTTCCTCCCTATGCATTGTCAGGGGACATGGTGAGAATGCCTCTGCCTGCATTCAACACCTCATGATGGTCACCCCATCACTTCTTCATGAATATTTATAAATTTTCAACGACCAGAACATATATTGTTAATTTTCACTGAGAACTGGGTTCATCCGCACTTTACGTGCAGGAGGTGATTGTACGGCGGCCGTAGATTTGGGAATGGCTGAGGATCTGCCACTGATCCGGATTTCGTGCCCTTGTCGTAACCGGCCGTTTGAGACCGCCCTTGATCAAGCTGCCTGTTTGTGAGGTGTTGCCATAGGCTGCCCATTCCACGGCAACAGTTCGTGCAGACGATTGATCTTGTGGTCGTTGATTCTGGCGATGACGTCGGCGAGATAATTGTGGGGATTGAGGCCTGAGAGTTTTGCGCTTTCGATGAGGGTCATGGCGTCGGCAATGTTGTCTCCGCCGGCATCGGAGCCGGCAAAGAGATAATTCTTCCTGCCGATGCAAACCGGGCGCACGGCCCGTTCGGCGGCGTTGTTGTCGATAGCGACGCGGCCGTCCTCGAGGAACAGGGTAAAAGCGGGCCAGCGATTGAGGGCGTAGCGGATGGCCTTGGCCAGTTCGCCCTTGCCAGGGATGCGGGCGATCTGGGCCTGGCACCAGGCGTGGAAGGCCTCGACGCGGGGGCGGCTTTCCGCCTTGCGAACGGCCAGGCGCTGTTCGGCCGGGCGCCCCGCAATTTGGCGCTCGATATCGTAAAGCACCCCGATCTGGTCGAGTGCTT
Organism: Gluconacetobacter dulcium; assembly: GCF_014174165.1. Taxonomy (GTDB): domain Bacteria; phylum Pseudomonadota; class Alphaproteobacteria; order Acetobacterales; family Acetobacteraceae; genus Gluconacetobacter; species Gluconacetobacter dulcium. Next base: position 373 of record NZ_JABEQN010000039.1, on the reverse strand, counting down.
CCTTTGCAAGCGCGGAACCGCTGTCCTTCCAGATATCGTGGAATTCGCGCCGCAGATGAGCCCAGCAGGCGGCCTCACGGACGCGCATGGTGCCGGTCGCATCGGGCTTGTAAAGCTCCCTGAAGCCCGCATAGGCGTCGGCCTGGAGAATGCCCGAGAAGGTCACCAGATGGGTCTGGGGATTGATCCCTTTGCGATCGGGAGAGAACCAGTAGGCGACAGCCGGCGGATCGCTCCCGCCCCAAGGCCGCGGGTCGCGCAGATAGCCCGGATATCTCACACGAGTAGGTGCATCGGGCTCTGAAAACGGCGAAAGTTCTTGTTGGAAAAGGAAAATCCGCGAGCGAGGCCAGAGACCCGATGCAGACAGAGT
>NZ_JABEQN010000038.1 GCF_014174165.1 Gluconacetobacter dulcium | reverse complement strand
GCGTCAAAAATCGGCTTTTTGATGCATCTTGTGATCAGCGGAGATATGATGCTCAATGGCGCTTTGGCCATCATCTTGACGTAAAATCAAAAACCACCGATTATGAGTCGGCTCGCTGCATTCATGCCGAAACAATCCGGCGCTCGGCTTGGAATGGTATCAAAAACTACCATTCCAGCTTACCATTATATACATTACTCTCTCTTAAATATTTCTTTTGTTTCTTTGTTTAGAATTATCATATTATTAAGTGTTCCTTTTCCTTCTTTTAGTAGAACAAATTGCTTCTATGGTTGACGCCTGACGCGGATTGTCGCCGACCTCTGCGGCTCCCATCGGCGAGGTGGGGCGCTTCACATGTAGGGCAAACATTGTCTCCGAAAGAGCTCTTGGCTCTTCCGAACTGTGTCCCGATTGAGATGTAGGCGACGGGATAGCCCCGCAACACGCACTTACGAGGTCCTCGGCATTCGCACCGTCCAGTGGTCTTCAGGGCAGTATGCGGCCTTCAGATTGGCGCGAGACAGGGTCGCCTCTTGTGGCTCCCGCGTTGCGCGTTCAGGTGACGTGTCCGGCGCTCCACGGCATAATGGCAAGGTCTCCGGGCCGCTATCATCCGGACTGGGCTGCGTATTGCGTGAACTCTGAGTTCAACGTCCAGCGGACTGACCGCCAGAACCGCATCGGATCACCGGCCTGAATATGCAGGCCAGGCTGCGACAGAAACCGGCAAGAACCCTATGAACCCTCTACGGCTTACGCACGCAGACCGTCGAGCCGGTCTTCAGCATCATCAAAAACGTCATGGGCTGCTCTCGATTCCACCTCCGGGGCCTCGCAAAAGGCGCAACAGAATGATCCCGGGTGGGCCTCGCGGATAATTGCCGCAGGATCACCCGACCGACAGTCGCGTAAACGCGGATGCCTTCGTCACTCATTATTACCGCACAGCCCGGTAGCCCGCTTGAGCATCGTCCCCTCGCCGGACGGACGGGTTTCTGTTGCAGGGATACAACATATCTTGCGGCGCTCCGCTCTTCATGTCGCTACAGATTGCAACATTATAACGTACCATATATAGGCTCTGGGCCTTCATACGAACAGGATCGCCCTGAATGAGTTCACCTCGACCCGCGCTTCGCATGGCCGCCATTTTGCTTGCTGGAACCGCACTTGCCCTTCCGCAGGCCGTCCGTGCCCAGACCGCCGATCCCTCCCCGCCCGCTTCCGCCGCGACCCCGGCCACAGCCACAGCCACAGATACGGGCGCGCAGCAGGACACGTCGTCCCGGTCGTCTTTCACGCGCTCTACCGACCGTGTGCTGCCTGACGGGAGCGTGGAAGCGACCAACGAGGAACATATCGTGGTCAACGCGCATCTGGACGTGACTCGCGCGGCCCTTCAGCCCTCGACGGGTGCCACGATCTATCGTTTTACGCGGCGGGATATCGAAACCATTCCCGGCGGCGACAACGCGCCGCTGAATACCGTGCTGTTGCAGGCCCCCGGCGTGGCGCAGGACAGCTACGGCCAGATCCATATCCGCGGCGACCATAACGAAGTGCAGTTTCGCCTCGATGGCGTGGAACTGCCCGAGGGCATGAGCGTGTTCGGCCAGGCGCTGATGACGCGCTTCGCCCATTCGATGTCGCTGACGACCGGCGCGCTGCCCAGCGAATATGGCTTTCTGCAAGCGGGCGTCATCGACATCACGACCAAGACCGGCAGTGCCGATCCAGGTGGGTCCGTGTCGATCTATGGCGGCGCGCGCGATTACTTCTTCCCATCGCTGCAATATGGCGGCCATGCCGGGAAATGGGATTATTTCGCCACCGCCGATTTCGTGCATGACCGGGTGGGGATCGAAAACCCGACACCCGATTTCAATGCCCTGCATGATCTGACGAACCAGTACCATTTCCTGGGCCATCTGCGCTATACGGCGGACGAGAACACGCGCGTCAGCCTGACGGCCGGCGTGTCGAACGCCGAATTTCAACTTCCGAACAATCCCGGACAGCAGCGGCAGTTTGCCAACCCCTCCTTTCTGGACAGCGCGCTGTCGCAGACTCTTTATGGCAGCGTCGATAGTGCGAGCCTGAACGAGCGCCAGAAGCAGATCACGGATTTCGGCATCCTGTCGCTACAGAAGGACATGGGCACGGTCAGCCTGCAAAGTTCCGCCATCGTCCGCTATAGTTCGCTGGGCTATTCGCCGGACCCGCTGGGTGATCTGGTCTATAACGGCATTGCCCAGCGCGCCCAGCGATCGGTCTTCTCGTCGGGTTCGCAGACCGACGTGACCTGGCGTGCCAATGCACAGCATACCGTGCGCTTCGGTTATCAGGTCTATGTCGAACGCAATATTTCCAAGACGGATTCGACCGTCTATCCGCAGACCGGCGTCGATGACGACGGTAACGCGGAGTTCGGCGACCAGACGCTCGCGATCCATGACGGCAATGGCCGCACCGGCTGGATGTACGGTCTGTATGCCCAGGACGAGTGGCGTCCGGTGCGCAACCTGACCATCAATTACGGCCTGCGTTTCGACGGGGTCGATGAATATACCCATTCCAAGCAGGTCAGTCCGCGCATCAACATCGTCTATCAACCCTGGCATGGCGGCACGTTCCATGCCGGCTATTCACGCTATTACACCCCGCCGCCGTTCGAACTGGTGGGTGGGACGTCATTGAACAAATTCGCCAACACTTCCGCGGCGCCGGGGACCTTGCAGGACACCACCGTCAAGGCGGAACGCGATCACTATTTCGACGCCGGCTTCGCCCAGGAAATCCTGCCCGGCTGGCATGCGTCGTTCGATGCCTATGTCAAGCTGGCGAAGAACCTGATCGACGAGGGGCAGTTCGGATCGCCGATCATCCTGTCCGCCTTCAATTACCGGCGCGGGCAGGTGCATGGCTATGAATTCGCCACCAATTACGAACACGGACCCTTCAGCGTCTACGGCAATTTCGCGTGGTCGCGGGCGATCGGCAAGGACATCACCACCGCTCAGTGGAATTTCAGTCCGGACGATCTGGCCTATATCCAGCACCGGTGGATCCATCTGGACCACGACCAGCGATGGACGGCATCGGCAGGGGCGAGCTACACGGCGTTCTATCGCACCGGCCATCCGTTGCGCCTGTCCGCGACCATGGTCTATGGCAGCGGCCTGCGGCAGGACAGCGACATTCCCAATGGGGGCGTCATCCCGCAATATGAGACCTTCAACCTCTCGGCCGTGCAGTCGTTCCAGGACCTGTTCCATATCCCGTTCCTGAAGCGCACCCAGTTGCGGCTGGACGTGATCAACCTGTTCGACAAGCGTTACGAATTGCGCAGCGGCACCGGCATCGGTGTGGGCGCGCCGCAATACGGTCTGCGGCGGACCATCCTGACCGGTATCGAGCAGCGTTTCTGACCTGTGCGGCTGGCGGTAGCGCACCGCCAGCCGCGCCCTTGACAGACCGGTGGTACCGGTGGCCAGATCTGGGTCGGCAATGGATTCTGCCTGACCCGATCGGGTCGAACCGCCTCGCCGTCGAGGCTGATGATTCCTACCCGGCCCGAAAGGGCATGATGGGAGGAATCTGTTCATGCACTCTGCTCGCCCCTACGCACGTTCCGGAACGCGCGCCCGCTTCCGCCATGGGATGATACGTATCGTCCTACGCTGGAAGCACTGAGGGGGCGGCGATGCGGATACTTGCCATTCTGGACCGGCCGGAAACGGCCCTGTTCACGCTTCAGGCCGCAGGCGAACTGGCCCGGCGGCTGGGCGGGCAGGAGATCCGGCTGCTTCATCCCAAACGCGCGACCGATCCGGCCTTCCAGGCACCCGACGAAGGAATTCCGACGCCTGCCCAGCGTAGCGTCTTCATCCGGCAGGTCGCCTTGCGCGCGGAGCGGCTGCATGGCATCGCCCGGACATGGATCGGGGCGGCCACCCACCCGGCGGTCGTCCAGGCGCGTTGGATCGAGATCGCGGGCGATACCCGAAGGATCGTGGCCCAGGAGGCGCGGAATGCCGATCTGGTGGTCATCAGTCGTCCCTGCGCCGGGGATCGGGACGATATCGGGCAGGCCCTGGCCGGTGCCCTGTACGATGCCGGGGCGCTGGTTCTGATCGCCCCCTTGCAGGCTTACCCCACCATCGGCCAGCGCCCGGTCGTCGCGTGGCATCCCTCGCTCGCCCTCGACCGGGTACTGGATACGGCCCGGCCGCTTCTGAACACGGCCGGGCACGTCACCTTCGTGATCGGCGCGGAACACGATACGTCCGAAGCGCCACCGAAGTTGGCCGGTGAATTGATCGCGCGCGGTATTCCGGTCACGATCGACCGGTTCGTCGCCCCGCGTGACAGGCTCGGCGAGGATATCCGCGCGCATGCGCTGGCGGCCGGGGGCGACCTGCTGATGATGGGCGCCTATACCCACGCGCGCTTTGTCGAATGGCTGTTCGGCGGCCCTACGCGCGACCTGCTCGCGCACGCCACGCTGCCCATCCTTACCTGTCATCACGGCATCGAAGACCTTACGGCATGACCTCCAACCTGTTGACGACCCTTGGCATCGCCCTTGCCGGCGCGTGCGGAACCCTGATGCGCTACTGGATTGGTCTGGCGACCGCGCGCATCAGCCAGACCCTCCCCTGGGGTACGATCCTGATCAACATGTCCGGATCGTTCGCCATCGCGTTCTTCGGCACGCTGACGCTGGGCAATGCGCGCTTCCAGGTGTCGGATACCGCCCGACTGATGTTCATGGTCGGCATCTGCGGGGGGTACACCACCTTTTCATCATTCACGCTCCAGACGCTGGACCTGCTGCGCGGTGGGGCGCCGGGGCGGGCGGCGCTGAATATCGTGCTCTCCATCACACTGGGCATGGCAAGCGTGACCGCCGGGTACGTTGCCGCCCAGGCGCTCAACCCGCCACCCCCCGCAAGCGAATCGGAAGAATCGTAATGGACACACCACCTGACTGCCGCATGAGCGCAATCATTCCCTGCAACGACATCGACGCGGCCGAACGCTGGTGGAACAGACTGGGGTTTTTCGGGCCGGCCGACGGGGATGGGGATTATCGCATCCTGTCCAACCGGGAAGGTGCCGCGATTCACCTCCAGCCCGCCGTGCCCGGATGGGTGGTACCCGGCCGAAACCCGTTCGGCGTCTATCTGTCCACGCCCCATGTCGACCAACTCGCCCAGGCGGCGGGGGACGCCGTTCTCGGCCCGGTGAAGGCGCCCCGCCATACCGAATGGGGCATGTACGAATTCGCCCTCAATGGTCCGGACGACCTGCTTGTCCGCATCGGCTGGCCGAGCCGCCTGCTGCCGGCGCAGGGAATGGACGCTCTTTTCCGCTGATGGTACAGAAAGGCCATTGATGAAGGGAAACGGGGCCTGCGCCATACGTTTGCCGAAAATGGATGCCCAGACGCCCGTCTGGATCGTCGTTTTTTGAGAGAATGCCGCATGAAAATAGCCGAATGGATGGAACAGTCCGGAGTCGCCTTTGGCACCAGTGGCGCCCGTGGCCTGGTCACCGCGATGACGGACGCGGTCTGCTTCGCCTATACGGTCGGCTATCTCCGGCATCTTGCCTCGCTTGGCGAATTCGCCCCCGGAACGCCCGTCGCGGTGGCGGGCGACCTGCGCCCCAGTACGCCGCGCATCCTGCGAGCCTGCGTGGCCGCCATCGAGCATATGAAGGGCAAGCCGGTCTTCTGCGGTTATGTGCCCACGCCCGCCCTGTGCCTGCATGCCTTCGCGCAGGGGTATCCGTCGCTGATGGTCACCGGCAGCCATATCCCGGCCGACCGCAACGGCATCAAGTTCAACCGCGCGCGTGGCGAATTCCTCAAATCCGACGAAGCGGCCATGCGGACGCAGGATGTGGCGCTGCCCGAAGGCTGGTTCGATGCCGATGGCGTGCTGGTCGCATCCGTCGACCTGCCCGACCTGACGGATGTCGTACCGGGCTATGTCGCGCGCTATCACGCGTTCTTCGGCCCTGACGCGCTGGCCGGGCTGCGGCTGGGGGTCTATCAGCATTCCGCCGTCGGGCGCGATGTGCTGATGCTGATCGTCGAGGCCCTGGGCGGAACGGCCGTGCCGCTGGGCCGTTCGACGAGTTTCATCCCCGTCGATACCGAGGCCGTGCGCCCCGAGGATGCCGTGCTGGCCCGTGAATGGGCGGCGGACGGCAAGCTGGATGCCATCCTGACGACCGATGGGGATTCCGACCGGCCGCTGCTGGCCGACGCGCAGGGCAACTGGCTGCGGGGCGACGTGCTGGGCATTCTGGCCGCGCGCTTCCTCGGTGCGGCGGCCGTGACCACCCCGGTCAGCAGCAATACGGCGCTGGAGAAAAGCGGCTTCGCACGCGATGTCCGGCGCACGCGCATCGGCTCGCCTTTCGTCGTCGCCGCCATGACCGAAGCAGCCGAGGCCGGGGTGACGCCCTCCGTGGGCTATGAAGCCAATGGCGGCTTTCTGCTGGCCACCGACATTGCGCAGGACGGCCGGACGCTGGACGCCCTGCCCACGCGCGATTCCGTGCTGCCGATGCTGTGCGCCCTGGTCGCCGCCCGCCGGGCGAATACCAGCCTTGCCGCCCTCGTCGCCACCCTGCCGCCACGCTTCACGCTCAGCGATCGGCTGGTGAACATGCCGACCGCGCAGAGCCTGGCGGAAATCGAGACGCTCAGCCGGAACCCGGCCGAGGGCGCGATGGGACTGGGCTTCATCGAAACAGCCGAAGATCTGGCCCATGTCGACCAGACGGACGGGTTGCGCATGACGTTCGCCAATAACGAGATCATCCATCTGCGCCCCTCGGGCAACGCACCGGAACTGCGCGTCTATGTCGAAGCCGATACCCCCGAACGGGCGGCGGACCTGCTGAAGACAGGCATCGGCGCCGTGAGCGTGTGGAAAGAGCGTTGACGGAAAGCCGTTGAACGGCTTTCCGATCGGGCGGCCGCCGGGACGAAACTGCCCGGCGTGACGCCTGGAAGGCGTAGCGGCGGCGGGTATCGTCCTCCGAAACGATGAACCCCCGGGAGCCGTTCTCTGCGCGTTTTTTCCCTGTCTCCCCGGTCGGACCATCGGCGCCGGCTGGTGGCGGTGACGCGCGTCTTCTGCGTCACCGCCAGGGTCAGGGTGAGAGTCAGGCGCCGCCTTGCGCCATATTGGTGTTGATTCGCCCGGTCAGTGGCCTGATCCGGCGGCGTATGCTGGCGGCGATAGGCCGCGCCTCAGAAGATCGAGCCGGTATCGGTCTTTCGTCATCCTGACGGCGGCTCGGACGCCGGGCTGCGCCGTCACGGTCCTGATGAAGAGATCCCCTGCCTCGGCCCCTTGCAGGGCCTCCGCCGTGTACGGAAGAATGTGCCCTTCCTCCTCGCGGGCCGGTATGGCGATGGCATAGGCCGGCCGCGCGACGGCGAGAGCCCCAGCGGGCAGGACCATCACGCTCCGGCGTCGAGATCGACCTTCGCTTCGTGGTCCCAGAAGCGAAGCGCATGGCATGCCGTCACGAAGCCGTCCACGTCGGCATCCGTCTTCAAAACCATGCAGCCATCGTCGAGATCATCGGCCAGGCCGGCTTTCGCGAACAGCGCGATCGCTTCCGCGGCGTAGCCGATGAATTTGCAATGGGCGAAGGCGTCGGTCACGAAATCCCTGGCCGCCGCATCGCCCGCGAGCCGCGTCGCCCCGTCCGCCGAAATGATCACCGCCACCGCGTCGAACAGCACGGAGGGGCCGCCGTCGATCTTCTGCTGTGCCGGCAAAGCTCTGCCATCGGAGAGGGTGACGCCGCCAATCTTCGGCGCGACGATTTCATAGATGGCCTTTTCCTTTTCCGCCGCCGTGACCAGGGCATCGAACAGGCCGGCATCCGCCCCATCGGTCAAAAGGATGCCGAATTTGCGGCCGGCGAAGCTGTGGGGGCCGTTCCTGACGATGCTCAGTGCGTTCGAGGGAGGCAGATCGGCGATGACGGGCCGGGCCGCCTTCGCCGGTTCGGGCAACGGCAAGCCCAACCCGTTGGCGACCGTTGCCGCCAGGTTCTCGTCGATATGGCGCAGGTGCGAGACGACGCGGGCGCGGATATCCGCTCGCTCGACCTTGCTGAGTTCGAAGGTGATGGCGTCGCCGATATGTTTCTGTTCGATCGGCGTCTGGCTGATCACGAATTGCCGCGCCTGGCTGTAATGGTCGGCGAAGCTCTCGGGCCGGAGCCGGACCTTGGGGCCGGTTTCCTCCGCCGCGAAACTGCGAAAGCCGCGCACCGGGTCTTCGCGCGGGCCGCCGGCTTCGCCCCAGCTATTGGGTTCGTAATTGGCACGGCCGATCGGGTTGCGCATCGCCATGTGCCCGTCCTGCTGGAAATGGGCCATCGGGCATTTGGGCGCGTTGATGGGGATATGGGTGAAATTGGGGCTGCCCAATCGCTTGATCTGGGTATCGAGATAGGAAAAATTGCGCCCCTGGAGCAGCGGATCGTTCGAGAAATCAATGCCCGGCGGCACGTTCTGGGTGCAGAAGGCCACCTGCTCGGTCTCGGCGAAGAAATTATCGACCACGCGATTGAGCACCAGCCGGCCGACGATCCGTACCGGCACGTCTTCTTCCGGGATCAGTTTGGTGGGGTCGAGCACGTCGAACGCGAATTTCTCGGCGAAAGCCTCGTCGAAAAGCTGAACCCCGAGCTCCCATTCCGGGAAATCGCCGCTGGTGATGGCGTTCCACAGATCGCGGCGGTGAAAATCGGGGTCGGCGCCGTTGATCTTGACCGCCTCGTTCCAGACCACCGATTGCAGGCGCAGCTTGGGTTTCCAGTGGAATTTCACGAAGGTCGAGCGACCCTGCGCGTCGAGCAGGCGGAACGTATGCACGGCGAACCCTTCCATGAAGCGGAAGGAGCGCGGAATGGCGCGGTCCGACATGACCCACATGATCATGTGCAGGCTTTCCGGCGTCAGCGATATGAAGTCCCAGAAATTGTCGTGGGCCGACTGAGCCTGCGGGAAATCACGATCCGGTGCCGGCTTGACCGCATGGACCATGTCCGGAAACTTGATCGCATCCTGAATGAAGAAGACCGGGATATTGTTACCAACGAGGTCCCAGTTGCCTTCCTGCGTATAGAGCTTGACCGCGAAGCCGCGCACGTCGCGCGCCAGGTCGAACGAGCCCTTGGCGCCCGCGACGGTCGAAAACCGCACGAAGGCCGGCGTGCGCTCGCCGACGCGCTGGAAGATATCCGCGCGCGTTACGTCCGCCAGGCTGTCGGTTAGTTCGAAATAACCATGCGCGCCGTAGCCACGGGCATGGACCACACGCTCGGGGATACGTTCATGGTCGAAATGGAAGATCTTCTCGCGAAAATGGAAATCTTCCATCAACGCGGGGCCTCGGGCGCCGTAACGTAGCGTGTTCTGGTCGTCGGCGACCGGCGCGCCCTGCGCTGTCGTCAGCGTCGCCACGTCGCCGCCGGCGACCTGATGCGTCTCGCCACCGGCTCCCTTTGCCACCTCGCCGGCCCCGGCCGCGTCGGGGGCTTTCTTCGGCGCCGCTCCCGACTTCTTTCCCTTGATGGTCATGCTCTCTCTCCTCGCCGCCATTGCAGACAGGGCGCCGGGATCGCCGCTCCAGGGGATCGACCGCCACGCCCGACATCGTCCTGTTGCTACGCGTGGCATGAGGAGAGGTTCCGAACTTATATCCGGTCAAAGTTGTTTTCCGTAATATCCTTTCTGATATAATATATATATTTTCTATTTATTCATCATGCCGACATAAAATAGCGAGCCGGAATCGTCAGATTGAACATCAAACAAGGACATATAAGATATAATTTTTCCTTTATCGGATGATATCAATGGAAATTTTTACCCATATGATCTTCGTTTTTCATTGATGGTGGCAGAATGGCGGCCCACTATCGGGATATTCCACTCCCTGCGCTGCCGGCCCATAGGAAACGCTTTCCTTCGTTTGCAGCCCAGAGAACTTTTCCCGCTGTCCGGCCTTGTCATCGGATGCGGTCGCGGGCCTGCAAAGAACATGAGGCCGCGTTCACTCTGGGGGCCGGGAGCATCGACCATGCCGCGCGGCGACAAGTCCGCCTATACGGACAAGCAGAAGAGACAGGCCGAGCATATCGAGCAGAGCTACGAGCAGCGTGGCGTCAGCGAGGAAGAAGCCGAACGCCGGGCGTGGGCCACCGTCAACAAGGAGACCGGTGGCGGCAAGAAGAGCGGTTCCGGCAGGGGGCACGCCGTAACCCTTGAACCTTCCCGCAAGGGCGGCAGGCTGGGAGGCGCGGCGGCCGCTGAACGCTCGCCGGAAGAACGCGCGGCATCGGCGAAAAAAGCGGCTGAGACCCGCAGGAAGAATGCCGGTCAATAGCAGATTTGGCACGCAGGCTCAGTCCGGACGCCCGCAGGGCGAGCCAGAAATCTTCCGCGAAAAGGGATAACATGTCTCCGTCAGGGCTGGATCGGGCGGCGCGCCGTGTGGAATGCCGCCCATGGGTCGGCGCGGAGCGTGGTAAGCCGCGTGAAGGCATTGTTGACCGTGAACTGCGCCGATCCGGTAATCTGCCCCAGTTCCTCCCAGGACAGGGGCATCGAGACCGGGGCGCCGACGCGGGCGCGGGTCGAGTATGGCGCGACGGAGGTGGCGCCCCGCTGGTTGCGCAGGTAGTCGAGCAGGATCTTCCCGTGGCGCTTCGCTTTCGTGATCGTCGCGATGTAGCGGTCCGGGCAGTCGGCGGCCATTGTTTGGGCCAGCGTTCGGGAGAACGCCTTCACCATTTCCCAATCCGCCTCGGGTTTCAGAGGCGCCACGACGTGCAGCCCCTTTCCGCCGGAGGTCTTGACGAAGGGCGTGAGGCCGGATGCCGCCAGGTGCTCGCGCACGTCGCGCGCGGCGTCGATGACCCGTTCCCAGGCCACGCCCTCGCCGGGGTCGAGATCCATGACCAGTTGGTCCGGCCGCTCCCAGTCGCGGCAGGCGGCGCCCCAGGGGTGGATTTCCAGCGCCGCCGACTGCACCAGACCCATGAGGCCGTCGAGATCGTGGATGCCGATCAGATGCTCTACCGTGTCGGTGGCCGGATCGTCCAATGTCCGGATGTGGGCGTTCATGCCCTTCCAGGCGTTCTTCTGGAAGAAACGCGGCCCGTCGATACCTTCCGGGCAGCGCAGCAGCGCCAGCGGACGATCGACGATGAACGGCGCGATGCGTGGCCATATGGCGGCGTAGTAGTCGGCCAGCCCGTCCTTGGTGATGCCGGCATCGGGCCAGTATAGCCGGTCCGGATGGGTCAGGGCGACGGTGCGCTTCCGTTCGGCCCCAGGTCGGGCGGAACCTGTTTCGGGTGCAGGCATTTCACTTACGACCTCCGATGCGGCTTGTCGTCGCGGATGCCCCGGAAGAGGGCGGGCCGCCGCCTGCCATCCGCCGTCCAGGCGCGAAGCGCCTGGGCGCCCTCATGGATCTGGATCAGTGCGTGCTTACGCGACGAAACAGCACCGGGGGGGGATCGGCCGGGCGGCGTGCCCGCCCGCCCCGCCTGCCCCCGCGCGAGGTTTTTAGTGCCCCGGCTTGTAAGGCTCCGATTTGCTGCACAGCCGCTTTGCAAGTGCTGCGATGCCCCCCACGACAGCCAGTCCGATGGCCACGCCGGCCAGCGTGCGGACGATGCCGCCGGATTTGGCCACGGCATTGCTCTTTTCGAGCCGTGCCGCAGTTTCGCCCAGCAGCACGGAGACCTGCTGCGCACGCTCCTGCGAATCCCCGATCTTTTCCAGGACCTTCTTGTTCAGGTCGTTGGCCTGGCTCACGGCCGTGTCGCCGAGTTCCTGAAGGCGCTTGGCGGTCTTGCGGAGCGCCTTGGCGCCGTTCTTGGCACCCCACGATTTGAATTCGGTCCGCAGTGCTGTGTCGGCCTCCCGCAGATCGGCGCCGAGTGTCTCGAGATCCGAGCGAAGCCGTTGAACCTTATCGTAAATATCTGCCACATTATTTCTCCTGTTATGCGCGCCTGTATCAGGCCGCGCTGCCGTTATCCGCTACCAGCGCCGTGCGCAGCTTCTGTTCAGCCTCGGGCGAGAGCGATGTCTGGATGAGATGCGGGTGGCCGCTCAAAGCCCGGAGATGGCTCACGACCTTCTGCGGCTCCACCTTACGCACCAGGACGAAGAGTGCGGAGGTGCCCGGCTTCAGGGTCGCACCGACGCTTTTCATGAAGTCGTCATTGATGCCGAAATCGGTCATGGCGCCACCGATGGTACCCGCCGTCCCGCCAGCCACCGCGCCAACGGCGAAACCGGCCAGAGGGTTCAGAAACACCAGCCCGATCAGGGTTCCAAGCAGCATACCGCTCCACACACCGTCCACCGCCCCGAGGGCCACCGTATGCACGGACTGGTCGAGATGAATCTTTCCATCATCCGTTCGACGGACGACCACCGCGTCATCGACATCAACGAGATATTCGTTTTCGAGTTTCCATATCTCCTCGCGGGCAAGTGTCGCGCCGTCGAGCGTATCGAAACCGAGAACCACAAGGTCGGACATGGAAGCCTCCTGTGCCACATGGGGCCGCCCCGGTGGCTGCCCCCCGTACCACGAAAGCAAACGCCCAATCGCCGGGTTCCGCAACTGCCTTGCACGCAGCCCAGCCTCACCGTACTGCCGGATCGCCCTCCGGCGGGTCCGGCGGGCTGCGCGGGGAACCGCCTGATGGATTTGCGGTCGTCGGCCCGACGATCCGGTTGATCGAGGGACTGGTCTTCCGAACGCTTCTGGGGAAGGACGTGGAGCGACGGTTCTCGGGTTGTGAGCCACCATCCACATCGGCGCGGCAACAGATTGGATCGGGCACAGACAGGCTCTCTTCGGCGTCTCCCCCGCCGGACCGGCCACAAGGGCGATCAGGCTTTTCATGCCATTGCAGGATCGGTGCGACTGGGTCGCCCGGTTTCCCTGTGGCCGGCAAGCCGGATCACATCCCCAGCGCCCCCGCCGGCCAGCCCGATCTTCAGGTCATACCAATGATCATTGCGGGCGATGTCGATCATGACATCGACCGTTCCGCGCGGGGGCAGCATGATTTCACGCTGTTCCTGACCGTACAGGTCCGTCATCACGACCGTGCGCGCCGCCGCCTCCCGATTGCCCAGCCGCAGCATGATCGCATCGGTGGACGCATCGGCCCGCAAGGCCGCGCTCAGGCCGCTCCCGCTATCGAAGCGCCGATAGAAGCCATTGGGGCCGTGCACCGTAACCGGCCCACCCTCCGACAGCATGACAGTGTGCTCGTCTCCCGCCCCGATCGTATAATGCCGCACGCCATCGCGATCCCGCACCCGGAACACGGCGCCCTGCGTGCCGCCGCACGCCATGCGCAGCCTTCCGCTTTCCTCGATATCGGCTTGAAGATCATATGGAAGGGGCCGGGCCGGACGAGTACCTGTCTCCTGCCGGGGAAGAACCTGCGGGTCGGGAATGACGGGCGGCGGCAGGCGGCAGGACGCCCGCACGCGGGCCGGATAGGCCGATGTGTCCGGAAAGGCCGCCGGCCAGAGCGGTTCGCTGCGCGTAAAATCAAAGGCCGACGTCAGGTCTCCGCACACAGCCCGGCGCCAGGGCGTGATATTCGGTGCCTCGACACCGAAGCGCGCTTCCAGAAACCGCAGGACGGACGTGTGATCGAAAACCTGCGAATTGACCCAGCCTCCGGTACTCCATGGCGAGATCAGGAGGGCCGGAACGCGCGGACCCAGGCCGACCGGCACACCGGCGTATATCTCACCCGCCACCGGAACGGTGCTGCCGCCCTTCGCCGCTTCACCAGCGGGAACCGGAGGGGGCACATGATCGAAAAAACCGTCATTTTCATCGTAATTCAGGATGAAGACCGTCTTCGCCCACACTTCGGGGTGGCGCACGAACACGTCCATCAGGCGCGAAATCAAAAATTCGCCATAACCTGGAGCGGCGTCGGGATGCTCCGAAAGGGCGGTCGGCGGCACGATCCACGATACCTGCGGCAGACGGCCGCCTGCCACGTCCCGTTCAAAGGTCTCGACCAGATACCGACCATCCGAACTGGCCATGTTCGCATGGTTGGACCCGGCTACGATCTGCCGCGCACGCCGATATTGCCATGATCTGCGATCGAGATTCCGGAACGCCGCGAACGACGCAATCGGATTATCGCCGAAATTGTCGTATTCCTGATAAATCTGCCACGAGACACCCGCGGCCTCCAGCCGTTCAGGATACGTCGCCCATCGGAAGGGCACGAACGACGCATGGTCACGCGCCATGTCGGCGGTCCAGTTACCGTCATCGACATTCTCGACCACCTGCCGGCCATGATCGCCAACCGCCAGCCCGCTGGTCCCGGTGAAGAAATAGAGGCGGTTTGGATTGGTCGGTCCGAAGATCGACGCATGATAGGCATCGCAGATCGTGAATGCATCGGCCAATGCGTAATAGTAGGGAATCTCGGCACGGGTGAAATAGCCCATCGTCATGGCTGTCTTGCGCGGCACCCAGACGTTCCAGTCATCCCACGCCGCCTGCGTCCCTTTCCAGCTATGATCGAGACTGGCCAGGCAGGCGCTCGATGTATGGTCGGTATCGAAACGGAACGGCAGCACCTGCCCACCCTGCCCGTCCGGCTGGGCGAAGATCGAAACACCGTCCGGCTGCATTTCGGCCCTGGGGTCGCCATATCCCCGCACCCCGTTCAGGCACCCGAAATAATGATCGAATGACCGGTTTTCCTGCATCAATATCACGACATGCGCGACATCCGCGATCGTACCGGTCACGCGATGCGGCGAAATGGCCAGTGCCCGACGCAGATTGTCGGGCAGCACTCCCCCGGCCGCCAAACCGGCGCTCCATTGCAGAAAACGGCGACGGCCGGAGGAGACAGACATCAAACGCCTCAGAAATGCTTGCGAAGAGTAAAGAACACCATGCGCGGTGCCCCCGCCTGCAACGTGGCAAACGTGTGCGTGGGATCGTTGAACACGAACCCGTTGGAGCCGACCGTCGCAACGTAGCGCTTGTCGAACAGGTTGGTGACGTTCACCTGGGCATCGACACCGCGCAGAACCCAGTTATCGCTGTGGAACCGATAGCCGACATTCAGATTGAAGATATCGTTCGACGGGACCCAGGCGTCATTGGTGTAGGTATAAGTACGCTTGTCCTGGAACTGCATGTTGACATTGCCCCAGATCGAGCCGTCGTCATACCCGAGCTGAACATTGGCCAGATTGCGCGGCATGCCCACCACGTCTCTGCCGCGGGTATAATAGATCGTACCGCCGCTATTGACGTTATCATTATATTTCGAGTCGTTGAAGGCATAAGACGCATAGATCGACCAGTTGGGCGCGAACTGGTAATTGAAGGCCAGATCGACACCGCGCGCCGTAACACCGCCGACATTGGCCAGCGCCGACGCATTGCCCTGCACGCCCGTTCCCTGCGTAATCGTCAGCAGCCGGTTCTCGAACTCGATGTAATATCCGGTGATCGACGCCTGGATATTGTGATCGTGGTAACGATAGCCGACTTCCTCGGAATACGCCATTTCCGGTTTCAGCTTGTTCTTGATCGCCTCGTAACCTGCGATCGTCGTGGCGAAGGGGCTGGTGGCACCAGTGTTCGAATTGTCGAACGCCGCCATGTTCCGCGCAAAATCGGCAAACACTTCGTTATGCGTGTTTACGCGGTAATTGGCGCCGACCTGCGGCAGGAAGCCGTTACTCGACTCGATCGAGCCTGACGGGTAACCGTCGGCCCCTTTCACGCCGAAGATATTGCTGCCGATCTGACGCGCCCGGTTATCCACAATCAGGGAACGGAAACCGTAATTCAGTTTCAGGGCCGGTGTGATCTGCCACGTATCCTGCAGATGGACCTGGTAGGTCTTGGTATTGAACGCCCCCTGCCACTGGGTGGCGAACCAGTTGTTCTTGTACCAGGCGATGCTGTTCGGCGTTCCGTCCAGGCCGAGCGGGTAGAAGCGGCGCGCCTGTTCGAAATCGTCGTTCTCGAACCAGAAGCCACCTTCGATCGTGTGATGACCGGCCTTGTAGGTCAACCCGCCCATGAAGCCTTCGCGATGGATATCATATTCCGTCGTGCGGACCGACAATGGCGATCCACCCAGGGCCGCCGGCGTCGCCTGATACGGCGTGGCCCACACGCCCTCGCCGCTGTTCGTATGCCCATAGACCGTCGCGTAGCCCTTCAGGCGATCGGTCAGATCGAAATCGAGCCGTCCGTAGCCCAGCGCATCCTGGCGGAGGCCGCCGGCATTGTAATAGACGAAATCGGGATAGCTGCCGTAATTGGTGTTGCCGATCCCGGCAGGGTAAGCCGTGCCGTGTTGATAGGCATAACCGATCTGCTTCGCCAGATCATAGTTTCCAGTAATATTGTCGACCCGGTAACCATATTTCTGGATCGTGGCGAGAGAGAGGTCCTGATAGTCGTTTTCATGCCGCAGCGACCAGTCGCCGAACAGGGTCAGCTTGACATGTTCTCCCAGCGGCTGGACGAACTTCGCATTGGCCTGCTGCTGACGCTGGACGCCGTCACCTTTCCACTTGTTGGCGTCCTGGTAGTCATAGGAAACATAGAGCTTTCCACCGCCTGGCAGAACGCCGCTATTGACGCGCATGAACGTGCGCCAGGTTCCGGACGAACCGACCGTTCCGGCGACATCCACACCGAATTTGTTGCTCGGATCGATCGATGTAAATTCCAGTGCGCCACCGAGATTGTTCGACGCCGCGACGTCAAGCGAGCCGGCACCCTGCGACAGGGTCGCGCGGCCGTTATTTTCCGTCTGGAGCGCACGGCCGATCGAAAGCCCATTATCGTTGGCATACGCCAGGTTGCCCAGCGGCACGCCATCCATGGTAAAGCCCAGCCGGCTCTGGTCGAACCCGCGAATGACGATCTGCTGCGACCATTCATATGACCCCAGCGGGTCCGACGACGTGAACATGACGCCGGGCAACTTCGAAAGAGCCTTGAAAGGACTGGTGCCGGGCACATATTGCTGGATCGCCACATGCGACACGGTCTGCGTCTCACGCGCGGCACCGGCACCGAGCACGACGATCGCCTCGTTCTCGCTCGCGACATGCACAGCCGGTACAGGCACGGCGGCCGGACGCGCCACAACCGGAGTCGACGCGGCCGGCTGGGTCGGAACAGGCTGTTCACGCCCCGTGCGCGCGGGGGCCGTTGTATGCGACGCCGCGTGATGGGCCTTGTGTCTGGCATTCGTCGATGTGGCTGCGCGTGCCGTCTGGTGTGTCATGACCGCGGTCAGACAGGTAGTCACGAAAAGGATGGTACTCTTCTTCATATCGCTCCGTCCTGCTTGCCGTACGTCCTCATGACGCCGCTTGTGGATGCGAGCGATCTCATAAGATTGGCATTCCAGACGGTCTTGTTATGTTTTGATGACAGGCACGTATTATTTGCGCCAGTCGTTCTATTTGTTTTTCACCATGTTTTTTCGGCAACAGTTCCATACAATTCTGACAAAAATATTTAAATTTTGTGCAAAAAAGATGAAACAAACATCCTGCGCGCTTCCGGTCGCTTCGTTGCCGTCAAAGACGAATCGTCCCGGTCCGCCACACCCGTTCTCATGCGAAATGAGAAACCGGCCGTAGCCAACGCGGCGCCGAAGAATCGTGGTCATGCTGAACCGCTTGCCATTTTCAGCCTGCCGGTCAGACCGACAATCGGTGCCATCTCCCGGCCGGACGGACGTTCATGACCCGGATGGCCGGGATCAGCGCCGCACGGAGGGCGCGGGCACGGTCTGGCCGATGGCGATTTTCCCTTGCCTGCCGTCGGTCATCAATTTCCAACGGGAGGAAGATCGACCCGCACCACGATATCTTTCAAAGACTTATCAGGGGAAGGAAAACGCTGCATAACGATAGGGTCATGGCCGGGAATAATTCTGGACATATCGCCATCCGCCAGATGCATGATCTTATCGAATCCCTCCATCATCTCACGCAGATCGACAAATGCACAAACAGGGTGGCGGTCGATAACATTCTTCTCGTAATGACAGGTATCGTTTGCCAGGATGACCCAGCCGCGCGCCGTCTTCACACGGACAAGCTGCTGACCCGGCGTGTGGCCACCAACGAGATGAAGCTCGATGCCCGGCACCAACTCGGTCGATCCATGAAGGATGTTTACACGTCCGGCGAAAATCAGGTCCACCAGAGCGTGGACATCGCTCGACTCCACCGAGCCACCTAGATTGGGATTGGCGCTGGACATCATCGAACTGGTTACAAATTCGATCTCACGCTGCTGAATATGGAAGCGTGCGGAATCGAAACAACCCATGTTCCCGGCATGATCGTAATGCAGATGGGTCAATATAACGTCATCCACCTGGCGCGCGTCAAAGCCACATAGAGACAGACTCTCGACTGGACAGCGCAGCAATGTTCGACCGCGACGACCGCCCGTTTCTTCGCGAAAGCCGGTATCAACCAGAATGACACGTTTCTCATTCGCGATCACTGATATATAATAATCGAACTGGATTTCTCCTGCCGGGAAGAACGGCGGCACAAAAAACGTTTCCCGCTTCATGTTCGTCGTCGCGTATTTGATTACGAAAATCTTATACGTATCATCACTACTCATTATCGTGCTTCCACCATCGATTTTCTGCCCGTTCAACCGAACCGTGCATCAAGCTATGCATCCCGCTATTTTCGTGCCGAAATCGCATGCATTCTGTCGATGGGTCGATCATGATCGATCGTAAAGCCAATCCTTTTCAGCTCGGCGACCTGCTCTGAGGGTGAGAGGCGCAATTTCCGATAACGACTCTTCTGAAAAATCCATCCGGATTCTTCACGAACGTGAATCAGATCGTTCACAATGACGCATTCTGGCTCATATTCCAGCACGCACGTCATGACGCGCTGATCGTCAGCCCGGACGGAGAGGAAGCGATCCAAGCCGGTCAGTTCCTGCGAAAGATCACGAAAGGTCAGAACGAAACGCCCGCCGGGCGCCAAGGCGGCATAGGCGTCGCGATAGAGTTTTGATACGTCGGACCGCTCGTCCAGATGTGTCAGCGTATCGCCCATACAGACGATTGCATCTGCCGAATCCTGTTCAACCAGCATCGGGAAATCGCGCAAGTCTGCCAGGACTGTCTTAACCTGACTGTCCGTTCTCGCCTTCTTCAGTTCCGCCAGGAGATCGGCACTCGTATCGACCGCTATGACCGCATTGTAGCCCATGTCTATCAAGGCGAATGACTGATAGCCCGGCCCACAGCCAAGATCGACGGCGATGCCCTTCGGTCCGCCGTTCAACCCGAGATCGGTAAGAAGCCCCCTTTGTTCAGCGACCTTTTTCTCCAGCGGTGCCCCACTCATCCATGAGTAGTGCGCAGCCAGCAGTCGATCGTAATGGCGTTTGGCCTCGCTCATCGTCTCGTCACCATCGACGTGGATATCCTTCGTTGAATTGATTCCACTGAAAAATGTCTATCAACGCAAAAAAAATATCCATCAACCTGACCCTCGGTGTCAAAATTTTCTCGGGCTGAGTATCTCACGCGCGTCGGTGCTTCGGGGTCTGGAATCGACAAACATTCTTGTTCGAAAAGGAAAATTTGCGGAAGATCGCCAATGCCGATAGGGTGCAGCGCGGGGCGGATGGATTGTGGAGAAGCGTCCGGACGCAGGGTCATTGCGGATGGCTTTGCTCCATGGCGTGGTATAGATGGGCTTCTCGATACCCAGGCGGGCATCCGGCCCCGGATAAAAACAAAAAGGCCCGCGTTTCCGCGGGCCTTGAGGCGTATTCCTGCCGGGTGATGCCACCCTATGCCAGACGCGGGATCATTCCCACTCGATTGTTTATAATGTGGAACATTTATTCTAAATCAATAACATACATAGAATCTTAGCCCGCATTTCTCACACGATGATGTGTGACCGGTCTGACGGAGCACCGTCAGTTGGTTCCGAGCGGTTCTGATCTGTTTTCGTAACGGGAAACCGAATTTTGGGCACGCGCCATCCATGCCCGCTTTGACGGGGATCAGACGCGTGGGCATGGCGCCTTGCGGTGTCTGTTTCGTCAGCGGGCGGCGTTTGTGAGCAA
>NZ_JABEQN010000037.1 GCF_014174165.1 Gluconacetobacter dulcium | reverse complement strand
CGGGTTCGGGGCCTATGTCATGCACCATCTGGCGCGCACCGGCCTGCTCGACAGCGTCCGCTTCCGCCCGATGACGCTCCCCGACCGCTTCATCGACCACAACACGCAGGACGCCCAGTATCGCGAGGCCGGGCTCGACGCCACCGCCATCGCAGCAACCGCCCTGCACGCCCTGGGCCTCCACGAGAGCGCCCATCCCCAGATCAAGGCGACGATCGGACTGAAAGCATGACTATTATGCGCCGTATGACATTCTCTCTCTCCCTGGCCCTCGGCACCGTCCTCGCGGCGGCGCCGGTGGCACTCCCGCTGCTGCCCGCCGCCCCGGCACACGCCCAGTCGGCACCCGCCACCGCGATCACGGCCCCCGTCACCGCGCTCTACGCCGCCCTGGGCCAGATCCAGGCCCGCAACAGCGGCAGCTTCGCGCAGCGTACGCAGACGCTCGCCCCGGTGGTCGACAAGGTCTACGATCTCGCAACCGTCCTGCGCGCCTCGGTCGGCCTGCGCTATGCCAGCTTCAGCGATGCCGACAAGCAGCAGCTTGCCGACGTGTTCCGCCAGTTCACGGTGGCCCGCTACGTCTCCAGCTTCAAACCGGGCGGCGACGCGCGCTTCACCATCGACCCCACGCCCCGCCCCTCGCCGGTGGGCAGCGACCAGATCGTGACCACCCATATCGGATCGGCCGAGGATGCCGACGGCACCGAAATCGACTATGTCATGCGCTCCGGCCCG
Organism: Gluconacetobacter dulcium; assembly: GCF_014174165.1. Taxonomy (GTDB): domain Bacteria; phylum Pseudomonadota; class Alphaproteobacteria; order Acetobacterales; family Acetobacteraceae; genus Gluconacetobacter; species Gluconacetobacter dulcium. The sequence goes on along the minus strand of NZ_JABEQN010000037.1, from coordinate 19,721 downwards.
CAGGGCTGGCGCATCGTGGACGTGCTGCTGAACGCGCATATCAGTCAGGTCGCAGCCCAGAGGTCCGATTTCAGCGCGACGCTTTCATCGGGGAATGTCCAGAATCTGATTGCCCTGCTACAGAAAAAGGTGAAGGCGTTCTCCGAAGACTGAACGCCCGCCCCGCCACCCCGTCCCACCACCCCTCACCGGAACGCTGATGTCCGCCTTGCATGCCCTTGTTTCCCCTGCGGGTCTCGCCGCCCTGATCGCGGCCGCCGGCTGCGTACAGGCAGGGCTGGGCACCGGATTGCTGGCGCGCTTCCGCTGGCGGGAGGAACGGGTACCACCGGGCGCCTCGCTCCCCCCCGTCACGGTCCTCAAGCCGCTGCATGGCGACGAACCGCTGCTGGAAGAGGCTCTGGAAAGCTTCTGCACGCAGGATTATCCGCATTTCCAGATCGTCTTCGGCGTGCAGGATGCCGGCGACCCGGCCATCGCGATCGTCCGCCGCCTGCGCCAGCGCCACCCCACGCGCGATATCGACCTGGTGGTCGACCCGACCGTGCACGGCGTCAACCGCAAGATCGGCAACCTGATCAACATGCTGCCCTACGCGCGGCACGACCTGCTGGTCATTTCCGACTCGGATATCCATGTGGCGCCGGACTATCTGCGCCATGTCGTCCACGCGCTGGCCCAGCCCGGCGTGGGGCTGGCCACCACGCTCTATGCCGGCCTGCCGGCCTCGCGCAGCCTGCCGCGCCTGCTCGCCGCCTGCCAGATCAACCATAATTTCCTGCCCGGCGTGATGCTCTCGCGCTATCTCGGCCGGCAGGATTGCCTGGGCGCCACCATGGCCCTGCGGCGCGAGACGCTCGATGCCGTCGGCGGGCTGAAGGCCCTGGCCCCCCACATCGCCGACGACGCCATGCTGGGCCGCCTGGTGCGCGAGCGCGGCCTGCACATCGCCATCGCCCCGTGCATGACCTGGACCACGGTGGGCGAGGCCAGCTTCGGCGACGTGCTGACCCACGAACTGCGCTGGGGCCGCACCGTCAAGACGCTGGAGCCGGCGGGCTATGCCGCGTCGGCCATCCAGTTGCCGCTGTTCTGGGCCGCGGTCAGCGTCCTGACGAACCCCCATGCGTCCTGGACATGGTGGGTTTTCTTCTCCGTGTGGGCCATCCGGGCGGTCTGCGCGTTCTTTACCGACCGGCTGCTGGCCCAGCGCAGCCTGGTCCCGCTTCTGCTTCTGCCGGTGCGCGACTGGCTGTCGGCCGCCATCATGGTCGGCAGCGTCAGCGGCACGCGCGTTGCCTGGCGTGGACAGACGATGCATATCACACCACATTCGGCTATAGCCCCACCTACCCATCCGGTCGTGCCGGGCGAATAAGCGCCCGCACGACATCAACAGACAGACCGGGAAAACGGCCGTGCCGGGCCAACTCTCCCCACGTCCGAGGATCAGCGTACCATGACGATGTTGAGAACTTTGTTCCTTCAGCCCCCCTCCTTCGACGGGTTCGACGGCGGCGCAGGCTCCCGCTACCAGGCGAAGCGCGAGATCCGGTCGTTCTGGTACCCCACCTGGCTGGCCCAGCCCGCCGCGCTGGTCGAGGGTAGCCGCCTGATCGACGCCCCCCCGGCGCGCATGGGCATGGAGCCGATCCTCGCGGACGTGCGCGACCGCGACCTGGTCATCATGCACACCTCCACCCCGTCCTTCGCGTCGGACGTGAAGGTGGCGCAGATGCTCAAGGACGCGAATCCGAAGCTCAAGATCGGCATGGTCGGCGCCAAGGTCGCCGTCCAGCCCGAGGAAAGCCTGCTCAAGGGCGGCCCGGTCGATTTCGTCGCCCGCAACGAGTTCGATTTCACGATCAAGGAAATCGCCGAAGGCCGCCCCTTCGCCGAGGTCGACGGCATCTCCTGGCGCAACGAAGCCGGCGAGATCGTCCATAACCGCGACCGCGCGATCATCGAGAACATGGACAGCCTGCCGTTCGTGACCGAGGTCTACAAGCGCGACCTCAAGATCGAGGATTATTTCATCGGGTACCTGATGCACCCGTATATCTCGATCTACACCGGCCGCGGCTGCAAATCGCGCTGCACCTTCTGCCTGTGGCCGCAGACGGTCGGCGGCCACCATTACCGCACCCGCAGCCCCGAGCATGTGGCGGCCGAAATCCGTCTGGCGAAGCAGTATTTCCCGCAGGTGAAGGAATTCTTCTTCGACGACGACACCTTCACCGACGACCTGCCGCGCGCCGAGGCCATCGCGAAGGAACTCGGCAAGCTGGGCGTCACCTGGTCGTGCAACGCCAAGGCCAACGTGCCCCGCAAGACGCTGGAAGTGCTCAAGGCCAACGGCCTGCGCCTGCTGCTGGTCGGCTACGAGAGCGGCAACCAGCAGATCCTGCACAACATCAAGAAGGGCATGCGCGTCGAAACGGCCCGCGAGTTCACGAAGAACTGCCACGAGCTGGGCATCAAGATTCACGGCACCTTCATCCTCGGCCTGCCGGGCGAAACGCGGGAGACGATCCAGGAGACGATCAAGTTCGCCACCGAGATCAACCCCCACACGCTCCAGGTCTCGCTGGCCGCGCCCTATCCCGGCACCTTCCTGCACAAGCAGGCGACCGAGAATGGCTGGCTGGACGAGAGCAACGCCGAACTGATCGACGAGAACGGCGTGCAGATGGCCCCGCTGCACTACCCCCACCTGTCGCATGAGGAAATCTTCAAGGGCGTCGAGGAATTCTACCGGAAATTCTATTTCCGCGCCCCGAAGATCGCCTCCATCGTCAACGAGATGGTGCGTAGCCCGCAGATGATGAAGCGCCGCCTGCGCGAGGGGGTCGAGTTCTTCCAGTTCCTCAAGGATCGCCGCGCGGCCTGATTCAAGGGCTTTGCCCTTGACCCACCAAAGGGCAGTCGCCCTTTGGAAACCCATTCGTGGGGGGCGGGGCCGAAAGGCCCTGCCCGGTCCCGAGCTACACCGCTTACCGGATCGCACGATGAAGCAGGTGATCATCTCCGCCGACGATTTCGGTCTGTCGGAAGAGGTCAACGAAGCCATCGAGATCGCCCATCGCGACGGGCTGCTCTCCACCGCCAGCCTCATGGTCGCCGGCCCGGCGGCCGAGGACGCCATCGCACGCGCCCGCCGCCTGCCCGGCCTCCATGTCGGGCTTCATCTGGTGGTCATCGAAGGGCCGGCCATCCTGCCGCCCGCCGAAATTCCCCTGCTGGTCGATGCCAACGGACAATTCCCCTCCGACCAGCTCGCTCTGGGCATCCGCTATTTTTTCCGCCCCGACGTGCGCCTGCAACTGGCACAGGAGATCGAGGCCCAGTTCGCCGCCTTCGCCCGCACCGGCCTGCGGCTGGACCACGCCAACGCCCACAAGCACATGCACCTGCACCCCACGGTGGGCAGATACCTGATCGAAAGCGGCCTGCGCCACGGCCTGCAAGCCGTCCGCGTGCCGCTGGAACCGCCCGAACCGCTCATCGCGGCCGGCACTTATAACGATTCCATGGGTTCGGCCGCCCTGCGCCGCTGGACGGGCCTGCTGCGCCATCAGGCCCGCAAGGCCGGCCTGCGCACCAACGACTGGTGCTTCGGCATCGCGTGGAGCGGCCACATGACCGCCGACCGCGTCGCCGCCCTGGCCGCCCACCTGCCCGAGGGCCTGTCGGAAATCTATTTCCACCCGGCCACGGCCAAGGACGCCCTGCTGCAACGGCTGATGCCGACCTACGACCACCAGGGCGAACTGGCGGCCCTATGCAGCCCCGGCTTCCGCGCCGGCCTGGCGCATTGCCACGCCATCCCCACAAGCTGGTCCAACTGAGGCGGCGCGCCCGCTACCGGCCCCCATTTTCCGTCAGGCGCCAGAACGGATCAGCGGACCTTCATGCTATGCCGTCTCCGCAAGGGAGATGACGATGCGCTTTCATTCCGCCGCACATGGGCTCTTTCAGGCATCGAACTACGCCGGCCACGCCGCATCCCATGCGTTCGCGGGCCGCATCGTCCACACGCTGTACAACGCGATGCTGTATTCGACCCTCTACCGGATCATGCGCCACGTTCCATTACCGATCATGATCGTGATCGTCGTGGTCGTGATCCTGGTCGGCTACAACCGCTCCCGGACCACAGGCCGCCCCCCCCTGGTAACCCCTACCCCATTGCCCAAAGAACAACGAATCGGTTTCCAAAGGCCGCCGGCCTTTGGCGGGGTCTGGGGCAGAGCCCCAGCCTCCCCCGCCGGTCAAGGCCTCAGATGCTGCTCTTGACCCATTCCTTAAGCTGGCTCTTCGGCAGCGCCCCGACTTTCGTCGCCGCCGGCTTGCCGTCCTTGAACAGGATCAGCGTGGGAATCCCGCGCACGGCATAGGCGTTGGGCGTATTCGGGTTGTCGTCAATGTTCACTTTGGCAACCGTCAGCTTGCCCTTGAACTCGGCACCGATCTCTTCCAGCGCCGGGGCGATCATCTTGCACGGGCCGCACCATTCGGCCCAGAAATCGACCAGCACCGGCCCTTCGGCCTTCAGGACATCGCTTTCGAAAGTGGCATCGCTGACGGCCACGGTATTTTCGCTCATCACATCACTCCTCGGGCTTCGTTGGCGGCCCTCTGCCTGCACATGGCGCCGGACCACCGGGATTCAAGTTACGGTCCGTCCGGCACCGCGCCGGGCGCATGCCGCAACAGCAGCGAATCGGGCAACGGCATGATCCGGACCTCCTCGGTCCAGACAAGGGTGCATCGAACCGGCCGATCAGGATAGAGGGCCGCCATCAGCGCCCGGTACGACGCCATCTGGCGCAGATACAGCACCGATGTCGATTCCACGTCCGCCGGCGGCAGCCGGTTGGTCTTGAAGTCGCACAGCAGCACCGCGTCCGGGCAGACGACCATCCGGTCCACCTGCCCCACGATCACGCTGCCCCCGGCCACACCGGCCACCGGCTGCTCCGCCCGGCTGCCGGGGCCGAACAGGGGCGCCAGCGCCGGCTCGTCCATCACCGCCAGCACCTGCCCGGCAATCCGCGCCTGCTCGGCGGGGTCCAGCCCGTTGCCCGGCCGCGCCAGCCAGGCCAGCGCCACCTCCCGCCGCCGCGCGGGCGGATGATCGGGCAGATATTGCAGCAGCGCATGCACGATCTCGCCGCGCCGCAACGCCTGCTCGCGCGCGGCCGGCCGCCGTGCCTGCGCAATGGCCAGCGGCGAGCGCACGGCCGGCTGCGGCCCCAGCGGCGCATCGTCCGGCCGGCTGGGCACCAGCGGCCGCATCAGGGCCGCCTCCACCGGCGGCGGCGTGGCCTTCCACCCAGGCGCGCTGCCCATCCAGTCCGGCAGCGCCGCCGGCACGGCCTCGGCACGCGCCGCCCGCGTCTCCGTCGAGGGCACGGCCGCCGGCGCCTCCAGCACCAGCCGCGTCCCCTCCCAGCCCAGATCGAACGGCCGTTCCTCCGCCCCCGCCTGCTCGAACCCCTGCCGGCACAGGCTGTACCAGCAATCCTCGGCCACGGTGCGCTTCTGCTGCCAGCCACAGACCACCAGCCGGTCGCTGGCCCGCGTCAGCGCCACATAGAGCAGCCGATGATATTCCTCGGCCGCCGCCTCGCGGATCGTGCGCTGCAACGCGCCGGTCACGTCCACCCCCATCTCGGCGCGCGGCACCCACACCGGCACCTCCAGCCCGGAGACGCCATCGCGCCCCCAGACGATACCGCCATCGCATTTCGCGGCCCCCACCGTGTCGGGCAAAATCACCAGCCGCGCCTGCAACCCCTTGGCGCCATGGGCGGTCATCACCCGCACCATGTCGGCCGCCGCGTCGGGCTCGCGCTTCACCGTTTCCTGCGAGGCCCGCAGCCAGTGCAGGAACCCCTGAAGCGACGCCGGATGCAGCGATTCGTAGCGCAGCGCGGCCGACAGCAGTTCGTCCACCGGCTCCGCCGCCTCCGGCCCCAGCCGCGCGAGCAGCCGCGCCCGCCCCCCCAGCGCCCCCAGCGCCGTGGAAAGCAGCCCGTAGGGCGAGGCATAATCCACCTGGCGAAACAGCGTCTCCAGCATGGTCCACGCCGCCTGCCAGTCCGGCCGCTCCGCATGCCGCCGCCGCAGCGCGGCCCAGAGCGGCTGCTCGCCCCGCCCGGCCGCCAGCGCCATCAGGCTGTCGTCCGACACCCCGCCCAGCGGCGAGGTCAATACGCAGGCCAGCGTCAGATCGTCCTGCGGCAACAGCAGCGCATCGCACAGCGCCATCAGGTCCTGCACCGCCACCTGATCCACCAGCCCGGTCCGCACCAGGGTGGCCACCGGCACGTCATGCGTCTTCAGCGCCCGGATCAACGCCCGCACGAAGGCCGAGCGCCGGGGCACCAGCACCAGCACGTCCCCCGGCGTCAGCGGCGCCTGCCCCGGCTCGGGCGGCCGGCGCAATTCGGCGACGATCCACGCCGCCAGCGCATCCGCCAGACGCTGCGCCGCCGTGGACTGCCCGGCATTCTCGCGCGGCGCCCGCCACGGATCGGCCTCCCCCCCGTCATCCTCCACCGGCGTCAGCGGCCACAACTCGACCCGCCCGCCCTGCCCCGGCCGCGCGGACAGATGCACCGGCACCTCTCCCCCCGGCTCCACCAGCCCCCGCGCCGCGTCCGGCAGGGCAAAGACGGCATCGACCAGATTCAGCACCGGCGCGGTGGAGCGGAACGAAACGGTCAGCGCCGGCTCCTTCCACGGGCTCCCCGCCTCCTCCACGCGCTGGCGAAACCGCGCCCGCCACAGCCGGAAGGCTTCGGGGTCCGCCCCCTGGAAGGAATAGATCGACTGCTTGTAATCCCCCACGGCAAACAGCGTACGCGGCGCCGCATCCGGCTCCCGCGCCCCCGCCCCGGCAAAGAATTCCGCCGTCAGCCCCCCCGCGATCGCCCACTGGTCGGGCGAGGTATCCTGCACCTCGTCCAGCAGCAGATGATCGATGCCGCCATCCAGCTTGTACAACACCCAGGCCGCACCAGGGTCTTTCAGCAGATCCAGCGTCCGCTCGATCAGATCGTCATAATCGACCAGCCCCTGCCCCCGCTTGCGGTCGCCGTATCGCAGCAGCACCGGCACCGCGACATCCAGCAGCGCCATGCTGGCCCGCAGCAGGGCAATGGCCCGGCATTCCTCGTCTATGGCGATCACGCGCCCGGCCTCGGCCACCAGCGCGTCGCACACCCCCTCATGCTCGGCGTCGAATTTCGCGCTCAGCCCCCCGCGCTTGCGCGGCTCGTTCTCCTTCGTCACCAGCGCCGCGCGCCACACATCCCAGCGCGCCGCCCGCCCGTCCGGCGGCAGCGCCAGCCAGTCCAGCATCCCCACCGCCGTACGCCGCGCGCCGGCCGGCCCGTCCTCCGCCACCACCCGCAGCACAGCGCGCAGATGCGCCTCGTCCGGCGGCACGCAGGCGGCATGGCGCAGCGACTCTTCATCGCGGCTCCGCACCCCCAGCACGCGCATCATCGCGGCCTCGACACCGGCACGATCCACCGCCAGCCGCTCGACCACCGGCCGCAACCGCCGCATCTGCGCCTGCAAGCTACCGACCAGCGCCGCGAACGCCCCCACCATCACCTGCCCGGCCAGCAGCGCCACGGCATCGCCGCCCGCGCCGACCACCGCCTCCACGGCCTCGCCCAGCGCCATCCGCGCATCGGCATCCTCAACCAGCGTGAAATGCGGGCTGATCGCCGCCTCCACCGGAAAACGCCGCAACAGCGACTGGCAGAAAGCGTGAATGGTGCCGATCCGCATCCCCCCCGGCAGATCGAGCACACGGGCGAACAATTCCCGCGCCGCCCGCCGCGCCGCCTCGCCGGGCGGCACCGACAGCGCCGCCAGTTCGCGGTCCAGTTCCCCGTCAGGCAGCGTCACCCACCGCCCCAGCCGGTTCTGGAGCCGGATCGCCATTTCCGCAGCCGCCGCCTTGGTAAAGGTCAGGCACTGGATGCGCGACGGGTCCGACCCCGGCAGCATCACCCCTTCCGGCCCCACACGCGGCAGCATCAGCCGCAACAGCCGGTCGATCAGCAGCTTGGTCTTGCCACTTCCCGCCGAAGCCGAGACGAAAACCGAGGCTTCAGGGTCCGAAGCCTCGGCCTGCCGGGCATTCGCCAGCCCGATCGCATCGCGCGAGGTCACGTTCATGGCGCGGCCTCGTCGCGCGCGGCACTCCACTCCGCCACCCGCGCCAGCCGCGCATAATCGGCAAAACGCGGGCTCTCGCCGGGGTGCGGATGCGACAGATAAGGCTGGTCCGGATCGTCATACATCGCAATCAGCCCCCGCAGGCTCTCCCACGCGCCCTCGATCAGCGCGGCCAGCGCGTCCCCCTCGGCCAGCGGCAGGATCTTCCCGGCCTCGGCCCCGCCGGTCAGCCGCCAATAGGCCAGTTCGCGCGCCGGCCCCGCCAGTTCCGGCCCGAAGGCCCCGCGTTCGGCCATCGCCGCCTCCAGCACCAGTTGCGACGACCACCCCGCCACCACCGTCTTGCGGTTCGGCAACGTCCCGGTCTTGTAGTCGATCAGCACCAGCGCCCCCGCCGCGTCGCGGTCGATCCGGTCGGCGCGCCCGCGCAGCAGGAACGGCCCGCCCGGCAGGTCGTTCAGCGTCGCCTTGCCGCTCTGCTCGGTGCGCGTCAGCACGATCGGCGCCCCCTCGCCGGCCGCCCGCGCGGCCTCGGTGGCGATCACCCAGGATGCAATCCGCTCCAGTCGCGGCGCCCACCACGCCGCCAGCGCCGGCCGCAGCCGCGCCTCGGCCAGCGCCTCGGCAAACAGCGCCCGCAACCCGGCCTCGTCCGCCCGCTCTCCCGCCGGCTGGCGGCACCAGCGATCCAGCGCCGCATGCACGATGGTGCCGTAATCGGCCGCGTCCGCCGGCTCCTCGATCTCCTTCAGCCGCCGCAAGCCCAGAATATGCCGCGCATGAATCGCATACGGGTCGCGCATCCAGGTCTCGATCTCGGTAATCGTCAGCCGGCGCGGCCGCCAGTCCACCGGCGGGCAGGGCCGGGGCGGCGCCACCGGGCGCGGCGCCTCCACCGGCCGGTCCAGCCGTCCCAGCCACGCCAGGGCCGGATGCGCCGGCACCGCCTGCCCCCGCCCGGCGAGAAACGCATCCAGCCGCACCAGCCACCGCGCCGGCACGGTCGGCGCCCCGTCCCGCCGACCGGGCACCGACAGCACGACCTCCCCCGCCGCACAGCCGCAGGCCACGAAATCATGCGCCGCCTGCCCGATCGCCCGCTCGGGCGAAGGCAGGCCCACCCGCGCCCGCATCGGCCGGCTCATCCACGGCCCCGGATCGGTCGCCGGCGGCCACACGCCTTCCACCAGCCCACCCAGCACCATGGTCTCGACCGACTGCAACCGCGCTTCCATCAGGCCCCAGATAAAGATGCGCGGATGCAGCGCATTCTCGCTCCGCCCCCGCAACCCGCGCCGCGAGCGCACGGACAGCCCGCCCATCGAAGCGGTCAGCACCCCATCCAGCACCCACCCCGGCTGCGCCGGCAACACGTCGCAGAACGCCACCAGCCCCGCCAGATGCTGCCCCAGCGCGTTGCCGTCCTCGCCCGCCCACAACCGGTCGGCGCCCGATTTCTCGTCCGTCGCGGCCAGCGCCTCCGCCGCCGCGATCAACCCGGTCAGCAGGTCGCCCACCGGCCGGCTCTCCGCCGCCCCAAACCCCAGCACCGGCGCCAGACACCGCTCCAGCCGATCGACGAACCCCGCCAGATCCTCCGGCGCATCCGGCCGATCCGCCAGCGCGCCATGGGCATCATCCCGCGCCGCCGCCAACCGGTCCCGCAACCCCGCGAATCCCGGCCGAGGCGCCGGCCCCCGCAGCAACGCCCGCTCCAGCAACCGCGCCGAGGCACGGCACGCCCCCGGCGCCAGCCCGCAGGCCGCCAGCGGATGTTTCAGCAGCGACAGCAGCGCCACCGGCGACAGCCCGCCGGACGCCGCCCGCGCCAGCAGCCGCAGGAACACGGCCGGCGGCGTCGCATGCAGCGGCTCGCCCGCGCTGTCATCCGCCACCACGCCCCAGCGCGCCAGTTCCACCGCCACCCGCCCGGCCAGCCCCCGATCCGGCGTCACCAGCGCCGCCCGCCGTCCCGGCGTCACGATCGCCTGCCGCAACACCAGCGCGATCGCGGCGGCTTCCTCCTGCTGGTCGGCGGCCCGCAGCACAGACACCCCGTCCAGCGCCACCGCGCCCTCGTCGCGCAGCCAGTCGCCCAGCGCCGCCGCCGGCAGCAGCGCCCGCGCCAGCACCCCGCCCCGCCCCGCCGGGCAGGACACCGGCCCCTCCGCCGTCCCCTCCCACACCGCCAGATCGGCCCGCGTCCGCTCCAACCCGCCCAACAACCGCGCCAGCCCCGCCTGCGGGTGCCCGTCCGGCAACGCCACCCAGATCGCCTCGTCCAGCGACAGATCCACCCACGGCAGCACCAGCCGCCCCCCGGCCCGGCCCAGCACCGCAGCCAGCACATCGCGCACGGCCGGCACCGCATCGGTAAATCCCACGGCCCACAAACGCGATTCCGCATCCGGCGCGGCGCGCCAGCGCGCCGCCTGCGCCCGCAGCAGCGCCACCTGCCGCGCCGCCGGGTTCATCACCCCCTGCTCGGCCAGCCACGCCGGCCACACGCTGGTGACGATCGAGAGAAACCGCAGCGTCTCCCGCCAATGTTCGGCAAAATCCCCATCCGCCGCCAGCGGCAGCGTCTCGGCCAGATCGCACTCCGCCCACTCGGCATCGTCCATCAGCTCGGCCAGCGCCCGCGCCAGCGGCCACGCCTGATCCAGCGACAGAACCTCCCCGAACGCATCCCCCGCTCTCAGGATCAGCAGCGCCAGCGTCGCCAGCCGCCGCAACGGTTCGACAGCGGGCGGCAGATCCAGCGCCATATCCCCCGACAGCGCCAGCCCGGCCTCGTCCAGACTGCCCAGCGGCGCAATCCGCGGCAGCAACAGCGGCCGCCCATCCGCCCGCCGCAGAAACGCCTCGGTCAGCGCACGCGCGGCACGACGACTGGGCAGCAGGATCAGCCCGTCCCCACTGCGTTGCGGGTCGTCCCCCACCCCCGCCATCCAGCGGGCCGCGATCTCGTCCAGAAACGGCACATGCGGCGGAACGGTGGCGATCAGGCTCACGACGCGGCGTCCCGCTCGGCCGCATCCGGCTCCCGCGCCAGACGCAGCGCCCGCGTCGCCGCCGGCAGATCCTCCGGCCGGGACAGATGGCACCACACCGAATCATGCACGATCCCGTACAGCCGCCCCCGCGCGATGGCGCGATCCCACAGCAGATTCAGGCTGAACGGCCCCGGCGGCGCATCGGCGAACAGGGCCGGCGCCGCCAGTTGCACCCCGGCAAAGACATAGGGCGTCACCCTCCCCGGCTCCGCCCGGCACAGCCGCCCATCGGGATCGGAGGTAAAATCCCCCCGTCCCACGGCCCCCACCGCCAGACTGGTCCGCGCCAGCAGCAGCAACGCATCCATCCGCGCGGGGTCGAACGCGGCGGCCAGCCGGCGCAACGCCGCCACCGGCCCGTTCAGCCAGAGGGAATCGCCATTCAGCAGAAAGAACGGCTCCGGCCCCAGCGCCCCATCCCGCAACGCGGCGGCGGCGCTGCCCCCACTTTCCAGCAACGTCTCCTCGGCGCGGGCGGTCACATGCGGCCCCCGCCCCGCCTCGGCACGGGCACGCAATGCGGCGCGCACCTTGCCGGCCTGCCAGCATACATTCACCACCACCTCCGGCACCCCGGCCGTCTCCAGCCGGTCCAGCACATGGTCCAGAATCGAGCGCCCATCCACCGTCAGCAGCGGCTTGGCCGTCTCCTCGGTCAGCGGCCGCATCCGGCTGCCGGCGCCGGCCGCGAACAGCATCGCCTTCCGGGGCATCGCAATGCTCATGCCGGCCTCCCCGCCGCCAGCCCGGCCCATACCGGCCGGCCTTCCCAACCTGCAATCCGCGCCCCGCGCGTCTCCTCGCCCGTCACCGACAGCGTAATCCGCAGCGCATCCGCCGGGGCCAGCGCCCCCAGCCGATCGGGCCATTCCACCAGCACGATGCCCTCGCACGCATCGTCCCAGCCCAGTTCATGCAGCCCCTCCGGCCCCGCCAGCCGCCACAGATCGAAATGCGCGATCCCCCCCGCCGGCGCGTCGTAACTCTGCACCAGCGTATAGGTCGGGCTCGGCACCTCCATGTCGGGGTCGCCACAGGCCGCCCGCAGGAAAGCGCGGGAAAACACGCTCTTCCCGGCCCCCAGCACCCCGGAGAGCAGGATGGCATCCCCCGGCCGCGCCGCGCCGGCCAGCCGCCGCGCCAGTTCCTCCGTCGCATGCTGGTCGGGTAAATCGAAGGTCAGTTCTTGCATTCCCTCATGATGCCCACCGCCCCGGCAGGGGCACAAGACCCCGTTTTCCCCGCCCGCATCTCCGCCCATCTTGCACTCGGCGAAAACAGACCGCACAACCGGAGCCCTGATCGTTCAGCAGCGCAGCAACACGGAACCGACATGACCGACGCCCCCACCCTCTCGACCGATGTCGCCATCATCGGCGCCGGCCCCACCGGCCTGTTCGCGGCGTTCGAATGCGGCATGCTGAAACTGGATTGCGTGCTGCTCGACGCACTGGACAGCATCGGCGGCCAGTGCGCGGCCCTCTATCCGGAAAAGCCGATCTACGACATCCCCGCCCACCCCGCGATCGAAGGCGGCGCGCTGATCGAGGCCCTGGACCGGCAGATCGCCCCCTTCGCCGTCCCCCGCCTGCTCAGCCGCCGGGTCGAGGGCCTGACCGGCCATCGCGGCGCCTTCACCCTGCGCACCGACAGGGGCGACATCATCAGCGCCCGCGCCGTCATCATCGCCGCCGGGGCCGGCGCCTTCGGCCCCAACCGCCCGCCGCTGGCCGGGCTGGAGGGCTTCGAGGCCACGGGCGCGGTGCAGTATTACGTCCGCCGCCGCGCCGATTTCACCGGCACCCGCATCGTCATCGCCGGCGGCGGCGATTCCGCCATCGACTGGGCGCTGGCGCTGAAGGACGAAGCCGAGAAGATCTTCCTGGTCCACCGCCGCGACCGTTTCCGCGCGGCCCCGGAAAGCCTGCGCCAGCTCGACGAAGCCGTCGCCGCCGGCCGCATCGAAAAGATCGTCCCCTACCAGCTCCACGGCCTACACGGCACCAACGGCACGCTGCACGGCGTGGAAGTCGCGACGCTGGACGGCGACACCCGCGTGCTGGAAGCCGACCGCCTGCTCCCGTTCTTCGGCCTGTCGACCGACCTCGGCCCGATCGCCCAATGGGGCATCGACTCCATCCGCAGCACCATCCCCGTGGTGCCCTCAAGCTGCGAAACCTCGCTGCCCGGCGTGTTCGCCATCGGCGACGTGGCCACCTATCCGGGCAAGCTGAAACTGATCCTGCAAGGCTTCAGCGAGGGTGCCATGGCCGCCCACGCCATCCACCCCATCGTGCGCCCCGACACCGCGCTCCATTTCGAATATTCCACCAGCAAGGGCGTCCCCGGCTGAGAGCCTGACCGAAAATGCGCCCTGGTGGCGTGTCCTCCGCGCGTTTCCTGCGCTTCGGTGCTCACGGCCATCAAGGCCGCTCCGCTCCGATGCTCAGAAACACACGCCGGACGCGGCCCTGATGAGCCGCTCTCGCTCACCAGACCGCATTTTCGGTCAGGCTCTGAGGCGCCCGCCCCGCCGGAGATTCAGCGTTCCCGACAGCCCGGCGTCCCGAAGAACGAACGGCCGGACCGCACCACAGGCGCCGCACCTGTTTGAATGCAGGCATTCAAACAGGTGAAGCCGCTCGCAAAATCACTACGCCAGCGCCATATCCGTGAACCGATGTAAACGGTGACGGCTCTACAGCAGCCCGTTCCGATAGGCCCGTTGCACGGCCTCCACACGGGTATCGACTTCCATTTTCTGGTAGATGCGACGAATGAAGTTTCGCACCGTATGCGGCGAGACCGCCATTTCATGGGCGATCTCATCAATGGTGCGTCCGCGGGAAATGTGACGAAGCGCCTCCATTTCACGCGGCGAGAGGGAAGGCATGCCCACGCCCGCCGCGCCAGCCGGCGCACCTGCCGACGGTGCGGAACCGACGGCGACCTGTTTCCCGCCCTCGAACGTCGCGGACACGATACGCGGAGAACGCCCCGCTTGTCGTCGGGCCACCTGGCGCGCCAGATCGGCCCGCGCGTATATCGCTTCGGCCTCGTGGCCATGGAAACGCCGCATGAAGACGATGCCTATGGAAATGCCGAGCGGAATGGAAACACCGTTCCACAGGACAGGGTCTCCCAGATGGGAAAACCGCTCGGACGGCCCCGGTTCCAGATGCGGCGTCTTCCCCGCGCCGTCCAGAAGCATGGCGAATTCACCACCGCCGAGGCGCGCCGTGAACGCCCCGCCGTCACCGGCGCTCAACAGCCGCCTGGCAAACGCGATCAGGCAGGCATCTCCGGCGGCGTAGCCCCAGCGCCGATTGATTTCCGCCAGATTGTCCACGGCAAACAGCGCCAGCGCGCCGGGCGGCGCACACAGATCGGACGCGACGGACCGATCGAAAAAAACTGCCTGGAAGTGCATCCGGTCGGCAAGGCCGGTCAACGGATCGTAATCCGTCAGGTGGCGCAGCCGCGCCCATTGCTGCCGCTCGGCGGTAATATCCTGCTTCAGCCCATACAGCGTGACGGCACGGCCATTTTCCACCTTCGTGCCGGCTTTTATACGGACCCACCGGGGCGTGCCATCCGGGCGGATGATCCGTGCCTCCAGGGCAAAGGTCGTCCTGTTCGCAATCGCGGCCACACGCAATTGCTCCAGCAGACGCCGGCATGGCTCCGCATACATGGCAACGACCTCGCGCCGGTCGACGGTCCTGTCACGCGGCAAGCCAAACATGTCGAACACCGCTGGGGTCCATGAAAGCCTTTCCGTGCGCAAATCGCACGACCAGGCGCCCATCTCCGCCAGATCAAAAGCATTTTTCAATATATTATCAAGAGATTCTTCATTTATCATTCGGTCGCGGGATAACGAATACATAAAAAACCACCAGCCCTGACGAAACCCGATCTGGAAAACGCTCTCCGAACCCCGTGCGCAACCATCAGAACGCCCGGCCGGAATCGGGATCGGACATGGAACATTCATAGGCGAGCACCCAGCCGGACTCAACACGGCAATCGGCCCGAAACCCCGACAATCCGCCATCGCAGCGCGGGGCCGGAACACCCGGTCCCGCCACAAGGCGGCAGACCCCCCGCAAGGCGGGCCAGAGTGACCTGATCGTGAAAATTCCGCTCTTTGTGGCCAGATCTGGCCATGGACAAGCACTCTGTCCGCACATAGCGTATTCTCTCTACAAGTCAAGAAAATCCGGCCAGAGATAGCCACAAAACCCGCGAATACAGTATGATATTATTAAATTAATACAACAAAACACATATAATCACCCATAACTTTCCAAAAAAAAACATCACATATATTCAAATATCACCTTCGGTATCTTTCCCACGCCGGATAGCCCCCTGCCCGCCCTCCCCATATCCTCCAGGGTATCCTTCAGGCCAATGATCACACGTCCCCTCGTCCGCCGTCATCGCACCTCGCTTCGGCTTGCACTCATCGGCTTTTCCATCCTGACGCCGGTTTCGGCCTTCGCCCAGGCCCTGCCGACAGGCGGGGCCTATGTGGCCGGCGCCGGCACGATCGCGTCGGCGGGCTCCCGCACCACCATCACCCAGTCGTCAGCCCGCGGCATCATCAACTGGCAGGGTTTTTCCATCGGGGCGGGCGGAACGGTCCAGTTCGACAACGGCAGCGGCGCCACGCTCAACCGGGTGACCGGCAGCCAGATGTCGTCCATCCAGGGTCGGCTGGGCGCAACGGGATCGGTCTTCCTGATCAACCCCAACGGCGTGGTCATCGGGCCAAAGGGCACGGTCGTCGCGGGCGGCAGCTTCGTCGCCTCGACGCGCGACACGCCCGACGGCACGTTCATGAAAGGCGGCGCCGTCACCCTGTCCGGCACCTCCTCCGGCACGGTCAGGAACGAGGGACGCATCACCAGCACCGGCGGCAACGTGGTGCTGGTGGGCAAATCCGTCACCAACAGCGGCGCCATCGAGGCGGCGGGCGGAACCGTGGCCCTGGCGGCGGGCGACAAGGTGGTGCTGAGCGAGGCCGGCGGACCGGACGGCATCTATGTGGTCGCCGATGTCAAGGCCAGGGGCGACGCGACGAACACCGGCCGCATCACGGCGGCGGCCGCCACGCTGGCCTCGGCCGGGGGCAATGTCTACGCGCTGGCCGGCAACCGGCGGGGCCTGATCCAGGCCACGGGCACGAAGACCATCGACGGCCAGGTGTGGCTGACCGCGCCCAACGGCGCGGTCACGGTGGACGGTACCACGGTCGCTGCGAGCAATGCCGACGGCTCGGGCGGCATCGTCGGTGCCCATGGCGATACGGTCACGGTCGGGGGCAAGGCCACGCTGTCGGCCTCGGCCACCCGGTCCGGCGCCGGGGGCGGACGGGTCCTGGTCGGCACCGATGCTCCGGGGGGCGTCAACCTCGCCCGTCATACCGCCATCGCCCAGGGCGCAACGCTGGCCGCCACCGGCAAGGGCGGCGGCAAGGGCGGCCTGATCGAGACCTCGGCCCACAGCCTGGCGCTCGGCAAGGCTTCGGTGGATGCGGGCAAGGGCGGCACCTGGCTGCTGGACCCCGACGACCTCACGATCGACGCCCCGGCCGCCAGCACCATCAATGCCGCGCTCAACAGCGGCACCGATGTCACGGAGCAGACCTCGGCCGGCGCAGCCAGCAACATCAGCGGCGGGGGCACGAGCGCATCGGGAAACGGCGACATCTTCGTCACTGCCCCCCTCATGTGGAACAGCCCCGCCAGCCTGACCCTCTCGGCATGGCGCAACGTCACCATAAACGCCGCGATCACCGTGGCGGGCAACGGCACGCTGAACATCCTGACCAACACCCAGGGCGCGACCGTCAATCCCGGTGGATTGACCTTCGCGGGCGGCAACGTCGCCTTCACCGACACGACCGGCGGCACGCTGAACATCAACGGCCAGCCCTATACATTGCTGCGCAATGCCTCGGATCTCACGTCCGTCCAGTACAACGGATACTATGCGCTGGCCGGCAGCCTGGACGCCACCCCCCTGGGCACGCTCACCTCCTCGCCCATCCCCAGTTTCTCCGGAACATTCGAAGGACTGGGCAACACGATCTCCAACCTGACCATTCACGACAGCAGCGGAAGTAACATCGCTCCGTTCGGACAGATCGACCCCTCCGGCATCGTCGAAAATGTCGGACTGGTGGGCGTCAGTGTCACCGGCGGCACTGACGGAAGCAACCTTGGCGGTCTGGTCGGAGTAAATTACGGCGCGGTCAGCGGTGCGTACACGACCGGCAGCGTCAACGGCAGAGGCAGCGACATCGGCGGCCTGGTGGGAATGAATGGCCAAAGACCGGGATCCACTCCCGGCACGATCACCAATTCATATTCCGCTGCCAGTGTCACTGGTGTTAGCAATTGGGGTCCGGCTGTCGGCGGCCTCGTCGGCATGAACGAGGCCGCGATCTCCCGTTCTGCCGCATCGGGTAGCGTATCCACAATCTCCAGCAGTAGCCCCCGCAACGCTGGCGGCCTCGTCGGATACAATGTCGGCTCAATAACGGATGCCTACGCATCAGGCGCCGTCACAAGCGGCGACATCGTCGGCGGCCTCGTGGGATCGAACACCACATTGACCATCCTGCAGACAACCATGCGTGGCCAGATCACGAATGCCTATGCAACCGGCGCCGTCACCGGCAGCACCAATGTCGGTCAGATTGCCGGACAGAACACCACCACGATCTCCAACGCCTATTTCGATACCAACACGTCCAGCGCGACACCAGGCGTGGGGACGGGGTCGTCTTCCGGCATCACGGGCCTGACGACGGTACAACTGGCCGGCGCGCTGCCCGCCGCCTTCAATTCGGCCATATGGGGCAACCTGAACAACCAGACGACGCCCTACCTGCTGGGGGTCTCCGCGAACCAGCAGGTCCATTTCGGAACCGGCGCGCCCTTCCCCACCACAACCCCCGTCTGGCTGATCTTCACGCCCGCCGGGCTCCAGAACGTCAACGCCAGTTCCTCCGCCAGTTACGCCCTGGCCAACAGCCTGGACCTCAGCGGCATCAGCAACTTCAGGCCCCTGGCCGTATCCGGCTTCACCGGCACCTTCGACGGCCGGGGCAATACCATCTCCAACCTGACCATCAACGATAGCACGGACCGGAATGTCGGCCTGTTCGGGCAACTCGCCCAGACCGGCGTGGTCCGGAATATCGGGCTGCTCGGCGGCAGCGTCAGCTCGAACGGCGACAATGCTCTCGTCGGTAGCCTCGTCGGAACCAATATCGGCCAAATCACCAACGCCTACGCAACAGGCTCCGTCTCCGCTACCAATAGCAACAACACTGTCGGCGGCTTCGTCGGATACAATGATGGCTCAATCACTAACGCCTACGCAACAGGCTCCGTCTCCGCTACCAATAGCAACAACTATGTCGGCGGCTTCGTCGGAGCCAATATCGGCCAAATCACCAACGCCTACGCAACAGGCTCCGTCTCCGCTACCAATAGCAACAACTATGTCGGCGGCTTCGTCGGATACAATGATGGCTCAATCACTAACGCCTACGCAACAGGCACCGTCTCCGCTACCAATAGCAACAACACTGTCGGCGGCTTTGTCGGAGAGGATGACGACCAAATCACCTATGCGTATTTCGACACAGACACGTCCGGTACATCGAATGCCACGGGCGGCGCTTTTTCGTCTATCTCCATCACGGGACTGACGACGGCGCAATGGGCATCCGAAGGACCCACGGTCGCAGGCAGCCCCAACAGCTTCAGCACCCCAGGCGATTGGGTATCCGGCTCTCCTTATCCGGTCCTGAAAGCACTGCCTTATGTCGTCATCACAGGTCAGGGAAGCCAAGTCTACGGACAGAGCACGGCAACGGTTGTCTTCACCTCCATCAAGGACCAGAACGGTCTGGATGTATCCGGAAAAGTCGATACGACAGCTCTGACCTGGGGCGGCACCAACCTGAGCACGACCAGCAGCGTCGGCAATTCCGCTCCGCTCATCATCGTCCACGGCTCCATCCCAGGCTATCAGACCATCTACACGGGCACCGATACGGTGATAAAGGCCGCCCTCACCATCACCGCCCTGAACCAGAGCAGCGTCTACGGCCAGACCCCCGTGCTCGACACCACGAAGTTCACCTCCACCGGCCTGGTCAACGGCGACACCGTCACCGGCGTCACCCTCACCACCCCGGCCACCAACACCAGCCCCGTCGGCGGCGGCTACACCATCGCCCCCTCCGCCGCCCAGGGCAGCGGACTGACCAACTACATCGTCACCTATCACACCGGCACCCTGACCATCGACCCGGCCGCCCTCTCCATCACCGCCCTGAACCAGAGCAGCGTCTACGGCCAGACCCCCGCGCTCGACACCACGAAGTTCACCTCCACCGGCCTGCTCAACGGCGACACCGTCACCGGCGCCACCCTCACCACC
>NZ_JABEQN010000036.1 GCF_014174165.1 Gluconacetobacter dulcium | reverse complement strand
CCGTGACCTATACAACGAAATCTGGCTGCTCGAACGGCACGGATTCATGTCTCCCAACGCAGTCCGAGCCAAGGCTCTGGCCAATGCGGCTATCGCCGCTTAGGCTTCAACCAACTGTCTCAAAAACCGAGGCCGGTACAAAACTGAATACACTACCCCGCCATTTCCAAATGATGCCACCTGCGCATTCTTCAGACTTCCCTTATATCCAGTCAGCTTTCGAAAAAAAGTTTCTACCGCCGCCTGATTTCCACCAGAAAAATTGAGATTCGCCTTCTGATACCTCGTACGCGCGACTTGCGTAACGGTCGTATTCGCATCAGGTTGTAGAGTAGCCCCGGATATTTGGGGATCAAAAGCTGCCAGTTCATCAAACGTTGCCGAGGCCCCCGCTACAAGCCCTGAAACAGATGCTCCGGTCGCTGAATAAACTATCGCGGTATCGAGTTCCCCGTCCAAAGCCGTCGCCAGCAATTCCCCGCCGCCCACGGCAAGAAGGTCAGCAGCGGCAACGGCCTCACCCGGTGGGCGTCACCATCACAGCCACCGTCGCAGCAAGGCCGAGCCAGTGGTCCTGTATCTTGGGCATCAGACTATCAAGACCATTTCCAGCCGACGAAAATGTCGCCTGAAAGCCATTCGCCGTCGCCTGAAGCTGATCAGACGCATAATTCTTGACCGTCTCGTAAGTCGTCAGGCCGCTCGCGTCGATGTCCCGCCCCAGAAGAATGCACCACAGCACTCTGTACCTGATCCGGCGACTGGCCTTCGGAAAATTCCTGGTAGGCCACATCGCAACAGCCCTCGCCTGCGGCACAATGCGATTCGAGTAGGCTTTTATCGATGTAAATTCATTCTGGAACCATCAGACAGGTACCATGAACCAAGACTGCCCAGCCCCTTTTGAACATGAGATACGCAACGAAATCATCATTACTCAATGGATTCAATAGCGGAACATTAGGGACTTTTTCAGAAAAATCTTGAAATATTCTACTTGCCAAGACATCTGGCGCATCCCCTGAAAAAATAGGAATGTTTTTTTCTGTACTATATTCAACTATAATGTTTCTCTCAATCGCAAAACAAAAAAAACAAATCAACTCTCTCATAGAATCTTTACTATTAACGTCGATATTAACGCCTGGATTCAAGTCTTTCCAAATCGAATGCGCATCTGATCCAGCAACATATTCTAAAGCATTTAAAAACTTATCAGACATCATATCGACCTTCTATACTTAAAATTGAAACTTTATTTCACGCACGCCATTTGACAGCCTTTTAGGGAGCTTTACGGTCCAATTTCCAAGAGAATTGGTAATATCCTTTAATTCAAAATAACCTTCGTTCATATATACCTTATATATACTTGCACAATTTGGTATATTTTGAGAATTTAAGAGTTCCTGTCTAAAATTTCCAGTGCATCCAGTAAGATTTTTGAAATATTCTACCACAGAATTAAAATTTCCGCCCTTGAAATCAAAAACAAGGGCCCCTGCCTTGTTAAGATCGCCCGGAGCTTGGGTTACCGTAATACCACCCCCTATATCTAAATCAGACCCAGCCTGACGTGGAGTGAATTGAGAAAGTTCTTCTAACGCGCTTTGCGAAGCCACAGAGACAGCGTTGCCTGTTGTTGTCGCCGCAAGCGATTCAACAACCGAATGAGTTTCCACATCCAAAGCCGTCGCCAGCAATTCCTCACCGCCCACGGCAAGGAGGTCTGCGGCGGCAACGGCCTCACCCGGTGGGGTCCCCATCACAGCCACCGTCGCAGCAAGGCCAAGCCAGTGGTCCTGTGACTTGGGCATCAGACTATCAAGACCATTTCCAGCCGACGAAAATGTCGCCTGAAAGCCGTTCACCGCCACCTGAAGCTGATCAGGCGTATAATTCTTGACCGTCTCGTAAGTCGTCAGGCCGCTCGCGTCGATATCCCGCCCCAGAACGTCGTGATACAGGTCTTGAAGGGCCGCCTGCGCCCCAGAAGAATGCGCCACAGCACTCCGTACCTGATCGGGCGACTGCCCTTCGGAAAATTGCTGGTAGGCGACATGATGATCGCTCTCGCCCGCCGAATGGCCAAGCAGGTTCTGAGTCTCATCCGCGATGTCCCGGTCGATATCCGACAGCTTGATCGGAACATACGCGCCCGATGACGACTGATAGGTCGCAATCCCCTTTCCGGAAGCACTCGTCAGATAGGCCACACCATGGATGACCATGACGGCGTGGCCATGAACGGCGATGTGTATCGCCCCTCACCAGATGAAGGCGGCATATCAGACGGACCCCTTGCGGGCGGCGAATAGCCACCGCCGCCGCCGGACCCGAATGATGGGTGAGTGCCTACAACAGTAATGCCTTCGCCGTCGTCGTCACCTCTACCCGAATCGGAGACTTCCTCTCCGTCTCCAACGGACATGAGTTCCATGACGGCCATGACCGGGCGAGAGGATGGCGAGGACAGGGACCGGCTACTGCCTGCGATGCCCCGTCATCTGTCCAGCGGGAGCAGCCATGTCTGCCGCGTTCGACGCCGCGCCGGAACGGTGCGTTTGAACCACCGAAGCTTCAACGCGACCACGCCGCCCGTCATGCCGGGCGGCAAGCGCAGTCGGAAATGCCGGTTGCCGATGCGGAAGCAGTTGATGCAAAGGCGGCGACGCCGCACGCCAGCATCATACCCGGCACGCACCCGCACCAGATATGCATCCGCTCGGCTCTGACCGGCGCATGCCCGGCATGACCGCACGCCCGACACACGGAATCATCGCCATTTTCAGGGCTGAAGGCACTGCGAACGAACACAGGAATCACCCCTGAAAATTATCATCAAGTAACAACTTTAAAGCATGGCGATCCGTAACGAACAGGGCTCAGATCAGCAAGAATTATCCAGCCTCTCCGCCTGCCACCTCAGCACTGCCGAACGTGAGGCAGCGCCCGCCGCACAAATATGACAAACCCGCCACAGCCGACAATTACAATAAATACGGAAAATACCAAATTTCGATCAAAAATCTTCATCATTATGCCAACAAAAACAATAAAAAGAGATATCAATACCGTACATTTTACCCATGAAGCGGCTCCACGCTTCATCCGCATCGCATAACCGTAACGATGAGAAACAGCCGCCGCCAGAAGAGCGAGGATCGGAGACCACGACAATAGAGAATGAAACGACTCCAGGCTGATGCGTCCCAGGTCGAACATCAGGGCAGCCAGCGCCAAGAGAAGATAGATAAGCGCCACAACAACGCACAATGCCGCTCTCATTCTTTCAGCGCTCTGCGTTTCCACTTTTACCCCCCCACACCATCGCGTGCCGCAGCCATACACCTAGCAGTCTTCCGCCGCGAAGCACATCACGATCCTCAACCGACGAACATGCCGGCAATCGTGGCGCTGGCGAAATTCGACAGCGACCCGGCAAACACCGCCCGCACCCCCATGCTGGCCACCTCCCCCCGCCGCTCAGGGGCAACGCTGCCGAAGCCGGCAATCAGGATGCCGACCGACGACAGGTTGGCAAACCCGCACAGCGCGAACGAGGCAATCGCCAGCGCGCGCGGGTCCAGCGTCGCATCATGAAAATGCGGCCCCAGCGCGACATAGGCCACGAATTCATTGAACACGAGCTTCTGCCCCATGATCGCGCCAACCACCCTGCTCTCATGCCACGGCACCCCGATCAGCCACGCCAGCGGGGCAAAGATCACGCCGAAAATCGTCTCCAGCGACAGATTGCCCACGCCGAACCAGCCCCCCAGCCCATGGATCAGCCCATTGGCCAGCGCGATCAGCCCGATAAAGGCAATCAGCATCCCCCCCACCGCCACCGCCACGCCGACACCGCTGGCGGTGCCGATGGCGATAGCCTCGAAGACATTGACCGGATGCTCATGGCCGAACTCCAGGTCGAGGCCCGAAACCCGCGTCGGCGTGCGCGACGGCATCAATATCTTGGCGAACAGCAGCCCACCCGGAATCGCCATCACCGACGCCGCCAGCAGGTAATCCATGGGCACGCCCAGCCCCGCATACCCCACCAGCACCGAGCCCGCGACCGAGGCCGTCCCGCTGCACATGACGGCGAACAGCTCCTCGCGCGTCAGCAGCGGCACATAGGGCCGCAGCGCCACCGGCATCTCGCTCTGGCCGAGAAAGATCGTCG
This sequence comes from Gluconacetobacter dulcium, assembly GCF_014174165.1. Lineage (GTDB taxonomy): Bacteria > Pseudomonadota > Alphaproteobacteria > Acetobacterales > Acetobacteraceae > Gluconacetobacter > Gluconacetobacter dulcium. Next base: position 16,584 of record NZ_JABEQN010000036.1, on the reverse strand, counting down.
TGACGGCGGAGAAGGATTCGATCATCGACGTACCCAGCACCCGCCGCAGCACCCCACCCAGCAGCCGCGCCAACCGCTGCATGATGCGGTAATAATACAGGATCGCGATCAGCGCCGAGATATAGGCGATCTGCGGCAATATCCGCAGCGCGAAGATAAACCCGCCGCCGGGAAACAGCGTATCCATGCGCGGCCCGACCAGCGGGCCGAACAGAAAGGCGCTGCCCTGCGCGCCATAGCCCAGCACGGTATCGACGGCGCCCGAAATCACATGCAGCGCCGCCCGCCCCGGCGGCACGAACAGGATCAGCCCGCCCAGCGCCACCTGCATCGCCACGGCGGCGAGGACGATCCGGGGACGGATGCCCCGCCGATCCGCCGAACACGCCACCGCCAGCGCGATCAGGCAGGCCAGCCCCAGAATTCCATGCAGGACCGCCATTCCACCCTACCAATTCAAAACCGCAATGACTTGCACCGTAACGACATTGTGCCCTGCGCGATATGCTGTCCAGAGTGGCGGATGCCGCCGCCCCTGCCCACTCGTGCGGCAACGGAAACTGCTCTAGGCTTCCATTCCCTTACAGGCGACAACAGATCGAATCGGCTCCATGACGACCGCGTACGACTTTACCCTCCCGGCCCTGGAAGGCGGCACGATCGACCTCGGCGCCCTGCGCGGCAAACCGGTGCTGATCGTGAATACGGCCTCGCAATGCGGCTTCACGCCCCAGTTCGAGGGGTTGCAGGCCCTGTGGTCGTTCTATCGCGGCAGCGGCCTGACGGTCATCGGCGTGCCGTCCAACGATTTCGGCAATCAGGAGCCCGGCTCCCCCGAACAGATCGCCACCTTCTGCGCCCGCAATTACAGCGTGACCTTTCCCATGACCACGCGCAGCCATGTCCGTGGCCCGGAGACGATTCCCCTGTTCCGCTGGCTGGGGCAGGAAGGCGGCGTGCTGGCCCGCCCGCGCTGGAATTTCTACAAATACCTGATCGGCCGCGACGGCACGCTGGCCAACTGGTTCGTCAGCCTCACCTCGCCCGACTCGCGGCGCATGCGCCTGGCCATCGAACGCGCGATTCTCGATCACTAACCCCCTTCCCGCCACACGAATCACGCTGGGCCGAAACAGCGGGGTCGTGCAGTATGCGCGCGGGAGGCGCCCGCCCATCCTGCGCGCGGCCAAGGCAGGAGGTCCCGTTTGCTCAAGGGTTTTCTCACCGTCGGCGGCTGGACGATGCTCAGCCGCGTGCTGGGCCTGGTGCGTGACCAGTTGCTGGCGGCCTTCCTGGGGGCCGGCCCGGTCCAGGATGCCTACCAGATCGCCTTCCGCCTGCCGAACATGTTCCGCCAGCTTTTCGGCGAAGGCGCGCTGAACACGGCCTTCGTGCCGATCTTCTCCGCCATGCTCACCACCGACGGCACCGAAAAGGCCCGCCGCTTCGCCAGCGAGACCCTCAGCGTGCTGCTGACCTGGCTGCTGCTCATCGCGGTGCTGGGCGAACTCTTCATGCCGCAGGTCGTCCGCGTCATCGCCGCCGGCTTCCCCATGGATGGCGAGCGTTACCATATCGCGGTCACGCTCAGCCGCATCACCTTCCCCTACCTGGTGCTGATCTGCGCGGCGGCCCTGGTGTCGGGCGTGCTCAACGGCCTGCACCGGTTCGGCGTCGCGGCGGCGGCCTATGTCTCGTTCAACGTCGTGGGCATCGCGGCCATCCTCCTGCTGCCCTCGCTCACCGGCGATGTCGGGCGCGCCGCCGCCTGGGGCGTCACCCTGTCGGGCGTCGTCCAGCTCGGCCTGCTGCTGCTGGCGGTGCACCGCGCCGGCTTCCGCCTCATGCTGCTGCCCCCCCGCCTCACGGCGCGCATCCACCTCCTGCTCCGGCGCATGGCCATCGGGTGCCTGGGCAGCGGCATCAGCCAGATCAATCTGCTGGTCGATACCATGATCGCCTCGTTCCTCCCGGCCGGCAGCGTCTCGTTCATCTATTTCGCCGACCGCATCAACCAGTTGCCGCTGGGCGTACTGGGGGCGGCGGCCGGCACCACCCTGCTGCCGGTCCTCAGCCGCCACGTCGCGGCCCAGGACCATGACGGCGCGCACAGCGCGCAGAACCGCGCGATCGACTACGCCATGGTCCTCACCCTGCCCGCCGCGCTGGGCATGATCGTGCTGGCCCACCCCATCATCGCCACCCTGTTCCAGCACGGCGCCTTCACCGAGCGCGACGCCATGCTGTCGGCACAATCCCTGCGCGCCTTCGCCATCGGCCTGCCCGCCTTCGTGCTGATCAAGGTGCTGGCTCCCGGCTTCTTCGCCAGGGGCGACACCGCCACCCCGGTGCGCATCGGCCTGTTCACCCTCACCCTGAACTTCACCCTCAACCTGCTGCTCATGCACCCGCTGCTCCATGCCGGCCCGCCGCTGGCCAGCAGCCTGGCCGCCATCGTCAATGTCGGGATTCTCGGCTTCCTGCTGCGCCGCCGCGCGCTGCTGCGCATCTTCCCGGCCACGATCTCGCGCGTCGTCCGGATGCTGCTCGCGGCACTCGGCATGGCGGCCATGCTGCTGATGCTGAACCTGACGGCCCTCGGCCCCCTGGCCGTCCATCACGGCCCCTTGCGAATCGTGGCGCTGATGGTCCTGGTCGCGGCCGGCATGCTGGCCTACGGCATCGGGTTGCAGGTCCTGGGCGTGATGGAACTGCGCGCCGCACTCGCCATGCTGCGCGGCCGCCTCGCCCGGCGGCGCGGCCGCACGGCATGAAACCGCTCCGCGAGCGCCGCCCATCACGGCCGTTCGTCCCGCATTTCCCGGCTGGCACATCGGCCACCGGCCCTGTACACAGGCCCGCATGACGCTCCCTTCCCCGGACGGCGCCACCCCCGCCATGGCGCAATGGTTTTCCCTGAAAGCCGAACATCCCGAAGCCCTGCTGTTCTTCCGCATGGGCGATTTCTACGAAATGTTCTTCTCCGACGCCGAAGCGGCATCGGGCGCGCTGGACATCTCGCTGACCACGCGCGGCACGCATGGCGACATGCCGATCCCGATGTGCGGCGTGCCGGTGGCGGCGGCCTCGGCCTACCTGGCCCGGCTGATCCGCCGTGGCTTCCGCGTCGCGGTGGCCGAGCAGACCGAACCGCCGCGCAAGCCCGGCAAGGGCGTCGCCAAGGGCCCGCTGGCCCGCGCCGTGGTGCGCCTGGTCACCCCCGGCACCCTGACCGAAGACGAGCTTCTGGAAGCCGGCCGGCAGAACCTGCTGCTGGCGGTGGCGGCCGGCGCCGGCCGCGCCCCGGCCAGCCGGGGCTGGGGCGTCGCGTGGATCGACATCTCGACCGGCGCGTTCGAAACCGCGTCCCTCCCCCCCGACGGGCTGATGGACCTGCTGGGCCGGCTCGACCCGGCCGAAATCCTCGCCGCCGCCGGCATCGAACTGGGCGATTTCGACGCAAGACGCGCGCCGGAGGCCACCCCCCCGGCCGCCGCCACCGCCCGCCGCCGCGTGGCCGAGACGTTCGATGTCGCCAGCCTCGACGCCTTCGGCACGTTCTCGGATGAAGAAGCCGTCGCCGCCGCGATGGCGCTCGACTACGTCCGCCGCAGCCAGGCCGGCCAGATGCCGCGCCTGGCCCACCCCCACGCCCATGAAAATGGCGGCATCCTGGGGCTGGACCCCGCCACCCGCACCAGCCTGGACCTGCTGCGCACCCGCGACGGCACCACCGAACACACGCTGCTGGCCAGCGTCAGCCGCACCGTCACCGCGCCGGGCAGCCGCCTGCTGGCGGAATGGATCGCCGCCCCCCTCACCCGATGCGCGCCGATCGCCGCCCGCCAGGACGGATGGTCATGGCTGATCGAGGAAGGCAGCGTGCGCACCGCCCTGCGCCAGGGCCTGCGCGGCACGCCCGACATCGCCCGCGCCCTGGCCCGCCTCTCCCTGGGAAGGGGCCTGCCGCGCGACGCGGCCGCCGTGCGCGACGGCCTCTCCATCGCCCGGCAGATCGCGGCGGCCCTGGCCGACAGCCGCGCGGCCCCACCCGCCCTTATCGCCGAGGCCATGGGCCACCTGGGCGGCGCCACCGCGCTGGAAGACCTGCTCAAACGCGCCCTGGCCGAATCCCTGCCCGCACGGGTCGAGGATGGCGGCGTCATCGCCCCCGGCTTCGACCCGGAACTGGACGCCGAACGCGGCCTGCGCGACGACAGCCGCCGCATCATCGCGGGTTTGCAGAACGACTACGCGCAGCAATTCGGCATCGCCAGCCTCAAGATCCGCCACCACGCGCAACTTGGCTACGTCATCGAACTCCCCAGCGCCGCCGCCGCCCGCGTGCGCGACCGCACGGACCTGATCCTGCGCCAGGGTACCGCCAGCGCCGCCCGCTTCTCGACCGACGAACTGATCAGCCTCGACCGCCGCATCGCCGAGGCCGGCGACCGCGCAGGCACCCGCGAACGCGGCATCTTCACCGCCCTGGTGCGCGACATCCTGGCCGAACCGGCGGTCCCCGCCATCGCCCACGCGCTGGCGGTGCTCGACGTGCTGCAATCCTGCGCCGACCTCGCGGCCAGCGGCCTGTGGTGCCGCCCCGAAGTCACCGACGACGCCGCCTTCACCCTCACCGCCTGCCGCCACCCGGTGGTCGAGGCCGCATTGCCCCGCAGCGAGCGTTTCACGCCCAACGACTGCGTGCTCGACCCCGCCCAGCGCGTCATGCTGCTCACCGGGCCGAACATGGCCGGCAAATCGACCTTCCTGCGCCAGAACGCCCTGGCGGTGATCCTGGCGCAGGCCGGCCTGCCGGTCCCGGCCAAGGCCGCGCGGATCGGCATCGTCGATCGCCTGTTCTCCCGCGTCGGCGCGTCGGACGATCTGGCGCGCGGCCGCTCGACCTTCATGGTCGAAATGACCGAGACGGCGGCGATCCTCAATCTGGCCGGCCCGCGCTCGCTGGTGGTGGTCGACGAAATCGGCCGTGGCACCTCCACGCTGGACGGTCTGGCCATCGCCTGGGCGGTGCTGGAAGCCATGCATTCCACGTTGCGGTGCCGTTCGATTTTCGCAACGCATTTCCACGAGCTGGCCGAACTGGCCGAAAGCCTCCCCCGCCTCTCCCCCCACACCATGAGCGTGCGCGAATGGAAGGGCCAGGTGGTGTTCCAGCACGAGGTCGTTCCGGGGTCGGCCCGCCGAAGCTGGGGCGTGCATGTGGCCCGGCTGGCAGGCGTGCCGGAGCCCGTGGTCCGCCGCGCGGCAAGGCTTTTGACCGGTCTGGAAAAGGAACGCGCGGTCGGCGCCCGCCCCCTGCCGCTCTTTGCGTCCCCCGACGCCCCGACCACGCCGGAACCGGTCGATACAGCCCCCCCCGGCGTGCCCGAAGCGGTGCGCGAAATGCTCGAACAACTCGACCCGGATGCCTTGACGCCACGCGGCGCGCTGGACATGGTCTACGCGCTCAAGAAACTGATGCTTGAAGAATCGCGACATCTGGACCACGGATAGAGTGACGGACGGCTTGCGAAACAGGCCGCCGGGATCGGCCGGCTGGCCGCTCGCAAACATTTTCAGGAAACCGATCACGCCGCGATGTCGACTCTGTCTTCTCCTTCCCTGTCCGTCAGGGACCTGACCCGAAGCCTCGCGGCCTCCCTCCTGTCACCGGAAACGGGCGCTGCCGTCCCGCGCGAGGTGGCGATCGGCCTGTTCCGCCGGCATCTCGCCCGCTTCCAGGCGTCGGTGCGCGAGGAATTCGAGGCCCACCGCCTCCACGGCGCCTCCGCCGCCAAGCAACTGGCGGCCCATACCGACGGCATGATCCGCACCCTGGTCGATTTCACCATGGAGCACGCGCTGGATTTCGCGCCGGACTCCGGGCGGCCGACCCTCGCGGTAGCGGCGACCGGCGGCTACGGGCGCGGCATGCTGGCCCCCTTCAGCGATATCGACCTGCTGTTCCTCACGCCCGACGACCCCTCGGCCGATGTCAGCCGCGTGGTCGAATATATCCTGTATTTCCTGTGGGACCTGGGGCTGAAGGTCGGCCACGCCACCCGCTCCATCCCCCAATGTATCGCCGAGGCCGAGGCCGACACCACCGTCCGCACCACCCTGCTGGACGCCCGCCTGCTGGCCGGCAACGACGCGCTGTTCGCGATGTTCGAGGCCCGCTACATCGTCGCGTGCGTCGAAGCCGGGGCCGCCCGCTTCATCACCGACAAACGCCGCGAACGCACGGCCCGCCACCACCGCTTCGGCGACAGCCCCTACCTGGTGGAGCCCAACGTCAAGGAAGGGCGCGGCGGCCTGCGCGACCTGCAAACGCTGTACTGGATGTGCCGCTACACCTTCGGCACCCGCCATGTGTCGGACCTGCTGGCCCCCGGCTTCAGCAGCCTGGGCCTGCTGACCGAGCAGGAGGCCAAGCGCGCCCGCCGGTCGTGGAACTTCCTGTGGAGCGTGCGGCTGCACCTGCACTACATCTCCGGCCGCGCCGAGGAACGGCTGACCTTCGATGTCCAGCCCGTGGTCGGCGCCCGCATGGGCTACACCCGCCACGGCCGTCAGGTCGGGGTCGAGCGGTTCATGCGCCATTATTTCCTGACGGTGCGCGAGGTCATGCGCCTGACCCATGTGCTGGAACCGGCGGTGATGCGCCAGGCCCTGGGGCCGAGCGCCAACGCCCCGCAGGCCGACAGCGCGATGCGCGACGCCGGCTTCACGGTGCTGGACGGCCAGATCCTGCCCGAGCGCGGCACCTCGCTCGACGACGATCCGATCCAGATGATGCGCCTGCTGGAATGGGCGCGCACGCGCAAGCTGCCGATCCATCCCATGGCCATGCACAAGCTGATCCGGTGGGAGCGCCGGGCCGCGATCCTGCGCGGCAATCCCGAAGCCGCCCGCATCTTCCTGGACCTGCTGTGCGGCGCCCCGCCCGAACGCGCCCCCCGCCTCGCCACCACCGCCGAAGGCGCGCCGCGCGAGGAAGTCCCCAGCTTCCACGCCACCGCCGAGGACCGGCGCCAGGGCAACGCCTACTGGCTGCACATCCTCAACGAGACCGGCATCATGGGCCGCCTGATGCCCGACTGGTCGCGCATCGTCGGCCAGATGCAGTTCGACACCTACCACGTCTTCACGGTCGACGAGCACACGATCGAGGCCATCCGCATCTTCGGCCGGATCGAACACGGCGCGATGGCCGACGAAATCCCGCTGGCCTACGACCTGGCGCGCAATCTCCAGTCCCGCCGCGCGCTGTACATGGCCATCCTGCTGCATGACATCGCCAAGGGGCGCGGCGGCGACCATTCCGAACTGGGCTCCGAAATCGCGCTGGAAGTCTGTCCCGAAATGGGCCTGACCGGCGAGGAGACCGAAACCGTCTCGTGGCTGGTGCTGCACCACCTGCTGCTCAGCCAGACCGCGTTTCAGCGCGATATCGACGACCCCAAGACCATCCTCGACCTCGCCGACACCATCCAGTCGCCCGAGCGCCTGCGCCTGCTGCTGCTGCTCACCATCGTGGACATGCGCGCCGTCAGCCCCCGCGTGTGGAACGCCTGGAAGGCCACCCTGCTGCACGAACTCTACATGCGCGTGGCCGAGGTGCTGGAAGGCGGACTGGCCACCACCGAGCGCGACGTGCGCGTGGCCCGCGCCAAGGAAGCGGTCGGCGAGATCCTGGAGGAAGACGGCTTCTCGCCCGAGGAGACCGAGCAGTTCCTCGGCATGGGCTATGGCAGCTACTGGCTGTCCTTCGACCAGGACACCCACGCCCGCCACGCGCTGCTGATCCGGGAGTCCGAACGCCGCGAGTCGCCGCTGACGGTCGAAACCCAGCCCCTGCCGACGCGCGGCGTCACCGAAGTCACCATCTACACCGCCGACCACCCCGGCCTGTTCTCGCGCATCGCCGGCGCCCTGGCCATCGCCGGCGCCTCGATCGTCGATGCGCGCATCCACACGCTGATCAACGGCATGGCGCTGGACACGTTCTGGATTCAGGACGCCAGCGGCGAAGCGTTCGAGGAGCCGCACCAGCTCGCCCGCCTGTCCACACTGGTCGAGCAGACCCTGTCGGGCCGGACCAACATCGCGCGTGAAATCTGCGGCATCGGCCGCATGCGCTACGGGCGACGCATGCGCGCGATTCATGTGCCGCCGCGCGTGGTCATCGATAACCGCGCCTCGAACAGCTACACGGTCATCGAGGTCAACGGCCGCGACCGTCCGGGCCTGCTGCACGACGTGACGCAGGCGATCAGCGACCACAAATTGCAGATCGCCTCGGCCCACATCACCACCTACGGCGTCCGCGCGGTCGATGTGTTCTACGTCAAGGACCTGTTCGGCCTGAAGATCACCGACGAACGCCGCCTGACGGAAATCCGCGAAGCCCTGATCCACGGCCTGCGCCAGGCCGAGGAAGCCGCCACCAGCGACACCGAAATCCCGCCCGTCGAAACCCTGTCCATCTGACGCCGGCCCGTTTCACAGGGGGCAGGCCGCATCGCCCCCCTGGTCGAACCGGAAATCATGGCACAGTTTCCTGACGGAAGCCTGAACGGACAGGGCTGGCGGGTGCAAAAACAGACTGGGGCGAGGCATCCGCCCTTTTCAAAAAACGCATGCCGCAAAAGTCCTTTTCCGCATCATAGATAGCGGCCCCTTCCACCGGTCAGGACGGCCCGCCCATGTCGCGACTTCGCATGCACGCCGAGCACCACGCCGTCGAAAAACTCGGATGGCTGCGCGCCGCCGTGCTGGGCGCCAATGACGGCACATTATCGACCGGCAGCCTGATCGTGGGCGTGGCCAGCGCCCATGCGTCGCATGGCGGCATTCTCGTCGCGGGCCTGTCGGCCCTCGTCGCCGGGGCACTCTCCATGGCCGCCGGCGAATATGTCTCCGTCAGTTCCCAGGCGGATTCGGAACAGGCCGACCTCGCCCGCGAAAAGCGCGAACTGGCAACAGACTGGAACGGTGAGGTCGCCGAACTGGCCGGCATCTACCGCCGACGCGGGCTGGACGAAGCCCTCGCCCGCCAGGTCGCGGTCGCACTGATGCAGCACGACGCCATCGGCACCCACGCCCGTGACGAACTCGGCCTGTCCGACGCCACGGCGGCCCGGCCGTTCCAGGCGGCCCTCGCCTCGGCATCGGCGTTTTCCTCGGGGGCGATCCTCCCCGTCCTGGCGGCGATCCTGACACCGGCACCCTATGTTTCCTGGGGCGTATCCATCATCTCCATCCTGGCGCTCGCGGCGCTGGGGGCCATCGGCGCGGTGGCGGGCGGGGCACCCCCATTGCGCCCCACGCTGCGGGTCACGTTCTGGGGACTCGTCGCCATGATCGTCACTGGCGGAATCGGACAGGTTTTCGGCGTGTAACCCACGGGCGGCCGACCAGTCCGCATTGTCCCGCCTGACAGCAGCCTCCGTGCATGAGGCATCCAGATTGCGCTCACGCCTCCGCAAGTGGCAAGAGAGCAGCCGCACTCGTCCCCGCAGGGAAAAAGCCGCTCCATGCTGTCACAGAGACGAAAAAGCTCTGCATTCCGCGCCATGTTCCTCCTGGCGCTCTTGGGTGGCATGGCCTCCGCCCACGCGCAGCACATGAACGCCGCCGACGCGCCATGCCGCATAACGCAAACCTATGCTCTGGTCGCCTGTCTCGCGGCGGCCGAAAAGCAGGCCGATCTTCAACGTGCCTCCACGTACCGGCAGATTACAGACGCGGTGACCAGCCAGACCCGGATGGAACTCGACCGGAGCGAGCGCGCATGGACCGCCTATCGCGATGCGTTCTGCGATACCGAATATCATTCCTTCGCCGGCGGCTCGGGCGGTCCACCTGCCCGCCTGGCCTGCCTGGAAGCCCTGACCCGCCACCATATCGCGGACATGCAGACGGCTTTTCACTGGCAGGTCGAAAAATTCGGCGGGCCGGCCCTCTCGAACACACCCTGAACCGACCGCACAGGGATCTGTCCGTCAGAATGATCACGCCTTCGCGACTGCGCTCTGGTGATCCACGCCGCGCGACCCCACCTGAAAAAGTGTGTGTTGAGACCGTCCAGGAAGGACCGCCCGATGAGCATGTACCGCACGATCAACCCCGCGACCGGCAAGACCGAGAAAAGCTTCGATCTGCACAGCGATCGCGAGGTCGTCACGAAACTGGAAACCGCCCACACGCTCTGGAAGGATGACTGGCGGCACCGCTCCTTCGCCGAACGCCGCGCCATCGTCCAGAAGGCCGCCGACATCCTGCGCCGCGACAAGGAAAAGCACGCGCGCCTGATTTCCATCGAAATGGGCAAGATTCTTCCCGAAGCCATCGGCGAGATCGAACTCTCGGCCGACATCCTGGCCTATTACGCCGAAAAGGCGGAACAATTCCTCGCCCCGATAAAGCTGGATGTCACGAAGGGCAACGCCACGGTTCTGAGCCAGCCGCTGGGCGTCATCTATTGTGTCGAACCCTGGAATTTTCCCTATTACCAGCTCGCGCGCGTCGCCGCCCCCAACCTGATGGCCGGCAACGTCGTCATGGTGAAGCACGCGCCGGGCGTGCCGCAATGCGCCGAAGCCTTCGAGGCCCTGTTCCGCGAGGCCGGCGCTCCGGCCGGTGCCTACACCAACCTGTTCATCACCAACGACCAGTCGGAAACGCTGATCGCGCGCCCGGAAGTCCGCGGCGTCGCCCTGACGGGCAGCGAACGCGCCGGCAGCGCCGTCGCCGCCCAGGCCGGGCGCGCCCTCAAGAAAAGCACGATGGAACTCGGCGGCGCCGACGCCTTCATCGTGCTCGACGACGCCGACCTCGATCAGGTCATCCCCCACGCCGTCGCGGGGCGGATGTCGAACAACGGCCAGGTCTGCACCGCCGCCAAACGGATGATCGTCCATGACTCGCTGGTCGATGAATTTACCATCCGCCTGGAAAAGGCCATCGGCGAATTCCGCTATGGCGACCCGCTGGAACAGGGCGTGACCCACGGCCCGATGAGCAGCGAAGACGCCATGAAGCGCGCGATCGCGCAGGTCGACAAGGCGGTGCAGCACGGCGCAACGCTCGTGACCGGCGGCAAACAGCTTGAGCGCGAAGGCTTCTTCATGAAGGCCGCGATCCTCCGGAGCGTCACCAAGGACAACCCGATCTTCTACGAAGAGATCTTCGGCCCGGTCGCGACCATCCATTCCGTCGGCAGCGAGGAAGAAGCCATTGCCCTGGCCAACGATTCGCCCTACGGGCTCGGCGGCTCGGTGCATACCCGCGACATCGCGCGCGGCCGCAAGGTGGCCGAGAAGATCGAAACCGGCATGGTCTTCGTCAACGACATCACCGGCTCCGCCCCCGACCTGCCCTTCGGCGGCATCGGCAATTCGGGTTACGGCCGCGAACTGTCCGAATTCGGCATCACCGAATTCGTCAACCACAAACTGGTCCACACACCCTGATCGACCATTCCCCGGCGCGCGATCCGCATCGCGCCGGGGTCCATCGGCCATCGAACCGTTTCCATGACGTTCCAGAACCGGCAATATACCGTGGCGCCCAGGCCACCGGTCGGCCGGAACGGAACGGAGAGACGCACCGATGGCAGAGAATGCCGGCCATACCCGCACAGGTCTTCTGATCGGCGCAGCCTGCGCCGGCAATTTTCTCGAATTCTACAATTTCATGGCCTATGCGTTCTTCGCACCCATGATCGGCCATGCGTTCTTTCCCGCCGGCAGCAGCAACCTGATGAACCTGCTGTATGCGCTGATGACCTTCGCCGTCGGGTTCGTCATGCGGCCATTGGGCGCCGTCCTCGTCGGGCGTTATGCCAGGGCCCACGGCCAGCATGCGGCCCTGATGCTGACATTCGGCATGATGGGCGTCGGCTCGTTCCTGATCGCGGCGACACCTCCGGCCGCCTCCATCGGCATCCTGGCCCCGATCATCATCATTTTCGCCCGGATCGTGCAGGGTTTTTCCGATGGCGGCGAGGTCGGGCCAGCGACCGAACTCCTCTATTCAGCCGCCCCCGGCGATCTCGGCGGCGCCTACAGCACGCTCCAGTACATGACGCAGTTGCTCGGCAGCCTGCTTGCCGTCCTGCTGGGCCTCGCCCTCTCTGTCAGCCTGTCGCACGATGCCCTGTTCTCCTGGGGCTGGCGGGTCCCCTTCGTCTTCGGGCTCGTCATCGTTCCGGCGGGTCTTTTCCTCCGCCGCCTCGCCGCCGGCCACGCCATCGCGGTCCACGGCCCCGTAAAGCCGCCGTCCCCCGAGGAGCGGCGCGCGGTGCGCAAAACCATCCTGTTCGTCTTCCCCGCCCTCGTCAGCGGAACCGTTTCCACCTATCTGCGCACGTTCGGCGTCAGCTACGCGGTATCGGTGCTGCATCTCTCGCCGGCAATCGGAATGGCCGCCATGACAGCCGGCCTCGCCGCCGGCGCACTCAGCGTACTGGCCAGCATGGCTTACATCGCCCGTTATCCGCATCCGTCGGGCGCGGTCATCGGCATAACCGTCCTGACGGGCATCCTGTCGCCATTCATTTATTATTACGCCATCCACGATCCCGGCATGAGCAGCCAACTGACGCTCAACATTTCCATGTTCGTGCTTTCAGGCTTCGTGATGACCAGCATGTGGAAGGTTCTGCTGGATGCCCTGCCGCCACACAACCGCTCCTTTCTGTTCGGCGTCCTCTACGCGCTCGCGGTGTCCGTGTTCGGCGGCCTCACCCAACCCGCCGTCACCTGGCTGATCGCCATCAGCGGCGATCCACTGATTCCAGGCTGGATGATGTCGGCAACCGCCGCGTTGGGGCTCTTCAGCTATTTCCGCCTGCGCGCCTTGCAGGGCGTCGATATGAAAATCGCGAAATAATCAGCATTTTCACAAATCACCACGCCGCCAACGCGCCAGCGCACCGCACAGCATCCGGATCGGCGCCCGCCAGGCATCATCGGGCTCCTCGGGCTCGGTCTGCCTGAACTGCTCCAGCGACGGATACCACCGGCTGGTCCCGTTCCCCCAGCGCGGCGGCTCCGCCCGATCGAACGCCTCCGACCACCGCCAGTCGCCGCCAAACCGATTCAGCAACCAGACCGGCCGCCCCATCGCCCCGGCCAGATGCGCAATCGCCGTATCGACCGTGACGACCAGATCCAGCCCGGCGATCACCTGCGCGGTCTCCAGCCAGTCCCCCATGCCGACGGTCTCCATCGCAAACGGCCGATCCTCGGCAACCGCCCCATGCTGAAGACTGACGAAGCGCAATCCGGCAACATCACCCAAAGGCGCCAGCATCGCAGGCGCGATCGACCGCCTGCGATCGAAACGAAACGCCGGATTACCCGCCCAGCACACCCCAACCCGAAAAGCCGCCCCTTCAACCCCGGACGGCAGAAGATAGGGCGCAAAAGGCGGCACCTCCGCCACGTCCAGCAGATACGGCAGACTGAGCAGCCCACAACGGGCCACCACGTCATCGGGCACCGACGCACCGGGCGGCAGCAGCAGGCACGGCGACGCGATCAATCCATCCGGATCAGGCATGGTCCGCGCCAGCCGATGCAACGAAGGCGGCAACACGAGCACGACCCGAACCCGACGCAGACAGAGAGGAAGATAACGCAGGAACTGGATCGCATCCCCGATCCCCTGCTCGGCATGCAGCAGCAGCCGGCCATGCGGCAGCGCCGATCCATCCCACGGACCGATATCCGGCCAGCGTGTCTCCGGCAGCAGGAGGGTGCGCGCCTCGAAAGACCGCCAGCCTTCCGCCAGATCACCCCGCGCCAGCAGCAGCGTCCCCCTGTTGAACACCGCCCGCACCCCCTCCATGCCCCCCGCGGCAACGGGGTCCGCCAGCACGCCACGCAACAGACGGTCCGCCTCCCCATCCTCTCCCAGGTCCGCAAGGATAGTCGCGTCATTGATGGCAATCCGCACATCGTCCGGCGCGGCACGCCGTGCCCGCGCCAGCACCTCACCCGCCCGTGGCAGATGCCCCAGCGCCATCAGCACCAGCCCCAGATTGTTCAACGTCTCGGCCACATCCGGCGCCAGCCGGTCAGCCTGTTCCAGCGCCGCCAGTGCGTCTTCATGCCGGTTCAGCGCAAACAGGACGGCCCCGTGATTGGCCCATGCGGCACCGCGTTCCGGGCACAGATCGCGCACCAGCCGATAGAGTCTCTCCGCCTGCGCATTCCGCCCCCGCTCCGACAGCAGCCCGGCCAGTTCATGCAGCCGCCCGGCATCCTCCGCGACGAACCGCCCCGCCGCCAACCGAGGCACAACATCAGTTCCACCGGCCAGAACGGCCGCCCGCCCCCAATCCAGCAGCAAAGCGGTATCCGCCGGGCGCAGGTCCAGCGCGGCACGCAGGCTCGCTTCGGCCTCGCCCCAACGCCCGCTCTCACCCAACACCGCCGCCAGCGCGGCATGCGCTCGCGGGTCACGCGGCTCGCGCAGGGTCGCCACATGCAGGGCCGCGCGGGCCGGTTCCAGATGCCCCTGCTCCTGCAATGCGCAACCGAGCGTAATATGAAAATGCGCGGCGGGCAGGATCGCGATCGCACGCCCCGCCAGCCCGATCGCCAGATCCGGCCGGCCCGACGCGCGGGCAACGCAGGCCATGCCATGCAGGCCATCCGGGTCGTCCGGCGCGTCGGCCAACGCCGCGCGCAGCAACACCGTCGCGCCCTCACGGTCGCCATCGGCCAGCAGCTTCATCGCCCCGGCCACCTTGTCCTGTCGTCCGTCCATTCCATCCGTCCCGGTTGCATCCGCCGCCCGCCATCGCCCACAGTGCGGCAGCCCGTCCCGTTCGCAAGAAGAGAGACCATGCCACAAAGCGCTTACCAGGATCTCACCAGCCATTTCGCCCGCATCGGGCGCATCCGCAACGCGCTGGGCATCCTGGGATGGGACAAGGATGTCATGATGCCCTCGGGCGCCGCCGACAGCCGCGCCGACAGCATCGCCACCCTCAGCGTCCTGTGCCACGACATGCTGACCGACCCGCGCATCGGCGAACTGCTGGACCGCGCCGAGGCCCCCGCCGGCACATGGGAAGCCGCGAACCTGCACGAAATGCGCCGCGCCTGGCTGCACGCCGCCTCGGTGCCCGCCGAACTGGTCGAAGCCTCCTCCCGCGCCGCATCGCGGTGCGAGGTCGCATGGCGCACGGCCCGGCGCGACGGCGATTTCGCCGCCCTGCTGCCCCTGCTGTCCGACGTGCTGGACCGCACGCGCGAACTCGCCATCGTCAAGGGCGCGGCCCTCGGCCTCGCCCCCTACGACGCCCTGCTGGACCAGTACGACCCCGGCACCCGCCGCACCGATATCGACCCGGTCTTCGCCGAACTGCGCCGAGACCTGCCCGGCCTGATCGCCGAAGCCCAGGCCCATCAGGCCACGCTCCCGCCGATCGTCTCCCCCGCCGGCCCCTTCCCCGTCGCCCGGCAAGAGGCTCTGGGCCGCCAGATCATGACCGCGCTGGGCTTCGACATGGCGCGCGGTCGCCTGGATGTCAGCATCCACCCCTTCTGCGGCGGCGCCGAGGACGATGTCCGCATCACCACCCGCTATGACGACGCCGATTTCCTCTCCGCCCTGATGGGCGTGGTGCACGAAACCGGACACGCGCTCTACGAACAGGGCCTGCCGACGGAATGGCACACCCTGCCCGTCGGCCAGGCACGCGGCATGAGCCTGCACGAAAGCCAGTCGCTGCTGATGGAAATGCAGATCGCGCGCTCCCGGCCCTTCATCGACTGGATCGCACCCACGCTACGCGAAACCTTCGGCGCCACCGAAACCGACGCCGGCTGGTCGGCCGACGCGCTGTATCGCACGGTCACGCAGGTCAAACCCGGCTTCATCCGCGTCGACGCCGACGAAATCACCTACCCCGCCCACATCCTGGTCCGCTACGAACTGGAAGTCGCGCTGATCGACGGCACGCTCGCCCTGCGCGACCTGCCAGAAGCCTTCAACGCCGGCATCCACGACCTGCTGGGGCTCACCGTGCCGAACGACCGCCTCGGCTGCCTGCAAGACATCCACTGGCCATCCGGCGCCTGGGGCTATTTCCCCACCTACACGCTGGGCGCCATCCTCGCCGCCCAACTCCGCCAGGCCGCCTTCGACAGCGATCCCGCCATCGCCCAGGGCATCGCACACGGCGATTTCGCCCCGCTCCTGGCTTGGCTGCGCACCCATGTGCACACCCAGGCCAGCCGCCTCTCCACCGCCGGCATCGTCGCCGCCGCCACCGGCACACCACCTTCAACCGACGCCTACCGCACTCACCTGCGCGAACGCTATTGCGGCGCCACCCCAAAATAAAAGCACCCCAAGACCAGGGCGCTGCCCTGGACCCGGAAGGGGACGGCTGTCCCCTTCACCCCTATGCGTTGAAGCAACTGTTCCAAGCGGAAGGCAGTCAGCTATGGGGCAACTGTGTTGATCATGTGATCTGCAAAGTCTGACCTTTCTGGATCATGGCATTGAGGATGACGAGAAGCTGGCGTGCGATGGCGATAAGGATGGTCTTGGGTGCCT
>NZ_JABEQN010000035.1 GCF_014174165.1 Gluconacetobacter dulcium | reverse complement strand
GTGACGGCATAGTTCGACAGACCGGTGCCGGTCGCGCCGGCAGCGGTGATCCCATAGTGGCCGACATTGCTGGCGCCAGTCGCCGGCGTGGCCAGGGTGACGGCGGAGACGGTGTCGCCGTTGACCAGCCCGCTGGTGCTGAACTGGCTGGTACCGAGATCCGGCGTCTGCCCGTAGGTGCTGGACTGGTCGAGCGCGGTGACGGTCAGCGCGGCCGGGTCGATCGTCAGCGTGCCGCCCCGGTAGGTGACGGTATAGTTCGACAGACCAGTGCCGGTCGCCCCGCTGGCGGCGATGCCGTAGGTGCCGACGCTGCTGGCGCCCGTGGCCGCTGTGGTCAGTGCCACGGACGAGACGGTGTCACCATTCACGAGGCCCACGGTCGAGAACGCGCTGTTCCCGAGGGCGGGCGTCTGCCCGTAGGTGCTGGCCTGATCGAGCGCGGTGACGGTCAGCGCGGCCGGGTCGATCGTCAGCGTGCCACCCCGATAGGTGACGGCATAGTTCGACAGACCGGTGCCGGTCGCGCCGGCAGCGGTGATCCCATAGTGGCCGACATTGCTGGCGCCAGTCGCCGGCGTGGCCAGGGTGACGGCGGAGACGCTGTCGCCGTTGACCAGCCCGCTGGTGCTGAACTGGCTGGTACCGAGATCCGGGGTCTGCCCGTAGGTGCTGGACTGGTCGAGCGCGGTGACGGTCAGCGCGGCCGGATCGATCGTCAACGTGCCCGGGACATAGCTGACCGTGTAGTTGCCCAGCCCGGCGCCGGTCGCGCCGGCAGCGGTGATGCCGTAGGCGCCGACATTGCTGGCACCCGTGGCGGCCGTGGCCAGGGTGACGGCGGAGACGGTGTCGCCGTTGACCAGCCCGCTGGTGCTGAACTGGCTGGTACCGAGATCCGGCGTCTGCCCGTAGGTGCTGGACTGGTCGAGCGCGGTGACGGTCAGCGCGGCCGGGTCGATCGTCAGCGTGCCGCCCCGGTAGGTGACGGTATAGTTCGACAGACCAGTGCCGGTCGCCCCGCTGGCGGTGATGCCGTAGGCGCCGACGCTGCTGGCGCCCGTGGCGGCCGTTGCCAGGGTGACGGCGGAGACGGTGTCGCCGTTGACCAGGCCGACCGATGAAACCGCTGAGGTTCCGAGATTTGGTGTGGTGCCGTAAACGCTGGTTTGGTTGAGCGCGGTGATCGTCAACGAGGCCGGATTGATGGTGAGCGTGCCTGGTACGTATGAGATCGCATAGTTCGAGAGGCCCACTCCCTGGGCCATGGTTGCTCGGACAGCAACCGCCCCGACGGGATAAACACCGACTGGCACAGATCCGGTCGCCGCCGTCGTGATCCGGACAGACGTTATCGTATCGCCATTGACGAGGCCACTGGTTGAGTAATTCGTGGCCGAAGGGCTCGGAGTCGTTCCATAGACGCTGGACAGATTTCCTGCCGTGATGACCAAATGAGCCGGAGTTACAGTGTTCGTCCCAGCGTATGTGATCTGATATCCAGCCTTGGTGGCACCGGTTCCCCATGCCGCATAGGAGCCGACCGATGATGTTGATGTGGCCAGAGTTTGATATCCGGAGACGGGCGAATCAAGATTGCTGCCCGCGTTGGACCAGGATACGTCGGAAGATCCGTAAACCCGGGTCCCGCTAACGTCGATGATCTTGTATGGCAGCGCGGATAACACCGGATATGGAATTCCAGATACCCATGCCCCGTCGGTAAGGTTATACCCCCCGGATGCCCATTGAGCCGTTGTTAGGCCGGTTACGTCTGTCGATGTCCCTGCGCCCGTGGCCAATTGGGAGAGCGCTGTCGTCGAATCAAAATAGTCGTTCGACGTTGTTCCGTAATCGCTCCCCGCAAACGCACCGATCTTCGCTTGTTGAGTAGTCGCACTCGTTACAGAACTCGATGTATATGAGTTCGATATCGTGTTGTCCGTCGCGACATTATAACCGACGAAGCCACCGATGCTTGGCGTCCAGGCGCCAGCCACTGATCCCGTTGAATAGGAATCTGTTATGGTGCCACCTGAATAGCCGACAAAACCACCGATATTGCCGGACTGTGCGGACGTCACGGTGCCAGCCGCATACGAAGTCGATGTCGAGGATGCGCTCCCGGTGTATCCTAGGAGACCGCCGACGTTTGCAGACGCCTGAGAAGACACATTTCCAGTAGCGGATGATTGAGAGATCGTTCCGTCAGTGGCGCCAACCAAGCCGCCAACATTCGTGCCATCATAGGCCGTGGTCGATGATATGGCATTCGAGGCGTGCGAGTCATGAATTGATCCACTATTGCGCCCGGCGAGGCCGCCGATGCTTACGAGTGGGCCGTATCCCGTTGTTGAGGAGTAATTCGTATTGGTGTCATTGGCATTGATGGTGCCAGAGACATATGAGGAGTCGATTTCCCCCTTGTTCCAGCCAACGAGCGCTCCAACCCCAATGTTGGCTGCAGTCAGTGTGGATGAAATGTTGGCATTATCCAGGGTGAGACCGGAGACTTTCCCTGTGGCGGATAGCTGAGAAAAGAGGCCGACATAGGCGTCTGTAGAGTCATCGATCGTCAGGTTCGAGATCGCATGTCCCTGTCCATCGAGAATACCAGAATATCCTGATGTGCCGCCGATTGGCGCAAAATTTGACACGCTGGTGGCATCAATATCGGAAACCAGAACGTAATCTGCCGCCAGGGCGGCATTGATGCTTTGGAGGCCGAAGGTGGACTGAACGCGCCAGACGGGCGTTGTCGCAGCAAAAGTCCCGCTGGCGCCAAAGTAGCCAAGCTGGTTCCCGGCGATCCCAAGTAGGTATGGAGTTTCGCCGCTTTGGTTTCCCCAGATCGACGCCGAAAACCCGGCAGGCAGTGCTCCGGCCAGGGTTGCAATGGTCGTGCCTGTTGTTCCGTGGCTATCTCCGTCACCAACAGGGCTGATGCCAAGCGCCGAGTTGTAATAGGCGTTTTCGTAAGTGATGGTTGACCTTTCCGGGCCGGCAGACTGGTCGGAAAATAGGTTTCCGAACAGCGCGCCAGTGGACATTCCGGAGGGACCGCTCACAGAGCCTGTTGCGTAAACGTTAGAGACGTTGCCCTGAGGACTCCATTCGTTTCCAACCAGGCCGCCAGCAGACATTGCAGCTGTGGATGTGCTTCCGACGCTTCCTGTCGTGTATGCGTTCGCGATTATGCCGGTTGAGGATCCATTCCAGCCGACGAGGCCTCCGACACCTCCAGATTGAGCGCCAGAGGTTGAGACGGCAGCATTGGCGTATGCTGATGAAATCGTACCGCTATTGGCACCGGCTAAGCCGCCCACATCGGAGATAATGCTGGCGTTTCCGACCACGGAAAGCGTACCGGCGGCCGACGCATATTTGACGGTGCCAGTATTGATTCCTACAAGCCCACCGACCTGAGTCCTATCGTTCGAGGTGGCACTGGAGCTTGTATTGAAGCCGGTCGCAACGCTTATTGATACGTCTGTGCCTGTCGCAGATACATTGGAAATAGTCCCGGAGTTGGTGCCGGACACAACGCCAACGCCATTGGATGCTGTTGCTCCAGATACGGCTGCATTGTTGAAATTAACATTCGTGATCGATCCGGCGTTCTGAGCGAAAAGGCCGACGTAAGGAAGATACGGATTGAGTGCCAGATTCGAAATTGTGTGCCCGAGGCCATCGAACGTGCCATGGAACTCGGATTCTCCTCCTATCGCGGAGAACAGTCCAATCGCTGATGCATCAATATCGTTTGCGAGAGCAAAATTTCCATTCAGATTGGCTGAGATGAGATAAAGGCTGTTGGCCGAGAAGATCAAGCTGACGGGCGTGGTGGCAGAGAAGCTGCCGGAGCTACCGAAGTAGACAGTCTGAGGTATCGACTGGCTCGGGTCGCTCTTTGTGAGATAGGGGGTCGTCTGATTATTCTGATTCCCCCAGGACTCTGGCTCGAATCCGGAGGGTAAGCTTGCGGTCATCTGGCTCGTGGTCAGGCCTGTGACACCGGTGGAGACGCCATTCGAGACCCCAACCGACTGTCCCGATGTATCCGTATTGTAGTAGACGTTCGAGATGGATGTTCCGTCGGAATAGCCAAACGCGCCGCCGGCCGTTGCCGCGGAGGCCGTTCCGGTCGAGAAAGAGTCGGAAACGCTGACTGGCGTGTAGATCGTCCCGTTCGTGGATACTCCGGTCGCACCGATTAGGCCGCCGGCCTTGTTTTCTGTTGATGGTCCGGAAATGGAGGCGCTTCCGATCGCGTATGTGTTTGAAATCGCGCCGACATTGAAGCCGATTAGGCCACCAGCATTGTTGTATTGGAGCGATCCGGTGTTTCCACCTGTAATCGATGCGTTGCCGGTGGCGAAGGATGTGTTGACGGTGCCGGAGTTATAACCGACTAAGCCGCCAACGTCCGAATTAAAGGTGTCAGATGCGTTGCTGACGTTTCCACTTGCGGATGAACTGGTGATCGTTCCGTTTGTCGAGGGCTGGTTACAGTTGTTGCATCCGACCAGGCCGCCGACATCCTGGCCGTTCGTGACGCTTCCATATGCCAGGGCGTTCGTAATGTAGCCGACATTGGACCCAACCAGTCCTCCGAGGTTGTCGGTGTTGGCGAGGCCTCCGGAAACTACTGGGCTACTGACATTGACGATTGCGTTGACGTTATTTAGGGCGCCTGTGTTCAGGCCCGCGAAACCGCCGGCCGCGGCTTGTGTATAAGAGGTCGTCGTCACCGTTCCATAGGCGGAGCTATACCAGACGTTCCCGGAGTTCTGTCCCAGCCCACCGCCAGCATTTCCGTTGGCGGTGACGGTTCCGGAGGCCGACAGCCCGATAATGGTTCCGGCGCTGCTCCCGGCAAGCACGCCGGCGCTTGTGCCTGATGCGGTGGCGGTGATGTTGGCATTACTGAATCTCGGGGCCTGGATATTGGCCTGCGATCCGACCTGCCCGAAAAGGCCGACATAGGCATATTGGCCATCATTGATGGTCAGATTGTTGATGTAGTTGCCCAGCCCCATGAAAGCACCGTTGAACGCGGTGTAGGCCGGAGATCCCGATGCGACAGAATTTCCGATCGGGATGAAATTGGAAATGCTGCTGAGGTCGACACTATTCGCCAGCGCGTAAAGTCCGTTCGGGGCAACCGCCTCCAGTTCCGCCGGTGTCCAGATCAGTGTGAAGGGATTACCGTTGATGCTGAGGGAACCGCTGTCTTGGGTCGCGTAAGTGAGGGTCGCGGAATTGAAATTGATGCCCTGTGCAGTCATGGCGACTGCCCCGGCACCCTGAACGGTGACGCCGCTGTTAAAATTGATCTGACCATATGCGGACAGCGTGAGCGCAGCTCCGCTGCTCCATGAGATCGGCGCGTTGATATTGATCGCACCGGTTCCGCCGGTTCCAATGACGCCAACGCCGCTTGACGTCGCACTCGTCGTTTGCTCGGTCACGTTCGTGCCGGTATTGAGCGTTGAGGAAATCGTGGTCGCAGCGGCGCTGTCGATCGTCAGGTCGTCCGGATCGGTCAGCCATTCTCCTCCGACACCAGCGCGGACGGTGATCGCGCCAGTTGTCA
Source organism: Gluconacetobacter dulcium (assembly GCF_014174165.1). Classification (GTDB taxonomy): domain Bacteria; phylum Pseudomonadota; class Alphaproteobacteria; order Acetobacterales; family Acetobacteraceae; genus Gluconacetobacter; species Gluconacetobacter dulcium. Next base: position 16,444 of record NZ_JABEQN010000035.1, on the reverse strand, counting down.
AACTGCGCGCCGACGTCTCCACGTATCCCGCAGACTTGCTCTCGCCGGCCAGTATCTTCGCCCCGCTGTCGAGGCTTACCTTCGTAGCGAGCTGGTGGCCTCCTTTGGCGGAGCTACCAACTAAAATGGTTCCGCCAGGCTTGGCCGCATCGACGGCGCGCGCATCCAACGTAGCCGCTCCGCCAATTTCGACATCATGTCCGTTTGCGACGATCGTCCCGCCTGCACCGCCCCTTGTATGCGCCGCCACCTTGCCGGAGACTGAGACAGTTCCCTCGTCCGCCGTAAGGTAAACGCCGTCGGAGCCGTCAACCACCCCGGTTGCCGAGATCACACCCTCGTGGTTGCCAGCAAGCGCATATACGTTTCCACCTGCGGATCTCAATTCGGCCGACGCCGCTTCTATGCGGCCCGAGTTCGTTACATCTCCCTTGGTCCTCGACTTTGTTTTGACAAAAATGCCGTCGCGTTCATTCTTCTCAGTCAGGATCACAGAGTCGCCGGCGACCATCGCGACAGTGCCGTTGCCCGCCTGAATCTGACCGCTGTTGGCGACGGATTGCCCGAAGAGGGTCACGGATCCATTTTTCGAGTAAATGGCGCCCTTGTTGATGACCTGCCCCTTTGACGAGCCGGACAATGTCACCGGTCCGCCGGACATGAACTGTTCGTTGCTCGTGTCACGGGTCGAGGCCGTGAAGGATCCGTCGACGACTACGCGGCCGCCAGGCGCCACGACCACTCCGTTCGGATTGATCAGGAAAACCGATCCGGTCGCGTTCACCTTGCCGGCGATTTCGGACATCTGTCCGCCTGTGACGCGGTTGAGCGTTGCACCCGAGCCGTTGTTAAACTGAACAGATTTACCGCTGCCGACAGAGAAACCTTGCCAGTCGATAACTCCGCGCCCGCTACGAAGCTACCCCCGACCGGTAACGCCTGAGCCAGCGCCGCCACCGGCGTGAGGATCGTGTAGCCGACCAGTAGCCTGAGAGAGAGTTTCATCGACCGTCCCGCGCGATTTCCTTTCCCTGGATTATCGCGTGGGCGTTTGTAACTCTGGTTCTTCTGCTGGCCGCAACGAGCTCGTCCGTCAATATACCGCCTGTTATCAGAGCTCTCGCGGCTTTGATCCATCTGCGTTTCGGAACGACTAAGGTAGCGGCTGAACTGCGCCCCTCAGATGCGCCGAGCGATTCAGAAGGCGTCGCTGCGATATGTCAGTCCGGGGTTTCACGGCGTCGGCTTCCTATCTGGCAGCAGTTCCTTCATGTCGTCTCGGATGGCCCTCGCGAGGGCTGGGTCGGGACCGTAAATCGCTGCGGCGAAGATCCCGCGTTGTGAGCCCGTGACCTGCGGCGACCTGGTCCCTGCCTTGACGCGAGCAAGAATCGTCTCTCGCTGCGTGGGAGAGAGGTTGGCCTGGATGGCCTCTCGGAAGGCCCGTACCTCGGTGACGCATCGCACGTCGATGGCGACGCGGCTTTCGAGGGAGAGCAGAGCCATTTGGCGGGAGAGATTGTACTCTACCTGCAGCCCGACCAACATGCCGCCACCGAAAGAGCCAATACCGATGAAGAAGGCGTCCACTAGCGCTCGACGGCGCCAAGGTGCTTTCGGTGAGCGTCGGGTAGATCCATTCTGCTCCTGAATGGCCGGCTCGCCCATAGTCTTCGTCGTCTTTCGTCCGGTCCTCACAAGGACCTCCACGACACCGTCCAGACGGCTTCTCCAGAGGTGCCCAGGGTCGCCGATTCACCATCTGCGAGGTCGATGACGCCGTGGAATTCGAAGTCCCGCGACACCGGACAATCTATTGTACCGACGCCCGAGAGGGTTGTGCGGTCCATTTTTAAGAGGGCCTCGTCCGTCAAATCGACCCTCAATGTGACGTGATGGTTCGTGCCCACCACTGCGCTGACGGTCCCTGACATGCCATCGTGGAAGATTTTCCCGACCGACACCGGCGGTTTCCCCGGTCGAACGTCCAGTTCGCCGACATAAGGGATCTCTGTGAACTGCGACCAGGGCACCGGCGTGCCCGATGTCGAGACGACCAGAGAACGTGTTTCTGTTCCGCCACGAAGGCTGATCGAGAAGGTACCCAGCGACCCTTCGTGCCCGGCTTTCTGGCCTGTCTCTGTGGGCCTGAAAGCCGCATTTACGGCCTGCATGCGGTCTTTCCCCGGCGTTAACGTTCCGGAATTGCCGCACCCAGCCAGCAAGAGAGACAAAAAAAGTGTTGGTAGGCAGCGAATGCTCGCGAGTGAGGCCATCGTCCGCAAATCCGATCAGTAATGGGCGTCCCAAACATTATCTGTGCGGTATTTGTAACTCCGGTTGAGGGCAACCGTGCCAGGAGTGACTCCCCTCTTTCTCACGACGCGCCGGTTCGAGCTCACGGGCCCGAGCATCGCGAAGCGCATACAAGCTGCGATCCAGGTAAAGCTGGCTTCGGCATCCGCGCTCGGTGAGGGCTCTGAGGTAAGCGTCGCGACGATATATGACCGCCCCGCGTTCAAGGCGCGCGGCCATGATGATGATCGCGATAGCGGCCTGGAGGGGCCCAAGCACTGCGCGTGCTTGCGTCCAGGCGTGGTAGGAAACCCCGATTTCGCCAGATAGGTATCCGGCCGCGACGACGAGCTCATCAGCACTGGGCCGAGCCGAGACGCAAAATTCACGTAAACGACTGCAAATCTCCAGATAGAACAACGCTGTGCCTTTGAATCCTCTGAGGGCCGCGCGATCGTCAACACGATTGAGGTCGGCCGGAACGTCTGATTTCGCACTCCGCATTGCTTCAATGCGATTGCGGCCTTTGGCCGCTACAGGGACTACTTTATTTAGAGATTGATTGTCTTTTGTATCTGTATAGTGGGCGCCGAAATCAGGACCCATGGGCTCCGTTTCTGGTGTGTAAGCGCATGATTCAACACGGTTATCCACAGCGATATCGCCAGCGGCGTCCCCGACCGCCTGGTGGAGCGAAACCATCTCGGAATGATAGGCTTCGAGCCTGGAGATTGTGGTGGTCCGAAGTCGAGCACGCATAAGGCGCATGGCGTCTCTGGCAATCTGCTCCAGGCCGGCTCTCTCGGCGCTTGCACGCACCTGATCGTTGAGATCGGCTATCGCCCCGCAAAGGAAGGAAACCCGTTCCCGGCGCCGGCGCGCGTCTGCCAAAAGCTCGACTAACTCCGGCCATCGAAAGCGCAGGCTGGACAGGTTGAATCCTACCCGCACTTCTCCATCTGCCCCCTGCCAGCGGCGGCCCCGTTGACCGTTACGCCCGTCCTGGGCGACCAGGAGCTTTGCGTCGGCCAATTCCCGAATGTGGCGCTGGAGCGCCGTCCGCGAAAGCCCGGTCCAACTCATGAGCGTGGTGTTGTGGGCGTAAATGAACGGCGTCTCGAGAGGTTCCCAATCATCCGGCCGGGTTTTCTCGATCATCGCGATCAGCGTTGATGTAGCGGACCGACTGACAGGCAATTGACCCCTTAACGACTTCAACGTGTTCAGGATGTCTCGCTTCGACGGCGTAGCCGGCGGAGGACCGTTCAGTTCGTCCTGGGCGGCAGCCATGGACGGGGTAAACCGGCGTCGCCCTTGGCGCGACGGTGGGAGCGCGGGCTCGCGCCCGCTTTCAGGGATATCCATTCGATGATCCGCGGTGAGGCTGTTGGAAGGCTCGCCTCCCATGCCAGGCCCCGGACAAAACACTCCCGCTCGCAATTTTCGCTTGCGTTACCGAGGGAGTTGGCGCTATCAATCAAATTGCATTGTTTGTTTGATTGATAGCGTTTGTTTGGTTTTGGGGCCCTGGCTCTTCCGATTTGGCGATCGGGGGAGGCAGGGTTTTCTTTTATCTGGTGTTTGTCAGTGCATTGAGCCTCCAAAAGCGAATCGCGATGCCCGCGCCATCTGGCAGCACGGATGTGACTGCACGCTGCCGCCCTTTCCGTCGGGCAACAATTCCCGAATCGGACAATCACGAAGAATTGATGACAAAAACCCTTGATTTTGTGTCCATTTTGGCTCAGCGTTGTTCACGAGATCACGGCCTCTGTGGCGCCACTGCCCATGCGAGTTGAGATGGCCGTCTCATACTGGCCAACCGTCCATCCCGTCATATTGTTGGCCGCTAACGCCTTCGCAGAAACAAACGTGCTGAGCGGCGTCGCTGCATCCGTTTCCGTTGCAATCGCTGAGCCGGCTTTCGTTCCGAACATGTAGGCACCATACACTTGGGCCCCAGTGGCGGTCCCTCCGGTGGCGCTACTGACCGCGCTGGCGTAGTCACTGATAATCGCGCTAGCCACCTTCGCCTGCGTCGCCGGATCGCTGCGGTCCGCGTCGGAGAGGCCCAATTGCGAAGCGTATTGGTTCCAGGTCGCGTCCGTGACCTGCCAGACGCCATCTGCACTCGACGAACCGTTTCCGACGTTCTGAAAATGGCTCTCGATTTGCCCGAACGCAGCGAGTGTGTCCGGATTGATGCCGGCAGCCTGCGCGGCCGCAACCGCATCAGCGCCGTAGGTCTGCGCCATCATCGTCTCGTACGCGTCCGATGTGCCCCACGCACCATCAAAGGATGTGGCCGTCCCCGAGGTCCCGCTGCTGGACGTACCACTCCCCCCCGGACTGGTGAAGGTTGGCGCGCCAATTTCCGGATATGCCGGAACCACCTGCTCCGGTATCGCCGCCGCAGACGGGGAGACATGGAGCAACTGCCCGGTCAAGACCGCGCCGACGACCACGCGGTAGAAGGGCGCACCCATCACAGCTTAGGGTGCGTGAACAACACCCGGCCGTCACTCCCCTCGCCGGCGACCTCACAGCGTGTCGGGTTCGAAGGCACGAGCGGCCGATAGTCGAGGACATCCGCGTCCGGCAGCCACGCGTAGTTCGTCCCTCGCCGCAGTACCTTCCGCCACCCGGCTTGCACGTCGTCAGTCACCGCGATCTGCGGTGCTGCAGACCCGACACGCTGCGACGAGGCACGCGGCTCCTGGAAAAGCGGCTCGAAGTCGTGCGCCGGGCTCATGCACCTGGTCGGGACGGGTGTGGGCTTGGCTACCGTTACTGCCGCCTTGCCGTTCGCGGGTGGCGTCCCCCAGTCTCGCGGGCCGATTTCGCTTTGCCGCTCCTGGGAGAGGCGATCCAGTTGCTCGGGGGACAAGTGCTGACCATGAGCCGGTGCGCCGCAGAGGATCGGCGCACCCACCAAGGCCACGAATAGAATCAAACGGGACACGGGGAATCTCTCACGCAGTTGCTGTCGTGCGTACCATGCCCGTCACGTTTGTGACTGCGCGCACGAGCGCCATGCGTCCGGTCACAAACAACCGCGGCATGCTACCGCAAGGAGGAATTTTGCAATGCGAACCCTTGCCTATGCAGCACTTGTCGCGAGCGTCCCGACGGTGGCGATCGCCGGCACCGCCTGCCCCGCTCCCGAGCCGATCGCCACAGGAGCTATCACTCAACCGCCCCCCCTATTGACGGACGCGCCCCGCGTTACGGCCGCGGAGATCGCCGCATCACCTGCCCTTACGCGCATCACGAGCCGTGGCGCGGTCCTCTACCGGTTGAAAGAGGAGCATGGTCTACGAGGCGTATTCGCGCGGACTGGAGATCAATTCCGGGTCTTCTACCTTACCCCGGATGACCAGGCAGAAATCGGCGGCGTCATGTGGGATGCGAGCGGCCGCAACGTCACTCGTGCCCAGGTCGCAGAGATACCGGGAGCGATCCCAACCGCCCACTGGGCACCGGCGCCATTGCCCTCTTCTTCGGCGAACGACGACCTCCCACATTCCGATGCGGTCGTGGATCCGGTGGCCCGGCTGGCAGCCGCCCACTTTGGCGTGGACGGCCGGCAGAATGCTCCCCGCGTCTATATGATCATCGATCCCCTATGCCCGTTTTCGACCCGAGCGTTCGGAGCCCTTCAGCCCTACGTTGAAAGCGGGAAGCTCCAACTCGCGCTCGTCCCTGTCGCGATCAATGACCATGAAAACGGCGGCGCAAGCACACCAGCCGCAATGCAGATGCTATCCGCGCCGTCACAGGAAATGGCCCGCGCGTGGCGCCGTATCAGCGACGTCGGACACGCGGTCCCAGGCCAGGAGCCGGACGCAGCCGCCTCGGCGGAACTGACGCTGAACCTGGCCGCGGCCCACGCCGTGAAAATGCGCGGAACGCCCACTCTCATCTGGAAAGACAAGACGGGCGCCTCGCGCCAGGAAACCGGTATGCCGGATGATATTGCGCAGTTTCTCGCGAGCCTGCCGTCGTGAGGCGGCGGAGCGGAACCCGGGGCGGCGTCGCCGGCGTTGTCGGCTGGCTCGCCCGCCCCTTCACGATGGCCCTCAGACCGGCGTACCGAACGGCGAAAGGCGGACTGCTCGGAGTCTATGACGCGCCAACGCTGGCCGTCGATGACACTCTTGAAGCTCGGGGCCCGGGTCAAACGGAAGGGGACCAGAACGCGATTCAGCGCCTTAAGCCGGTACGGGCGCGGAGCAGGACTCTTGGCAGGCTCTTCGCCACGTTGCTGCTGTTTGACCTTACCTGCTGGTGCTGGCTCGTCCTTGTCGATGGCGTGGGAATCTTCGCCCCCGCAAGCATCATGCGCGTCGCGATCGGCGTCGTGCTCGGCGGTCAGTTCCTGGTGTTTGCTCTCACGAACTGGCAGGCGCGCACCGGCCGCAGCGGGAGCTTCTCCACGTTCCTCTCGGACGGCGGCAACGTCTGGCCGCGATGAACGAAGCGCACTGCATGGAGCGATCGTGAATCCGGACGGTATCGCAGGATGGCCACCTCGCCGAAGCCGGCCGGCCGGCCGGTAGTCCGGGTGGCCCCGATTGACGCCCCGGGCCAGCAGCACAAGCAGCGTTTGGGGTTCCTCGCCGGCAATATCCGGGCGCCCGAGGACTTCGACCGGATAGGGCTGGAGGAGATCTGTGGACGATCACCTCTTCGGCGCGAAGGCATCTCTGACGGCCTGCACGAATGACGCCCACATCTCATCCGTTACCTGCGAATGATCGCGACGCAGCTTCCTGCCTACGCTGTCTTCATTGTTTCCCGTCACGGAGCGGATTATCTCGTCCGCCAGCGTATCCGGCATCTCGCAAATCTCCTTCAGGGCTAGCCGGGCGTTATCGTGGCTGCGGAGATAAACCGCCTCAGCCCGCATGTGATGAACTATGGTGGTGTTGATCACATCGGCCATGTAAATGACATGCGGAGCATAGTTGGCATATCGCCAGGTTGGCCGAGCCATGCCGTCCTCAGAAAAGACGAGATCTGATTCCATGCCGTCGGGATACGTTGTCGGCTTTGAGGCGAACGAGATGTATGACCTAATTTGATTCATCAGAGGACTGGAAATTTTGTCCAGGACGTCGTCATAGGCACGGCGGCTGGTTGGGTCGTCATTAATAGCGACGGACACTGGTAGAATGACGTCCTCCGTGGTCGCACCGTCCCGACGCAGAATGTCATTGATGAGAAAGCGGTGCACGCGGCCATTGCCATCGATGAGCGGGTGGACGTAAACGAACCCGAAAGATGCAATGGCGGCTCGCATGACTGGTGACTGGTATTGCGTGCGCTCCAGAAATGTCTCAATGCCCTCAAGCATGACCGCCACGTCTTCTGCCGGGGGCGCCAAATAGTGCACGACCTGCGAGTGATGGGATGTCTGGCCCACGAAAACGGGAGACTTTCGATATCCGCAGGATGGGAGCAAAGCAGTGTCGCCTAGGATGGCCTGCTGAAGCCTGGCCAGTCTCTGCTCCGACAGAATGCTTGCGCACGGCTTGCGACCGTCTGGAGCGTCACTTCCATGGGCAGGCGGGCCATCATGACCGGTCCACGTCGCGATAACCTGGGCGAAACGCTGGATGCGGTTAGTCTCTCCAGACTCCTTTTCAATGGCGAAGCTTGCCCGGCTTTCTCGTGTTGTGAGCCATGAAGCAGAACGGGAGAGCAATTCCGCGCCGAACTCCTCAACAATTTCATCATAGTGTCGTGAGATATTGTAATTAAATGCCTCCATAAGACGCTCGGAAAGCGGTATCGCCGGACAGAAAAACCTCGTCCCGGGCATATTATTGATGACTTTCCATTTCGAGATGCGGTCTTCCGTTCCCACTATATTCCCAGACAGATTCCTTTGTCTGTCGAGCGCTGAAACGTAAGATCCTCGCAAACCCGATGGCTGAAGAAGATCCTCGCCAGTGAGGAACTCGTACAGGAACGCAGCGCGCCGGGCGTACTGACTTGTGGGTTTGCTGTTCACCCACTCCTGGACGAACCGGGGACCGGCGACGTTGAAGACCCGCGAGAGCAGCTCTAAGTTTATGGGTTCATGACGGATATGGAACTGAAGGTGCTCGGCCGCTCCGTCTCCGGGATACATCAGGGGAGGATAGATTTCGGTAATATAGGGGCCGAGGTCTGTCGTGCGGCGGTTGGTTCCGATGTAACTTCTCACTGCCAGGTCGCCAAAGGGCTCTGCTTTGAAAGTCTCTGCGAGCCATAGTCCCCCGCAAGTCGTGCCTGTGCCAGCCATTCCACCACCTGTGAAAAACGGGCCACCTTGCCCAAGAACGGTAAGTGTAGCACAAAAATGGTGAAAAATGGTCTCTCCGACACAAAAATGATGCGAGAGGAGATGTAGGAGTGATCGAATTTAACCTCTTCGGCTTTGTTTTCCTGCGCTCGGGATGCGCGGCAGTCGCCTTAGGCGGCCTTCTGGCATACATCCTGCCCTGAACAGGCCGCTTCAGAACGTCCCGGCCTTCGCAGCTTTCTGATCGATCGACCAGGCGCTGGTCTCGTAGCTCGGCCGATCGGCCTGGTCCACTGGATCGTTCGGTTTGACGATCGTCCCGGCCCGTGAGGCCAACGCCGGCCGCCACACCGCCGGTGTGGAGCCGTACGGCGCGTATGGGTCAAACAGGGATTGCTTCACATGGGGCGGAGGCGGCGGATGGTAAGAGGCGACCGACCGTATGTTGCCGTGCGCGCATCCGGCGACGCCCAACCCGAGGACCACTACGGCGGAGACGCGGCACCAGTGCATCATGCTGCCTTGGACGGCGAGACGGGCTTAGTCGCGCTTTTGAGATCGGCCAGTTCCTTCTCAGCCGCCTCCGCTCGGGCCTTCCACATGTCGGCCCAATTTTTACCCTTGGTGCACAGGTCTTGGTATTTGGCGGTCAAGTCGTCGCACGTTTCCGCTAGGGCTCTCGCGCGCTCCCTCAACGCATCCCGCTCTTCCGCAATTGTTTTCTCTCGGCGCAGGGAGTTCTGCGCAATTTCCTTTAATTCGTCCCTACGGGCGGCAGTCTTGTCGCCATATTCAATCCATTCGGCCAACTTCTCTTTCTGCCGATCGCGTTCGTGATACAGTGCATTATATTTCACAACGAGACTATTATACATGTCGGCAAGTTCGTTATATTGAGAGAGCGGGACCGCCACCCCCTGTTTCTGCGCACGAGCCATCGCGGACGCAGCTGCCTCCGTCGCCTTGGTAATCCGAACCAGTTTGTCGTAAGCAAGCATATCCATGCGCCGGATCCCTTAAACCTACTCTTCTTCCTGGCCAGCGATCATCATCAGCGACCTCGTCGCCGAATCTACAGGCGGGGCGCCGGCTTTGTCTATGTTTTCCGGACCATTGCCTCCGTTTCCAAGGCCAACCGCTGTGTCTCTCGCCAAGCCCGCGGCCTTCTCCGTGGGCGTGGAAAGACCCTGCCCAGTGCTTTTGTCGGAGAAGTCGTCACTATCGACACGGCCAATGCTGGTCATGCCGGCCATGGCTGGAATGTGATGCGGCAATGTTGAGATCAGCCGGAATGCCATGACCGCGAGGCTCATTTCCATCGTGACAAACATGCATAGGAGCACGATCAGACCGATCATATTGTCCAGAAGCCACCCATGATCGAACACGAAGCCGGTTGCTACTGTAAAGCCTTTCATAATCAACCACGATATGGCCGCAAACACTGTGTAGCTGAAGATAAGACCTGCGATCATCATCACCGGTCGGAAGATGATGGTGAACAAAACCTCATACCCGCGCAGGCCGCCACCGTGCAGACCGTCGCCCTTGAATACCATGTGAGCCAGCATCCAAAGCGGGAACCCGACAACAGCCTCGATGACGACCAGATACCAACCCGCGACACCCACTGTCCAATAGGCGAAGGGCGTCATTGGCAGCACATACGCGAGAGTGATCCCAGGACCGAGCAGCAGAAAGGCGCCCGCGAAAATCGGTGTCAGTAGCGCCTTGATCAACCCGCTCAATGCAAATGTGGTGGCAGAGGCAGCAGCCGCAGGCAGGTCACCCGTCACGAGGTTCGCGGCAGTCGCCAGACCGGAAGCAGTCTTGCTACTGGCGATTGCCGCGCCCCCGATGATTGCCAGCGCAGTGTGAATCAGAATGTGCCCGAGGGTTATCATCGCGCCGAGCGGGTCGGTCCAACCCGTGCCCGACGTAGGTGAGATGAGATGATTCACAATCAACGTCATCAAGCCGTTCGACACGCCAACCGCTTGGAGGGCTTTGTCCAACCCGCTCTCGGCAGAGTCTGGGATCTCCCCATTGTGATACAGGCGCATGGCCCCATTGGGAGCGCTCGGACTGTCAGCGGCTGCAAGCTGCTTTTCTTCAGTCGCCTGGTACCGCTCGATGGCATCCGCGGAAGCTGCGAGATCCAGCATTAAATCGTGACCGAGCCCCTGCCAGTTAGGGTGAGTCACCGAAGGGACGATCGACGCCACAGCGAGCACTTCAGAGTTGAGCCGCGAGATCTCGAGATAATAGGCGCCAAGCCCTGTCCAGCCGAGGTTTTTCATCGCCAAATAGCCAGAATCGGTGGTGGAGGACGCCCCGTCAGAGTATTGAGCTCGGATCTTGCTTACGGCTGTGCTTGCGGCAGAGGTTAACGCGGCCGAATATGCTGTGTTCGCGGACACCAGGACCGCGTCCATGGCTCGCAACGCGGTTGCATCACGGGTCTGCCACAACGTCGTGGCCAGAGTCTCCATCGGCGGTCGGACAGCCTCTATGAGGCTTTTGAGCGCGGTCACTTGTTGCGCGGACACGTCGGAGAGATCGATCGTCGTCCCAAGCGCGTGCTGTCCCTCTTGGCTCGGGATGCTCACCCGGATGCTCCCGCAGACGGACGTGCCACTCGCGTTCCCCGATGACAGCTTATAATCAACTGTTACCGCGGCTCCGCCCCCCGGGTTGACGACCGAAGGCTCGGGCGCGACGAGCGGGTTGTGGGTCGCGGCCCCAACCAGTGCGCGGCACAACTCACTCTCCATGACCGCCATCACGACCTGACGTGTCCCGGGAATAATTGGCTCGGCAATTGGCAATGCATCAGGGCCAACCGCTTTCGCCACCACGTTGTTAAGATTCCTGGCCATGCCGATCGAGGGTTTAGCCAGGTCCTGAACAAGGATGGCTTGGCCCACGGAGAACCCATTATTCGATGCCACGGGGACCATGAGCGCTACGGACATCACGATCCGTATCGGCGCCCAGCCAGAAAAGTGCGCCGAAAGAATCTTGCCTGACTCTGCGGTCCTATGCAGTTGGACGACGGAGCCGTACGTGATCCAGAATGCGGCAATCAGCATCACATAGGCAGAAATGTACTGAAGCATCGTGCCGGCAGCCGTTGAGCCGCCGGATGTCATTGGGAACAGAGAGTCCAGAACTTGGGCGCTCCAATCGTCCCCCGCGCTAAGGTCGCTCCAGGAAATTGAGGACGGGTCTGTATCTGCGAACGCCGTTCCGAAACGAGCGCAGAGCATCGCGAGGGCGATCACACCGTGGCGGGCGCCTTTTTTGAGGTTCTCGACTCTCAACAGGCCCATTTGGTCAGGCCCCAGGGCTGGGGCTGTTATCTGGCGCCCGGTCCCTCGTCCGCTTTCGGTCTTCTGTAAAAAAATCGCGGAAGCGGTTCACCAGCCTTTCAAGCGCAGCGCCGACCTCCTTGATAAAATCCTTTCCAGGCTCATGGCCCGGCAATTTTTCGAGTTTGTGTCCTACCTTCGCGGCCTCTTCCTCTGCCGCCTTCACCGAAGCGTCGCCGGAGGCCCCGCGTACGGATGCATCGGATGCGAGAAGTTCCGCCTCTTTCCCAAGCCGCCCCGCGGATTTCCTAAGCTTTTCCCAGGCGTCAGCGAAGCCGGGCGTCTGATCGAGCGCAGTGTGGTATTGCTTCCTCAGATCCCCATACGCCCCGTTCTCGGTCATGCCTGCAATTACCTTCTCGACACTGGCGCCCTCCTTCGCGGTAGCCTCGTCGAACGCCTCGAAGAAATCTCGCCCTACCTTCCTCAGCGCTCCGAGATCCTCTTCAACCGCCCGGCTAGCGTCGCGAACTTTGCGGGTTCGTCCTTCGAGATGGCGCGCGTCACTTTGCTCGCGGCGATCGGCCATGAAGTTTCCCAATGCACTGCGAACGGCACCCCCAAAAACGGCGGCGTGCGCCTTTGCTTTGTCTGCAGTCGGCTGCGTGCTGGGCTGGCTCTTCGCTGCGGGACCGGACTCGTAATCTCCCTCCCTGGACAAGGGGTCTCGACCGGGCCCGCCACTATTCTGTGTGGAGGGACCCGGCCTCACGGCCTCCGACGGCCTGCTGTCTTCTGCGGTCGTCGCCCTATGGTCCTCCTCAAGGCGCGCACGTTGCTCGCGTGCCTCAGGGCCTTCCGCGCCGTTGAAATTATCAGGGGTCGTGCCAGTTGGACTTTCCGCATCCAGGGGCCTCGCGGTTCGATTACCTCCGTCTGTCGAACGACGCTCTGCCCTTCGCCCTTGGTCGGCCTCAACGCCGAGCGAGCGCAAATACGCCTCCTCCTCACCTGGAGGCATTTCCGGTGCCGCCCCTCCCGATGGAGGATAGGGATCGCTGTCCGCAAAGCCAGCCGCCGGGCTTTCAGACGGCCTTTGCCCATCCCCGCCGCTCAGCGGACCATTCTCCGGCTGGGAACGTGGCTCGGAGGCCTCCGCCTGCTCGGGCGGAGTTCCGGGTGCAGGTGCAGGTGCAGGTGCAGGTGCAGGTGCAGGTGCAGGTGCAGGTGCAGGTGCAGGTGCAGGTGCAGGTGCAGGTGCAGGTGCAGGTGCAGGTGCAGGTGCAGCGTTCGCGCGACCGAGGCGGTAGTCAAGCACTGCGGCGATCCTTGCTGCCGCAATCGACGCCTGGTCCTCCGGCGTCATCTCTGCGACCTGAAGCGCCTGCTGCCTGATGTCTCGGGCGAGTGAGCGATCCTCAAGATCACCCGCCTTGCGGAGCATTCCCTTCATTTCATCGTTCTCGAGACCGGGAAGGTCCGTCGCGAAGCTGCGGAGACCGGCAGCGAGGAGCGGGGAAATCTTGGGATCCTCCCCAGTGCCGCTAAGCGCCTTCCAATCCTGGACAAGCCAAGCGACCTCCGTGGTGAAACGGGCGTCGCTTTCCAGGCGGGGGTTCTCCTCCAGCCGCTCTCGCAAATCGGCCACTTCTTTTCCGAGCCCGCGCTCCGCCTCGGGCACGCGAGCTTGCTGCGCGTCGAGCGCTGCCAGCGCCATTCCAAGGGGCCCAGATGCGGCTACGCCTGTTTCCGACATGACGAAGTCCTCTAATTCAGTGTTGAGGTTGGAACCGGCATCGGCGTGACCGGTCGTAAACGGCGCTCGGCTTCGATGGAGAGCCTTGTTGCCTCCATCAATGCGCGCTGTTGCTCCAGCTTGTATTGCTGCCAGAGAATCCAGTTCCGCTGAGCATCGAGCAGCGCAATCTGAACGAGCACGGATTTTGGCGCCGGCATTGCCTGAAGGTCAGCTTGCCAATCCGTACCACTATATTTCCGGTTTATCTCGAGGTCAGTCGCCTCGTATTCGCTGCCGGCATCGGTATTCGTTATTCCTTCCCGTGTTGCCTCCGCCTTCTGCGCGGAACTCAGCGACACGGTATTCGCGTGCCAACCCAGGACGCCATCGGTGACGTGTTCCGCCAATGTGATAGCCGCGTTGTAGGACCTGCGCCCAGGAAGCGAACCTTGTCCCTCGATAGACGTAAGGCTGCTCCCGCGCAGAGCTGCCGGAGGCGACGGTTGGATCAGCGTTGTGGCATAGTCGTTCGCCCGCGTAATTGCCTGCTTGTCGACATAGACAGGCGGCGTAAGGAGGCTGCTTGCGTTCTGGTCCGCGTCCTTTTGTTCCTGGGACGCGAGCGTGCAGACGCCCGCATCCGCTTCCGCGTCTGAACAATATAGACTGAAATGGTTATTGTTGGCGGCCTGCTGTGCCTGCCCGGCCCCCTCCCATGCAGGCGTACCCTTGTGAGCCTCGGCTCTCCCGCTTTTGCCTGAATCTAGGGCAGCCGCTACGTCGCCACCCTTCCTCGCCGCCACGACGGCGGCCTGCCCGCCTTCGAGATTCAGACAGTCCTGCCGGTTTACGGCATGATTGTTGCGTTGTTCAGAATTTCGCACCTCGCGCGCCAGCCGCGCATTCACCATGTTAGTTGCATCGGCAATCTGTTCTTGCGCCCCGACCTGCGCCTTCATGTAATTGCTAAGCTGGGCGAAGCCTGGCCCAAGAACCCCATTGATCCGACCAAGCGCCAGATTCACCATATTCTGGAAGGCCGACAGCGTGCCATTGAGCACTGCCTGCATTTCTATAATCGCGTGCACGATCGGAACGCTATCAAACAGCGCATAGGCCGGGCGGGGCGCGCTCATCGTGCCGACAATGAACGAGAACGCAACAATGACCAAAAACCGCATGAAGGAACTTGTGAGCCGCGCCATTACTGTTCCACCGTAGAATAGCCGGTGCTACTTCCAATCAAAGCAAGCGAATATCCGTCGGGAAGTTGTGTGCGCCCAGAGACATCCCACGAAACATTCCCCGAGGCATTCATGCCAGCGTTAAGAAGATTGTCACCGCCACCGCCGACATTGATAGTCGGGCAAAAGCTGCCCGCGCCCAGGCCGAGGTTGAAATTCGTGTCGAGCCCGGTGACCGACAATCCGCACTGTGCGGCGCCTTGCAGGCTCTCCCACTCGGACGTCAGTTCCGAGCACACCTTACCCATAGCCGCCTGGGCGATGCTCGCTATATTGATCCCGTTGGTAAGGACATCGAGCCCAATACCGTTAAAGAAATTCCCCAGACAGGTGAACTTGGTTACCGACTGAGGTTGATGGATCGTCGCGTCATCCGCCTTGAGGTCGGCAGCGATCCCGGTCGCCGCCGCCTGCACCAGGGCCTCGCACCCGGCAGGCGTGTCATCAGCACGCACCACCTCTGGGGTGACAGAAGACGCCAGTATGAGGATTGTTAACCCCGCCCTCGCGAAAGTCCTCATGGCTCTTTTAGCCCTGCGGGGACCGGTCTCGATGGTGGTAAAAATCGCATAAGGTCCCGCCGTGGCTGGGCCAACGCCTGCCGGGCGTGTTTATAGGTCAGCCAATCCGGCCTCTTGTCATTCTCTCGGTCATTACTCTCCCGCTCTTCGTTCGACATCGCGCAGCCCTTCCCCAGCAAGAAAATGTGCCGCGAACTGATTATTGCGGCTCGCTTCCTGAATCTGCTTGTTCGTGGGGAGAATAATGAACTCGTGTGTAACTCGGAGCGCGCACGGTCACCTGGGAATGGCACGTCGCTGATAGGCGTAGAACGCATACCTGTTATGCGTATGAGCCATAAGCGGGTATTTTTGGCAGTTACTCGCCGTTTAGTTGTAGCCCCACGGATCTAAACATAGTGTTAAAAATAGGGCGAACTGTGGAACATTTTGTACTATGCTGCATCGAAAGGATACATTCACACCGTTCGAACACCAGGGATTGAGGGTCGATGCTGCAGAGCGCAGTCTGCTTTCGCTATTACAGGCGTCCGATAAAGGTTGGGCCGCCTCCCGAACCCGCTGATCTCAGCAAGACATTATACGAGACCCTTGGCGAGTGGCGCGCAAGCGCGCAGTATACGCACAACGAATGGAAGCCGACGCGCTTCTGGCTGCGCGACGAGGAAGATTTACTTGAGCGCGTGTACCCGACGGCCAAGCCGGTGACGGACATAGCAACAGACCTCGGTCGCTCCGTAAGCGCAATTCGTGCAAAAGCACGATCGCTGGGGTTAAGGCGTCCGCTGCGCGGACGGGCGGCTGACGCCGCCTCTGCTATTGAAGCTACCCCCCCCCCCCCCCCTGTCTGTTGGTGATGTGCGAGGATGTATAGCGGAAGGGAGCCCGTCCCCCCCGAGGGTCTGGAGCCCGTTTGGGAGCATGGGTCCCTTCCACCTTTGCTCAACCCTGAACAGTTGCTTGGGACTTTCGATCCCGCATGACATGGACAGGAGCCCTCACCATGCCACAGCCCGTCATCGGCTGCGATCTTTCGCGCGCCTTCC
>NZ_JABEQN010000034.1 GCF_014174165.1 Gluconacetobacter dulcium | reverse complement strand
ACCTGCACGGTGAGTGTCGGCCCGCAATCGCGCAGCCAGAAGGGGCATCTGACCACCTGGCTGCAAGACCATCTGTAAGGCCCCCGGCGCGAGCATGACCATGATGACGAAGACCCGACGGGCCGGCCTGGTCCTGACCTCGGCGCTGGTGATGGCGGGGTGCACGGTCGGTCCGCGCTACCAGCCGGACCGGATGAAGGTGCCCGAGCACTTTACCGAAGACGAGCATCCGGCGACCGATGCCGAGATCGCACGCACCAATGCCGAACTGAAGGATTGGTGGCACCGCTTCAACGATGCGGAACTCGACCGGCTGGTGGACCGCGCCATCGGCGGCAATTACGATCTGCAGATCGCCGGCCAGCGCATTCTCGCCGAACGGGCGCTGCGCGACAGTCAGGCGTCTGCCTGGTATCCGCAGATCGACGCCAACACCACCAACGGTGATTCGCGCTACTCGCTCAATATCGACAACTGGCCGCTGCGTCCGGGCAACCCGGCCAACCGGCCCGGTGCGTCGTATCTGTCCTATGGGGTGAGCGCGAGCTGGCAGATCGACGTGTTCGGCCGCATCCGCCGCAGCGTGGAAGCGCAGGAACGCGCGGTCGAGGAGACCGTGGAGGACCGGCGCGCGGTGCTGATGACGATGCTCTCGGCACTGGTCAGCGACTATATGGTGCTGCGCGACACCCAGTTGCGGCTGGAAATCTCGAACCGCAATATCCGCGTGGCGCAGGAAGCCTATGACCTGACGCAGCGGCTGTATCTGGAAGGCGTGGGCAACACGTTGCAGATCGCGCAGGCGAAGGCGGAACTGGACAGCCAGCTTGCGGCGCGCGAGCCGCTGCGCACGCATATCGCCCAGATCACGCACGCGCTCGATGTGCTGATGGGCCAGATGCCCGGCACGACGGAAGCGGAACTGAAGATCGCCCGTCCGTTGCCCACGGTGCCCGCGTTCCCCGCGACCATGCCCTCGATCGTGCTGGCCAACCGGCCGGACATCCGCCGGGCCGAACGCGCCTATGCCGAGGCCACGGCGCGGATCGGGGTCGCGGTGGCGCAGATGTATCCGAATTTCAGCATTCCGCTGAACTTCAACCCCAATGCCTCGGCGATGTACCAGCTTTTCCAGGCGGGGGCGCTGAGTTGGCAGTTCTTCATGCTCGCCTCGCTGCCGCTGGCGCATGGCGGCAAGCTGACGGCGCAGGTGCGCGGGATGCAGGCGGCGGCGGAAGCCAGCCGCCTGAACTACCGCCAGACGGTGCTGACGGCGTTCCGCGAGGTCGAGGACGCGATGGCGGCCTGGCATGACGACGTGGAACATACCGAACTGCTGCACAAGGCGGCCGAAGACAGCCGGCTGGCCAGCGACCGGGCGCGCAAGCTCTACAGCGCCGGTCTGGTCGGTTTCCTAGAAGTGCTGACGACCGAGCGCACCGCGCTGGCGGCCGAAAACGCCGAGGCCGTGGCGCGGCTGGAGCGGTTGCAGGATGCGGTCAATCTCTACACCGCCATGGGGGCGGGCTGGCAGGGCGCGGCCGTGACCGCAACCGCGCTACCCGTCTCGCTGGAAAAGCAGAATATCCTCGCCCGCGCCTTCAAGGAGTAATCGGATCGCCTTTCTTTCTGTCCTGACAAGGAAGAAAGGCCGACCGAACATGCCGCTCCCGTTGCGTTCAGCCCCGGTGTCAGCCTGATTATCCGGCATAATGATATCGCCCTTGTTTTTATACAAAAGGCCCCAGGCTGACGCACGCCTCATTCTTCACATAGCCGCGAAGAAATAAAAACCATATCTTTATTAAATCTTCACTCTTTATCCGCATGAAAACCCCGGGAGATATCCGGCTTCATGCGCAGAATGGTGAAAAATTTTACCTTATATTTACTTCAAGTCGGTATCCAGAGAAAGAAATATCCATTTTACGGACTCTTTCTCTGGAGAAATATCGTGATTCTTTATTCTTCAGTTAAACGTTTAACGAAAACTGAAAATGGAAAAGTCGTTATTCCAGAAGATGTTTTCAAATTCCTGATAACCACCTACCTCAGGACCGTACCGTTCGACGAAGCGGCCTATCTGCGGGCGAATCCCGATGTGGATGCCGCGATCCATCGCGGCGAACTGAAAAGCGGCCATGACCATTTCATCCAGGTCGGTTTCTTCGAAGGCCGCGACACCGACGGCAAGGAATTCGACGAAAAATGGTACCTGAAGAATAACCCCGATGTCGCCGCCTCCGTCCTGCGCGGCGAATGGACCAACGGCAAAATGCATTGGCTGAATGTCGGCCGCGCCGAGTTACGGGCCCCCTCCAAGGCGCTGGAACCGGTCTATGACACCTGGCGCGGCTTCTGCGCCGCCTGACGTCCCCATGACCGGACAAGCCGACCGCATAATGGAGACGACGATCGACGGCTTCGTGCGGGACATCTCCGCCCGGTACGGCGACGTTCTTTCGTCTCGCCACGAAGAACTGGAAGGCATTCCGCAAACCCCGGAATCCATCCTGCCCCGGCTGGAATATCTGCAACGATCGCATCCAAGCGCGCGCGACATCACGCTGGGTATCGGCTTCTGCCGCCTGGCACTGCACGAGCCACGCGCTTCGGAGGCTTTCGAATTTCTCTCTTCGGTCACCCTCTCGCCACTGGCGCGGTTTTTCCTGCTGATCACCCGTATGCGTTTCGGCGCCCACGATCGCGCCTTTGCCGAACTGCGGGCTCTCCTGCGCGAAACCGCCGTCATTTTTCCCGATATCGCCTTTTCCCTCTTCAGCGCCGTCGCCGAAGCCAATCGCTGTTCGGCATGGTGCGCCATGTTGCCCGACGGGCGCCTCGTCGCCGGCCTGCCGGATCACGCCGCCCGCAACCTCGTCCTGTCCCATGACGGAAAGGAACGCCCCGCCGACCTGGCCTTGCTGACCCACCCTCCTGGCTATCAGGTCTGGGAAATCAGTAATTTTATCCTGCCGGCCCACCTGCCACGCATCGACATCCTTCAGGAGGGCCGCGGCCTGCTGGGTAGCGGCATCGACAGCCGGACAGTCTGGGCCTTCGAAGGATTCATCGAGGGCACGGCCGAGGGACTGAGCGGGTGGTGCCGTTACCCCAACAATCCGGGAGCCGCCGACCAGATCCATGTGCGCGCCGCCCAGGACGACCACATGCTGTTCGACGCAACGGTCGGGCAGCCCGATGACGAACTGCTCCTGCCCGAAAAGCCGCGCACCGACTTCGTCATTCCATGGCAGGACCTCCTGGGCGCCCGGACGCCGGCGGTCAAGGTCACCGACCGCTTCGGCCGCGCCTTTTACGGCAGCCCGCTCGACCCCCTCGCCGGCGGGCGCTACGCCCGCACGCAGGCGGAATGGGTCGCCACCTTGTTCCCCAGCGCACATCCCACGGCGGTACGGCCTAGTTTCAACCAACCCTTCCCGACCCTCTACACCCCCCGCTTCACGGTGCCCGAAGCCGCTGCTCCCACAATCCCTGCCCGTCAGGTCGCGGTCATCATTCCCGTCTATCGCGGCTACGAAGTCACCCGCACATGCATCACGCTGGTCCTCCAGCATCGTGGGCCGAACGAACGAGTAGTCATCGTCAATGACTGCTCGCCCGATGAACGGATCACCGCCTTTCTCGACACACTGGCCGGGCTCGATGGCGTCACGGTCCTGACCAACGCCCGCAATGGCGGCTTCACCTTTTCCGCCAATCGCGGCCTGCGCGCGGTGGAGCGGGATGAAGACGCCATTCTCCTGAACAGCGACACGCTGCCCCCTCCGCACTGGATCGCGGCCTTGCGGCGCACCGTCTATCGCGCGCCCGATATCGGCACCGCCACACCGCTCTCCAACGCCGCAACGATTTTCAGCTACCCGAATGCAAACGGCCAGAATCCCGTGCCAGCCTATGAAGAAGTCGTCGAGACGGCGGAGCGCATCGCGGCATGCGAGAACGACGCCCTGATCGACGTTCCGACCGCGCACGGCTATTGCATGTATATCCGCGCCGATTGCCTGCATCAGACCGGCCTGCTGCGCGAAGACGTCTTCGCACAAGGCTATGGCGAGGAAAATGATTTCAGCCGCCGCGCCGCCGCCCTGGGCTGGCGGCATGTGGTCTGCCTGCAAACCTTCGTCGGCCACGCGGAAGGACAATCCTTCAGCGCCGTCCGAAACGACCTGATCCGCCGCAACCTGGCGACCCTCAACGGCCTGCACCCCGGATATGACCGGATGGTCCAGGTCTGGCAGGCGCGCGATCCGCTACGCCCCTTCCGCCGGAATCTCGACCTTTCCCGCCTGCGCCACGCCATCGCCGGGCGCCCCGTCGTGGCGCTGCTGACCCACGACCGCCAAGGCGGCGTCCAGCGTTTCGTGACCGAGCGCGCGGGCGAAAACCTGGCCGCCGGCCATGTGCCGCTGATCCTCTCACCCCACCGTTCAGGCAACGGAGACACGGGCTGGACGATCATCCCCTTCCTGCCGGAGGATTATCCGAACATCACCGCGCCGCGAAAGGGCACGGAGCTACGCACGCTGCTGCTCGATCTGGGATGCGACAGGATCGAAATCCACAGCTATATCGGGGCCGGAATCCGCGACGTGCACTGGGTCTCGCGCAGCGGAATCGATTATGTCGTGTATCTGCACGATTATTCCTGGTTCTGCCCACGCATCACGCTGGTGTCGCACAACAATCTCTATTGCGGCGAACCGGCGCGCGATGTCTGCCAGCGCTGCATCGCCGATCTGGGGTCCCTGAACAGCGACGACGCCCCCCTGGAGCTGCTGCGCGACCTGAGCGACGATCTGTTCCGGCGCGCCGGCGCCATCATCGCCTCCTGCCAGGACGTCGCGGACCGCTATCGCCGCCACATCGACGCCCCGATCACCCTGGCCCAGTGGGAACCGCCCGTCCCGACCCGCCCCGCGACCTTCCTGCCGAAGGCACCAGACGAGATACGGCGCATCCTCCTGATCGGCGCCATCGGGATCGAGAAGGGCTATAATATCCTGCTCGCGCTGGCCCGACATGTCGCGGACCACGACCTGCCGCTGCGCTTCGTCATCATCGGCTACACCTGTGACGATCCAAGGCTGCTGGCCACCGGCGTCGTCGAGATCACCGGCCGCTATGGCGAGCACGAACTGGCCGCCCTGATCCGG
Organism: Gluconacetobacter dulcium; assembly: GCF_014174165.1. Classification (GTDB taxonomy): domain Bacteria; phylum Pseudomonadota; class Alphaproteobacteria; order Acetobacterales; family Acetobacteraceae; genus Gluconacetobacter; species Gluconacetobacter dulcium. Next base: position 36,457 of record NZ_JABEQN010000034.1, on the reverse strand, counting down.
CGCCACCCGTGCGACTGGGGTTTCCTGCCCGCGATCTGGCCGGAAACCTGGTCCTATATCCTGACCGAGTTCTGGCGGCAGAATGTGCCGGTCATCACCTTCGATATCGGCGCGCCGGCCGCGCGCGTCAGGGCAACGGGCACCGGCCTGACCGTGCCGCTGCACCTGCCCATCGCCTCCCTGGCCACCGTGCTGCTGACACCCTGGCTGCTCCGCATCCAGTGACCCAGGCCGACGACAAGGACGCGATCATGACGCCCATGGACCAGCCGGCGGAACAACCGGCCGCGAAACCCGCATGGTGGCGGTTCGACGCCGCGTGGTATCGCCGCCGCTACGCCTTCATCCCCGCCGTCGCCGACCTGCGGGACGAGGCGGACATCCTGGCCTTCTACAAGGAATGCGGCGAACCCCTGGGTCATTCCCCCAACCCGTTCTTCGACGAGGAATGGTATCGCCAGGCCTATGCCGACATAGACGAGGCCATTCGCGCACACGAGGTCCCGTCAGGCTTCGCCCATTATTGCGCGGAAGGCTTCAGCGACCGCAATCCGAACGGTTTCTTCGACGAACTCTTCTATCGGGAAACCCAACTCGGCCTGTCGCTCGAAGAAGTCGAACATCACGGCCTGCGCAACGGCTACGATCATTTCCTGTCCTACGGCGCAAGGGAAGGCCGGGACGCCTCCCTGTTCTTTTCCACCTCGCTCTTCCTCAAGGAAAACCCGGATTTCCTCCATGACACGCGGCTCGGCCCATTCGTCGCCTTCATGGAAAACCTGCACGCGCCAGAGAACGCCTCCCGTCGGACATCCTGGTTCTTCGATCCCGCCTGGTATCTGCGGGCCTATCCCACCGTCTCGGACCGGATGCCGGAATGGGGCCATCCCCTGCGCCATTACCTGATCACCACGACGCCAGCCGCTTTCGATCCCCTGCCGTTCTTCTCCGAACGGTTCTATGCAACCAGCCATCCGGACGTGGCCCATGCCGTCGCGACGGGCGCTTTCCGCAACGGCTACGCGCATTTCCTGCGATACGGCCAGCAGGAAGCACGCCGTCCCCATCCGCAGGTCGATCTCGCCGCCTATGCGAAAGACCCCGGCGTGATCGAGGCGATCGGCCGAGGGTGTTACCCTACCCCCTTCGCTGCCTATGCCGCCCTCTCCGGCGCGCTGCCGGACGGCGAGAAACCTGCGGAGAGCGCCGAGCTGCATTGCCGCCGCGCCTTTCGCCTGCTGGCCGATGCACGCACCAGCACCCTGATGGCCCGCCCACTCGATTTTTCCTGCGACCTTCCCGATTTCAGCGTCGTCATGGTCGTCCACGACCAGTTCGCCTTCACCATGACCGCGCTGTCCTCGCTGCGGGCCACCTGTCCGGGGCCAGTGCAGGTGATCCTGGTCGATGGCGCTTCGCGAGACGAGACCCGCCGGATCGAACGGTATGTCCACGGGCTCGATATCGTCCGGCTGGCGGAAAATATCGGCTTCCTCGCCGGCTCCAACGCCGGGCTCGCACGGGTTGCCGCACCCTATGTCCTGTTCCTGAACAACGATGTCGAGATTTTCCCCGGCGCGATCGCGGCCGCACTACACCGCCTGCGGCGGGAGGCCCGTACCGGTGCCGTCGGTGCGAAGCTGATCCGCACCACCGGCCGGCTTCAGGAAGCGGGCAGCATCATCTGGAATGACGGCACCACATCGGGCTACCTGCGCGACGCCTCCCCACTCTGCCCCGAAGCCAATTACGCGCGGGCGGTCGATTTCTGCTCCGGCGCATTCCTGATGGTCCGTACCGAACTGGCCAAGGCGCTGCACGGCTTCGATCCGCATTTCAGCCCGGCCTATTATGAGGACACCGACCTCTGCGTCCGGATCCGCCAGCAAGGCTTCGACGTGCTCTACGACCCCGACGTAGCCGTGCTGCATTACGAGTCCGGCAGCGGCAATCCGGCGGACATCGACACCATCCTGGGCCGGAATATCGGCAGGTTCTTCCATAGACACCGCGACGAGATCGAAGGGTACTACACGCGCGACAGCGCGAACCTGCTGAGGGCACGCACCAGCGCGAGAACGCAAAAACACGTCCTGTTCATCGAAGATTACCTGCCCCAACCGGCCATCGGCGCCGGCTTTCCCCGCTCGAACGACATCGTGCGCCTGATGGTCGAGGATCTGGGCCTGCATGTGACCGTCTATCCGGTCTTCCCACCGCGCGAGGCCCCGGCGGGCCGTTATCGCGACCTGCCCGACCGCGCGGAAATCATCTGGGACCGTGGAATCGCCGACCTGGACGCCTTCCTGCACGCCCGATCGGGCTATTACGATGTCCTGTGGATCGGCCGGACCCATAATGCCGCCCGCCTGCGCCCGATCATCGCCGCCTGCCGTGCCGCGCTCACGGACTGCCGCATCATTCTCGACACCGAGGCCATCGCCTCGCTACGCGAACGGGGCCGGATGCAGTTGGAGAACCGGCCAGACCTGCCCACGCTGGCAGCCATGCTGCGCCATGAATTCCGCGCCACCGATTTCGTCGACCGGTTCGTGGCCGTCAGCCAGGCCGAAGCCGACCTGCTCGCCCCGGAGGTGCATCGCGCGGTCGCGGTACTGGGCCATGTCAAAACGCCTGCCCCGCAGCCCCGTCCCTTCGCCGCCCGCGCACACGTCCTGTTCGTCGGCGCGATCCAGAACCCGCAATCCCCCAATCTGGACGCGCTGACATGGCTGAACGACCAGGTTCTACCCGAATATGGCCACCTTCTCCCCCCCGAGGCCCGTATCCGCGTCGCGGGCCATCTCGCGGAGGGCATCGACCTCGCTTCGATCCTGACGCACCCACGCTTCGACCTGCTCGGCTTCGTCGAAGACCTGGGCCCACTCTATGAATCGCACCGCGTCTTCATCGCCCCGACCCGCTTCGCGGCGGGCATTCCCTACAAGATTCACGAAGCCGCCGCCCACGGCCTTCCCATCGTCGCCACCGACCTCCTCTGCCAGCAGATCGGCTGGACCGCCGGATCGGATCTCGCCTGCGCACCCGTCAACGCCCCAGAAGCATTCGCTGACGTCCTGAGCCTAGCCTACACCGACGAGACGCTATGGCACATGCTACGCCGGAATACGATTCACCGAATCTTCATGGAAAACAGTAAGATTACATATCTGCGCATTCTGGAATCGCTGCTCGAATGAATACCTAGCGTTACAACAAGAAAAAAACAGAATCAGAAACAATATTCATATAAAGAAAGATATCGAAAATGATATTCACATATTGGTCCCATCCGGAAATACGATACCCGCATTCAAAAGAGGAGTGGAACCGGTACTTTCCTGAATTTAAAGTATTTTCCGACAGCGACGTCATCGGCCTGATCAAGAGCGAACGACTGAGAAAAATATACACTTCCATAACGATACCAGCCGCCAGGTCCGACGTCGCCCGGATTATTCTCCTCCTCGAATACGGTGGAATGTATGTCGATGCACATACCGGGATAGCAGAAAGAGAATCGCACCTGCTTCCCTCGACGCTGGAAAAACTCTCCACTTATGATGTTCTTCTGTTCGGAAAAGGATGGGAAAGAAACGATCAGGACATCATAAACGTCATGAATACGGTAATAGCAGGAAGATCGCGCAGCTTTATTCTGAAATCGATTTTAAAGAGAATATTCCTGAACCTGGAAGATCACTACGAAAAGGAAAATACAACAAAAGATTATGTGCCTTATGAAATATTCCACTTGACCGGAACACAAGCGATAATGGACACGATATTCAGCAAGACAGATATATTCTACGAATATAAAGACATGGTTAAACTCATAACCATGGATCACGCTTCAAGCTGCGGATTTGAAATCTACAAACACTATACCTATAGAGAAAACGGAAAACATTGGAGCGAAATGCAAAAAAAGAACCGATTATTCAATATATAGCCGCAAAAATTCGTCAGACAGATGAGAGAGATGGACTGTAAAGTGACATGATGGACGGCAAGGCACAGAAATCATGAAAACACGAAGAATATTTTTATATTCTCTTATTTTATCAATACAGAACGCGGAGGCACATGATTTCACATCGAAGCTCTTGCGTCATAATGTACAATTCGTTGATACCGATTTCCAAAAAAACAAATCATATCCGCAGAAAAAAAATAATCCTTTACATGAAATATCGTCTTTCTGGAAAAATCCGGAATCTGTATCGCCCACACCAATAAATTTTCCCCTTTTTATATTGCTCCGAGGAAATCAGAGGGAAAATTCCCCTCCTTCGTTGTCTTTCCAGAGAGATATCGAAACACCTCACGAAAGATATAACCAGATTGCCGGTCTCCTAGGACGCTGCCATGAGGCTGCAATCCGGACAAAGGAGAGTTTCTATTGTCAAACGAACTGGATGATTACCTCCGCCTATGACGGTCCCGTAAATTCCTCTGGGAATTTTGTTGTAGAGCGTCCTCCCGATGCTTTGCTCGATCACCAGGGTCCGCGATCATCCATCACAGCCCTGACCGCCGTTGCCAAAGACGATACAGAAGAGGCATCCTCTCGTTCAGGAGGAATGGGCGCCCTGGAAGCGGATATTTATGCGGACGGCCTGGATACAACCGGCGGAGCGCCCAACAATCGCACGCTCGCCCTGCTAGTTATCGACTCCCTGCACCACGGAAGCCCGATGTCCGTCTCCCAAGGGCTGCTGATCGGCACAAACAGCGACGATGCATATTATGGAAAAACTCTGATGCTGTACGGGAAATTCTCCACGTCTGCGATAGATCTACGCGAGACAAAGCCAATGTGCCAGACCGACCAGGCCGGCGCACATTGCCCTCCCGTGATCTGGATGGGTGACAATATGAATCTTACATATAGCAGCGACGGTACGACGACACAAAAATATAACTCCCATAACGGCAATCTGGAATTCACAGTCGGAGGCAAGAAATCATTCAGTCTGGACGCGAACTCCGGTACGGGCCTGTTTTATTATGGTCTAAACATACCGGATGACCAGAAAATCAGCATTGGAAACTCGAATGCATTTTCCTTTGTATCTGATACGCAGAACAAGTCATTGGAAATAAAATCCAAAGAATCCATATCACTGAAAATAGATTCAGAAACGGGAAGCCTGTTTTTCTTAAAAAATTCCTATTTCCAAAAGGGGCTATATCTACCAAATTTCCCAGAAAACGACGATATATGGAGCCAGAAACACCCCGATGGTTTTCTGATCAACAATCCCGTCACTCATCAATTATTCGTACAAGAAAACGGCATATACAAAAAGCTACAAACAGATGATGATGGCAGCATGAAGCATCAAGCCTCATCACATTCTTCATCTTGCAATTTTTCTCTGCCCTTGCGAAAGGTTTCATTCGCATCCCTCCCTGCCAAAGCCGATACAGGTGAGGTGGTTTTTTGTCCCGATTGCTATTCAACATTACAACCATCCAATGACAGGCAAACAGGTATCGCCGTCACCTTCAACGGCAAGAGATGGAACGACGCTCTTGGCTTGGCCATTCTCCATAACTAGAGCATCTTTATCCGACCAGATGGACTCATCCGGTCGGATAAAGATGCTCGAAAAATCAATAATCTAGTGCCATATCTGTGAACCAGCGTGAACGGATATGAGCCTAGAGCAGGCCCGGTCTGAATATGTGCATTCAAACAGGTGAAATGTTCCGAAAGCATGTCTGCGCGCGCAGGCAAAATCCGTGGCTGGCAATCAAGATATGGTCACTCGTCAGGGCTGCGTAGAAGCCGGACTTCATCATAAAAAACGATATTTTTACTGTGGTGATTTTTTATAGGCGATCAGAGAACTGAAAGGATTTGTTAAAGTATGCGCTGTATGCTCAGACGCAAATGTGTAAAAATAAATTAAATACTTATTTTATACTCCACAGGAGGTAAATTAATGAATTTAACGGCGGTAATGCGTATCCTCAACGAGGATGACATTATAGAAGCAAATATTCGTCACCACAGAAGCTTTATAGATCATTTTGTTATCCTTGATGATGGAAGCCAAGACAAAACCTTATATATAATCGAGTCATTGATATCTGATGGTTTTCCGATAACTTTGATCGAATGCGACAGCGTTGTTTCAGATGAGCGCGGAAGGAATACTTTCCTTTACAATTATGCTTCTCAAAAATTAAAGGCAAACTGGGTATTTTTTCTGGATGCCGACGAATTTATCGATATGCGCGGGCGTATCAATGGCATGAAGGACTTTATCGTGTCCGTTCCAGGTCATTTTGAATCAATGCTGCTCCCGATGAGGAATTACAAAGATACGGTCCTGGATAACAAGGACGAAATCATCGTGCCAAACAGAATGACATGGCGGATGAGAGAGGAGATCGGTGTTTTCAAGGTTGTGGTAAGAGGTCAACTCTCTGGAAATATCCATATACACGAGGGTAATCATACTGCCTATCGAAATAACAAAGAATTAGATTACTTCGGTGGCTCAAATTTGTGTATAGCACATTATCCACGCCGGTCCGGATGGCAGGACATATATAAATGGATCGTGATGCGTCTAAAAATAACCGCCGCAGGAAAAAGGGAGGTAGATAAGGGCACTGGCTCTCATTATATAGCCCCCCTCAACACACTCCTAAGGAACCCAAAAGAAATACTTGAAAATAAATGGTTCTTTAACCAGACCCCAAATGACAATGACGTAGAAGACCGCATATGTTACGAAGGTGGCATGTTAAAATATACAGAGAATGTCGACTACAAAGAGAAATGTATAAAAATGGTCCTTGAATACGCATTCTCTTTAGCGCGTGAATTCGGGGAGGAAATGGATATCAATGAATCCTTTAGAACCCGTATTTTGACAAAAATAAACACCCATATGGAACGATAGAGAACTGTAGCAGTCGGTCAATAAAAGCAACGGCGGCCAACCGAATGTCGGATCAGATTGCCCGATAGTCCGGACCAACGGCTCAGAGCCGCCCTTCCGCGCCGTTCTCATGATGCTCGAAAAATCAATAATCTAGAGCCATATCCGTGAACCAGTGTGAACGGATATGGCTCTAGAAGCATGTGCCGTAAATCCTGCGGCGGGATGTCATGTAACGGAGGCGACCGCCGCACTCAACGACATCCCGTGGCCACCCGCGTAACCGGCAGGTCTAGAGCATTTCCACCGAAAATCGGTTCGGTGGAAATGCTCTAGTTTATTGTTTTTACGAGTTTTTTACCTGTTCGAACGCACGCATTCAAACAGGCTCTGCTCTACGACCAGCGCCAGGCTTCGATTTCCGGCAGGTCACGACCATGTTCCGCGATATAGCGGGTGTGATCGACCAGCTTGTCGCGGATCGCCTGCTTGGCATAGGCGGCCCGTGTGGCCAGCCCCGGCACGCGGTCAATCACGTTCGACACCAGATGGAATCGGTCAAGATGGTTACGCACCACCATGTCGAACGGCGTCGTGGTCGATCCTTCCTCGCGGAAACCGTGGACATGGAAATTCCGCGCATTCGCCCGGCGATAGATCAGCTTGTGAATCAGTTGCGGATAACCATGGAAGGCAAAGATCACCGGCCGGTCGAGGGTGAACAGCGCATCGAAACTGGCATCGTCCAGCCCATGCGGATGCTGGCTGGGGGAATCCAGCGTCATCAGGTCCACGACGTTGATCACGCGCACCTTCAGGTCCGGCGCATGCTCTCGCAGCAGCTTCACCGCCGCCAGTGTCTCCAGCGTCGGCACATCGCCAGCACAGGCCATCACCACATCGGGCGTGCCACCCTTGTCGTTGCTGGCCCATTCCCAGATGCCGATGCCCGCCTCGCAATGGCGGATCGCATCATCCAGCCCCAGCCATTGCGGCTCGGGCTGCTTGCCGGCCACGATCACATTGATGCGGTCCCAGCTTTGCAGGCAATGGGCGGTCGTCCACAGCAGGGTGTTGGCATCGGGCGGCAGATAGACGCGGACGAATTCGGCCTTCTTGTTGATCACATGGTCGATGAAGCCGGGGTCCTGATGGCTGAAGCCGTTATGGTCCTGACGCCAGACATGCGAGGTCAGCAGGTAGTTCAACGACGCGATCGACCGGCGCCACGGCACCTCGGCCGCCGTCTTCAACCATTTGGCATGCTGGTTCACCATCGAATCGACGATGTGGATGAACGCCTCGTAGCAGGACAGGAAGCCGTGCCGCCCGGTCAGCAGATAGCCTTCCAGCCATCCCTGGCAGGTATGCTCGCTCAGGATCTCCATCACATGGCCATCGCGCGCCAGATGGTCGTCGTAATCGAACGTCTCGGCGTTCCAAGCCCGGTTGGTGACATCCAGCACCGCGTTCAGACGGTTGGAATTGTTCTCGTCCGGCGACAGCACCCGGAAATTGCGCGCCTCCAGGTTCAGCTTCATCACGTCGCGCAGCCATTCGCCCATCACGCGCGTGCTCTCGCCGGTCTCGTGTCCCGGACTGGTGACGGCAACCGCATAATCGGCAATATCGGGCAACCGCAGCGGGCGCTTCAACTGGCCGCCATTGGCATGCGGATTGGCACTCATGCGCAGCGTGCCCGAAGGGGCGAGGGCCGCGATCTCGGGGAACAACCGACCGGACTCGTCGAACAGATCGTCCGGCCGATAGCTGCGCAACCAGGTCTCCAACGCCTGAAGATGCCCCGGATGCGTCAGGTCGGAGAACGGAACCTGATGCGAGCGCCAGTAGCCTTCGGTCCGCAGCCCGTCAATCTCCTTGGGGCCGGTCCAGCCCTTGGGGCTGCGCAGCACGATCATCGGCCAAGCGGGGCGCTCCGTCTTGCCGTCCTCCCGTGCCGCCTTCTGGATGGCGGCAATGCGGTCGAACGCCAGATCCATGGCCGCCGCCATCTTCTGGTGCATCGGGTCGGGGTCATGCCCTTCGACGAAGATCGGATCATAGCCGTAGCCACGCAGCAGCGCCGCCAGTTCCCGCGGCGCAATGCGGGCCAGAATCGTCGGATTGGCGATCTTGTAGCCATTCAGATGCAGGATCGGCAGCACCGCGCCATCCGTCGCAGGATCGACGAATTTGTTGCTGTGCCACGAAGTCGCCAGCGGCCCGGTTTCCGCCTCGCCATCACCGATCACACAGGCGACGACCAGATCCGGGTTGTCGAACGCCGCGCCATAAGCGTGGGAAAGCGAATAACCGAGTTCGCCACCCTCATGGATCGAACCCGGCGTGGTGGCGGCCGCATGGCTGGGAATGCCGCCGGGGAACGAGAACTGCTTCATCAGCCGTCCCAGCCCATCCAGATCCTGCGACACCTCAGGGAAATATTCGCTGTAGGTGCCCTCCAGATAGGTGCTGGCGATCAGGCCCGGCGCCCCATGCCCCGGCCCGGCAATGAAGAGCACCGATGTCTCGCGCGCCCGGATGATGCGGTTGAGATGCAGCCAGAGGAAATTCAGCCCCGGCGTGGTGCCCCAATGGCCCAGCAGGCGCGGCTTGGTATGCTCCAGTTGCAGCGGTTCGCGCAGCAGCGGGTTGGCCATCAGATAGATCTGGCCGACGGACAGGTAGTTGGCCGCATGCCACCAGCGGTTGAACAGGGCGAGTTCAGTTTCCGAAAGAGGCGCGACCGACGGAACCTCCGAAAGGGGCTCGTTCATTTTCGTTCCTTTCCTTTGTGACGTTGCCGGCGGCATCATGCCTGTCCCGGACTATGCCTGCATGAGACTGGCCGCGACGTGACGCCGGATCATGCTTTCCTCATCCGTCGGGATCACCCGCACCTCCACCGTGCTGTCCGGCGTGCTGATCACGGCCGCATGGGCATCATTGGCGGCCTGGTCCAGCCGCACGCCCAGCCAGGCCAGGCGGGCACAGGCCGCCTGCCGCATGGCGGCGTCATGCTCGCCGATCCCGGCGGTAAAGACCAGCCCGTCCAGCCCGTCCAGCACCGGGATCATGGCCCCGATCTGCTGCACCAGCCGATAAGTGAACATCTCCAGCGCCTCGCGGGCCGCCGCGTCGCCCGCCGCACGCTCCTGCAAATCCCGCACGTCGCTGGATACACCCGACACACCCAGCAGGCCGGCCTGATGATACAGCACCTTCTCGATCCCCGCCGCATCCAGCCCTTCGGCGCGCATCATGTACAGCAGCACGCCAGGGTCGATCTGCCCGCAGCGCGTGCCCATCACCAGTCCGTCGAGAACCGAAAACCCCATCGTGGTCTCCGTGCTGCGCCCCGCCGCCATGGCGCACAGGCTGGCACCATTGCCCAGATGCGCGACAATCGTCCGCCCCGCCGCCAGCCGGGGCGACAGGCCCGGCAGGCAGGAGGCGATATATTCGTAGGACAGGCCATGGAAGCCATAGCGCCGCACACCCTTCGCCCCATAGCTGGCCGGCAGGGGCAGCCGCGTCGCGGTGTCGGGCAGCGTGTGATGAAACGCGGTATCGAAACAGGCGATCTGCGGCAGGTCGGGCTGCAACGCCAGCAGTACGCGGATCGGCCCCAGGCTGGCCGGCTGATGCAGCGGCGCCAGCGGCGTCAGCGCCTCCAGCCGCGCGAGCGTCTCGGGCGTGATGCGGATGGGCGCCGCGAATTCAGCCCCGCCATGCACCACACGGTGCCCCACCCCCAGAAGCGGCACATCGCCCAGATGAGAGGTCACCCAGTCCAGCAGGCAGGCGACCGGGCCATGGTGCGGGTCTTCACCTTCGGGGGCGGGCGCCGGCCACGTCTGGTCGATCAGCACCGCACCATCGGCACCGGTGGCCCGAAAATGCGGGTGGGTGTTCAACCCTTCCAGTTGCCCATGCGCGATCCGGCGCGCCTCGGCTCCCGGCTCCTGATGAAACAGGGTGAATTTTACGCTGGAAGAACCGGCATTGAGCGCCAGAATTGCCGTCGCCATGGAAGCCCCGTTTCCTTGCTATCCGCTATGCCACGCATCCTAACGTCCGGCAGGGACAAGGATCATTGACCCGTATCAAGATTCCTGGGGGCTCGTTGTTGTTCTTTTTTGAAAAAAAGAACCAAAAAACTTTGATTCGGTCAGGAGCCGTGTGTTTGCGCCATACGATGCCCCCGAACGAGAAAAAGTCTTTTTGCTTCTTTTTCTTCAGAAAAAGAAGACCTTAGGCAATATCCCGCAACACCTGCACAGCCCGCGCCCGCGCCTGCGCCGCGTCACGCCCCAGGGCGATCAACGCGGGAATCTGCACCGGCCGACGCAACACACTCAGCAGAATGCCCCCCAGCCCGATCCCGCCATCAGGCTGCAACGCCAGCACCGCCGCCGGCGGCAGCGAACGGCCGGCCGGGTCGCACACCACCCGCAGCACGGCGAACGGCAGACCCGCCCGTACCGCACCCTCGGCGACAAACCCGCTTTCCATATCCAGCCCGGCGCAACCGGTACTCCGGAACAACGCGCCCTTGCGCCCGGCGGTCGCCACAATGTCGTCGCTGTGCAGCAGATCGGTGCTCACCCGGTCGGGCCGTCCATCGCCCAGCCACGCAAGCAGCCAGGGCGCCGCCGCCAGCAGCCGCCCATCGGGCAGCCGCACATGCCGGGGCACCAGCACCGCACCGGGCCGCAGATCGGGGTCAAGACCAGCCGCCAGCCCGAAGGAAAGCAGCGCCTCCACCCCCTGCCGCACCAGATCATCGACGGCGGCGCGCGCCCCCTCGGCCGTGGCCCCGCTGATGCCGACGCGCGCGGCTGGCATCGCGGCCCGGACCAGAGCAGCCTCGGCCTCCATCCCCACCACGACGCCCAGGCACGCGGCCGGCGGCACATCAGGCCCGGTCACGCTCAGAAACCGAACGCGACGCGGCGGGTGTTGCTGGACTCCAGGTTGCGGTAGCGCGACAGCGCCATCAGCGGGAAGAACTGCCGATAACCATGGTAGCGCAGATAGAAAACCTTGGGGAAACCGACGGCATTATACGGCTCCTCGTCCCATTCCCCGTCTTCCTTCTGGGTACGGGCCAGATAGGCCATGCCCCGCGCCACGGCGGGGTCGTCGCGCAGGCCGGCGGCCATCAGGCCCAGCGTCGCCCACGCGGTCTGCGACGGCAGGCTCTCGGTATAGAGGCCCGGCGTCGCGCCCTCGAAAGTGGCGCAATCCTCGCCCCAGCCACCATCCTCACGCTGGACGGAGCGCAGCCAGTCCACCGCGCGCACGATGGCCGGATCGTCATGCGACACGCCGGCCGCGTTCAGCGCGCACAGCACCGACCATGTGCCGTAGATGTAGTTGGTGCCCCAGCGGCCGAACCAGCACCCCTCGGCCTCCTGGTCGGAGCGCAGATAAGCGACCGCCCGCTCGATCATCGGCCGATCCTCGGGATGGCCAAGCTGGGCCAGGAACGAGACGCAGCGCGCGGTCACGTCGGCGGTCGGCGGGTCCAGCAGCGCACCATGATCGGCAAACGGAATATGGTTCAGAAAATCCATATTATTGTCGATATCGAACGCGCCCCAACCGCCGTTGGTGCTCTGCATGCCCAGTATCCACTGGCGCGCACGCTCGATCGCATCATGATGGGCCGGATCGCCCTCGCGATGCAGCAGCATGCCGACCACGGCGGTGTCATCCACGTCCGGGTAATAATCGTTGTTGTACTGGAAGGCCCAGCCTCCCGGCGCCACATCGGGGCAATTGATCGCCCAGTCACCCTTCACGTCCAGGATCTGCCGGCTCCGCAGCCACTCCGCAGCGGCGGCCAGCTTCTTCTTCGTCTCGTGGGGGCGGATGCCATCGGGGCCGGAGGCCGCCTCGATCATCGCATGGCCGGCCAGGCCGGTATCCCAGATCGGCGAGACGCAGGGCTGGCAATAGGCCTCGTCCCCATTCTCCACCAGCAGCCGCCGCACCGACTCCCACGCCGTCGCGGCGCGCGGGTCGCTGTCGGGCACGCCCAGCGCGCGATACATCATCACGGAATTGGCCATGGCGGGATAGATCGCGCCCAGCCCGTCCACCCCGTTCAGACGCGGCTCGATGAAATCGACCGCCGCCTTGATCGCCCGGCGCCGCGTCGCCTCGGGGATCAGCCGCTCGCCGGGCCGCACCACCTTGTCCACATATTTGAACACCCGGCCCAGCGTCGACCGGTAGGGGCCACGAATCCAGTCCCGCACCTGCGCGGGCGGGGTGACGAACAGTTCGGGCACATGCACGTCGCGCGGATTGACCGCGCGCGGCCTCAGCGCCGCCAGCACCAGCAGCGGCGCGATCACCGTCCGCGACCAGTAGGACATGTTCCAGACCGAAAACAGCGCCTTGCGCGGCAGCAGCATCAGTTCCACCGGCATGGCCGGCGTCGCGTGCCAGGGCACCTCGCCGAACAGCGCAAGCTGGAAGCGGGTAAAGACGTTGCTGCGCTCCGCCCCGCCATGGTCCAGGATCGCCGCCCGCGCCCGCGCCATGTGCGGCGCGTCGATGTCGTCGCCGATCGCCTTCAGCGCGAAATAGGCTTTCACGGTCGCCGAAAGATCGAACCTGCCGCCGTGATACAGCGGCCAGCCGCCATGATCGCCCTGGATACGCCGCAGATAGACGCCGATCCGCGCCTCCAGATCCGGCTCGATCCGATCCAGATAATGCTCCAGCAGAACATATTCCGCCGGAATGGTGGCATCGGCCTCAAGCTCGAACACCCAGTGCCCGTCATCGTTCTGCCGGCGGCCCAGTGCCGCGTGGGCGGAATCGACCGCCTGGTCGATTTCGATCATCGGCACCACCGGGTCCGCCGCACCGGCGGAAGGACGTTCAAGGGTATCGGTCGCGTTCACCATCATTCCATTGTCTCCCGCCCCATCGGCGGGACCTGTCCAAAATGCCAGCCATTCACAATTCCGGCGGCTGGCTCATCGCCGGAGAGGGTCGCGGGCGGCCCGGGCCGCGGTCACGCCGGACCTGATCGCACCTTCGATTGTCGCGGGCAATCCCGTCGCCGTCCAGTCCCCAGCCAGAAACAGGTTGTCCAGCGCGGTGCGCACCGGCGGTCGCAACCGCTCCTGGGCCGGGGTCGCGGCGAAGGTGGCGCGCCGCTCACGCACCATGCGCATGGGGGGCATGTCCAGCGGCAGGGGTCGCGCCAGGGCCGGTTCCACCGCCGCGCGAACCTCGTTCCAGATCACGGCCGCCAGTTCGTCATTGTCCCGGTCGGCATAGCGGTTGGCGGCGCTGACGGTCACCGACAGGATATCGTCCTTGACGAACACCCACTCGCTGATCCCGCCGACGACACCGATAAAGCGGGCACGCCCCAGCGCCCCAAGGGCCACAGGCGCCGGATCGAGCCGGAAATGGACATTGACGATGCTTTCGAACGCATCGGGCACGCGCAGGTCCGGCAGCACGTCCCCCAGCAGATCGGCCGCCACGGGCGCCGTCACGGCCATGATGAGCCTATCGTCCCCGTCCAGCGTCACGTCGCCGTCCGGCAGGCGCAGGCCGGTGGCACGGCCATCGGCGGTCGTAATGCCCGACACGCGGCACCCGGTACGCACCTCCGCCTTCATCAGCGCCAGATGGTCCAGCGCCGGATCGACGAAACTCTCCGACAGGCCGACGGCAGGGAAACGCGGCAGGCAGGCCCGCCCCCCCTTGGCCAGGCTTTCGCGGATCACCGCCCCCAGCAGGGCGGCGCTGCCGGTCTCGCACAGCGTGTTCAGGGCCGAAATCGCGAACGGTTCCAGCAGACGGGTCGAGAGCATGCCCGGCAACAGACACTCCGCCACCGTCTGGTCCGGTCCGGCCCGCATCAGCCGCATCAGCGACCGGACCTCGCCCAGCCGCATGCCCGGCACGCGCCGATGCGCCGAAAACAGCCAGAACGGGAGCAGCCCGCGCGACAGATCCAGCGTCCAGCGCGCGCGATCCCCCAGATCGACGAAGGGAAAGATCGGCCGATCGGGACCGACCAGCGTCTTCTCCGCGCCGATCAGGCCCAGATAGCGGAACACCGCATCGTTGGCCGACAGCAGCAGATGGTTGCCATTGTCGATCCGGCAGCCGAGATGCCGGTCGTGA
Source organism: Gluconacetobacter dulcium (assembly GCF_014174165.1). GTDB lineage: Bacteria > Pseudomonadota > Alphaproteobacteria > Acetobacterales > Acetobacteraceae > Gluconacetobacter > Gluconacetobacter dulcium. Next base: position 21,395 of record NZ_JABEQN010000034.1, on the reverse strand, counting down.
TAGGACCGCGCCCGCCCGCCACAGGCCGGCCCGGCCTCGTAGACCGTCAGCCGCCCGCCGCTGCCCGCCAGTTCGACCGCCGCCGACAGGCCGGCCAGCCCGCCACCGACGATATGGACATGCCCCGCCATCGTCCTATCCCACCAGGGCGCGGGCGGCGATCAGCAGCTTGCGCGGCCGCGAGAGCGACACCCGCCGTTCCGGATGGCGCCAGCCCTGCCGCTCCTGCGCCGTCAGAATCGCGCCGTAGGTCGCCCCCATCAGGCGGGCCGGCCGCATCGCCAGCCGGTTGCAGCGCGCCATTGCCCGATGCGCGGCACGGAAATGGTCGCGCGCCCGCCCTGCCAGCACCCGGCACACACCTTCCAGCCCCTGGGCACGCGGCGCCCGCGCGGGGTCCAGCGGCACGTTGAAGCGGGTCAGCAATTCGCGCGGCAGATACAGCCGGCCGAGCCGCGAATCCTCCGCCACGTCACGCAGGATATTGGTAATCTGCAAGGCGCGGCCCAGATGGTACGCCACACGGTCGGCCTCTTCCGACGCATCGCCGAACACCCGCACCGACAGGCGCCCCACCGCCGAGGCCACCCGGTCGCAATACAGGTCGAACGTCGCCTCGTCCGGCGCGACGACGGGGCCGCGCGCATCCATCATCATCCCGTCGATCACCGCGTCGAAATCCGCCTGCCGCAGCGAAAAACGGGCGATCACCACCGCCAGCACCCGGTCCAGCGCATCGTCGGTCCGGCCTTCATACAGCCCGGCGATCCGCTGCCGCCAGGCTTCCAGCCGCGCTTCCTTGTCATCGACCGCGCCTTCGTCGTCCGCCACATCGTCCACCAGCCGGCAGAAGGCATAGACGGCATACATGCCGTAGCGCCGGTCGGGCGGCAGGATACGCATCCCCTTGCCGAACGAGGTCCCCGACGCGCTCACCACCGCCTCGACCTGCGCCAGATCGGCCGGATCGCATCCCAGGGGGGGCGCCTGAACCGTGCGTGCCCGCGTCAATTCCATTCCCGCCTTCCCGCTTCCATCATCCGTATCACTCCGCGGCAGGGTTTATGGCGGATCGGCGCCCAAGACAAAACCCCACCCTACCATCAGGGCAGCACGCGCAGGGCACCCGCCAACGCCCCCACCGCGTCGCCGCGCGTCAGTTTCACCCGGCCCGCCAGCGGGTCCTGTCGCCGCAGCCGTCCGGCCAGACGCCGCGCCAGCCCGACGATCACCGCACAATACAGCCGCATGCGCCGGTCGCGCACCAGCCCGGACAGGCGCGCGGCCTCGTCGTTCAGCCCGTCCACCCGGTCCAGCAGCGCGTTCATCACCCGCCGCAACCCCGGCGAGGCATGGCCCGCCCGCAGATCGTCCACCGACGCCCCCTCGCGCGCCAGCCACGGCAGCGGCAGATAGCAGCGATCCAGCGTGCGCAGATCGTCGGCGCAATCCTGCAAATGGTTCAGCACCTGCAAGGACGTGCACAGCGCGTCGGACGGGCCGAACGTCTCCGCGCGCTCGCCATGCAGTTCCAGCAGGAACCGCCCGACCGGATTGGCGGAATACCGGCAGTAATCGGCCAGTTCCTCCCAGGATTCATAGCGGTTCTTCACCGCATCCTGGCGAAAGGCCACGATCAGGTCGGTCGCGGTTTCGACCGACACCCCGGTCACCGCCAGCGTCCGCCCCACGCGCACCGCCGTCTGCGCATCGCGGCGCAACGGGGCCTCGCGCCGGCCCCGCACCACGTCTTCCATCGCATTCAGCCGCGCGATCTTGGCCTCGGGCGTCAACCGCTCATTGTCGACGATATCGTCGATCACCCGCGCGAAATCATAATAGGCATGCACATGCGGGCGCAGCCGCCGGCTGATCAGCAATGAGCCGACGGGAAAATTCTCGTCGGAAGCCCCCTTGCCGGACGACACATCCTCGGTTCCCCACACGTCCTGATCGGTCGGCGCGGCGGTATCCTGCGGGCTCTGGGTCGCGTTCACATACTGTCCTGTCATTTTGGCGGGGCGTTCCCGTTCGGTTCGCGATAGGCGCGGCTTTTCCACACCACGCCACGCCCTCGATGATGGTCGATGGCCGACCCGACGGTGGCGGCGGTATAGAACACGGCCACCAGCGGCAGAAACAGGGCCAAGGCCGGCGAAAGGCGAAAGCGCCGCAGCGTCGGCACGAAGGACGCCATCGAGACGACCCACGCCGCCGCCCCCAGCAGGCGCGGCAACCCATGGCCGAACAGCGCCAGCAGCATCGGCGCGATCCAGACCAGCACCATGCCCAGCACGGTGCCCACCAGCAGCAGCGGCGAATAGCGCAACTGCACATAGGCGGTCCGCGCCACCATGCGCCAGATATCGCCCGGATGCGGATAGGGCCGGATCGAACGCGCCAGCCGGCTATGCCCCAGATACAGCCGCCCCCCGCTGCGCTTCACATGCATGGCCAGGGTGCAATCGTCGATCAGGGCACCGCGCAGCGATTCGATGCCACCGATGCGCGCCAGCGCCTCCCGATGGATCAGGATCGACCCACCCGCCGCCCCGGCGACGCGGCTGCCCGGATCATTGACCCGCGCGAACGGATAGAGCAGCGCGAAGAAGAAGACGAAGGCCGGCACCAGCATCTGTTCCGCAACGCTGGCGCAGTTCAGCGCGACCATCTCCGACACCATGTCCAGCCCGTCGGTCCGCGCCTTGGCCACCAGGGTCGCGATGTGGGCCGGATCATGCGTGATGTCGGCATCGGTCAGGAACACATACCCCGAATCCGCAGGCACCTGGCGCCGCACCTCGGCCACGCCCTGCGCCACGGCCCACAGCTTGCCGCTCCACCCGGAAGGCCGCTCGCCACCGGTCACGACGGTCAGCCGGCGCAACGGGTCGGGCACCGCGCGCGCCAGATCGCCGGTCCCGTCGGTGCTGTTGTCATCCACCAGAACCAGCGACAGCGGGCCGGGATAGGACTGCTCCAGCAGCGACCCCACGCAGGCCTGCACCGACCCGGCCTCGTCACGGGCCGGGACGACGATGCAGACCGGCGGCCAATCGTCCCCGGCAATGGCAACCGGGTCCAGAATCGGCCCCCCCTGCCAGAAACGGCCATGAAAACAGATCAGAAACAACCAGATCAGGGCGCAGAGCAACGCCGTCAGCAGCAGGACCATCGTCTTGGCATCCGTCTTATTTCAGCATGCCATTCTGGCGGAACCACGCCACCGCATCCGTCACCGCGTCACGCGCCGGACGCGGCGCATAGCCCAGTTCCCGCTCGGCCTTGTCGGAGGAGAAGAACATCTTCTTCCGCGACATGGCCAGCATTTCGCGCGTCACGCGCGGCGCGATGCCAAACCCGCGCGACAGCCATTCCGACACCACCGCCACCGGCCAGATCACCTCCTGCGGCAGGCTGACGCGCGGCGGCTTCACGCCCGCGATCTGCGATGTCATGGCGAACAGGTCGCGCAGCGCCAGGTTCTCGCTGCCCAGGATGTATTTCTCGCCGATCCGTCCCCGTTCCAGCGCCAGGGCATGCCCCTCCGCCACGTCATCGACATGGACGAGGTTCACGCCCGTATCGACATAGGCCGGCATCTTGCCCGCCGCGCAATCCAGGATCATCTGCCCGGTCGGCGTAGGCTTGATGTCGCGCGGCCCCACGGGCGTCGAGGGGTTCACGATCACCGCCGGCAGGCCACGCTCGCGCACCAGGCGCAGCACTTCCTGCTCCGCCCGGTATTTCGACCGCTTGTAGATGCCGATCACCGCATGCTCATGCACCGGCGTGGCCTCGTCCGACACCGTGCCGTCGCCGATCAGCCCCAGCGCCGCCACCGAGGAACAATAGACGATCCGCTCCACCCCCGCGTCCTGCGCCGCCAGCATCAGCCGCCGCGTGCCCTCCACATTCGCCGTCATCATCGGCGCCGGGTCGGGCACCCACAGCCGGTAGTCGGCGGCGACGTGAAATACATAGCGGCAGCCGCGCACCGCATCGGCAAACGTCGCGGGGTTGGAGAGATCGCCCTCGACCATCTCGGCCGGCAAATCGCGGATATTGCTCAGGTCGGCGCCCTTGCGGGCCATCAGCCGCAGGCTGTGCCCCCGCTGCAACAGCGTGCGGGCAACGGCCGAACCGACGAATCCGGTCGCGCCGGTAACAAGCGTGGGGGCAGTCATGATCCGATCAAATGCTCCGGAAGGTCCCGCCCGCGCGGCCCCGAGGGGTCGTGCGGACGGCGGAAGGCGGGGCACCATTTATCCCGACACCACATGGTGGCGCCAGACCCTCCTCTAGTGTAAGTCAGGCCCAACCCATGCGTCGGCCCCCTCCCTGGCGGAGTGGCCATGGCGCGGCAGACGAAGTGCGGTCAATCCTTGAAAAAACTCACGATCCTGCTGGCCTTCCTGGGACTGGCCCTGATTACCGGATGCACCGCATGGCTTGGCGCGGGGTCCGTGCTGAAGGCGGTCCTGTCCATCGGCATCGTCGGATTCGGCGCCACCATCCTCGCCCAGCTTGCAGTGGATGCAATCCTGGGCGTCGCCTGGCACGCGGCCTGCCGCGAGATCGGGCTGGCCCACCTGACCATGGCCCGCATGGTCCGCGACGCGGCGGCGACCTGCCTGCCCTTCTCGCAGCTCGGCGGCATCCTGATCGGCATCCGCGCCACCGGCGCCGAGGCCACGCCCCGCACCGGCGGCCGGTCGATCGACTGGCCCGAGGCCGCCAGCGCCAATATCGTGGACCTGACGACCGAGGTGCTCGGCCAGATCGTGTTCGTGCTGATCGCGGTGGTGTTCCTGGTCGTGCACCAGCAATCCAGCCCGTTTGCCAAGCCGGTCATCATCGGCACGCTGCTGCTGGCCGTGGGCATCGGCGGCTTCATCTGGACCCAGCAGCACGGCGGCACCATCCTCAAGCGCATGGCGCGCGGCCTCAGCCGCAACATCGCCTCGCAATGGCACAGCGCGATGCTCAGCCGTGCCGACACATTGCAGGAGAAGCTGGACGAGATGTGGTCGCACCCCGGCCGCATCGCCGAGGCCGCGGCGGTCCATCTCGTCGCCTGGATCGGCAGCGCCGCCGCCATCTGGGTCGGCTATTATTTCCTCGGCGCGCATCTCAGCCTCAGCGGCGCCATCGTGATCGAGGGCGTGGCCTGCGGCATCATGTCCGCCTCGTTCCTGGTGCCCGCCGGCCTGGGCGTGCAGGAAGCCGCCTACATCGCACTCGGCTCGGCCTTCGGCATCGACCCGTCGATCTCGCTGGGCCTGTCGCTGCTGCGCCGGGGCCGCGACCTGGCCATCGGCGTCCCCGTCCTGCTGCTGTGGCAGGCCGCCGAGGTGCGCCGCCTGCGCGGCAGCCGCGCGAATGCCACCCCGGAGGACGGTCCCTACCCCGCCTCCGAACGCTCGCGCTGAACCGCCTCCCGCCATGACCGAAACCCCGACCGCTTCCCCCCTGTTCGGCACGCTCGCCGTCATCGGCCCCGGCCTGATCGGCTCGTCCATCCTGCGCCGCGCCCAGCGCGACGGCACGATCGCCCGCGAACTGGTGGCCTGCGACATCGACCCCGCCGTCCGCCAGCGCGTCACGGAACTCGGCATCGCTGACCGCGTGGAAGCCGATCCCCTCCGTGCCGCCGCCGACGCCGACTGCGTCATCCTCTGCGTGCCCGTGGGCGCCATCGCCACCGTCGGCGCCCAGATCCTGCCGGTCATGAAACCCGGCGCGATCCTCAGCGAGGTCGGATCGACCAAGCAGTCGATCATCAACGCCATCGCTCCCGCCCTGCGGCCCGACATCCCCTTCGTGCCCACCCACCCGATGGCCGGCACCGAATATTCCGGCCCCGACGCCGGCTTCGCCACCCTGTTCGACGACCGCTGGTGCCTGCTGACACCGCTGGAAGACACCGACCCGGCGGCCACCGCGCTGGTGGAGACGATGTGGCACCGCCTGGGCGCGCGCACGCGCATCATGGACCCGGCCCATCACGACCGCGTCTGCGCCATCGTCAGCCACCTGCCGCACCTGCTGGCCTTCACCATCTGCGGCACCGCCGACGACCTGGCCGACGAAACCCGCTCCGAAGTGCTGGATTTCGCGGCCTCCGGCTTCCGCGACTTCACCCGCATCGCGGCATCCGACCCGGTGATGTGGCGCGACATCTTCCTGAACAACCGCGAAGCCCTGCTGGAAATGCTGGCCCGCTTCATGGAAGACGCCCAGGCCATGGCCCGCGCCATCCGCTGGGGCGACGAGGATTTCATCGTCGACCGCATCGAACGCGGCCGCCACATCCGCCGCAGCCTGCTGGAAAACCGCCAGGCCTGAAGATCAGGTCTCAGAGCCTGACCGAACATGCGCGCTGGCGGCGTGTCCCCCGCGCGTTTCCTCCGCGCGTTTTCTGGGCTTCGGTGCTCATGGCCATCAAGGCCACTCCGCTCCGATGCTCGGAAACACATGTCGGGCGCGGCCCGAAACGGGCCGCTCTCGCTCGCCAGCCCACATGTTCGGTCAGGCTTTTCCGATCGAGGCTCCGCCGTCGATATGCAGGGTCTGCCCCGTCATGAACGATGCGTCTTCCGACAGCACAAACGCGATCGCCGCCGCCACTTCTTCCGGTCTTCCGAACCGCTTCATGGGGACACTCGATAGATAGCGTTTTTCACCATCGCTGCCGGGCATGTTGTTGGCGCGAAACAATTCGGTCTCTGTTGGGCCAGGAGCGACGGTGTTGACCGTAATCCCGGTCGTGGCAAGTTCGAGGGCCCACCCCCGCGAAAAGCTGATCAGTGCCGCCTTCGCCGCGGCATAGGCGGTCCGTTGCACGGCCCCAAGGGCTGTCAGGCTGGATATGTTGACGATGCGTCCCCAACCACGCGCCTTCATCCCCGGCAGAAGGGCCTGGGCCGTCAGGACAGCCGGGTGAAGATTGACCCGCATGACCTCGTCGAGAGCCGACAGGGAAACCTCTTCAAGAGATTGTGCCCTGACGAGGCCGACATTGTTGACGACACCATCGAACGCGTGCTGCTCCGCAAGCTCGGCGCACAGGCGTGCCGTTGCATCGCTGTCGGCAAGATCCGCCTGCACAAGAGTGCCTGGAAAGCCGTCCGTGCGATTGCGCGCCAGACCGACGACGCGATGACCCTGCTTCGCCAGATTATGCGCCAGAGCCAGGCCAATGCCCTTGCTGGCGCCGGTAATCAGAAAGGTTCGTTGCATTGTCGGGTCTCCAGGAGTGAAGGGGAGCGGGAGGAAGCGAAAAAGGCACCGCAGACAGGGTCATGCCGCGTTCCGATGCCTGCGGCCCCCCGCCCTGTTTCAGAGAAGGCCGCGATGGCCTGCATAATCGGCCGTCTTGTCCAGCCCACGCTCGGCTATGATTTTTGTGGCGATCGGCAGGACGTTCGAGATGGCTGGAAATCCGACATAAGGGAGCATCTGGATCAGCGCTTCTTCGATCTCGCGCAGCTTCATGCCGTGGTCGAGCGCGAAATTCATATGCAGACCGAATTCGTGCGGCTGTCGCAGCGCCACCATGACTGTCATGGTAATGAGGCTTCGGCGCGGCTGGTCGAGACCATCGCGCGTCCAGATGTCGCCGAAAACGTGATCGACCGCGTATCCGGCAATATCAGCCCCGAATGTGCTGGACGCGGCGGCGGCGGCAAGGCGCTCGGACGGCTCAGGCCCCATCAGGGCGCGTGTTGCCGCGTTGCCTTTTTCTCTCGGTGTCATCGTCTGTCTCCCGTTTTCTGATCGTCCGCGCCAGCCCCGAACACCATGTCGGGCTGGCGAGGACATCGCGCTGATCAGGCCGTGACGTTCGCGGCTTTGCGCAGGGCCGGGAGCATGTCTTCAGGCTCGGGGCGGCGGGTATAGTCCGGGTTGACCTCGGCGTAGAGAATCACGCCGTCCTGGCCGATCACGAAGCGGCCCGGCATCGGCAGGGTCCAACTGTCGTCACCGTTGAAGCCCGGCAGATCGTTCTTCAGGTTCTGGTAGAGTTCGACCAGATAATCCGGCAGCGCGAAACGCAGGCGGAATTTTGCGGCCACATCGTTATGCGTGTCCGACAGGATCGGGAAATCAAGCGCGTTCTGGCGCACCGACTTGCGGCTGTTGACCACCGTCTGCGGCGAGATGGCGATCAGGTTTGCGCCCAGTGCGCGGAACGACGGCAGGGCGGCTTCGAGCGCCTGTAGCTCCATGTTGCAGTAAGGGCACCAGACGCCGCGATAGAAGCTCACGACCAGCGGCCCCTTCGCCAGAAGATCGGCGGAGGACACCGGATTGCCTTCCGGATCGTCCAGCGTGAAAACCGGAGCCCTGTCGCCAGCCTTGAGCGCCTTTTCGGCGGCACCGGAGGCGATCAGTTCGGCGGTGGCACGGCGCATCACCTCGATGACGGCATACGGCACGTTGTAGGGTGGCTTGCCGGCTTCAAAGTCGGTTTTGAAGGCGTCGAGTTTTTCCTGAAGTGACATGGTGGTTTCCATTATGGCTCGTCGTGACATGCTCGGGATAGAGCGATGCGCTGCGTGGGGGGATGCCGGCTCGGACGACGATCGGTCATTCCGGGCCGGAACGGGATTTCAACCGACGGATTCGACGGCCGGATAATCGGTGTAGCCATGCGCGTCGCCGCCGTAGAAGGTCGAACGGTCATACGCGTTCAGCGGCAGATTGCGTCGCAGACGTTCCGGCAGATCCGGGTTGCTGATGAACGCCCGCCCGAAAGCGACGGCATCGGCGTCGCCTGCCCGGATGATCGCCTCGGCACTGGCGCCATCAAAACCGCCAGCGGCAATGAGCGTGCCGCTGAAGGCGCCGCGCAAATACCGGGCCGCGACGGCATCGCTCTCGGCGACCAGTTCCGTGCCCTTGATGCGCGGCTCGACGACGTGAAGATAGGCGATGCCCATTTCGTCCAGTTTCTTCGCGACGTAGCCGAAGGTCTCCTGCGGATTGCTGTCGGACATCGAACCGTACGTGCCACTTGGGCTCAGCCGCACGCCGACGCGGTCCGCGCCCCACACATCGATAGCCGCCTGTGTTACTTCCAGCAGGAAGCGCGCGCGGTTTTCGATCGGGCCGCCATATTCATCGGTGCGATGGTTGGTGCCGTCCTGCAGGAACTGGTCGGGCAGGTAGCCATTCGCGCCGTGGATTTCCACGCCATCGAAACCGGCCATTTTCGCGCGCGCCGCGCCCTGCCGGAACTGTTCGATCACGCCAGGAATTTCATGAAGTGCGAGCGCGCGAGGCATCGAGAACGGTGCCGGCCCGTTCGGGGTATAGGCATCGCCTTCCGCCTGGATCGCGGACGGTGCCACGGGCGCGCCGCCCTCGGGCTGCAGATCGCGATGGGACTGCCGCCCAACGTGCCAGAGCTGCATGACGATCTTGCCGCCCCCCGCATGCACGGCATCGGTCACCGCGCGCCAGCCATCGATCTGCACGTCGTCATAGATGCCGGGCGCGCCAGCATAACCGTATCCTTCCCGCGCGACGGGCGTGGCTTCGGAAACGATGAGGCCGCCCCGGGAGGTGCGCTGGGTGTAATAGTCGCGCATGAGCGCACCGGCCCTGTCACCGGGTTCCGAACGCATGCGGGTCAGGGGCGCCATGACGACCCGATGGCCGAGCGACAGCGCACCCGCTCTGAAAGGCGTGAAAAGCATGGACATGATGTTTTCCTGGGTTGGGATGCTGTCAGTCTTGCGGAACGAGCGCTTCGACGCGGGCGATCCCGCGCTGCACGGCCGGGCGCGCTTCGATTGTTTCGTACCAGCGGGCGACATGCGGTGCGTCACTGAATGTGATGTTGGGAAAACCACGGCGCCACAGCCAGCCGAAATGGGCGATGTCCGCGATGGTGAAGTCTTCCCCGCCGACGAAGGGGCGCTGCGCCAGCACGCCGTCGAGCACGCCCAGCGTGCGTGTCGCTTCGGCGGCAAAACGCGCGATGGCGAGGGGCTGAGGCTCGGCGGCGAAGCGCTGGAAGAAGCCGGACTGGCCGAAAGCCGGGCTCAGACCGGAGGCGTGAAAGAAAAGCTGCTCGAAAACGCGGGCGCGCTCTTCCCCGCTGGCCGGCAGGAGCCGCCCGGTCTTCTCGGCGAGATAAACGAGGATCGCCGCTGATTCCGTGAGAACGAACGGATCGCCGCTCTCGGGCGTGTCGACGAGGACCGGCACCTTGCCGTTGGGATTCAGCCTGAGAAACTCTGGCGTCTTCTGTTCGCCCTTGCGGACATTGACGCCATGCAGCGTATAGGGAAGTCCCAGTTCCTCCAGCGCGATCGGCACCTTGACGCTGTTGGGCGTCGCGAAAGCATAAACATCAAGCATCGTCGTTGTCTCCTTCATGGCGGGCCTGCGGGCTGGAGAGAGCATGGCCGACCAACGCCAGCAGGGCATGAAGCGGGCTGCCGGTGAGCTGGAAGGCGAGCATGTCGTGCGCGATGGCCGGTTCGGACGCCGCGACAATGAAGGGTCCGAACATCGGGTCTTCTTTCTCTCTGGCCCGGCCTGTCCGGGTGAGGGAGACGATATCTTCCATGCCGCTCGACATGGCAGCCGTCTCGGGGCGATAAAGGTCATTCCTCGGAGGAATGGCATGGACCGATATCAGGCAATGACCACGTTCGTGCGCGTGGTGGAGACGGGCTCGTTCTCAGCCGCGGCGCGTCAGCTTGGCGTGGGGCAGCCGGCGGTTTCCAAGACCGTGGCGCAACTCGAGGCCCGGCTTCAGGTCAGCTTGCTGATCCGCACGACGCACGGCCTGACGCCGACCGAGGCCGGGCAGAACTTCTATGAACGCGCGCGCAATGCCATCCAGGAGGCGGACGAGGCGGAACGCGCCGCCAAGGGGGCGGGCATCGGGCTGTCCGGGCGATTGCGGGTGTCGGCGGCGACGACGTTTTCGCGCCTGCATGTGATTCCGAAATTACCCGCGTTTCTGGCGGCGCATCCGCAACTCGATGTCGATTTCCTCCTCGACGACCGGATGATCGATCTCGTGGCGGAGGGTGTCGATATTTCCCTGCGCATGGGCGCGCTTTCCGATTCCACAGCCGTTGCGAGAAAACTCGCGACCGGCCGGCGCTCGGTCATCGCAACGCCTGCATATCTGGCGCGTGCGGGATTACCGCGGCACCCTGCAGATCTCGCGAACCATGACACCGTCATCTACAGTCAACTGCCGAGCGTCTGGTCGTTCACGCGGAACGGGGCGGCGGTGTCGGTTTCCGTCTCGGGACGGCTGCGCGTCAGCGCCGCCGAAGGGTTGCGTGCCGCGATACTGGCGGACATGGGCCTGACCATCACGTCGGACTGGATGTTCGCGCCGGAACTGGAACGCGGCGCCGTCGTTCGGGTGCTGGAAGGGTGGTCGTTGCCCCCCATCGATCTCTGGGCCGTTTTTCCAGCCGGTCGTATGATGACCGCGAAAGCACGTCAGTTCGCAGGCTTCGTCGAGGATCTGATGAATTCGGTGGTGTGAGCGGTCTGGCTGGCAATTTTCAGAATGACCGCTCTACCCGACGACAACACTGGCCATTCCCACCGGGCCACTCCGCTGACGTTGAGACAATCGTCGAACGCACTGGGGCCTGTGACATGCACCATCACAGCCGGGTCATTTTCTGGAAACGACCGGCTTCATCCTTGCACCGGATGGCTCAATCGTGAATGCCGTCTATTCCACGCGGGCCATCAGGCGTCTCGTTCCCGGAGATATGATCCGGCTGGTCGCGTTCATGCGGTCCTGAAAATCTCGATAGTGTGCCCGGCTCCGGAAGAAAGGGCACTCGGCGTCATGCCGGGCGCCCGAACGTCACGACGCGTTGCCGGTCGGTTTCGTCCATTCATTCCCCTTCATGAAATCGTCGAGGGGGGTGTGGACAATGTGGTTGGTGTAATTGCTCATCACCTTGGTGGCGACGCCCAGCACAACCTCAAGCACGTTGCGGCGGGTGAAACCGGCATTGATAAAAGCGTCGACATCGGCATCGGCGACCTGGCCGCGATTGCGGACGACCAACGTCGTGAAGTGATGGAGTGCTTCCAGCTTCGCATCCGGCAAGGGCTTACCGGCACGCAAAGCCTCAATCACGGCCGCGTCCATCTTCTGCATTTTGGCCAGTGTCGTGTGACCGGCCATGCAGTACCGGCACTCATTCTCGTAGTTTGCGGTGAGGTAAACGACCTGCTGCTCATGAGCGGTCAGTGTCGTCTTGGAAAACAGATCCCAGAGTGCCGTGTAGCCTGCCAGCAATTCCGGTGACTCGGCCATGTAGGATTGCAGGTTGGGTACGAAGCCGAAAGCGCCCTTGACACCTTCGAAAATGGGGCGGGCCGCTTCGGGAGCGGTGTCGGTCGTATAAGCGGTGAATTGGGTCATTGGTCTGGTTTCCTCTCTGCCAAGGATTAGGTGACGGAGAGGAACCTGATCGATTGCTTGGAGTGGTCCTAGGGAGCGTCCGGGACTAACGATTATGCCCTGCTGGAATAGGTAGACCGGTTTACCAGTCGGTAGCTCTCGAGCAGGCCGTATCATATGTGCGGATGTCCCGCGCGAGACCATCGGAGGTGCATGTGCCGATGGCGCAACGTGAAATCGTACATCTTGAACGGACACCCGTTCGGCGGCCGCCAGCAGCATCACGCCACCATCAGATGTGAGCCGGCCACCAGCAAAAGCCGGTTCGGTGAAGATGCTCCAGTCTATTGTTTTTACGAGCATCTTCACCTGTTTGAATGCACGCATTCAAGCAGGATATGCTCTAAAAGCCGTCAGCGCGGGCGGTCACGCCCCGCGCAGAAAATCCCTCAACACCAGCGCATGGTTATGCGCCAGATCATGTGCCGCATACAGCAGCGTGACCTTTTCCCTGCCCGCGAGCGCCTCCAGTTGCGCGATCTCCGGATTTCCAGCCTGAAGTTCCCGGCGATACCGGGCCTGGAATTCCTCCCAGCGCGCCGGATCATGCCCGAACCAGTGCCGCAGATCCGGGCTGGGCGCCACGTCCTTCAGCCACAGATCCATCTTCAGCGCGTCCTTGCGCACCCCGCGCGGCCATAGCCGATCCACCAGCACGCGCACCCCGTCTCCGGGTTCAGGCGCGTCATACACGCGCTTCAGCCCGATTTCGGACCGATGATCGTCTCGCACCATAGCCCCCTCCATTCGCGCCGACCGTCCGAAGGGCTCCCCCCGGACAGCCGCACGACCATCGATCAGACGACGAGTTCCGGATCGACAGCAGACCCGAAGAACTCATAGCGGATCTGCGCCGCCGGCAGTTCCACCGCCCGCAACGTCCCCACCATGTCCCGCATGAACGCGTCCGGCCCACAGATATAATAGGTCGCCTCCCGGTCCAGCGTCTCGCGCAGCCAGCCCGTGCCGATGCGCCCGGCATGCCGCGTCACCCCCGGCCCGCCATCCTGAACCGTCCCATCCGCATGGGCGAAGAAGAAATCCGCCGTCAGCACGCCACGCGCGGCCAGATCACACACATCCGGCACGAAGGCCGCCGTCTCCGGCGTGTCCGACCCATGCACATACCGCACCGAACGTCCGGCCTTCGCCGCCAGTTCCGCCAGCATCGAGACCGCGGGCGTCAGGCCCACGCCAGCCGTCAGCAGCACAACCGCACCATCCGCCGCCTCGTCCAGCACGAAATCACCGGCCGGATTGGCAACCTGAAGCTCGGCCCCTTCCCGCACGCTATCGTGCAACCACGGCGACACGACGCCCCCCTCGGCCCGACGGACGCTGATCCGGTAATGATCCGCCCCCGGCGCCGAGGAAATGCTGTAATTGCGGCGCTGCGTCTCATGCCCCGGCACATCCAGCCTGAAGCTCAGATACTGCCCGGCCTTATGCCGCGCGATCGGCCCGCCATCGACCGGCACCAGCTCGAACGACACGATCGCCGGCGTCTCCTGCCTGCGCGCCCGCACGCGGAACGCCCGCCAGCCCACCCAGCCGCCCGGCTCCGCCTCATGCGCGTCATAGATCTGCTTTTCCCGGCCGATCAGGATATCGGCCAGAAACCAGTAAGCCTTGCCCCACGCATCCAGGATCTCCGGCGTCGCGGCATCCCCCAGCACCTGCGCGATGGCCCCCAGCAGGGCCTCGGCCACATACGGGTAATGCTCGGGCAGGATGTTCAGCCCGACATGCTTCTCCGCGATCCGCTCGACCATGCCGCCCAGCGCACCCAGCCGGTCGATATGCTCGGCATAGGCCAGCACCGCCAGCGCCAGCGCCTTGGGCTGCGCGCCGTCACGCTGGTGCGACATGTTGAACAGATCGCGGATCTGCGGATGCGCCAGCAGGCGCTTGTACATTTCCGTGGTGATATCCACCCCGTGCGCCTTCAGCGCGGGGACGGTGGCACCGATGATCGCACGGGTCGCGTCGTCGAGAGGAGCGGACATGGGTCCATCCTTTAAGGTTTATTTTCTATATACCTTTTCGGACAGATTGGAAAACCTGTCAAGAACGCGCATCTTTCCGATCATGAAACTGACGTTGCAAACCGACTATGCACTGCGCGCATTGATCTATCTCGGCAGCCGGACCGAGCGCCTGTCCTCGATCCGCGAGATCGCGGACGCCTACGGCATTTCCGAAGCCCACATGGTCAAGGTCATCCACCGTCTGGGCATGGCCGGCTTCATCGACACCATTCGCGGCCGCAATGGCGGCATCCGGCTTGCCCGCCCGGCCGCCGATATCAATATCGGCGCCGTCGTGCGCTACATGGAAGACGACATGGCCCTGCTGGCCTGCATGGGCGGCAATGCGGACACCGATCCACGCGCCCAGTGCCTGCTCATGCCCGCCTGCCGCCTGCGCGGCGTCCTGGGCGAGGCGCTACAGGCCATGACCACGGTCCTGGACCGCCACACCCTGGCCGACGTCATCACCCCCTTCGAACGCAACAGGCTCACCCCCCCCTGACCCCAAAAGCGGTTTCCAAAGGCACCGCCTTTGGCGGGGTGCGGGGCAGAGCCCCGCGAAAGCGTCTAACGCCTCAACCGCGCCGCAATCCCGGCCACCCGCTTGCCATAAAGCGCGGCCGTCTCCAGATCACCCTTGTGCACCTCATCCGCCCCCGCATCGGCCGGCGAACGCGCCAGCAGACCGACCGAACCACCCAGATTGTTCGGATCGTCCGCTGTCGCGGCCTTGGTGTTGGAGGGCGAAACGCCCAGGCTCACCCAGATCCCGCCATGCTGCGAGGCCAGCGTCTGCAACGTGATCAGCGCCACCTGCTTGTCGCCGTTCGGGCTGGCCGAGTTGGTAAAGCCGCCGAACACCTTGTCCTGCCACCCGCGCGTAAACCACACTTTCGAGGTCGCATCGGCGAATTTCTTGAACTGCCAGCTCACGTTGCCCATGTAGGTCGGCGTGCCGAAAATGATGGCATCCGCCGCATTCAGCGCATCCCAGTCCGCCTCGGCAATCTCGCCCTGCGCATCGATCGCGATGATCTGCGCCTCGGCACCACGCGCCACATGCTCGGCAACAGTTTTCGTGTGGCCATAGCCGGAATGATAGATAACGACGGTCTTGCTCATGTCTCGTTCCCTCGCGCTGACGCGGATTGCGATCTGCCCGACCCGGTTTCATATTGAAACTAGGTTTCGATTCCTGATACGCACCGACGCCACCGCCAGCAAGAAGGCACTTTTTCGAAACATGGTTACGCCCAGGAAACCGCCGCCCTGCCCGACCACCGGCACCGACCGGCCCACGGACGCGCAGACGACACCGGAGCCGGAGACCACCGTCCCCGCCTTCAACGTCTATGCCAGCGCCTGCCCCGCCCGCACGGTGCTGGACCGCATCGGCGACAAATGGGCGCTTCTGGTGCTGGGCCGCCTGCGGTACGAGGCCGCGCGCTTCAACGTCATCCGGCGCGACATCAGCGGCATCTCGCAGAAAGTCCTCTCGCAGGTTCTCAAAAACCTGGAACGCGACGGGCTGGTGCTGCGCACGGTTCACGCCACCGTCCCCGTCGCCGTCACCTACAGCCTCACCCCGCTGGGCGAAACCCTGACACAGGCCGCCACCAGCCTCATCCACTGGGCCGAGAGCCATATGGAGCAGATCCAGCACGCACAGCGCCAGTACGACGACCGCATGGCCAACGCGGCCCCCTGACCAGCCGCCCTTGCGTCGCTCTCTCCCGGAACCTGCCTTGCAATGCGCACTGGCAAGCGAGAGCCGCCCAAAGGACCGCGCCCGACATGTGTCTCCGGGCATCAAAGCGACGTGGCCTCGATGGCCATGAGCACCGAAGCACAGGAAACCCGCGTCGGATCGCCGCCGACGCCCCCGCCCGGACAGGTACTCACACCAACGCCGTCGCCCGCACCTGTTCGCGCACCGTCTCCACAAACCGGCGCAGCAGCGGCGTCGGCGGCTCCGGCCGCGTCGCCACGGCCAGCGTCGCGCGCGGCGCCGTCCCCGCGATCGGCCGGAACACCGCCCCACCGGCATGAATCTGGTCCAGGCTCGCCGGCACGATCGACACCCCCAGCCCCGCCGCCACCAGCGGCACCGCCGCCGTAATCTGCGGCGCCTCCTGCCCCAATTGCGGCGTGAATCCCGCATTCTGGCACGCCGCCAGGATCGCATCGAAAAAACCCGGCCCCAGCGCACGCGGAAACAGGATCAGCGGGTCCCCCGCCACATCCTGCAACGCCACCCGCGCCTGCCCCGCCGCCTTGTGCCCGACCGGCACCGCCAGCAGCGTCGGCTCCTCGAACAGCGTCTCGATCATAAACACCCCACCCGGCGCCGGCGGCCGGATAATCGCCACGTCGATCGTCCGCTCCGTCAGCGCCGCACACAGCGCCGGCGTGTTGCTCTCTTCCATCGTGATCACCGCATGCGGCAGCGCCAGCCGCAATTGCCGGATCGCCGCCGGAATCAGCGGCAGCAGCGACACCGCGCCGGCCAAGCCCACGCGCAGGCTACCGCGCTCGCCACGCCCCAGCCCCGTCGCCACCTCCACGAACTCCTGGCGCATCTGCAACAGGATGCCGGCCCGCTTCACCAGTTCGGCCCCCGCCTCGGTCGGCACCGCCCCCTGCCGCGAACGCACGAACAGCTTCAGCCCCAGCATCTGCTCCAGCGCACGGATCTGCTGGCTCAGCGGCGGCTGTTCCATGTGCAGCGCCCGTGCAGCATGCGTGAAGCTGCCATGCTCGGCGATCGCGGCGATGTAGCGCAGATGGCGGAATTCGATATTCATATCTCAGACATATGGATAACGGTGTTCGCATATATTGGACAGAAGAATATTCGCCTCCCAGTCTGCCCCCACGCAGCCGGGACGAACGGGTCGCCCCGGACACCTCCGGGGGAGTCCTCACCATGACCACCACAGTCGGCCAGTATCTTTCCGCCCGCCTCGGCCAGATCGGCCTGAAACACCATTTCGCCGTCGCCGGCGATTTCAACCTCATCCTGCTCGACGAACTGCTCGCCGAAGGCTCCACCAAACAGATCTATAGCTGCAACGAACTGAACTGCGGCTACAGCGCCGAGGGCTACGGCCGCGCCAACGGCGCCGCCGCCATGGTCGTCACCTTCAGCGTCGGCGCCCTCTCGGCCATGAACGCCATCGGCAGCGCCTACGCCGAAAACGTCCCGGTCATCATCGTCTCCGGCGCCCCCAACACCAACGATCACGGCACGGGCCACCTGCTGCACCACACGTTGGGCAACACCAATTACGGCTACCAGGCCGAGATGATGCGCCACATCACCTGCGCCGCCGAGGTCATCTTCTCCGCCGAACACGCCCCGCAGCAGATCGACAACGCCATCCGCACCGCCCTGCGTGAGCGCAAACCCGCCTATATCGAAATCCCCTGCAACCTCGCCAACGCCGCCTGCGCCGCCCCCGGCCCCGTCAGCAGCCTGCTGTCCGAACCCGCAGCCGACCCCGCCAGCCTGGACGCCGCGCTGGAAGAAACCGGCCGCTTCCTCTACGCCCGCGACAAGGTGGTGCTGCTGGTCGGCAGCCGCATGCGCGCCTCCGGCGTCATCGACCTGCTGCCCGCCCTCGCCGACCGCATGGGCTGCGCCGTCACCGTCATGGCCGCCGCCAAGGGCTTCTTCCCCGAAGACCACCCCGCCTATCGCGGCGTCTATTGGGGCGAAGTCAGTTCCCCCGGCGCGCAGGAACTCGTCGAGAGCGCCGACGGCATCCTCTGCCTCGGCCCGATCTTCAACGACTACGCCACCGTCGGCTGGCGCGCCACGCTCAAGCCCGAGAACACCCTGCTGGCCGACCTGCACGGCATCACCGTCAACGGACGCGTCTTCGAAGGCTTCTCCATCCGCCAGTATCTCGAAGCCCTGTCCGCCCGCGCCCCGCGCCGCGCCGGCTCCGCCGAAACCCCGCGCCAGCCCCTGCCCACCATCGCCCCGGCCCCCCGCGACGCCCGCCTGACCAACGACGAGATGACGCGCCAGATCAACACCCTGATCGACGGCAACACCACACTCACGGCCGAAACCGGCGATAGCTGGTTCAACGCCGTCCGCATGGACCTGCCCGGCGGCGCGAAGGTCGAAAGCGAAATGCAGTGGGGCAGCATCGGCTGGTCCGTCCCCGCCGCGCTGGGCGGTGCCCTCGGCGCCCCCGACCGCCGCCACGTCCTGATGGTCGGCGACGGCTCGTTCCAGCTCACCGCGCAGGAAGTCGCCCAGATGGTGCGCTACGAACTGCCGATCATCATCTTCCTCGTGAACAATCACGGCTACGTCATCGAAATCAAGATCCATGACGGCCCGTACAACTACATCAAGAACTGGGACTACGCCGGCCTGATCGCCGCCTTCAACGCCGAAGACGGTCACGGACTCGGCCTCCGCGCCACCACCGCCGGCGAACTGGCGGGCGCCATCGAACAGGCCAAAGCCAACACGCGCGGCCCCACCCTGATCGAATGCGACCTGGACCGTTCGGACTGCACCGAAACCCTGGTCAAATGGGGCACCAAAGTCGCCGCCGCCAACGGCCGCGCGCCCAAGGTGAACTGAAGAAAGAACCTTCTTTTTCTGAAGAAAAAGAAGCAAAAAGACTTTTATTCGTTGGTTTCTGGCGGATTGTTCCGCCGGAAACCAAAAAAGAATCTGACGAGAAGGAGAAGGGACAACAATCCCTTCTCCTTCCGCATTTTACAGTGATGAAATTCGCCTCTCGATTCTGGCCTTCTTTGACGCTCTCTTTGAAAGTTTCAACAGTTCCGCCTCGCTGAAATAATAGATGCCAGCATGAGGAAGCCTGATCCCATAACGATGCTGCTCCTGATAAGGGAGTTTTTCATCCTCAGGACCAATATCGGTTCTGATCTCTTCGATCCTGCCCACAAAATCGAGTGCATAGTTTCGAGGCCAGCCAGTATAGACGCGAACCATATCACCGACTAAAAACGGGCGGTACGATCCCCCGTCCCAGAACGAAGACCGATTTTATCCAATAATTTTCTTATAAACATCTGATTCACACCCCAGCGACATCAGCCCCGGCCTCTGGTGCCGGGTGGTTGACAACGCGCACGCTGGGACACGCGCCTCCCGTATTCCCTACGAGAGGTTTTGTATTTCGGGAGCCGCCCGACATAAGGGCTCTCCCAGCGTTTCCGCAACAATGCGCACCCATAGCCGGTTGTCACGCCAGCAAAAGGCAATTGCCCTATACCATGGGCCGCACATCGTCGCTAGAGACATTCCATTTAGAGATAAATTTCAACCCACCGAGCCAAACGTACCTGTCAAATATTACAGTCACAAAAAAGAACCGCCTACATCCACCATCGGCCCGACATGCGGCCGGAAAACCGGAGCGCGGCTCAACTGCTCATCGTTCAACAGGAGCGGAGCAAATATCGCCACACACCATTTCGATAAGAAAAAACGATTGTCCCCACGATAAGACCCAGCAGAAACAATAAACTCTTTGGCTGAAAAATAAAAAAGGACGCAATGGCGGGTCCGGGACACAGACCGGTCAATCCCCAACCCAATCCAAACAAACAGCTTCCTACGATCAACGATTTATCGATTTGTCTCGATGCCGGGATTTGAAAGGTAGCACCAAGAAGTGGCTGCGACAGATTCTTTTTCAGCCAGAACCCGCAGAATGTCACAAAGACGGCGCTCCCCAGAACGAATACCAAAGCAGGATTCCAATGCCCGGCAACATTCAGAAAAGACAGAACGTTGGAAGGATTAAGCATCCCGCCCAGAATCAACCCGAGACTGAATACGATCCCACATAGAAATGCTGCAATAGTTCTCATAACCGCGAACATGTTAAGTCCCCGTCAAAAGATGAACGATTGTAGCAGTTGCCATTCCCGTTCCGAGGAAGCAGATTACAGCCACTATTGAGCGTGGTGATAAACGAGCCAGTCCAATCACGCCGTGACCACTGGTACAGCCATTTCCCAAACGCGTGCCGAAACCGACCAGAAAGCCGGATATGAGGACAACACTCCAAGGCGCTCGGATTGTCATTTCAGGCCATACACCGGTCATAAGGCGCCAGAGCAGCGGACCACTGACCAACCCCAACAGCAAAGCGGCTCCCGGCCAGATATTTCTCCCCGAAAGTGTTTGAGCAAGCAATCCGCTGATGCCGGCAATGCGGCCGTTCAGCAGCAGATAGGCCGAGCAAGCCAGACCGATCAGGCTTCCTCCCGCAAGACTGTTCCAGTATATCGGGGACATCTTTATTCCTTCCGCTCGCAATAGATATGATGAAGAGCGGCGATAACCTGCCCTGCCTTCTCATCTGAAAGACGGTAGAAAACAGAAAGACCTTCCTTTCGGAACGTCACTATTCTCGCCGCCTTCAGGACTGTCAGATGCCTGGACAGATTGGGTTGATGTATACTCAGCTCGCTTTGTATCTGCCCAACCGACATCTCACCTTTAGCCAATGCACAGGCGATAAGGAGGCGATCGGAATGCGACAATGTTTTCAGCAATTCCGCCACACGAAACACATTGGCCTGCAAATCGTCCATTACCTCTATCTCTGCACCACCACACAATTATCGTTTTATCGATAAATAGATATTATTTCATAGAGTCAACCAAATTGTTGCATGGAGAAATATGTGGCTGTCGCATGTTCGCATTTCGCTCCCGTCAAAAGACCGTCTGCTTTCGCCTACATAGCGGAAGTACAAGACACCGCTTGCCTTTCGCATAGTGGATTTCTTTAGCCCGCATTTCTCACACGCTGATGTGGGGCGGTCTGACGGAGCGCCGTCAGCTGGTTGCGAGCGGTTCTGATCTGTTTTCGTAACAGGAAACCGAATTTTGGGCACGC
>NZ_JABEQN010000033.1 GCF_014174165.1 Gluconacetobacter dulcium | reverse complement strand
TCACCAATTCCCGCGTCTCCATCGAACGCCGCTGCTATTCGCGCCATGCCGCTTCCCTCCCATCGGAGAGAACCTAGCAGATTATCACTCTAAGTGAACAGTATTGGGGGTATACGCCACGAACGCCCCTGCCGGCGCACCGACTACCGAACCGGTCACGTTCCGCGGCCCGTACCACAAAGATCCGCCATTCAGCACCGACGCCCCCGCGAGCGTGCCCGACGTATAGTAAAGATACGGCCGGAACGCGGCCGTCAGGTGCCGGTTCAGGACGACATGCTGCGGCGCGCTGACCGTGATGGTCACGAACGGATTGATATGCAGTCCGAAATAATCCGCGTTCCGCCCAGTATAGGCCCCCGCGAGATTGGCGTTCACCCCCTGCGCCTGCCAGGCGGCCAGGCTCGGGTTCAGATACTGGGTCTTCGTGGCGTTGTCGTATGTCATCGAAACCCGGCTCGTCGAGCCATTGTCCCAATCCTTCAACAGCTTGAAATCGACATGCGTCCGCCGATCCCAGCCCGGTCCCCGGAAATGATTGTCCGAGATGTGCGAGGCCGACGCATAGGCCCGCACGCCCGACCGTCCGATTTCCCCGCTTTGCAACCGGATGAATTCGCGATTGTACGAAAACGACCCGCCGGACGCCGATACGAACCCGCCCGCTTTCCTGTCCGGGTCCGCAAGCTCCATGCTCACCAACCCGCCGGAAGCCCCGGTCACCGGCGTCTCGACATCGGACGCACCGGGTTGCAGGCTGATCCGGCCAAGATTTTCCGTATCGGCATACTGGTTCGGAAAAACCATGTAAGTTCCGACATCGTTCAACGGCACGCCATCCAGCGTAAAGCCGATCTGGTCGCTGTTCATGCCACGTACACTGATATTACCCTGCGCCATGCCGAACGGGTCGGCATTGGCGACGGTCGCGCCGGGCATGGTGGCCATATATTGCAGGGGGTTGGGGCTGGGGCTGAGCCGGGCGATGGCCGCCTGGGTCACGGTGCTCTGCGCGTGCGTGTCACGATGCACCGTCATGAACCCGCCCCCCAGCACGTCGCGGCCCAGCGTGCCGACGATATCGACACGCTCCGCCTGCGGCCGCGCCACAGGCGGCGACGCGGCGGCCCGGCGCGACTTGTGCAGCGTTTCCGCGCGCACGCCATTGTCGATACAGGACAGGGAAACCAATGACGTCACAAGAACGATATTGGATGATATCTTCGCAATATGTCGTTTTTCAACATTGAACATTTCTTTTGTTCCAAGAAATATTTAACATCAGCGGAAGAAATCATATCAATACCGCTAGCGATGCACGGAACATTGGTGCAGTATCAGAATAAATAGAACAAGCTGTATTTTCGATCAGGTCCGTGCAGGAAAACTGCACACTGGAGGAACGATGCCGATCCTGACCACCGGCGCCCGCTGCTTTCTCGAAGTCGCCGAAGTCGGTTCCATCCGCAAGGCGGCGGTCCATCTGAACCTGTCGGCATCGGCCGTGAACCGCCAGATTCTCAATTTCGAGGACGAACTGGGCGTCCGCCTGCTGGAGCGCCTGCCACGCGGCGTCCGACTGACCGGTGTCGGCACAATGGTGTGGGAAAAACTCTGTCAGTGCCGCGACCAGATCGACTCGCTGCATACCGAACTGGAAAATCTCCGGGTCGGGGAGCGCATCGAAATCACCATCGGCATCATGGATTGCCTGGTCGGCAGCACTTTCGCCGATCTGCTGGCCGCGATCACGGAGCGCAACCCGCGCATCAAGATCAATATCCGAGTCTATTTTCTCGCCGAGGATCTGGTCCGGAAACTGAAATCCCGCGAGATCGACCTGATGGTCGCCTTCGCCCAGAACATATCAGATGACGATATCTGGAAAATACACAGCATCACGACCAGGGTCGGCGTCATCGTGCCGCCCGGCCACAGGCTGGCCGGGCGTGGCGCGATCCCTGTCGAGGCATGCTATCCGGAAACGATGCTCCTGCCCGAACGCAGCATGACCCTGGGGCGTCTGGTGCGGAGCGCGTTGCCCGAACGCCTGCGCATCGCCCCCCTGCGCACGAACTCGATGCGCCTGATCCGCGAAACCATCAAGCACAACCGGGGCATTTCCTTCATGAACGAGGTCGATGTCTGGAACGACGTCCATGCCGCGACATTGGTCTTCGTTCCGCTGGCCGACATGGACCTCAGCACGGAACTGAATTTCTTCGTCCGCGACCCCAAATCGGTCAGCGAGCCGGTCAGGACAGTTGCCGCATCCCTGCACGACCTGATCACGGCGGAACTGGTCCGCCTGTATCGGTAACGCCGCGAATACCGGAAACAGAAAAACCGGAAAAAACGAGGACAAGCGCGCCGGGTCACCCCCGGCGCGCATGCACCTGTTCGCTCTCACGCAACCCGGCGCGAACCGCCACCGCGATGCTGCCCGCCACCCGAGCGGGACTGGTTGCGGCCACCGCCGCCACCCCCACGGCCCCGGCCGCCGCCACCGCCGAGCACCGGCGGACGCATGGTCGATTTCTCGGCCGCCTCGGAATGGTACGGATGCTCCATCACCACCGGGATCGGCTTGCCGATCGCCTTCTCGATGTCGCGCAGCCACGCCCGCTGCTCGGCATCGCACAGCGACACCGCCCAGCCATCACGCCCGGCACGCGCCGTCCGGCCGATCCGGTGGACATAGCTTTCCGGCACGTTGGGCAGGTCGTAGTTGAAGACGTGCGTCACGTCGTCCACGTCGATGCCGCGCGCCGCGATGTCGGTCGCCACCAGCACCTTGACGGCGCCGGAGCGGAAGCCCGACATCGCCCGCTCGCGCGCGCCCTGCGACTTGTTGCCGTGGATCGCCTCGGCCACGATGCCATGGTCGTTCAGGAAGGCGGCGACCTTGTTGGCTTCATGCTTCATCAGCGTGAACACCACGGCGCGCTCGACCTTGGGCGAATCCACCAGCATCTGCAACGCATCGCGCTTCTTGTCGGTATCGACGAACATCACCGCCTGGCGGATCCGGTCAACGGTGCTGGACGGCGGCGTCACCTGCACGGTGGCCGGGTCGCGCAGCAGGCCGTGCGCCAGTTCGGCGATGCTGCGCGGCATGGTGGCCGAGAACAGCAGCGTCTGCCGGTCGCGCGGCAGTTCGGCCACGATGCGGCGAATGTCGCGGACGAAGCCCATGTCCAGCATCCGGTCGGCCTCGTCCAGCACCAGCACTTCCAGGCCCGACAGGTCGATATGGCCCTGGCCCATCAGGTCCAGCAGGCGGCCGGGGGCCGCGACCAGCACGTCCACGCCACGGCGCATCGCCTCGACCTGCCGGCCCTGGCCGACGCCGCCGAAGATCACGGCATGGCTCAGGCGCATATGGCGGGCATAGGCTTTGAAGCTCTCGTCGATCTGCGACGCCAGTTCGCGCGTCGGCGCCAGCACCAGCACGCGCGCGCCCTTGGGGGCCGCGCGACGCTGATGGGTCAGCAGACGGTGCAGGATCGGCAGCGCGAAGGCCGCCGTCTTGCCGGTGCCGGTCTGCGCCAGCCCCAGCAGGTCCCGGCCGGCCAGCAGGTGCGGGATGGCCCCGGCCTGGATGGGGGTCGGGGTGGTGTATCCCTCCTCGTTCAGCGCACGCAGCAACGGCTCGGCAAGCTGAAGGTCGGCAAAAGTCGTCATGAAATGAAGCGCCTCCGGGCACTCGGCAAAGGCCGGATTCCTCACGACAGGATGAGCATCCGGAAAACTCGAAAAAAACACGACGCACGGCCCGCGTCCCTGCAAAGGCAGGACACGCTGTCATTCACCGTAATCCGTGGGTCAGAAAGGGTCTCTTGTCCGTCCAGTCCGTGCCCCCCGCATCAATCAAGGCACGCGCGTACAAGTCCAGATACGGGACAGGCGGGGGCCGTCCACGGCCGGGCTTCTACCCGCATGCCGCCTCCACCGCAAGTCCTTATTCCAGATGGCAGCCCAGCGGCCCCGCCCGAGCGCCTAGGCCGGCGGCGTCTCGTGCAGCCGCTTCGCCAGCCTCATCGCCCCGTCGATGGCATCGCCCTTCGGCGCGGAGAGCCCGGCCCGCGTGGCGGGGGAAAGATAGGGCAGCACCAGCGGCGCCAACCCACCCAGCACACAGCAGGGCAAGGAGGCAAACCCGTCCGCCGCCCGCAGGGCACCCAGCAGCAGTTCGATTTCCGCCCCGGCCCGGCCCAGCAGGTCCCGCGCCTCCGCGTCCCCGTCCCTGGCCAGCGCGGCGACCATCGGCACCAGCGCGGCAAAATCGGCGGCCCGCGCCCCGACCGCCCACAGCATCGGGTCCGCCCCGCCATCCGCCAGCCGCGCCCGCACGGCCTCGCTCAACAGGGTGCGGGGAATGCGGCCATCGCCGGCGCGCAGCATCAGCCGGATGGCCTGCAACCCGATCCAGGCGCCGCCGCCTTCATCCCCCTGCGGAAAGCCCCAGCCGCCGACCCGCCGCGTCGCCCCGCCGGCAATGGCCAGCCCGACCGTCCCGGTCCCGGCCGCGACCATCGCACCGTCCGCGCCCGCATGCGCCCCCACGCAGGACGTATAGGCATCCGAGACGATCCGCAGCCGCGCGAACATCGCCGGCCGGGCGTTGAAGCGCGCCACCGCCCCGGTCGCCTCGGCCCCCGCCAGCCCGGCAACCGCGATCAGCCGGCAGTCCGCCCCCAGCAGCCCGACGCGCGACAGCGCCAGATCCAGCGCCTGCCGGATCGACTCCCGCGCCGGCCCGGCATCGAGGGCGATATTGGCCGGGCCGCCGTCGCCATCGGCCAGCACAGTGCCTTCGGGCGTCGCCAGCCGCAGGCGCGTCCGCGTCCCACCCCCGTCGATCCCGACCAGAAGCGTACGGACCGTCACGAGCGGCCCGCCCCGTCCCGTCGCATCATTTCAGCGCCCCCGGCGCCGCAGCAGGAACAGCGCCTGCTCGCCGAACAGATTGGCCAGCCGGATGGAGCGGCGCCAGGGCGCGCGCTCGCCATCCTCGTCCACCGCCATCCACTGCTCGACCACATAGCCCTCTTCCCGGCACAGCATCAGGAAGTCGAGGATGGTGCAGGGGTGAATGTTGGGCGTCTGGTACCACGGCGTATGCCACACGGCAGTCATCGGCATGCGCCCGCTGGTCAGCAGCTTCAGCCGCAACTGCCAGTGGCCGAAATTGGGAAACGAGACGATGGCATGCCGCCCGATCCGCAGCATCTGGCGCAGCACCTCGCGCGGCCGCTCGACCGCCTGCAAGGTGCGCTGCAACACCACGTAATCGAAGGCTTCGTCGGGATAATGCGCCAGATCGTGGTCGGCATCGCCATGCATCACCGGCAGCCCGTGCGCGACCGAGCGCGTGACCTCGCGCATGTCGATCTCGATCCCCCGCGCATCGCAGCCACGGGTGCGGAACAGATAATCCAGCAACGTCCCGTCACCGCTGCCGATGTCGAGCACCCGCGTGCCGGGACGGATCATGTCGGCGATCAGCCGCTGGTCTAGGCGCATGGGTCAGCCGATCCGTGCATGTTCGGCGGCGCCGGAGAGGAAACCGCGCACCGTCCGGTCGAAATCCGGCTCGTCGAGCAGAAACGCATCATGCCCCTTGTCGCTGTCGATCTCGACGAACGACACGTTGGCCGCCGCCCGGTTCAGCGCCCGCGCCAGCACCCGCGCCTGCGAGGTCGGAAACAGCCAGTCGGAGGTGAACGAAACGATGCAGAAGCGCGTGCGCGTGCCATGGAAGGGCCGCGACGGGTCCCCGTCATGCTCGGCGCCGAGGTCGAAATAATCCATGGCACGGGTGATGGTCAGATAGGAATTGGCATCGAACCGCCGCACGAACGACGACCCCTGATGGCGCAGATAGCTCTCCACCTCGAAGATCTCGCCGAACAGCGACATCGCCCCCGCCTGGTTGTACGGGTCGCGCCGCACCCGGCGGCCGAATTTCCGCGTCAGCGCCTCTTCGGACAGATAGGTGATGTGCGCCATCATCCGCGCCACCGCCAGCCCGCGCGCCGGTATCGCCCCCTGCTCCCAGTAGCGCCCGCCATGCCATTCGGGGTCGGCGAAGATCGCCTGCCGGCTCACCTCGTTGAAGGCGATGTTCTGCGCCGAATGAAAGGGCGAGGTCGCGATCGGCATCGCGGCGAAAACCATCTCGGGGAAGGTCGCGGCCCATTCCAGCACCTGCATCCCGCCCATCGAGCCACCGACCACGGCAAACAGCCGGCCGATCCCCAGCGCATCGACCACCAGCTTCTGCGCCCGCACCATGTCGCGGATGGTGATCGGCGGAAAATCGGTGCCCCACGGCTCGCCCGGCATGTCGGGGCGCGCATCGCGCGGCCCGGTCGAGCCCATGCAGCCGCCGAGCACGTTCATGCAGATCACGAAGAACCGGTCGGTATCGATCGGCAGCCCCGGCCCGACCATGCGGCCCCACCATCCCGGCTTGCCGGTCAGCGGATGGGTCTCCGCCAGATACTGGTCGCCCGTCAGCGCATGACAGACCACGATCGCATTGTCGCGCGCCGCCGACAGCGTGCCATAGGTCCGATAGGCAACCCGGACCGGCGCCAGCAGAAAGCCGCACTCAAGCTGCATCCCCTCGGGGAACAGCATATGCGCATGTTCGATATGGGCGGGCGTTGTCTGGTCCATTGCGCGGGCAGGCATTCCGTCATGAGCGATTGCGGGAAGCGGGCAATATCCCTGTCACGGTCCGGTCGTCCTATGGCACCAGCGCCCGCCGCACGCAACAGGCGCCTGCACCGCACCCGCACCACGCCCCCTCTCACAGGATCGTGCGCGGCCGCGCAGGTCCCTCCCGCACGATGCCGCGTTAAGGTCGGGCACGCGGCCAACCATCGAAGGAACCGACGCCATGACCATCAAGAAATTCGGCACCGCCCACTGGGAAGGCAGCATCAAGGAGGGCAAAGGCACCGTCTCGACCGAAAGCGGCGCCCTGTCCGCCCAGCCCTACGGCTTCAACACCCGCTTCGAGGGCGTCGCCGGCACCAACCCCGAGGAACTGATCGGCGCGTCGCACGCCGCCTGCTTCGCCATGGCCCTCTCGGGCATCCTCGGCGGCGCCGGCCTCACCGCCACCGCGCTGGATACGAAATCGGTCATCTCGCTGGAAAAGCAGGCCGAAGGCTTCGCCGTCACCGCCGCCCACCTGACGCTGACGGCCACCATCCCCGGCATCACCGAAGAGCAGTTCCAGGAACTCGCCGCCAAGGCCAAGGCCGGCTGCCCGATCTCCAAACTACTCAAGGCCGAAATCACGCTGGAAGCGACGCTGAAAGCCTGACCCTCTCGCCCGTCAGGCGGGGCGCGGATCGTGCCCCGTCTGACCGCGATGGCGTAGAAGATGATCGGCGAGCACGCACGCCATCATCGCCTCGCCCACCGGCACGGCCCGAATCCCCACGCACGGATCATGCCGCCCGCGCGTCGAAACCGCCACATTCTCCCTGCTCCGCGTCACCGACGGCACGGGCGTCAGAATCGAGCTGGTCGGCTTCACCGCAAACCGCGCCACCAGCGGCTGGCCGGTCGAAATCCCGCCCAGCACACCGCCCGCATGATTGGCGTCGAAGACCAGTCGCCCGTCTTCCATCCGCATCGGGTCGGCGTTTTCCTCACCGGTCAGCGCGGCGGCGGCGAACCCGTCCCCGATCTCGACCCCCTTCACGGCATTGATGCTCATCAGCGCCATCGCCAGATCGGAATCCAGCTTGCCGTAGATCGGCGCCCCCAGCCCCGGCGGCACCCCTTCGGCCATGATCTCGACCACCGCGCCGACCGACGATCCCGCCTTGCGCACGGCGCCCAGATACTCTTCCCACACCGGCACCATCTGCGGGTCGGGACAGAAGAACGGATTGTCCCCCACCGCGTCCCAGTCCCAGCGCGCCCGGTCCACGGCATGGGTGCCGACCTGCACCAGCGCGCCCCGAATCCGCACGCCCGCGCCCAGCACCTGCCGCGCGACCGCACCCGCCGCCACCCGCATCGCCGTCTCGCGGGCCGAGGACCGGCCGCCGCCGCGATAATCGCGAATCCCGTATTTCAGGTCATAGGCCACATCGGCATGGCCCGGCCGATAGCGTTCGGCGATATCGCCGTAATCGCGCGACCGCTGGTCCACATTGCGGATCAGCAGCGAGATCGGGGTGCCGGTCGTCTTCCCCTCGAACACGCCGGACAGGATCTCGACGGTATCGGGCTCCTGCCGCTGGGTGGTGAATTTCGACTGGCCGGGCCGCCGCTGGTCCAGCCAGGGCTGGATATCGGCCTCGGACAGCGCAATGCGCGGCGGGCAGCCATCGACCACACAGCCAATGGCCGGCCCATGACTCTCCCCCCAGGTCGTCACCCGAAACAGATGCCCGAAACTGTTATCCGACATGACCCGATAATCCCTTTGCTACGATCCCCAGTTCGTAAAACCTGACCGGAAACGGGGGCTGGCGAGTGAGAGCGGCCCGCAGGGCCGCGCCCGTCGTGTGTTTCCGAGCATCGGAGCGGAGCGGCCTTGATGGCCGTGAGCACCGAAGCGCAGGAAACGCGCGTCGGATCGCCGCCAGCGCCCGTTTCCGGTCAGGTTTTCAGTCGTTGGTGACGCTGATGTCGGGCGCCTTGGGGTTCTTCATGCCCACGATGTTGTAGCCGCAATCCACATGATGGATCTCGCCGGTCACGCCGCCCGACAGGTCGGAGAGCATGTACAGCCCCGCCCCGCCGACTTCTTCCAGCGCCACGTTGCGCTCCAGCGGCGCGTTGTACTGGTTCCATTTCAGGATATAGCGGAAATCGCCGATCCCGTTGGCCGCCAGCGTCATGACCGGCCCGGCCGAAATGCCGTTGACGCGAATGCCGTCGCCGCCCAGATCGGCGGCCATGTAACGCACCGAGGCTTCCAGCGCCGCCTTGGCCACGCCCATGACGTTGTAATGCGGCATCACCTTCTCGGCGCCGAGATAGGACAGGGTGAGAATCGAGCCGCCATCGGTCATCAGCCGCGCCGCCCGCCGCGCCACGGCGGTGAACGAGTAGCACGAGATGTCCATCGCGGTCAGGAAGGCATCGCGCGGCGTGTCCAGGTAACGCCCGCGCAGGAACTGCTTGTCCGCCCAGCCGATGGCATGGACGAGGAAGTCGAGCCGCCCCCATTCTTCCTCGATCCGGGCGAAGGTCTCGTCCATCGCCGCGTCGTCGGACACATCGCACGGCAGCACCAGCGACGACCCCACGCGCTCGGCCAGCGGGCGGACGCGCTTGCCCAGCGCCTCGCCCTGGTAGGTAAAGGCCAGTTCGCCGCCCTGGGCCGCCACGGCATTGGCAATGCCCCAGGCGATCGAGCGGTCGTTGGCCACACCCATTACGAGGCCGCGCTTGCCCTTCATCAGGGTGCCGGCGGGCGGGGCTTTGGACGCGCCATCTGACATGATAGAATCCTCGGAATGGATGGAATATGGCATGATCGGATTGGCGCCGTGGTTGCACAAGCGCGCGCGTCGGACAAGGTCCGAGCGGCCGTGCAGCCCCGGTTTCACCGAATGCGTGGCATGCCGGCCATGTCTCCGCCTCCCGCCCGGCCAGAATGGGACCGACCGTCATGACCACGCCGCTGATCGACCTGGGCTCCGACCCGTTCGCCCTTTTCGCCCACTGGATGCGCGCGGCCGAGGCCGCCGAACCCAACGATCCCAATGCCATGGCCCTGGCCACGGCCACGCCCGACGGCCGCCCGTCGGTGCGGATGATCCTGCTGAAGGGCGCCGACCGGCGCGGCTTCGTCTTCTACACCAACCTCGAAAGCCGCAAGGCCGGCGAACTGGTCGAAAATCCGCAGGCCGCCCTGCTGTTCCACTGGAAGAGCCTGATGCGCCAGATCCGCATCGAAGGCCCGGTCGAACCGGTCACGGACGCGGAGGCCGATGCCTATTTCGCCAGCCGCTCGCGCCTGTCGCGGCTGGGCGCCATCGCCTCCGACCAGTCCCGCCCCCTGGCCGACCGCGCGCTGTTCGAGCATCGGCTGGCCGAGGAAGAGGCCCGCTACCCCGAAGGCGCGCCCATCCCCCGTCCCGCCGACTGGTCCGGCTTCCGCCTGATTCCAGAGCGGATCGAATTCTGGCAGAATCGCGCCCACCGGCTGCACGACCGAGCGGTCTGGCGCCGCCCGGCACCGGATGCGGCATGGGAGACCACGCGCCTCTACCCCTGACCCCTTTCCCCGTCCACGTTCCTGGCATTCTGGAGAATAACATTGAAAAATATACAGAAAGTCCTGCTGCCTCTGAACGGAACCTCCAATGCCGAGGCCGCCCTGGCCACCGCCCTGCTCTTCGCCCGGCAGTTCGGCGGCCACATCGCGGGGCTGCATGTGCGCGCCGACAGCCGCGATGTCGCCCCCCTGGCCGGCGAGGGCCTGTCGGGCGCGATGGTCGAGGACATGATGTCCGCCGCCGAGCGCGAAGGCTCCCGCCGCGCCCTGGCGGTGCGCGAGATCTTCGACCGCTTCACCGCCGCCCACGGCGTGAAGGTCACGGACATGATCCCGCCCTTCTCCGGCAATCCCGTCGGCAGCGCCTCGGCCAGCCTCGTCACCATGACGGGCCGCGAGCATGAGGTCGTGACCTACCGCGCCCGCCTGTCCGATGTCACCGTGGTCCCCCACCCGGATTCGGGCGAGGAAATCTCGTCGTCCGAAACCCTGCACGCCATCCTGTTCGACAGCGGCCGCCCGGTCGTCATCGCCCCCCGCCGCGTGCCCGCCACCGCCGGCCGGCGGATCTGCATCGCCTGGAACGGCACGTCGGAATCCACGGCGGCCCTGCACCATATCCTGCCCTGGGCGGCCGAGGCCGGGGCCGTGCGCATCCTCTATTCCGGCGACTACCAGCGCCGCGGCCCCGAAGCCCGCGATGCCGCCGACTACCTGACCATCCACGGCATCCACGCCGACCTGGTGGAATTCGGCGACCCGGACGAGACGGTGGGCGCCAGCCTGCTGGCCGCCTGCCACGATTTCGGCGCCGACATGCTGGCCATGGGCGCCTATTCCCACTCCCGCCTGCGCCAGTTGATTCTCGGCGGCGTTACACGCCACGTTCTGGAGAATGCCGAAATCCCCGTGCTGATGAGTCGTTGATCCCTCTCATCATTGGTGCCATGCCCAAATACCACGACCATCAGACGTATATTTCACTTGAATATGGATCAAGGAAGGATTAGATGCCACTCAAAGCACGATTACACCTCGTGCATTGAGGAATATGGGTCTGCACCGTGGGTCTTGAACCGTCGATCATCCATGCCATAGAAGCCGCCGGCGAAAATGCGCCGGCGATCCTGCGCGCGGCGCTGGGGGCAATGCCGCGCGGGCGCATCGGCCTCGTGTCGTCCTTCGGCACCGAATCCGCCGTCCTGCTGGCCATGGCGGCGGAGATCGACCCTTCGGTGCCGGTGCTGTTCCTGGAAACCGGGCAGCATTTCCCCGAGACGCTTGCCTATCGCGACCGGCTGATCGCGCATCTGGGCCTGACCGGCGTGCGCGACATCCACCCCGACCCGGCCCAGATCGCGGCCCGCGACCCGCAGGGCCAGCTCTGGGCGTTCGACCCGGACGCCTGCTGCGCCCTGCGCAAGGTCGAACCGCTGGACGAGGCGATCATCCCTTTCGACGCCTGGATCACCGGCCGCAAGCGCAGCCAGGCCGCCACCCGCGCCCACCTGCCGGTCATCGAGCCGCAGGCGGACGGCCGTTTCAAGATCAACCCCCTGGCACGCTGGAACGCGGCGGAACTGGATGCGGAAATGACCCGCCGCGCCCTGCCGCGTCACCCGCTGGCCGCCCTGGGCTACCGCTCGATCGGCTGCGCGCCCTGCACGCAACCGGTCGCCGAAGGCGCGGACCCCCGCGCCGGCCGCTGGGCCGGACTGGCCAAGACCGAATGCGGCATCCACGTCTGACCACCCGCCGCGACGACCCCGACCCCCTTTTGCCGAACCTGCAAGGTAGCGCCCCCATGGACGATCTCGACCAACTCGAAGCCCAGAGCGTTTACATCCTGCGCGAGGCGTACCGGAAGCTGAAGCCATTGGCGATGCTGTGGTCGCTGGGCAAGGATTCCAACGTCATGCTGTGGCTGGCGCGCAAGGCGTTCCTCGGCCGGGTGCCGTTCCCGGTGATGCATGTCGATACCGGCAAGAAATTCCCCGAGATGTACCGCTTCCGCGACGAATATGTAAAAAAGTGGGAGCTGGAACTGCTGCTGGGCGACTGCCCGCCGGTCGAGGAGATCGACCCGACGCTCCCTCCGGCCGCCCGCTCCGCCGCGCGCAAGACCGCCGGCCTGGCGGCGATGATCGAGAAATACAAGCTGGAAGGCGTCATCGCCGGCATCCGCCGCGACGAGCAGGCCACCCGCGCGAAGGAGCGCGTGTTCAGCCCGCGCGGATCGAGCCATAAATGGGATGTCCGCAACCAGCCCCCCGAATTCTGGGACCAGTACGCCACCCCGCATGAAGAGGGCGTGCATATCCGCGTCCACCCGCTGCTGTCATGGCGCGAGATCGACATCTGGCGCTATATCGAGCGCGAGGGCATCCCGCTGGTCGACCTGTATTTCTCCAAAAACGGCAAGCGGTACCGCTCGCTGGGCGATCAGGACATCACCAGCCCGATCGAGAGCGAGGCTGCGACGGTGGCCGAAGTGATCGCGGAGTTGCAGACCACCCGCACCTCCGAGCGCGCGGGCCGCGCCATGGACCATGAATCGGAAGATGCGTTCGAGCGGCTGCGCGTCGCCGGCTATCTGTGAACCCAGCGGACGGATCGAGACACATCATGAGCAACGATATCCTTCGCCAGGACGCGGCCACCCCCATCGTCATCGTCGGCCATGTCGATCACGGCAAATCCACCCTGATCGGCCGCCTGCTGCATGACACCGACAATCTGCCCGAGGGCCGGGTGGCGCAGATCATCGAATCCAGCCGCAAGCGCGGCCTGAAGGTGGAGTGGAGCTTCCTGCTCGACAGCCTTCAGATCGAGCGCGACCAGGGCGTGACCGTCGATTCCACCCGCATCCCGTTCCTGCTGGGCAACCGGCAGTTCGTGATCGTGGACGCCCCCGGCCACCGCCAGTTCCTGCGCAACATGATCACCGGCGCCGCCGATGCCGAGGCCGCCGTACTGGTGATCGACGCCGCCGAGGGCGCGCAGGAACAGACCCGCCGCCACGCCATGCTGCTGCGCCTGATCGGCATCCGCCACGTCGTCGTGCTGATGAACAAGGTGGACCTGCTGGAGTACGACGAGCACAAGATCGCCGCTTCGGAACAGGCGGTCGCCGCCCTGCTGAAACAGCTCGACATCGAACCCAGCCTGTTCATCCCCGCCTCGGCGCGCGAGGGCGACAACATCGCCTCCCGCTCCCCGCGGATGGACTGGTACAAGGGCCCGACCCTGACCGAGGCCCTGGCCCTGGTCCCGTCCCCCGCCGGCCGCGCGGACCTGCCGCTGCGCCTGCCGGTGCAGGATGTCTACCGCTTCGACAGCAAGCGCGTGGTCGCCGGCCGCATCGAGCGCGGCCGTGTTTCGGTCGGCGACACGCTGGTCATCGGCACCCACGGCACCACCGCCCGCGTCGCCTCCATCGAAAGCTGGCACACCGCCCCGCAGATTTCCGCCGTCGCCGGCCAGTCGGTCGCCATCACGCTGGAGCCGGATGTCATCCCCGATCGCGGCGACCTGCTGCACCGGCCGGACGAAGCGCCGATCCGCACCGCGCGCATCCGCTCGCGCCTGTTCTGGCTGCGGCAGGAGCCGCTGCGCGTGGGCGAGAGCTTCCGCCTGCGCCTGGCCACCGCCGAACATCAGGTTACCGTCGCCTCGATTGATTCCGTGGTGCGGCTGGACGACCTGACCGAACACGCATCCGATCACGTCCCGCCCGAGGGCTTCGCCGAGATCACGCTGGCGGCGTCGGAGAGCATCCTGTTCGATGCCTTCACCCCCGGCACCACCGACGGGCGCGGCGTGCTGGTCGATCGTCACCAGCGCATCGTCGGCGGCGCGCCGCTGATCGGCCCGGCCGAAATCGCCAGCGGCACCAAGGCCATCCACCCCACCGACAGCACCGTCTCGCTGTGGGACCGCGCACAGGCGCGCGGCCATCGCGGCGGCGTATTCTGGATGACCGGCCTGCCCGGCGCCGGCAAAAGCACCATCGCCCGCGCGGCGGAATCCCGCCTGTTCGCGCAAAAGATCGACGTTTCGGTGCTGGATGGCGACACGCTGCGCGCCGGCCTGTGCGCCGATCTGGGCTTCTCGGAGGCCGACCGCACCGAGAACGTGCGCCGCGCCGCCGCCGTCGCCCGCATCCTGGCCGAAACCGGTCAGGTGGTGCTGGTGGCGCTCATCTCGCCGCGTGCCGCCGACCGCGAACTGGCCCGTCAGGTGGTGGGCGAAGGCTTCCACGAAATCTTCGTGGATGCCGATCAGGCCACCTGCGAGGCCCGCGACCCCAAGGGCCTCTATCAGGCCGCCCGCGCCGGGCGGATCAGCGGCTTCACCGGCATCGACGCGCCCTACGACGTTCCGGCCACACCGGACCTGCATCTGGCCACCGGTGCCGGCAGCGTGGGCGACGTCGCGGACCGTCTGGCCGGCTATGTGGCCGATAGCGTCACACTGGCCGAAGCCACCCGCCGCCGCTCCTGAGCGGACGGGCCGAGGCAGATAGACAGAGCGCAATGCACGATTAACAATCGTGCATTCCTCTTGTATTGCGCGCATGAAACCCCTAATGCCTCTGTAGAACGGGGCGACATCCTGTCGGCATCGGCCGGATCGGACATAAGAGGTACGGACCAGTGAGCGATGTCAGGAACAACCGCCGCGAGGCCGGCGGTTCGAGCGTGATCACCGCCAACCGGCTGCTGGACGGGCGCATCGTCTGGCAGGTGGCCGAAGGCGACTGGTCCCCCATGATCAAGGACGCGCGGATCATCCCGAACGCGGAGATCGAGGCCGCCATCGCCCAGGCCGCCGCCCGCCAGCAGGCCGACGGCCTGGTCGGCGTCTACGGCGTGCAGATCGAATCCGACGAAGCCACGCCGACCCCCGTCACGGTGCGCGAGCGCATCCGCGCCTTCGGCCCCACCGTCCATCCCGATTTCACGCCCGCAGCCGAGCTCGAAGCCCATGCCTGACACCATCCCAGCACCCGCGCTGCCCGTCGGGCATTACGGCTACGATCAGGTCGACCGCGCCTTCCTGGCCGACCGGGTAGAGCAGTTCCGCGATCAGGTCGCCCGCCGCATCGCCGGCACCTTGTCCGAGGACGAGTTCAAGCCCCTGCGCCTGATGAACGGCCTGTATCTGCAACTGCACGCCTACATGCTGCGCATCGCCGTCCCCTACGGCGTGCTCGATTCCCGGCAGATGCGCGAACTGGCCCATATCGCCCGCACCTACGACCGCGATTACGGCCATTTCACCACCCGCCAGAACCTCCAGTTCAACTGGATCAGGCTGGAAGACACGCCCGACATCCTGGCCCGGCTGGCGGCGGTGGACATGCACGCCATCCAGACCAGCGGCAACTGCATCCGCAACGTCACCTGCGACCAGTTCGCCGGCGCGGCACAGGACGAACTGGTCGATCCGCGCGTCCATGCCGAAATCCTGCGGCAATGGTCCACGCTGCATCCGGAATTCACCTTCCTGCCGCGCAAGTTCAAGATCGCGATCAGCGGCAGCCCCAACGACCGCGTGGCCGCCCGCTTCCACGATATCGGGCTGGTGGCCAAGCCAGCCCCCGACGGCGGCACGCAGTTCGACGTCTTCGTAGGCGGCGGCATGGGCCGCACGCCCATCGTGGGCGTGCACCTGCGCGACGACCTGCCGGAAGAAGACCTGCTGGCCTATCTGGAAGCCATGGTCCGCGTCTATAACGAGTACGGTCGCCGCGACAATATCTACAAGGCGCGGATCAAGATCCTGGTCCAGGCGCTGGGCACCGAAGGCTACCGTCAGAAGGTCGATGCCGAGTTCGCGTCCATGAACCGCGCCCGCTACCGCCTGCCGCCCGAGACGGTCGCCGCCATCCGCGCCCGCTTCGGCACGCCGGACCTGAACGCGCCAGACGACGCGGCCGCCCGGCTCGACCGCGCCCGCCGCGCCGACCCGGCCTTCGACCGCTGGGTGCGCACCAACACGCATCCGCACCGCGCGCCGGGCTACATCTCCGCCGTCATCTCGCTCAAGCCCGCCGGCGGCATCCCCGGCGACGCCACCTCGGCGCAGATGGATACGGTGGCCGACCTCGCCGACCGCTACGCCTTCGGCGAAATCCGCGTCACGCACATGCAGAATCTCGTGCTGGGCCATGTGCGGCAGGACGAGTTGCATGCGCTGTGGCAGGCCCTGCGCGCGGCAGACCTCGCCTCGGCCAATATCGGGCTGATCGGCGACATCATCGCCTGCCCCGGCCTCGATTACTGCGCGCTGGCCAATGCGCGCTCGATTCCGATCGCCCAGAAACTCGGCGCCCGCTTCGCCAGCCCCGAACTCCAGGAGACGATCGGCCCGATCGAAATCAAGATTTCCGGCTGCATCAATGCCTGCGGCCATCACCATGCCGGCCATATCGGCATTCTGGGCGTGGACAAGAAGGGCGAGGAATTCTTCCAGCTCACGCTGGGCGGCTCGCCGGGCAGCGACGCCTCGGTTGGCCAGATCCTCGGCCCGGCCCTGCCCGAGGACGCGACGGTGGACGCCATCGCGCGCCTCGTCGATGCCTATCTGGTCCACCGCACGGGGGGCGAACGCTTCCTCGATACCTACCGGCGCCTGGGCGCCGCCCTGTTCAAGGATGCCGTCTATGCCACTGCTTGAAGACGGACAGCTCGTCCCCGACACCTGGACGACGCTGGACGCGGACTCCCCCCTCCCCGCCACCGGCCCGGTCATCGTGCCGCTGTCCCGGCTTGAGGAAGGGCTGGCCCGCGCGCCCGGCGAAAAACTGGGCGTAGCCCTCGCGCCGGACACGGAAATCGACACGCTGCGCACCGCCCTGCCCCGCCTGTCGCTGGTGGCGGTCACCTTCCCGATCTTCCGCGACGGCCGCGCCTTCAGCCAGGCCCGCGCCCTGCGCGAGCACCTGCATTTCACCGGCGAAATCCGCGCCACCGGCAAGCCCCTGCCCGACCAGTACGAATTTCTCCTGCGCTGCGGCGTCTCCACGGTCGCCCTGCCCGCCGGCAGCGATCCGGAAATCTGGGCTCGTGCTCACACAAGATTCCGTATCGCCTATCAGCCGTCGGTCCGTGGCGAACGCGCCGAAGGCTTCACCATGCGGCGCGTTCTCTAACCGCCCGGCCAGCCCTCATCAGCCACCGGAGCCGAGAACCGCATCCCATAAAGGCTGTTCCAGGAAACGCCCCGCCTCGTCGCGCGGGGTACATCCCAGTTCCGCGACCGCCCAATGGTTGGGCATGAACACGCCGGGTCGCGGCGCACATTGCGCGGCATCCGTCACGATGCGGATATGGTCGGGTGCCAGACCCAGGGCCGCATAGGTCTTTGCCATCCACGGTGCCTGCGCCTCATGCGCCGAATACATGCCCCACCAGCGCACGCCCGGCGTGGCGGACGGGCCGGACAGCCACGCAGCAAGGCTCCCCGTCTGCTGGTAATGATCCCAGGGGCTGGACAGCAGAACGACACGCCCGACCGGAATCCGCGTGGCCAGAAACGCCGCCAGCCCGGCCCCCTGCGAAAATCCGCTCACGGTCATGTCGCCCCAGCGCGGCTGCCCGTTTTCGAGGTAGCGATCCCAATGTTCCGCCGGCCATTCACGCGCGAGATAGCGCAGCATGGCCGCCGTCCGGGACACCAGCCCTTCCGAGGGCGCGATGCTCAGACCCGGCATCGGCGCCCCGCCGAAAATCTTCGCGTAGCGGTATTGTTCGAAGCAAGGGTCCCGCCCGCTGGAGCAGAGTTGCACACCGGGCGGATTATACGTGTAATCGACCATCAGCACCCGATAATGCCGCGTCAGCGCATCGGCCAGAAACGGAATGGTCGGAGAGCGGCGCAGAGACGGCGCGCCCCCGAAAAAGACCAGAAGCCGACCGCTCTCCCCCGTATCGGGCAGATAGGCCGCCACATTATTGGCATCGGTTTTCCGGATGGCCGGGTCCGTATCCTGCGGCGCGACATCATGTTCGACCATCCGCGCCGCCCAATCCGTCGCCAGAGCGACGGGCATCCGCACACATGAAAGAAGGCAGACAAAGAGAACGAATCCAGCGACGCCACGCATGCCCGTCATGTCTCCGGCTCGCCGTTCGCGAACCAAAATGAACCATGCGCACCATATCATGCGCGCGCCTCTCCAGATACCCTGCACGCCCCTTTGCGCACCCCGCTCCATAACCCTTCCCACCCTCTCCGCCGTCGCCCGCCCACCCGCCCGTCTCCCCTCTTCCACCCACGGCACACCCATGCTACCGCCAGACGGATGACCCGACGCCTTTCCTGGACGGCCCGCCCGGCGGCGATCGTGCTGCTGCGGTCCTATCTGCGACTGGCGATCGGCACCACACGCTGGACTTTCGACATCCACCCGGATGCCGAGCCGCTCCTGACCGGGCAGGGCGACCATTCCGTGCTGGTGGCCTTCTGGCACGAAACGCTGGCCCTCACCCCGGCCCTGCTCCGCCGGTCCCTCACCCGCAACCCCGCCATGCGGCCGCACGTCCTGATCAGCCGCAATCGCGACGGCCGGCTGATCGCCGACATCATCGCCCCTTGGGGTGCGGGCACCATCGCCGGCTCGACCGACCGCAAGGGCAAGGACAAGGGCGGCGCCGCAGCCCTGCGCCAATTACTGGCCCTGATCCGGAGCGGGGAGCCCGTCGTCATCACCCCCGACGGCCCGCGCGGCCCGCGCCGGCAGGTCGAACAGGGCACGATCGGCCTGGCCCGCCTGTCCGGCGCCCCGATCGTGCCGGTGGGCGGCTGGTGCGCGCACTGGCGGCTGGGCGGCTGGGACCGCATGATGCTCCCCCTGCCGTTCGGACGCGGCCGGATCGTCTGCGGCGCGCCGATCACCGTCACCCGTGCGGATCAGGACACAGCCCGCGCCACCCTCGCCACGGCCCTCGATGCGGCCATGCACGCCGCGGCCCCCGCCCCGGCCCGCGCGGCGCAACGGCTCTGGGCCAGACTGGCCACCCTGCTGGCCCCGGCCTTGACGCTGCTGCTGCACCGCCGCCTCGCCCGTGGCAAGGAAATACGCGGCCGCCAGCGCGAGCGCATGGGCCTGACCACACAGCCCCGCCCTCCCGGCAAACTGGTCTGGCTGCACGCCGCCAGCGTGGGCGAAACCCTGTCGATCCTGCCCGTGATCGCGGACCTGCTGGCCCAGGATGCCAGCCTGCATGTGCTGGTCACCACCGCGACCGTCACCGCCGCCACCCTGCTGAAACAGCGGCTGGCCGACATCGAAGGCGGCACGCGGGTAATCCATCAGTTCATCCCGCTGGATGTCCCCCGCTGGATCGGCCGCTTCCTCCGCCGCTGGCGCCCGAACGCCGCCGCCCTGACCGAAAGCGAACTCTGGCCCAACCTGATCGAGTCCTGCCACCGCCACGGCATCCCGCTGGCCCTGCTGAACGCGCGCCTGTCCGACCGCGCGCGGGCCGGCTGGGGCCGCGTGCCCGGCCTGGCCGCGCGCATGCTGGGCCGCTTCGCCTGGATCGCTGCCCGTTCCGATCGCGACGCCGCCCGGTTCCGGACCCTGGGCGCCGAACGGATCGACACGCCGGGCGACCTCAAGAACGCCGCCGGCCCCCTGCCGGTCGACCCGGCGGCACTCGCCCATGTCCGCACGCTCCTCGCCCACCGCCCCGTCTGGCTGGCCGCCGCCACGCATGAAGGCGAGGAAGAGGATATCGCCAAGGCCGCCCGGCAGATCCGCACCCGCTACCCCACATTGCTGACCGTCATCGTCCCCCGCCACCCCGAGCGCGGCCCGGCCATCGCCGAGGGCCTGGACAAGGCCCCCCGCCGCGCGGCCGGGCAGGAACCTGGCCCGGACGATGCCTTCTGGATCTGCGATACGCTGGGCGAACTGGGCCTGTTCTACCAGGCGGTGCCGATCGTCTTCATCGGCAACAGCCTGCCCGGCCCCGGCCGGCGCGGCGGCCACAACCCGCTGGAGCCGGCCCGCTTCGGCGCCACGCTGGCCACCGGCCCCGAGACGGAAAACTTCCTCGACGCCTTCACCCGCCTGGGCAATGCGGTACAGATCGTGCCCGATGCCGACGCCCTCGCCAAATGGGTGGAAACAATGCTGGCCGACCCCGCCCGCCGCGCCGGGGCCGGGCAACAGGCCGCAGCGGCGACCCACGCCGATTCCACCCTTCCCAACCGTCTGGCCACACGCCTGCTCGCCCTGATGGACGCACGCTGATGCGCGCCCCGCGTTTCTGGTACGCGGCGGATGGCGGCTGGCCGGCCCGGCTTCTGACCCCCGCCGCTGCCCTCTACGCGCGGGCCACCGCGCGCCGCCTGCGCCAACCCGGCTGGCGCGCCCCGATCCCGGTCCTGTGCTGCGGCAACCTCACCGCCGGCGGCGCGGGCAAGACGACACTGGTGCTGGATCTGGCAACCCGGCTGATCGCGCGCGGCCGGCGCGTCCATATCCTGACACGCGGCTACGGCCGCCGCCGCGCCGACCTGCTGCGGGTCGATCCCACCCGCCACGACGCCACCGATGTGGGCGACGAAGCCCTCCTGCTGGCCGCCCTCGCCCCCACCCACGTCTCGGCCGACCGCGCGACCGGCGCCCGGGCCGCGCTCGCCGAAGGCGCGGACTGCCTGCTCATGGACGACGGTTTCCAGAATCCCAGCCTCTTTCAGGACATGAAACTGCTGGTCATCGACGGCGCCAGCGGCTTCGGCAACGGCCGCGTCATCCCCGCCGGCCCCCTGCGCGAACCGGTCGCGACCGGCGCCGCCCGCGCCCAAGCCGCGATCCTGATCGGCGACGACCACACCGGCGCCCTCACTCACCTGCCCGGCCACCTGCCGATCCTGCACGCCAGCCTGGCGATGCAGGACCCAACAGCCCTGCTGGCCGGCCGCCCCGCCATCGCCTTCGCCGGCATCGGCCGCCCGGAAAAATTCTTCGACGGCCTGCGCGAACAGGGCATCGCACCGGCGGCCTGCGTCCCCTTCGCCGATCACCACCCCTACACCCCCCGCGACCTGAATCGCCTGCGGGGCCTGGCCACCACCCACGGCGCGGCGCTGCTGACCACGCCGAAAGATGCCGCGCGCCTGCCCGAAACCATGCAGGCCCAGGTCCTGAGCATCGGCGTCGGGCTGGCATGGTCCGACCCAGCCACTCCGGAACGGCTGCTGGACCAATGGCTGGCAGGCAGACCGGAAAACAGCACCTCATGAGCACGCCCCGCGACGAAACCCGCCCCGTCACCCGGCTGATGCGGCTGGAAGCCCTGGCAGCGCGCACAGCCCTGGCAGTGCTGCGCCGCCTGGGTCCGGTCGGTGCCTCGAACGCCGGCGGCGCCGTCTGCCGCATCATCGGCCCGCGCCTGCCGGTCTCGCGCATCGCGGACGCCAATCTGCGCCTGGCCATGCCGGAACTGGACGCCTCCGCCCGCCGGGCGGTGATCCGCGCGGTGTGGGACAATCTGGGCCGCACGGTCGGCGAGTTCCCGCATATCGCCGCCCTGCCGGAAAACCCGACATCGGGGCCGGGCTGGGATGTCGTCGGGGCCGAACATCTGGCGGCGCAGGTCGCGCGCGGCGGCCCGGTGATCTTCATGTCCGGCCATATCGGCAACTGGGAGATGCTGCCGCCCGGCGTGGCCCGCCACGGGCTGCCCTTCGCCTCGTTCTACCGCGCCGCCGGCAATCCGCTGGTCGACGGCTTGATCCGCGCGCTACGCGAAGCGGCAATGGGCGAGACGGTGCCCATGTTCGCCAAGGGCGCGCGCGGCGCGCGCGGCGCGCTGGCCCATATCGCGCGCGGCGGCCGGCTGGGCATGCTGGTCGACCAGAAGATGAATGACGGCATCGAGGCGACGCTCTTCGGCCACCCGGCCATGACCGCCCCCGCCCTGGCCGCCATGGCCCTGCGCTATCGCTGCCCGGTCATCCCCGGCTATGTCGAGCGACTTGGCCCGGCCCGCCTGCGCATCCATGTCGAACCCCCGCTCGCCCTGCCCGACAGCGGCGACCGGCAGACCGACATCCTGGCCCTGACGCAGGCCGTCAACGACCGGCTGGAACGCTGGGTCCGCGCCCGCCCCGGCACCTGGCTGTGGCTGCATCGCCGCTGGCCCAAATCCTCCTACACCTGACCCACAGGCCATGCGCCCATTCCGATCCCCGCTCCAAGCAGGGTCGATCGCGGGC
Organism: Gluconacetobacter dulcium; assembly: GCF_014174165.1. GTDB lineage: Bacteria > Pseudomonadota > Alphaproteobacteria > Acetobacterales > Acetobacteraceae > Gluconacetobacter > Gluconacetobacter dulcium. The sequence continues at coordinate 20,053 of NZ_JABEQN010000033.1, read as the reverse complement.
AGATTCGTCTCACAATCGCTTCAATCATAGGCAATCCACGCCAGAAATGTGACAAAGAAATGAAGCCCGCGTCTGTTCGCTGATTACGTTACGATCATATGCACCATTTCGTGCCTAAAATTAGGTCTTTCCTGCAACAAATCATTGCTTTTTTGCCACATGTCCGAACTTCTGCCTTTTTGAGTGGCGACTTCCACCAGATTCAATTTGGCAATGCCCGGCACCGCGCACTAGCGTTCCCCCGTTCCGCCCATACTCCGAGGACATGACAGATGCCCGCGACGATGACCCTGAAGGCGACCACTTTCTCCACCGACAACGTCGTTTCGCTGCGCGCGAATTTCCTGCCCCGCCATCGGGAATATCTGATGCGCTGGCTCGACGCCGGAACCTGTATGGGACTGTGCGACGTCGATGTTTCCCCCCGCTCCGGCAACGGCCCGATCGAGCATGTGCTGGTCTGGGTACGTGAGAACGCCGATCCGGCCTATCTGTTGCGTCCCGAGGGCATGAACTGGGTTCTGGTCGACAATCTGCGCGACCACCGTCTGGGCACCTTCAAGACCTTCGAAGCGGCGCTCTACGCAATCCGCCCCGTCCTGGCCTGCGGCGCGACTGCGGCGGCCTGACCGCCGCCGCTTTTCTGCCCGTCAGCTCTGTTCCCGCGCCAGACGGCCCGCCGCGGGACTGACAATCCGCCCGCCTCCCGCTGGCTGGATCTGGAAAATCGCCAGATCCCGGCGTGTCTGACCATCCGGTGTCAGCCCGAACACGCCATCCACCCCCGAAAATCCATCCGGCCGCGTCAGGGCTTCGACCGTGTAGCCGTTCGGCCTGTCCGCCGGCCGCGCGCGATCCAGCGCCCCAACCAGTGCCGAGGCGTCATAAGCCAGATCGCTCAGGGGCGTCGGCATGGTGTGATAGCGCGCCATGTAAAGCTGGACGAACCGCTGCCGCGCCGTCGGGTCGGGCGCCGCGTACCATGCGCCCTGCAACTGGCCGAGCTTGCCGGCGAATGACGCCCACAGCGCCGTCCCCAGGATTCGCACCGGCGGCAGGCCGGCATTCACCGGCGCCGCCGCAGGCGCGGCCCCATCGGCCGTCGCCACCGCACCCGGCACCGGCGGCACGCCGATCACCTGGAACGATTGCAGCGCCTCGATCACCGACGCCAGTTGCAGCCCGGTATCGGCCAGCAGCAGCGCATCGAAGGGCGGCGGCCCCAGCCGCGAGGGTGCGGGCGCCGGCTGCGCCTGCTGCACCGCGCCCCCCACCGGATCGACCGCCGCGGCCGCGTCAGGCGGCAACGCGGCCTGGGCGGCAGGCTGCGCCGCCATCGCGCGCACGTCGAAATTGGAAAGGGTCTTCAGCCCCTGCGTGATGCTGGCCGGGCTGTCGGCATGATAGACGATCTGCGGCACGGCCAGGCCCCGCGCCGCGCAATTCCGTGTCAGCGCCCGGCCCATCGCCCGGCCCAGCGCCGTCTCGGGCAGGAAGGCGGCAAAATGCTGCCGCCCCTCGGCCTGCGCCGCCATCACCATCCGCTCGACCTGCTGCTCCGGCGCGATCCCCAGCGCCCAAACCCCAGGCCGACCGACCGACACATCGCTGGTAAAGGCCAGCATGGGCACCGACGCCGTGGTGGAGACCGCGGCAGCCTGCCCGGTCTCGGCCGCCGTCAGCGGCCCGAGGATCACGCCGTCACCATTCGCAAGGGCCGCCTGCGCCGCCGCCCCGGCGCCACCGGGGGCACCCGTGTCGCGGATATCCAGCGGCGGCGCCGTCGGGCTGCCCAGCGCCATGCGCGTCGCCGACAGCATCGCCTGACCCAACCGTGCGTTCCCGCCACTCAGCGGCAGCAGCACGCCCACCGTCCGCCCCGGCACCACTGCCGCCGGAACCGGCGGGGTCACCGTCGTCGGGCCGCTCTCGGGGCCGGCGCAGGCGGCCAGACCGGCCAACGAGGCCACCAGCAGCAGTCCGGCCTTGCCAGACAGGCCATGACGGGCTGACTCTACGGGCTGTTTCTGCATCCGGGTTGCGAATGACCGATTCATCTTCCTCGTCCCTGCCTTTCCACGCGCCTCATGAAGCCGCGTCCTCCAGCCCTGCGCCATCTTCCCATAGCGGAGCCGACCTCGCCCGTCATGCCCCCGACACGCACGAGGACACGCCTCCGACGGAGGACCCGTTCGAAACCCACACCGAAGAGGAAGACGACACCCCTCCCACCGGCCATCCCGGCCGTGGCGTGCTGACTCTCGTCTCCACACCCATCGGCAATCTCGGCGATTTCAGCGACCGCGCCGCCGCCACCCTGGCGCAAGCCGACCTGATCCTGTGCGAGGACACCCGCACCAGCGCGCGCCTGCTCACCGCGCGCGGCATCACCACCCGCACCGAGCCCCTGCACGACCATAACGAGCAGCAGCGCATTCCCGCCCTGATCGGCCAGTTGGAACGCGGTCGCCGCATCGCCATCATTTCCGACGCCGGCACGCCTCTGCTCTCCGACCCCGGCTTTCGCCTGGCCCGCGCCGCGATCGCGGCCGATATCACGCTGACGGCGGTCCCCGGCCCCAACGCCGCGATCACGGCGCTGACCCTGTCCGGCCTGCCGCCGCATCCGTTCATGTTCTCGGGTTTCCTGCCGCCGCGCACGGCGGCAAGGCGCGAAACGCTGGCCAGACTGCGCGCCGCCGAGCAGGCCGGCCTGTCCGCCACCCTGATCTGGCACGAGGCCCCGCACCGGCTGGCCGAGATGCTGGCCGACCTCGCCGACATTTTCGGCGCCGACCGTCCCGCCGCCGTGGCGCGCGAACTGACAAAACGGTTCGAGGAAGTGCGGCGTGGCCCGGTCGCCACACTGGCCGCCTGGTACGCCGACAATCGGGCACGCGGGGAAATCACCGTCCTGCTGGGGCCGCCCGCCGAGGATGACGGCGGCGCCGACGATCTGGACGACCGGCTGCGCGCGGCACTGGCCACCCTGTCGGTCAAGGATGCGGCGTCGCTGGTCGCCGGCGCGATCAACCTGCCGCGCCGCACGGTCTATGCCCGCGCGCTGGAACTGGCCCGCGATGCCGGCTCCCAGGGCCCGCATCGCTAGCCCCCGATGCCCGGCCGATCCATCCCGCTTACTGGTCACCAATATTCGTATCGAACAGCCCATCGGGCATCGGGCCGCCGCCAAGACGGACATTGAACAGATCGACCTGCGTCGCCTGCCCCTGCGCATCCACCACACTCCACGAGCGCAGCGACAATGGATTGTCATGGAATACCAATGTCAGGCTCCCGTCCCCCGGCGAGGCGGTCCGCACCAGCGTAACCTGCACCAGCCCGTTGGCATGCGTGAAAGCCGTAACGGTCACGTCGCCCGACAGTTGCAGGCCGGGGCGCAGCAGCAGCCCCAGCGGCGTCTTGTCCAGCGGCAGCGTCGTGGTCTGGCCCAACTGGCTGTCATTGAAGACGACCTGACCATGATTGGCCACCAGCAACAACGGGCTCGGCTTGTCATATTCGAAGCGCATCCGCCCCGGCCGGTTCAGCCAAGCGGTGCCTGTGGCCCGCTTGCCATCCGGCGCCAGTTGCTGGAACTGCGCCTCCAGCGTCGTAATTCCGTCCAGATAGGTCTGAATACGCTGCACCCACCCGCGATCGGCGGTCGAGAGCGTCGCGGCCGCCGTCTGGGCATGCAGCGCGGCCACAGGCAGACAGGCCCCGGCCATCAACCCGCCCAGCAGGCAGGTCGCAAGACGGGTCGGCAGGAAAGGCAGGCGGTTCGGTCGCGTCATGGCACCCGGTCGGTCGCAGGAGGTCGCCAGCCGACACCTCGCGCAGGCACCGGTCCAGCCCGACTTCGTTGCCCGATCATTCCGGCAAGATCAAGGCGCCGACCCGACGGAAATGTTCTTTAAAAAGAGAACGAAAAAAACTGTTTCGTTAAGGAACCGTGTACTGGAGCCACACAACGCCCCTGCACGGATCAAAAGTCTTTTTGCTTCTTTTTCTTCAGAAAAAGAAGAAGACTCACCCCGCCGACCCGATCAGAATGCCGGCGGCAAATACCAACGCCCCACCGAACACGATCTGCACCACGGCGGAGCCGAACGGCGTATCCTGATACCGCCACCGCACCCACGAAATCAGCAGCAACTCGACCACGACCACCCCCATCGCCACGCTCATGGCAACCGGGAACCGGTCGATCAGGAACGGCACCGTATGGCCGATCCCGCCGGCGGTCGTCATCAGCCCGCAGATCAATCCGCGCAGTACCGGCGCCCCGCGCCCCGACAGTTTGCCGTCATCCGACAAGGCTTCGGCAAACCCCATGGAAATCCCGGCCCCCACCGACGCCGCGATCCCGACCAGAAAAGCCTCCCACGGCCGATGCGACGCGAAGGCAGCGGCAAAGACCGGCGCAAGCGTGGAGACCGACCCATCCATCAACCCAACCAGACCGGGCTGGATCACCTGCAACACGAAGCGCCGCCGCGCGTCCTCGTCCTCGTCTTCACGCTTGCCGGCCGGCAGGCGCTTCAGTTCGATCACCCCCGCCGCCTGCTCGTGCCGATCCTCGGCCACCGCCAGATCGCCCAGCAATTTGCGCGTGGCGGCATCATTCGTGCGCAACGCCGCCTGACGATAAAACCGCGCCGCGTCCGTCTCCATCTGGCACGCATGCCGGCGCACGGCCTCGATTCCCAGGCTCTGCACCTGCCAGGCCGGCCGCCGCACCATCACGCCCGCGATATCTTGCCGGCGAATCAGCGGAACATGCTGGCCGAACCGCTCGACATACAGATCGATCAGATCGCGCCGGTGCTCGTTTTCCTCATGCGCCATATCCGTAAATATACTGGCGGTGTCGGGATATTTCTCCCGAAGCACATAGGCGAAATCGGCATAGATCCGCGCGTCCTCATCCTCGCTCGAAATGGCGAGGGCAAGGATCTCCCGATCGTTCAGCGTCGTGAATTTGCGCATGGGAACTGTATGCCGGAACTCTCCCGGCATACACAAGACGTTTCGATATCGTGAGAATAACTCGCGTTATCGACTACAACAAATCAGAGACCGGTCAAACCGCCGCTTCGGCGAATATCCTGCTCACATCGCCCTGCCACGCGCCATGATACCGCTCCAGCCAATGCTCGGCCTGGGTCGGGGCGCCGGCCGCGATCGCCTGCAACGGCGCCAGCAGATGGCTCTCGTCCCGCCCGTTGCCATCCGTCACCGCCCGCGCGCGCAGCCCCTCGGCCGCGATCGCCACCATCCGGGCGGCCAGGTCGCGCGCCACCCCTCCGGCCCAGGGCGCGTCCAGCCCCTGGCGCGGCACGGCGGCACGCAGCGTGACATAGTCCGCCCAGTCCCGCTCGCGCACCAGCGCATCGGCCGCCGTCAGCGCCGCATCGTCATACAGCAGGCCCACCCACAGCGCGGACTGCGCCAGCATCATCTGGGGCGACCCCGCATCCGCGCCGCGCATTTCCAGGAAGCGCTTCAGCCGCACATCGGTAAAGGCGGTGGTCATGTGGTCCTCGAAATCGCCGATGGTCGGCACCAGACCCTCCAGCCCCTCCTGGCGCTCGCCCTTCATCCACGCCCGGAACGACCGCCCGGCCACATCCAGGATCTGCCCGTCGCGCACGATGAAATACATCGGCACATCCAGCAGCCATTCCACATAAGCCTCGAACCCGAATGACGGATCGAAGAAAGCCAACGGCATGCCCGAGCGCGCATTGTCGGTATCGGTCCACACATGCGCACGGTTCGAGAGCAGCCCGTTCGGCTTCCCCTCATAGAACGGCGAATTGGCGAACAACGCGGTCGCCACCGGCTGCAACGCCAGCGACACGCGCAGCTTGCGCAGCATGTCGGTTTCCGAGGCGAAATCCAGATTGACCTGCACGGTGCAGGTCCGCGTCATCATGTCCAACCCCAGCGTGCCGACCTTGGGCATGTAGTTGCGCATGATCGCGTAGCGGCTCTTGGGCATCCACGGCATATCCGCGCGCCGCGCCATCGGGTGGAAGCCCAGCGGCGCGAAGCCGATGCCCAGCGAGCGGCTGATGGGGCGGATCGCCTCGAAATGCCGGGCCATCTCATGGCTCGTATCATGCAGGCTGGCCAGCGGCGCGCCCGACAGTTCGAACTGCCCCGCCGGCTCCAGCGACACCGACCCACCGCGTTCCGAGCCGATTCCCTTCAGCCCGATCAGCTTTCCCTTGTCCTCGATCGCTTCCCATCTGCCGCCGCCATCCTGGCGGTTCAGGTCGGTCAGGACCTCGCCGATTCCGTCAGGTGCATAGGGCGGCGGCATCCAGGGCGCCCGCGCCGGCCCGGCGGCGGCCGGCAGGACAAAGCCGAATTTCTCATGCTCGGTGCCGATCCGCCACCGTTCGCGCGGCTTGCCCCCATCCGCCAGCAACCCGGCCAACTGGCCGATCGATTCAATAGGGGTGGTATCTTGCTCGCCGGGGTTCGACATCGTTTCTGAACAAGCCTTCAAAGACAGAACGGATCGACGGAAGGGTCCGCCGCAGCCATGCGACCGACCGGTCGGTTAGCGCGAATCTGCACCAGACGCGCGCCGGAAGCCAGCCCCCATCAGGGAGAGGCCGCATGCCGCCGCCGTATCCGCCCGCAGGATCCGTTTTCCCAACGTGATCATCCTGACAAACGGCCGCGCACGCAACATGCGCCGCTCGGCGTCGGAAAACCCACCCTCGGGGCCGACCAGCAGCCCGTCGCCATCGGCCACGCGGTCGATCTCCCCTACCCCGTCATCCGGCCCGCCGCGCTCCGCCGCCACGAACAGGGTGCTCCCGGCCGGCCACGCCGCCAGTTGCTCGGGCAGGCGCGCGGGCTCGCCGATCGTCGGCACGTCCAGGCGCTCGCACTGCTCCGCCGCCTCCATCGCAATGGCTTCCAGCCGCCCGACATTGACGCGATGCGTATTGGTGCGCTCGGTCAGCACGGGCAGGAAGCGCGTCACTCCCAGTTCGGTGCCCATGCGCACCACCATGTCGGTGGCATCGCGTTTCAGCGGCGCGAACAGCAGCACCGGCCCGCATACGGGTTCGGGCGCGCGACGGCGATGCAGCAGCCGCACCTGCGCGCGGTCGCGCCGCACCGCCACCAGACTGGCCAGCCATTCCCCGTCCCCGGCATTGAACAGCGCGACCTCCGCCCCCGGCGCCAGCCGCATCACGGTCCCAAGGTAATGGGCCTGCCCCGGCTCCAGATCGCGCACCGCATCCGCCTCCATCGGCGGCTTTCCGGCCGGATCGGCGAACAGGCGAGGACAATCCTTCATGACGACACCACCTCCGACCGGCCGGGAACGCGCCCTCCCGCACCCGGCCCTTGACCGCTTCCATCCCGCGCCCCATTCACACGCGGGCACAAGCCGCTCCCGATGCCTCTATTGTGCCCGCGTGTCCAGACGGAGACCCCAGCGTGACCCCGCTCCCCCATACCGACATCCGGACAACAGGCTGGATCAGCCGCCTGCCCGCGGCGCTGCGCCCTTACGCGCTGCTGGCACGGCTGGACCGGCCCATCGGCACCTGGCTGCTGTTCCTGCCCGGCCTGTGGGGCATCCTGCTGCCCGGCGGGGTCGAGGCCGGCGAGCGCCTGCGGCTGGCGCTGCTGTTCGGGATCGGCAGCGTGGTGATGCGGTCGGCCGGCTGCGTGGTCAACGACATGTGGGATCGCGATATCGACCGGATGGTGGCGCGCACGGCGGGCCGCCCCCTGGCCTCCGGTGCGCTGCGCATGCGCCAGGCCGCCTGGTTCCTCGCCCTGCTGCTGGCGATCGGACTGGTCATCCTGCTGCAACTCAACGGGCTCTGCCGCCTGCTGGGCGTGGGCTCGCTGCTGCTGGTGGGGCTGTATCCGCTGGCCAAACGCTTCACCTGGTGGCCCCAGCTCGTCATGGGCTTCACCTTCGGCTTCGGCGCCCCGATGGGCTACGCGGCGGCGGCCGGGCGGATCGACACCGCATGGGCGGCGCTCTATGCCGCCACCGTCCTGTGGCAGCTCGGCTTCGACACCATCTACGGCTTCCAGGACATGGAGGACGACGCGCGCATCGGCGTCAAATCGACATCCCGCCTATGGGCGGGCCAACCCCGCCAGTTCGTCGGGGCCTGCTACGGGCTGGCCGTGGCCGCCCTGCTTCTGGCGGGCTGGCTGGCTGGCTGCACCATCGGCTTCTGGGTGGCGATGGTGCTGCCCGCCATCGCACTGGCCTGGCAGGTCGCGCATCTCCACAGCACCGATCCGCGCCGCTGCCTGATGCTGTTCCGCTCCAACCGCGAGACGGGGCTGGCCGTGGCCCTGGCCATCCTGGCCGGACTGACCGGCCGATGAGCACCCGCCCCGATCCCGAATCCTTCATCCTCGCCAATACCAGCCCGGCCCACGCCCAGCTGGTGCCCGAAATCACGCTGCACCTGGCCACCGAGATCACCCCGATCTGGCAGGCCAGCGAGGACTGGCTGACCCGGCAGGATATCGAGCCCCCCTTCTGGGCCTTCGCCTGGCCGGGCGGCCAGTTGCTGGCCCGCCATATCCTGGACAATCCCGCCCTGGTCGCCGGCCGCCGGGTGCTGGATTTCGCGGCGGGCTGCGGCGTCGCCGCCATCGCCTGCGCACGGGCCGGCGCCAGCATGGTGGAGGCCGCCGAAATCGACCCGCTGGCCGTCGCCGCCATCACGCTGAACGCCCGCGCCAACGGCGTGGCCGTCACCGCCACTGGCGAGGACCTCGTCGGCACCACGCCGCGCTGGGACCTGATCCTGTGCGGCGATGTCTGCTACGAAAACCCGATGACGGAGCATATTCTCCCCTGGCTGCGCGCGTGCGCGCGCACCGCCGAGGTCTGGATCGCCGATCCCGGCCGCGCCTACCTGCCCCGCGCCGGTCTGCACCCGATCATCACCCGCGACATCCCGACCACCCGCGAACTCGAAGACCGCGACGCAAGACGCACCACCCTCTACCGCGTCACCCCCTGATCCGCCTGGAAACAGGCGCAGGCGACGATCCGACACACACTTCCTGCACCATCGGCCCGCACCGCTCCTCATCCGCGCGCGGCGTTGACCACGCGGTCCTCCAGCCAGTCCCGCATGTCGCGCGCCATCTCCTCCGGCACCGGGCCGGCGGAACAGATGCGGTACCATCGCGCTGCCTCGGCATCGTCGCGACCCAACCGTTCCAGCCATCGCGTCAGCGGTCCGTCCCCGAACGCGAACTGCCCCAATGGCGGGCAGTCGCGCGTAGCCGTCCACAGCCAGGCCAGCGCACCGAGAACGCTGCGGATTTCGCTGTCCTCTTCCACCCGGTCGCGGCCCGGATCACGCTCCGCATAGGCACGATGCCAGTCCAGGAAATCATCTGGCGGCATGGGCCGGGCGATGCCGAACCCCTGCCCGTACCGGCAGCCAAGATGACGGATCGCCTCGATCATGTCGGCATCTTCCAGCCCTTCCACCACCACCTGGCTGTGCAGATCACGGCCCATTTCCCGTAGCGAGCGGATCACGCTGAAGACCTGCAAGGGCACGTCGCGGACATAGCGCAACAGGCCCTGATCCACCTTGATGCAGTCGAAGGGCGCCGCGGAAAGCCGCAGCAGCGTGCTATGGCCGGCCCCGAGATCGTCGATGGCCATCTGCACGCCCCTGGAGCGGAAATCCCGCAGCGCCGCCTTCTGCTTGGCGGAATCGAGGCCCTGGGTCTCCAGCACTTCCAGCGTCAGCCGGCGGGGGGCGATATCGTGACGGTTCAGCATGTCGTCGACCATGCGCAACACATTGGTGTTCGACAGACAGGATGGCGGCAGATTGACCGACATTTCGGTCGACAGACCCTTGCCGTCCCACGACCGCAGCCATGACAGGCTCTGCTCAAGCCCGAACTGGAACAGTCGGTCCAGTTCATCATGCCCCAGCAATGCCAGAAAGGTCGCGGGCGGCAGGATGGTGCCGTCGGCATCCTGCAGCCGCGCCAGCGCCTCCACCTTCAGCAACTGCCCGGTGCGCAGGTCGATGACGGGCTGCATGAACATGCGCAGCCCCCCGGAGAACAGGCGCTCGCGCAGGCGGGCCGCACGCGCGTCGGAAATGTCCTGCCCATCCCGCCACAAGCGTTCCCATTTTTCCTGCAATCCAACGATGAACTGCCGCATGTCGGCGGATTCGAACTGGTTGGGGCATGCACCGAACAGGGTCAACACCAGCGCCGTCGTCCCGTCGAGGCGCCGGATCGGCACGCTCATGGCCGAATGGATCCGCAGATTGGCCATCAGCGCATGCCACGGTGCCATGGCACCATCCAGCTCGACCGACGGACAACTCTGCCACGCACCCGTGCGCCATGCCTGGGCGCCGATAAAGCTGCCCCGGCGCGCATTGGCGGCAATCACGGGCCGCACCTCGCTACGCAGCAGCGCCTCGTCCAGCACCGTGGCACAGGTTCCGGCAATGGTCTGCGCGACCAGTTCTCCCGCCGCGTTGGGGCGCATCAGAAATGCCGACTGAATACCGGGCAGTTTCGCAAGCGCGGTCAGCGCGTCGTTACTGATCGCGCTCCACGCGCCGCCGGGCATCTCGTCAGAGAGGGCGGCGATATAGGCCTTGCGCACCCGCTGCGCGATCATGCGCCGCATCCTGCGATCATCCCGATAGCGGGCTTCGACGATCTGCTGCACGCGATAGCGGTCATCGCCGTCCATGCCGCCGGCTTCCATCTCCGCCAGCAGCAGGCGTAGGTAGAAGCCCTGTTCGGCGACGAACACGACCGGATCGACGCCGAACAGGGCATACATCGAACCCAGCCTCCGCGCTTCCCCGAGCAGGTCCTCCCGGACGATCGCGGGCGCGACCACGAATTCCAGATGCTTCACCTCGCGCTCGGTCAGGCGCTCATGCTGCTCGGCCGTCAGATTAGCCAGCACCGCTGCGCCGCCGCTTTTCTGCCACAGCGCCGGAATCACACCCTGGCGAATGCGCTCGCCAATCCGCGCGACGACCGCGGCCACCTGCCCCAGCAGGTCGGCGGCGACCGCCCCGTAGGGCGTGATCGGCAACAGGTCCGCGGCCGCTTCATCATCGAGAATCCGCGCTTCGTCGAGGGCTCCTGCGAAATGCCAGTTGGCATCGCGCGGCTCCTGGCTCTGCTTGACCTGGTACATCGCGTTATCGGCCTGGCGCAGCAACGTCTCCGGCTTTTCACCGTCCTGCGGATAAAACGCCACCCCCATGGCGAGCCCCACCCTCGCGGTGGTCCCATCTTCCAGGATGAACGGCTCTCCCACGACCGACGACAGACGGTCCAGTTCCGCCGCGGCCTGCTCGCTCGCCGTATCCTTGTCGAGATTTTCCAGAACGACCACGAACTCGTCGCCTCCCAGCCGGGCGACATAGCCGTTCTCGCGCAGCGCCTCCCATAACCGCCGGCTGAGTTCGACCAGCACCTTGTCCCCGGCCGCATGGCCATAGGTGTCGTTGACGGATTTGAATCCGTCCAGATCCATCAGCCCCACTGCCACGGACATGCCGCGTGCCCGTGCCCGTTCCTGTGCCCTGGGCAGATATTCCTCCAGCGCCAGCCGGTTGGGCAGCGCGGTCAGCACGTCGCGCCGGGCCCGCCTCGCTTCCTCCTGCCGCAACTGTTCCAGATTGCGGCTGGTATCCAGCCGATCGAAGCTCCGGCCCAGCAATTCCGCCAGCCGCCGGCACAGCGTGATGCTTTTGTCCTCGAAGCCGCTGGCCCGCAGCGTCGTGAGCGTCAGCACGGCCCAGATCTGCCCACTCCGCAGTACTGGAACCGACAGCACGGCGCGCCATCCGTAGCGCATCACCGTCCCATATCCCGGGATCCCGACAAGATCGGTCGCCATATCATTGGTATGGACCAGACACGCGTTCTGCCAGGCCCGCACCGTCACCGGCAGGGGGCCGGAATCCTGATCGATCCGCCAGTTCAGCCGGGCGATCATGTCTCCGCCCCGGCCCGCGTGCGCCCGCACCACCATCCGGCCGGACAGGTCGGGCCGCACGAGCCACACGGCATTGAACAGCGTGCCATCCACCAGCGTCTCGCACACGGCACGACATTTTTCCGCCTCGTCCTCGGCGGCCAGCATGGCGGAGACGGCATTGATCAGCGCGCGGTACAAACGCTCCGTTTCATCGCGCCCGGTCACGTCCTCCATCGTCCACACCGAGTCCGCACTCGGCGTATCGTCCAACGCCACGGCGGAAAGATCGGCAATCAGGTCATGCCCGTCCGGCCGGGGCAGCGGCACACCGGAGAGCCTGGCCCGACCCGTCTCCCGCAATTGCGCCCGCGCCTGCTCCAGCCGGGCTTCATCGCCACCCACAATGCGTTCCGCTGGCGCGTGATGCAGGCCATCGGGCGCACAACCCGCAAGACCGGCGGCAAAGCTGTTCGCGGCATGGATGCGCGCATCGCGCAGCAGCACGATCCCCACCTGTGCCCGGTCGATCTGGGCGGCCTTCAGTCGCCGCTCGTCAAGCGTCTTCAGCCCACGCGAAAGGCTGGTCGCCGCCTCCAGCAAGATCGTCGAGATCGCGGGATCGAACGCATCCGCCTGCCCGTCATAAACGCCGAACACGGCCCAGACCTCGCCACCGCGCCACAGCGGCAGCACCGCGCACGATCGCACCCCCAGTTCCCGCATCCGCGCCCGCCAGGGCAGCAACGCGTCCTCCCGCGCCACATCGGCGCAAAAGACCGGCTGCCCCCCATGCCAGACACGCCCGACAAGACCGTACCGTCCCGCCATGTCCGGGCGGGCGGAAAAAACAGGATCATGCAATTGCACGACCGGCCCACTTTCCGCGAGCAGATGAAACGCCCCCTGCGCATCCGGCCGGGCGATAAAGGCCGCCCGCAGCCGCGCATTCCGGGTCGCGGCCTCACACGCCGCACTCAATATGGCGGTTTCGTCCGATGCAGGATCGAACGCCATGCCGACACGCGCCAGGAAACTATTGAAGCCATTCAGACGATAAAGCTGCTGAAACCGCCTGCGATGGCGTGGGCCGCCGTCCTCACCGCTGCGCTCGGGTTCGCCTTCGGCCTGCGTCGCAAGGCGACGACGCGATGCAGGCAACAAAACGCGCGGCAGACGCATCAGATAGTCCAGCTCTCGAAATAGAAAATTACATTCCGCACAAGATTGACCGAAAACCCACGCCGCGCCAGCGTCATATTCATGAATTCAAACAATTGCTCAAATTCCGATCACGTTCTCACAGCCTGACCGAAAAAGTAGGCTGGCAAGCGGGAGCAACCCCAGATGCCAGCAACTGGCCTTTATGGTCAGAGGCTGCTCAAACACTCATCCTGCCGAGCGTGCGTGCCGGAAGGCAGCATGGCTGGCGGATCTTGTCGCGCATCCGGGCGGAGCAGCCCAGATGCCTGCAACACCGGGCACGGAGAACACGCCGGCACGGTGTAACCATGCAAACAGCTTCTCAGCCGCCCCGATGCCGCTCGCGCACCAGGCGGCTGGAACTGATCAGCGCCGCCCCATAGGCGCAGGCCGCCGCCAGTTCCAGGCAACGCAGCGTCGGATCATGACGGACGAAGCCGAAGGTCAGGGCCACGAACATCGCCCCCATCGTCTGCCCCCACAGCCGCGCGACCGAGACCATGCCGCTGGCGCTGCCCGAGCGCCCACGCGGCGCCGCCACCATCATCGCGCGATTGTTCGGCGCCTGGAAAATTCCGAATCCCATCCCGGCGATGGCGATCCGCCAGGCGATGTCCAAATTCCCGGCATCCGCCGGCAGCAGGCATAGCAGCAGGAAGCCCGTCCCCGTCACGCACAGCCCGATCGACGAGAGAATGCCCGCCGGCACCCGGTCCGCCAGCCGCCCGACCAGCGGCGAGATCGCAACGATGCCTACCGGCCAAGGCGTGATCAGCAGCCCGGTCGCCACCGCCGAGCGATGCAGCACCGTCTCCAGCGTAAAAGGCATGGAGATGATGAAGAAATTGGATGCCACGAACGCCAGCGAGCCGACGCTGAACGCGATCAGGAAATCCGGCGCCGCCAGCAGGTCCAGCGGCAGCATGGGGTCCGAACGCCCCGTCTGCCGCCGCGCGAGCTGGAAGAACGCGGCGCCGCCGATCAGCAGCAGCCACACCGCCACCACCGGGCCGCTGCGATGCGCCAGACTGTCCAGCCCGACCACCAGACAGCCGATGGCCACCACGTTCAGGGCTGCGCTGGGCAGGTCGAATGACGACAGGCTGCGCGGCGTGACGGGCAGATAAACCAGTGCCGCCACCATCGCCGCCCCGCCCAGCGGCAGGTTGATCAGGAAAATCCACGGCCAGTCCGCCACCGACAGCACCGCCGAGGCAATGGTCGGCCCCAACGCCACACCCGTCGCCACCACCACCCCGTTCAGCGCGATGCCCTTGCCGATCTCGGCATGGGGGTAGATGAAGCGCACCAGCGCGATATTCACGCTCATGATGCACGCGCCGCCGATGCCCTGAAGCGCGCGGGCCAGCGCAAGCTCCAGCAGCGTATGCGACATCGCGCAGAACACCGACGCCACCACGAACGTCGCCAGCCCGATCCGGCACAGCCGCGCGAAGCCCAGCCGCGACCCCAGCGAGGCCAGCGGCAGCAGCGTCGCCAAACAGGCCATCTGATAGGCGTTGATCACCCAGATCGACGAAGACGGGCTGGCATGGATATCCTGCGCGATCGTCGGCAACGCAACGTTGGCGATGGCATAATCCAGCACCGACAGCAGGACCGACAGCGCCACGGCGAACATCGCCAGCGCCCTGGGCAGACCGTAAAGCCCCTCGCCTTCGTGCAGGGTTTTCCCCGTCATGGCCGCTCAGTCCGCCCGCAGGGCACGGGCGAACAGCGCCTGAACCCATCCCATGGCCTGAAGGAACAGCGCAGGGTCGAACCGATGCCCCTCGTCACGCAGAAAGGCATGCTGGCCATTCACCTCGTACCATTCGTGCCGAACCCCGGCCCCCTCCAACGCCGCACGGATCGTCTGCCGCCCCGCGAAAGGCACATGCGGGTCCTGCCGTCCCCAAACCATCATCGCCTCGCCGGCAATCTCGTCCAGCCGCGACAGGGTATCGTCGGCGCGCCCCTCGCCCAGCGACGCGGAATGAATGTCGGTGGCATAGAAGCACGCCGCCGCCTGCACGGCGGGGTTCATCGCCGCCCGCAGCGCCAGATGCCCGCCCAGGCACACCCCCATCGTCCCGATCCGCCCGGTGCAGGCCGGATGCGCCGCCAGCCACGCCACGGCCGCACGGGCATCGTCGTCATAGGCCGCCAGCGGCTTGGCATATTTCAGCGCATTGCCGCGATCGGTCCCCGGCGTGTCATAGGCCAGCACGCAGCCGGCCGGCTCGTATTCGTGATAGACTTCCGGCACCGCCACCACATGGCCCATCCCGGCGACCATCGCGGCCAGCCGGCGAATCGGCGCCGTCACCTGATAGATCTCGGAAAACAGGACCACGCCGGGAAAGCGCCCTTCCGCCGCCGGGCGCAGCACATGCAGCCGCATCGGGCCGGTCGCCGTCGCGATATCCTGTATTTCGTCCCCGCGCAGTATCATCGCCGTCGCCCCGCCCTATCGTCCCAGATCCCGCAGCCGACGGCCCGCCATCAGCCGCGCCTCGATCTCCTCCAGCGACACGCCCCTGGTCTCGGGCACGTAGGCAAGGGTGATCAGGATGAACACACCGTTCATGATGGCAAACAGCCAGAAGGTCCAGCTCTGCCCCAGCGCCGCCATCACGCTCAGGAAAATGTTGCTGACCAGCCAGTTGGCCGCCCAATTGGTGAAGGTGGAGCACGCAATGCCGAAATCGCGTCCCCGCAGCGGCTGGATCTCCGAACACAGCGTCCACACCATCGGCCCCGCCCCGATGGCGAACCCGGCCACGAACAGCAGCAGCGCCACCACCATGCCCCCAAGGATCAGCGTCGACTCCCCGCCGATCGCGGCCAGTCCACCGGCCATCAGCATCGCGGCGGTCATGATCGCGCAGCTCAGCACCAGCAGCGGGCGCCGCCCCCAGCGGTCGATGAAGGCAATGGCGAGACCGGTCGCGGCCATGTTGACCAGCCCGATCAGCGCCGTGGCCCAGGTCGCGGCGGACACGCCGAAATGTGCGGCCTGGAAGATTTTCGGCGCGTAATACATCAGCACGTTGATGCCGGTGACCTGCTGCATCACCTGCAACGCCACCCCCAGCAGCACCGAGCGGCGGAAGTTCGGGTTGCTGCGGAAGAACGCCAGCCCGTTGCTCCCTCCCCGCTTCAGTTCCTGCGCAATGTCGCGGATTTCCGCATCGGCCTCCGCCGGGCTCACGCGCAGCAGCCGCATCACCTGGCTGGCCCGGCTCCGCTCGCCCCGCATCATCAGCCAGCGCGGGCTGTCGGGCAGGAACAGGCAGGCGGCACAGAACAGCGCCGCCGGCACCGCCATCAGCCCCAGCATCCAGCGCCAGTGCCCGCCATAGGCGAGCAGGCTGTCGGTGACATAGGCGAGAAAGATGCCGAGCGTGACCATGAGCTGGTAGAACGAGATCATCGCCCCACGCACCGATTCCTGCGAGATTTCCGAGATATAGAGCGGCGCCGCAAACGCAGCGATCCCGACGGCGAGCCCCAGCAGCACCCGGCCGACGATCAGCACCGCCACCGACGGCGCCAGCGCGCACAACCCGGAGCCCACGACGAACAGCAGCGACGCCGCCAGCAGCGCCCGCCGCCGCCCCAGCCGGAACGAGATGCGCCCCGCCACCACCGACCCCAGCGCGGCGGCGGCCATCATCGACGAGACGATCCACTCCTGCGTCCGGGCGGCGGCATGGAATTCATCGCCGATAAAGCCCAGCGCCCCGGCGATCACGCCGGTATCCAGCCCGAACATCAGACCGGCCATCGCCGCCAGAATGCCGACCACCACCGCCCGCGCGGCCGCATGCGACCCGCCCGCCGCCAGCCCCGTCGCCGTCTCGCCCGCTGCTGGCTGCCCCACTGCCGGCTGGGGTACCTTCCTCTGATCCGCTGTCATGTCATGGTGTCCTTTCCCGGATTCGGCGCCCGGCGGGGCGTCCAGGCGGGTTGTCTCCCGCCCTATCTGACCTGTGTCGTTCCATGCAAACCCGATCCCGGCACCGCGAAGCAGGGAAATCGCTCCGTTATGGAACCAAATCCACACGCATGGCCAGACACCATGCCACGCCGCCCCGCGAAGAAAAAAAATGCCCGGACAGTGAACCGATCCACCTCTCCCGGATATGAAAGCGAAACCATTGACAATCGTGCATCCGTTCCGTGCTGATACACGTTCACATTCACTACAGACGCGGTCCAATGTCCCCAATTCTGGCAATTTCCCTAGCGACCGCGGCGATTGGTGCGGTCGTGCTCCTCATCGGGCGCTACAAGCTCAATCCCTTCATCGTGCTGGTCTGCGTCTCTATTCTGCTGGCGATCTGCGCCGGCATGCCGCCCCAGAAGGCCATCGCCTCGTTCGAAGAAGGCGCGGGCCATGTGCTCGGCCATATCGCAACCGTCATCGCGCTGGGCACCATGCTGGGCAAGATGCTGGCCGAATCCGGCGGCGCGGACCAGATTGCTCTCACCATCACCCGCCTGGCCGGTGAAAAGCGCATCAGTTGGGCCATGATGGTCATCGGCCTGCTGATCGGCCTGCCGGTATTCTTCGAGGTCGGCTTCGTGCTGCTGATCCCGCTGGCCTTCACCCTGGCCAGGCGCACATCCACGCCCCTGCTGCTGGTAGCGCTGCCGATGGCGGCGGCGCTCTCCGTCACCCATGCGATGGTCCCGCCGCATCCGGCCACCCTGCTGGCGCTGGCGGCATATCATGCCGATACCGGCCGCACGATCTTCTGGGGCGTGATCATCGGTACGCCGATCGCAGCCCTCGCCGGCCCGGTCTATGCCCGCTTCATCACGCCGCACATCCGTTTGGAAGGCGAGGCCGCACTGGCCGAGCAGTTCGCCAGCAAGGACCGGCCAACCGACATGCCGCCCTTCCTCACCACGGTGCTGACCATCCTGGCGCCGGTGCTGCTGATGCTGCTGGGCTCGGCCGCCGACCTGGTCACGCCTCCCGGCAGCATGCCGAACACCGCCCTGCATTTCGTGGGCAATACCGACATCGCCCTGCTGCTGGCCACGGTCCTGTCCTTCTACGTGCTCGGCCTGGCGCGCGGCTTCTCGCGTGAGACGATCCTGCACTTCACCACCGAATGTCTCGGCCCTACGGCGCTGATCATGCTGCTGGTCGGCGCCGGCGGCGGCTTCGGGCGCGAGTTGATCGACAGCGGCGTGTCGAAGGCCATCACCGATGTCGCGGTGGGCGCGCACGTGCCGCTGCTGGTGCTGGCATGGCTGGTGGCGGTGGTGGTCCGCGTCGCGGCGGGCTCGGCCACCGTGGCCATGAGCACCGCATCGGGCATCGTCGGCCCGATCCTGCTGCACAGCCACGGCACGTCGCCTGAACTGATGGTGCTGGCCACCGGCGCCGGCTCGGTCGCCCTGGGCCCGATGAACGATGCCGGCTTCTGGCAGATCAAGGAATATCTCGGCCTCACCGTCGGCCAGGCCATCAAGACCTGGTCGGTCGTCGAGACCCTGATCGCGGTACTGGGCCTGGTCTTCTGTCTGCTGGCCTCACTCTTCATCCACTAAGAGCCCATCGCCCGAACCAGGAACATGCGAAACCCATCGCAAGAAACAGCTTGCGTCATCCCCTGAGGATGACCTTACCACCGACTCCATGGCAAAAAATCACTCCATGGCGTCACCCTTTCCAGACGGAGCGGCCGCCGTCGCCCGCCGCTTCGGGGTGACGGTAAAAGCCCTCCGTGTCTACGAGGAAGCGGGGCTGATCCGGCCGGTGCGGAACGGTCATGGCTGGCGGACTTACGGTCAGGCGGAGTGCGAGCGGCTTCACCTCGTCCTCCTGCTGCGACGCTTCGACCTGACGATTGCCCGCATTGCTGAAATGTTTGCCGCAGGGCAACCCGATCTCGCAGCCATGCTGGACCTTCAGGCCGAAGCCTTGACAGAACAGCAGGCGCGCATCCGTGAAACCCTGTCGCTGATCGGTCGCGCCCGCCGGCATCTGAGCGCGCATGGCAGCATCGACCGTGAAACGCTGCCCGCATCGCGGCGTCGCCCTGTCGCTCGGTACGGTATCCCAGGGCCTGATCGCCTGCGCCTATCATGGCTGGCGGTTCGACGGCACGGGGCGCTGCCGGCACATCCCCTCCCTGCGTCCCGAACAGCCGGTCAAGACGGCGCCAGCGCGCACCTACCCCACGGCCGATCGCGCCGGCTATGTCTGGGTATGGACGGGTCAGGGCGCACCGACAGGGCAACCGCTGCCGATCCAGGGGTTCGATCGTTATACTTGGCTGCAAGGCGCAACGGCGCTCGCCTGTGAAGCAATCATGCCGATCGAGAACAATCTCGACATCTGCCACGCGGCATTCACCCACCCGCACATGCAATGGTTCCGCGCACAGGCCGCCGGTTCCAGCCGACCCGGTACGACCTGGCGACCGATCCGGGAGGATTGACCATAAGCGCGCCCGGCACGCTGCCGCTCTTCGACCTGCCCGACCGGGTGACGGTCGGAGGCGGCGAAGCCTTCAGGCTCGTCCTCCACCATGTTCCCACGATGCCCGGCCAATGCCTCCAGCATTGGCTGTTGCAACGGGAGCCGACCCACGAGCCGGCAACGCCGATATGGTCGGACAAGGAACCCGAAATCCTGGCGCAGGACCGCCGCTGAAAACTCCACCAGCATCATTGCCGGCCCGCCGCGCGCTCACCACCAAGCCACCCGCACGCATACTGAGGGCTTGTCTTATGATTTTTTTGTCGCGTTGAGCGATAAAGGACCGTTCAGCCGGGGTGGCCACCCCGGCTGAACGGGAAGGGGACGGGTCGCCCGGGCTGGACCATAGC
>NZ_JABEQN010000032.1 GCF_014174165.1 Gluconacetobacter dulcium | reverse complement strand
CACCGCGGCGTCAAGCGGCTCAAACCACGTTATCCTCGTCGCCATCGTGGCAGGCCTCCACCCTATCGCCCCAATATCGTCATTATACCCTCTAAGTGAACAGTATTGGGGTGATCACCCAGGCCATGGCCATGGTACGCAGCGTCCGCCATTGCAGGCCCGAGCCCGCCGCCGCCATGGTGCCCGCCACGCCGCTGGAGAGGATATGGGTGGTGGAGACCGGCAGGCCATAGCCCTCGGCCAGGCCGATCGTCCCCATCGCGACCAGTTCCGCCGAGGCACCCTGTGCGTAGTTCAGATGCGTCTTGCCGATCTTTTCGCCCACGGTGACGACGATACGCTTCCAGCCGACCATCGTGCCCAGGCCCAGCGCTACCGCGACGGCAACCTTGACCCATGTGGGGATGAAGCGCGTGCCCGCGTTGAGCTGCCCCATGAAGCCCTTCAGACCGGCTGCCTCGGCTCCTGCGAAGGCATTGGTCTTGCCCAGCACGCGGATCGCATCCGACACCAGATACATGTCGGTGCGGACGTTCGGCACCTGTGCGGCGGGGATGGCGTTGAGGGTGCGGTAGCCCTTGACCGAATTCGCGATGTCGTCGGAGAGCACGGCCAGCGCGCCATAGACCTGTCCATCCGCAACCGCCCGGTCGCGCAGTGCCGCCGTTACCCGCGCACGGGCCGCCGCCACATCATCGACATCGGTGCCCGTCATGTGATGGCGGAAGATGCCCGCGGCGTCACCGGCCGACTGGACGAAAGCCGGCATCGCGGTTTCCGGCATCGCGCGGTTGAGGGCGTAGGCGGTGGGTGCGGCGCCGATCAGGATGAGCATGATCAGGCCCATGCCCTTCTGCCCGTCATTGCCGCCGTGGAAATAGGAAACGCCGGTGCAGGTGCCGATCAGCAGGCCGCGAATCCACAATGGGGGCGGCTTGTGGCCTTCGGGGGTCTCGAACAGCGTGCGGTTGCGCACGAGGACGCGGAACAGCCAGAACAGCGCCATGGAGAGTACGAAGCCGCAGAGCGGGCTGAACAGCAACGCACTGAAAACCTTGGACACTTGCGACCAGTCGACGCCGTAGGTGGCGGCCCCGGCGGGCGCCATCAACTGGTTGGCGATGCCCACCCCCATGATCGAGCCGATCAGGGCGTGCGAGGAACTGTTGGGCACCCCCATCGCCCAGGTCGCGAGGTTCCATACGATCGCGGCGATCAGGAGCGCGAAGATCATCGCATATCCCGCGCCGCTGCCGACCTGGAGGATGAGTTCGACCGGCAGCAGCGTGACCACGCTGTAGGCGACGGCACCGGATGAGACCAGCACGCCCAGAAGGTTCCACACGCCCGACCATACGACAGCCACCATGGGCGGCATGCTGTTGGTGTAGATCACGGTCGCGACCGCGTTGGCCGTGTCGTGGAAGCCGTTGACGAATTCGAAGCCCAGCGCGATCAGCAGCGCCAGCGCCAGCAGGGCGAAGGCCCCGATCGCCAGTCCGTTCCCGCCTGCCGCCCGCACGTCGGCCAGGACGCTGTAGCCGACGAAACCCAGCGCGCACGCCAGCACGGCCAGGAAGAATATCCTGAACGCGGGGGTTCCCCCACTCTCCATTCTAGGACGCAGAAAATGACTGCGCGGTATGGTTGTCTCCGACAAGGCTTCCCCCCCTTGGCCAAAAAGTGCTGTGACAGCGCGACACTCAGCGGAAAGTCCGGTCCAGAAACAGTGAAGTTATTTTGAAAGGGGAACCGTGCCCCATGCACGGAGCGGCCTTTCCGTGCGATATCCGCAGGATGGCCGAACTGCCGCCATCGGGCGTTCAGCCGGATACCAGCACATCCAGCGGCGCTCCGCCGGCCAGCATGGCGAGGTCCAGCATCGCCGCACGGTCGATGATGCGGTCCGGGTGGAGCAGCGAGCGCCACGGCCCGGCGGGGGCATCGTCCCAGTCCAGCGTCGTGCCGCGCCACAGCATCGCCGGGCAGGACAGGTTGGCCGGGTCCGGCATCAGGGCAGCGGACAGGCGCGGCGCGACCACCAGCATCGTGGTACCTTCCGTCACGCGGGTGAAGGCGAGCAGATGCTGCCGCCGCGTGCCCGCGACCCGGACCGGACGGTACGCGCCATCGGCAAACAGGGCCGGATAAGTGGCCCGGAACCGCAGTACGGCCGCGATCAGCGTCTGTTTTACTCTGCCGTCGCGCCAGTGCGGCAGCAGCGACCCGACATCCGCGCTTTCGGCCAGGGCCGCCATGCGGACCGGGAAATCCACCGGGCGGCGGTTGTCGGGATCGACCAGGCTGAAATCCCAGAACTCGCAGCCCTGGTAGAGATCTGGCACGCCGGGGCTGGTCAGGCGCAGCAGCGTCTGCGCCAGCCCGTTGAGGGCGCCGGCGGGGGCGATCTGGTTGGCGAACGCATCGACCATCCAGGGGAAGCGGTTTTCGGGGTGGGCGGATAGCAGGGCGGCGAGGTAGGCGCCGCAAGCCTCCTCGTAGGCGGGTTCCGGGTCGATCCAGCTTGTGTGACGCTTGGCCTCGCGGAGCGCCTTGACCTGCCAGGCGGCTATGCGGTCGTGGAAGTCCGGGGTGATCCTGTGTTCGAGCGGGCTGTCGCCGATCGGCCAGGCGCCCAGCAGGGTCTGGTAGAGGATCAGTTCGTCGGCGCGGTCGGGTGCCGTGCAGGGGCCGGACCGGGTGGCGACACGGTGGCGCAAGGGCGCATTGAACTCGCTCCAGCGGGTGGCGACGCGCACCCATTCCTGCGCCAGTTCGGACAGCACCGCGATGCGGGCGCGGGCGTCCTCGCCGCGTTTATGGTCGTGGGTGGCGGTGGCGAGCATGGCGCGGGGCCAGTCGCGCTGACGCGCGATATTGGCGGCGTGAAAGGCGGCGACCGTGCCGCCGAAATGGCCGGGATGCGTGCCGACATCGTTGCGCGACAGCAGGCGGCCATAGCGGTAGAAGCCTGTATCTTCTACCGATTTTGCGGCCAGCGGGGCTGTCAGATGCACGAAGCAGGCGATGGCTTCGGCGGGGCCGCCGGGGCCGAGTTGACGCTCCAGCCAGTCCAGAACCGGCTGCTGCGCGGGCACCAGCGTGGGGCGCACGGTCTGGCAGATGGTGTGCAGGACCGCGCTGTCTTCGTCATAGGTCCGGTAGACGGGAAAGCGGATCAGGATCTGGCGCAGCACACGGTCCAAGGCGGGCGGCGTGAAGTCGCGGGCGCGCGGGTCGCGGCGGGCGAGGCCGGACAGGACGTGGACCAGGCGGGCGAGATCGGCGGCCAGGGTGCCGTTCAGCACCGCCTCGCGTGCCGCCTGTTCTTCCTCGCGGAAGCTGGTGGCGCCGCCGGCGCCCCAGACCCACAGATCGTCCAGCGCGTCGGCGCCGCGCTGGTCGTGGAGCAGCAGGTCGACCTGTTCCAGAAAGTCGTAGCCGGTGGTGCCGTCGATCGGCCAGTCGGCGGGCAGGGCTTCGTCCGCCGCCAGAATCTTCTCCACATAGAGGGGGGTATGCGATGGGGCCTCGGGAGGGCGGCGTGGGGCAGCGGCGGACAAGGCGCGATGCAGGCGAGAGGTGTAGGCATGGGGGTCGGTGAGGCCGTCGATGTGATCCACCCTCACGCCGTCGATCAGCCCGTCTTCATACAGGTCGATGACGGTACGGTGCACGGCGTCGAACACGTCGGGATGTTCGACGCTGAGGCCGGCCAGCGTCGTGATGTCGAAGAAGCGGCGCCAGTTGATCAGGTCGGAGGCCGTGCGCCACCAGGCCAACCGGTAATGCTGACGCTCCAGCAGCGCGTGCAGGCGCGCCCGGCCCTCGGGGCTGTCCGGCGCCATGCGCGCCAGGACGGCGTCCGGCGATCCGTCGGCGTCCGCGAACAGGTCGGCATAGTGATCCGGGCAGATCGGGAAGCGATGCTCGTAATGCCAGCAGGCGAACGAGCCGTCGGCCGCGTCGTGGCGCAGGCGCAGCGTGCCGTTTTCCAGGCAGTCGCCATAGGGCTCGGCCAGGAACGGCAGCAGGACGCGGCCGCGCAGGCTTTCGTCCGGCGGGTTCCAGTCGATGTCGAACATATGCGCGCACCGGCTGGCCTGGCCCCACGCCAGAACGTCCTCCCACCACGCATTGCCGCTGCCGCCGACCGCCATGTGGTTGGGTACGATATCGAGGATCAGGCCCATGCCGCGCGCGCGCAATCGGGCCACCAGCCGGGCCAGGGCTTCGCGGCCGCCCAGTTCGGGGTTGATACGGCTGTAATCGAGCGTGTCGTAGCCGTGGGTCGAGCCCGGACGGGCGGCCAGCAGCGGCGAGGCGTAGAGATGGCTGATGCCCAGGTCGGCGAAATAATCGACCAGCTTCACAGCGTCGTCGAGCGTGAAGCCGGCGTGGAATTGCAGGCGGACGGTTGCGCGGACACCTGTCATGCCGGGCTCCGTGCCGTGCGCAGCAGGTCCAGCCGGCGGGCGGCGTCCGGCCGGGCCAGCAGCGGCGGGCCGGGCGGATAACGCTGCTGCCAGTTGGGATGGCCGGAGACGGTGCCGGGCAGGTTGGGCTGCTCGGGCAGGCCCAGCGCGTCTTCCAGCGGCAGGATGGCCAGCGGCGACGCGGCCGCGCCGACGAAGCGGGTGGCCGCATCGACCACCTGGGCCGCGCCGTCGGGCGTGACCGGGGGAAGTTCTGGCGCCTCGGGCGGGTGCAGCGCCGCCCACAGGGCCGCGCGGTCATGCGCGCGGGCGGCCAGCGCGTCTTCGGCGCGGGTGCCGCGCGGCAACTGGCGCAGGGTCTTGCGCCAGCCGATATCGGTGGCCTGCCACCAGCCGGCGACCGTCGGCAGGTCGTGCGTCGTCGTCATGGCCACGTCGTTCGCCCCCCATTGATCCGGCGGCAGGAACATGCCCTGAGCGTCGCGCTGGAACCACAGCACGTTCATGCCCATGATGGAACGCTGCGCGGCACGGGTGCGGAAGCCCGCGGGCACGGTGCCCAGGTCCTCGCCGATCACCACCGCGTCGTGCCGGTGCGATTCCAGCGCCACCAGCCGCATCAGGTCGCGGCCCGGAAAGGACAGATAGGCGCCGTCGGCGGCCGAGGCGCCCTCGGGGATGACCCACAGCCGCTCCAGCCCCATGACATGGTCGATGCGGATGCCGCCCTGGCGCGTCAGCGTCGCGCGCAGCGTGTCGATGAAGGCGCTGTAGCCGTGGGCGCGCAGCGCGGCGGGGGAGAAGGTGGTCAGCCCCCAGTTCTGCCCCAGCGGGCCGAGCGGGTCGGGCGGCGCGCCGACCGACCCGCCGATCAGGAAATCGTCCTGGTTCGCCCAGCACTGGCTGCCGCCCGGATCGGTGCCCACCGCCAGGTCCGCGATCAGGCCGATGCGCATGCCCGCCGCGCGCGCGGCCTCGCCCGCGCCATGCAGGCCGCGCGCCGCCAGCCATTGCAGGAACAGGTGGAAACCGACCTCGTGATGACGCTCGGCCGCGAAGCGCGCGACCTCGGGGCTGGCGGGGTTGCGCAGGGGGGCGGGCCACGCGCGCCAGTTGCCGCCGCGCGGGCCACGGCCGAGCTGATGCGCCTGAAGCGCCTCGAACACCGCGTGACGGTGCAACGCGGGGCCATGGGCGGCGACGAACGCCGTCAGTTCGGGCGGCGGGGTATCGCGGATATGCTCGTCATACAGGCCGCGCAGCATGCGCAGCCGGAGCGCCGCCGCCGCCGGCCAGTCGATCAGCGGTGCCTCTTCCAGCGCGTGCGTGGCCTGCGGCGCGATGCGCAGCCGGCGCATCATCGCCCCGATATCATGCGTGGAAAACCAGCTTCGCATATCGGCCAGCAGCACGTTCAGGAACAGCCGGCTGGACGGGGAATAGGGGCTGAACTGCGTGGGGCATGCGCTGAACATGGCATGGACCGGGCTGATGGCCAGCGCATCGGCCCCGGCGGCCGCCGCCTGCCGCGCCAGGTCGGCCAGCGCGCCGAAATGGCCGATGCCGCCATCGTGCCGCGCGCGCAGGCCGGGGATCTGCACCGACAGGCCCCAGCCGCGCGCGCCCTCCGTCGCATCGGCCACCGTGCGGCAGCGGGCGGGCGCGATGGCCAGCACGACGCGCCGGCCCGCGATGTCCAGACGGTGATAGCCGACCCGCGCGATGGCGGGCAGCCGCACGCGGCCGTCGCGCGAGCGGCCGGCCTGCCCTTCGAGCGTGCCGCCATCCTCATAATCCAGCCGGAACGCCGTCTGGCGGGATAGCGGTCGCAGCGGCAGCACGGTGGCGACCCCGACCTGCCCCACGATCATCGGCGGCAATGCGCCTTCCTCGGGCATCGAGCCGTCTTCGAGCACGCGCAGCAGGCTGCGCAACGTATCGAGCCCGACCCGATGCGAGGCGCCGGCGGCATCCTGCCAGACCGTGACCAGCCCGGCCTTGCGGGCGCGCGCGCGCAGGGTCCGGTCATCCATGGGCGGGCTCGGCCAGATGGATCGTGACGGCGTGGCGCGGCAGCCGGGCGCCGGTGCCGGCGGCGGGCGGGTACTGGAACAGGACCGGGCCGGCGACCCAGTCCGGCAGATCGACCGTGTCCGCGCCCAGATTGAGGCCGACCGACAGGATCGCGCCGTCGGCCATGCGCCAGCGCGCGGCCACCGCGCCCGGCCCGACGACCCGTGCCCCCAGCCCCTGCGCGCCGCGCAGGCGCGGCGTGATGCGGGCATGGCGCAGGCGCAGCAGGCTGGCGAAGAAGGCCAGCCAGTCCTGCCCCTGCGGCGTTTCGGCCTCGTCCGGCGGCGGGATCGAGGCGGCGAAGGTGGCGGGGTCGTTGGGGTCGGGGATCGTCTCGCGCCGGGCCGGGTCGCTGAAATGGGCGAAGGCCGCGAATTCGCGGCGGCGGCCGTCGCGCACGATGTCGCCCAGGATCGGCGGATGGCTGGTGAAATACAGGAACGGCCGGCGGGAGCCCCATTCCTCGCCCATGAACAGCATCGGGATCTGCGGGGACAGCAGCAGCAGGCCGTAGGCGGCGCGCAGGGCCTGAGGGGCGGCCAGCACCGTCAGCCGCTCGCCCAGCGCGCGGTTGCCGATCTGGTCGTGATTTTGCAGGAACAGGACGAAGGCGGTGGCGGGCAGGCCGCCCGTTTCCATGCCGCGCGGATGACCGAGGGTGGGGAACATCTCGCCCTGGAAGGCGAAGCCCTCGGCCAGCACCCGCGCCAGCCGCCCGGCGGGGTCGGTGGCGAAATTGGCGTAATAGCCCTCGTCCTCGCCCGTCAGCAGCACATGCAGGGCGTTGTGCCCGTCATCGTTCCACTGGGCGTCGAAGCCCGCGCGCAGCAGGCCGGAATCGTTGTTCTCGTTCTCCAGGATCAGATGCACATGGCGGCCGGGCTCGACCCGCGCGCGGACGTGGGCTGCCAGGTCCACCAGCCAGTCGCGCTCGCCGATCGCCTGCACCGCATCGAAGCGCAGGCCGTCGAACCGGTATTCCATGAGCCAGTACAAGGCATTTTCGGCGAAATACGTCTGCACGGCGGGCTGGCGGAAGTCGATGGCGTCGCCCCACGGCGTGGGCCGGCCGGCATGGAAGAACGGGGCGGCGTAGGCAGCGAGGAAATTGCCCTCCGGCCCGAAATGATTGTAGACGACATCGAGAAAGATCATCATGCCCAGCGCGTGGGCGTGATCGACCAGCGCCTTGAGGTCCTCCGGCGTGCCGTAGGACGATTCCGGCGCGTAGGGCAGCACGCCGTCATACCCCCAGTTGCGGCCGCCGGGAAATTCCGACAGCGGCATCAGTTCCACCGCCGTTATCCCCAGCGCCTTGAGCCGGGCGAGCTGCGCGCGCACGCCGCGAAACCCGCCGGCCGCGCCGACATGGATTTCGTAGATGACCGCCTGTTCCCACGGCAGGCCGCGCCAGTCGTCATCCTGCCACGCATAGGCGCGGGGATCGACCACCTGGCTTGGCCCCGACACGTCGCGCGGCTGGGCGCGGGAGGCCGGGTCGGGCACCGCCAGATGCGGGTTGAGCCGGTAGCGGTAGAGCGCGCCGGCGCCGCAGGGGGCCGTGGCCTCGAACCAGCCCTCGGCATCGCGCGCCATCGGCACCGGGGGATGGCCTTCGATTTCCACCGACACGCTGGCGCAGGACGGTGCCCAGAACCGGAAGCGCGTCTGCTGCGGCGCGAGCAGGGTCGCCCCGAAATGACCCGAGAACGCATGGGTTTTACGCATCGGCCGTTCCCTTTGCATGCTGGCCATCCGGCGTGAAGCCGAACAGCGCCACGGCGTGGGCTCCGACCGTCCAGCGCGCCAGCCTGTCCGAACGGGTGCCGGTCCGCGTGGGATCGGCACTGTCGAGCAGCAGCGTCCATTCGCCCGAGACCGGCGGCAGGATGCAGTCCTGGTCCTCGTCGCCCGTGTTCATGATCAGATAGGTGCTGTCGGGGGGGCCGTCATCGGTGCTGGAGCGGAAAAGCCCCAATATTCTTCCATGTTCGTCGTTCCAGGCGTCGGAGGTCATGGGGTGGCCCTCGGCGTCGTACCAGGCGATGTCGAGCAGGCCCGGCGCTGTTTCGCGCTTGCCGTACAGGTAGCCGCGGCCGCGCACCGAGGCGTGGGCGGCGCGCAGGGCGGCCAGTTGGCCGACATAGGCGGTCATCGCCTGTCCGGCGGGTGTGGCGGCCAGCGGCCAGTCCAGCCAGGACGTGGCGTTGTCCTGGCAGTAGGCGTTGTTGTTGCCGTTCTGGCTCTGGCCGAATTCGTCGCCCGCCAGCAGCATGGGCGTGCCCTGCGAGAAGAACAGCGTGGCCAGAATGGCGCGGCGCACCCGGTCGCGCACCGCCAGGATCGCCGGATCGTCGGTCGGGCCTTCCACCCCCCAGTTGCGGCCGAGATTGTCGGAATGGCCGTCCTGGTTATTCTCGCCGTTGGCGTCGTTATGTTTATGATCGTAGCTGACCAGATCCATCAGCGTGAAGCCGTCATGCGCCGTGACGAAATTGACCGATGCCCAGGGCCGTCGCCCGCATCGGTCGAAGATGTCGGCCGAGCCGGCGAGACGGGCCGCCATGTCGCCGCGCGTCAGCGCGTCGCCCCGCCAGAAGCGACGCAGCGTGTCGCGATAGCGGTCGTTCCATTCCGCGAAGCCCGGCGGATGGTTGCCGAGCTGGTAGCCGCCCGGCCCAGGATCCCACGGTTCGGCGATCAGCTTGCGGGTGGACAGGACCGGGTCCTGGCGCAACACGTCGAAGAAGCCGCTGAACGGGTCGAACCCGTAGCTCTCGCGCCCCAGGGTGGAGCACAGATCGAAGCGGAACCCGTCGATATGGAAATCGACCGCCCAGTGACGCAGGGAATCCATGACCATCTGCAACACGCGGGGGTGCGACAGGTTCAGCGTATTGCCGCAGCCGGTATCGTTGATCAGGTGGCGTTCGTCCTCCGGCACCAGGCGGTAATAGACGGCGTTGTCCAGGCCGCGATAGCACAGGGTCGGGCCGAGTTCGTTGCCCTCGCACGTATGGTTGTAGACCACATCGAGGATGACCTCGATGCCGGCCGCGTGCAGGCGGCGGATGGCGGTGCGGATCTCGTGCGGGGAGCCTTCGGCCAGGTAGGCGGCCTGGGGGGCGAAGAAGGACAGCGTGTTGTAGCCCCAGTAATTCGTCAGCCCGCGCTCGACCAGGAACCGCTCCTTGACGAAGGAATGGACCGGCATCAGTTCCAGCGTGGTGACGCCGACGCGCAGCAGGTGATCGATCAGGCGCGGGTCGGACAGGGCGCGGAAGGTGCCGCGTTCGACCGGCATCAGGTCGTTGCGCCGCATCGACAGGCCGCGCACATGGGCTTCCATGATCACCGTGCGTTCCCACGGCACGCGCGGCAGCCGGTCTTCGCCCCAATTGAAAGCGTCGTTGGTGACGACGCTTTTCGGCATCGCGGGCGCGCTGTCGCGCCGGTCGATCGACAGGTCGGCGCGCGGCGAGTTGACGCGGTAGCCGAACAGGGAGTCCGACCACGTCAGCGCGCCATGCAGCGCGCGGGCGTAGGGATCGACCAGCAGCTTGTGCGGGTTGAAGCGGTGGCCGCGCAGCGGTTCGTACGGGCCGTAGGCGCGGTAGCCGTAGAGCATGCCGGGCCGGGCGTCGGGCAGGTAGCCGTGCCAGACTTCGTCGGTGCGCTCGGGCAGTTCGAACCGCGCGACTTCGCGCCGGCCCGAGTGATCGAACACGCAGAGGTCGATCCGGTGCGCGTTGGCCGAGAAGACCGCGAAATTGACGCCCAGCCCGTCCCATGTGGCGCCCAGCGGCGCCGGGGCGCCGCGCGTCAGGCGAGCGGGAAAGCGCATCACGATGCGGAATCCGTCTGGAAACCGGCACCGGCGGCGGGCGGGCGTGGGCCTGCGTCTTCAGGCCCGGCCTTGAACACCATCATACAGCCCACTCCG
This sequence comes from Gluconacetobacter dulcium, assembly GCF_014174165.1. Lineage (GTDB taxonomy): Bacteria > Pseudomonadota > Alphaproteobacteria > Acetobacterales > Acetobacteraceae > Gluconacetobacter > Gluconacetobacter dulcium. Next base: position 38,367 of record NZ_JABEQN010000032.1, on the reverse strand, counting down.
GCGTGAGATAGAGGACGGCGAGCGGGGGGAGAACCAGGACGCAGGAATGGGTGCAGCCATGGGCGGGCTCGGGTTCCGCCATTGCGCCGCCGCCATTGCCCATGCCTGACCCCGCATATTCGCCACCGTCGGAATTGAGCAGTTCGCGCCAGTAGCCGCCAGCGGGCACGCCCACGCGGTAGGCCGGGCGCGGCACCGGCGTCATGTTGCATACCACCAGGACCGGGGCGGCGTCTGGCGCGCGGCGCAGCCAGACGAAGACCGCGTTGTCGACATCGTCCCCGACCAGCCATTCGAACCCGTCGGGCGTGCAGTCGGCGCGGTGGAGGGCCGGGATGGCGCGGTGCAGGCGGTTGAGGTCGCGGACCAGCGCCTGCATGCCCCGCCCCTCCGGCTGGTCCAGCCGGTACCACGCGATTTCGCCATCCGCCCGCCATTCGTGCGGCTGGGCCAGTTCGCCGCCCATGAACAGCAGTTTCTTGCCCGGATGCACCCACATGAAGGCGAAATAGGCGCGCAGGCCGGCATGTTTGCGCCAGTCGTCGCCCGGCATGCGCTCCAGCAGCGAGCCCTTGCCGTGCACGACCTCGTCATGCGACAGCGGCAGGATGAAACGCTCCGAAAAAGCATAGTGCAGGCCGAACATGATTTCGGAATGATGGTAGCGGCGCCAGATGGGGTCGCGGCCCATATAGGCCAGGGTGTCGTGCATCCAGCCCATGTTCCATTTGTAGGAAAAGCCCAGGCCGCCATCGGCCACCGGCCAGCTTACGCCGGGCCAGGCGGTGGATTCCTCGGCGATCATGAGCGTGTGGGGGCAGAGTTCGGCGACGGTCACGTTGAGGTCGCGCACGAAGGCGACGGCCTCCAGATTCTCGCGGCCGCCATGGATGTTGGCCAGCCATTCGCCCTCGCGTCGGCTGTAGTCGCGGTAGAGCATCGAGGCCACGGCATCGACCCGCAGCCCATCGACATGGTAGCGCCGCAGCCAGGTGAGCGCGCTGCCGATGAGGAAGCCCCGGATCTCGTTCCGGCCGAAATTGTAGATCAGCGTGTGCCAGTCTGGGTGGTAGCCCTCGCGCCGGTCCGCGTGCTCGTACAGGCACGAGCCGTCGAAATGGGCCAGGCCGTGGGCGTCGGCGGGGAAGTGAGCCGGCACCCAGTCGAGGATGACGCCGATGCCGGCGCGGTGGCAGGCATCGACGAAGGCGGCGAACTGGTGCGGCGCCCCGAAACGGGCCGACGGCGCGTACAAGCCCAATGTCTGGTAACCCCATGATCCGTCGAAGGGATGCTCCATGACCGGCATCAGTTCGATATGGGTGAACCCCATGTCGACAACGTAGGGAATCAGCGTCCGTTCCAGGTCCGCCCAGCGCAGGATGCCGTGGGGGTCGCCCTCCGGCCGGCGCCAGGAGGCCAGATGCACCTCGTAGATCGACAGCGGGGCGGTGTGGGCCTGCCGGCCGGCGCGGCCCTGCATCCAGTCCTCGTCGGTCCAGGCGAAGGGGGAGGTGTCCGCCACCACGGAGGCGGTGGCCGGGGGTTGCTCGGCCGCCAGGGCGTAGGGGTCGGCCTTGGGGGGGAGCAGGCGCTGTTCGGCGTCGATGATTTCGTATTTATAACGCTCGCCGGGGCCGATGCGGGGGATGAACAATTCCCAGATGCCCGCCTCGTGGCGCAGGCGCATGGGGTGGCGGCGGCCGTCCCAGACATTGAAATCGCCGATGACCGAGACGCGGAAGGCATTGGGCGCCCAGACCGCGAAACGCACGCCGGCCACGCCGTCGATCACCATCGGCTGGGCGCCCATCACCCGGTCCAGGTCGCGATGGTCGCCGCGCGCGAACAGGTGCAGGTCGAGATCGCCCAGCAGCAGGCCGAAGGAATACGGGTCCTCGGTTTCCTCCCAGCCATCGGCCCAGCCGATCTTGAGCCGGTAGCGGGCGCCGGCGGGCACGGTGCCGACATACAGGCCGCGTTCGTCCACCCGGCGCATCGCCCGCTCGATCGGGGCCGAGCGCGGGCGTTGCACCACCAGACGCACCGCCCGCGCGTCGGGGCAGAAGGCGCGCACGATGTCCAGCCGCCCGTGCGGCTGGCGGCCGAGGATGGCGAACGGGTCGGGGCAGGTGCCCCGCAGCAGGTCTTCGGCTTCCGGCGGGAGGGAATAGACACTTTCGTTCGAGGCAACATTCATGAGGCGGGATTCCGGCGGGCAGGAGATGCAGGCGGAGAATGGCGGACGAACACACGGACAGGCGGCCGGTCATGCCGGGTAGAGGACGGCGCGGGGCCGTCAGCCGGGGCGGCCGAACGGATCGTTGGCGCGGACCCGCCCACGCCGGGCCGCCTGGTAGCTGGCCCGCGCATTGCGCGCGGAATGGGCCGGGCCGGTCGGGCCGGCGAGTGGCGGGCGGCGGCGCATCGAGGACTGGTCGAATTCGGTCATGCCGACTTCCGCGCGGCCGAGGACGCGGCGGAAAAGTCGGGCATATTCCTGCGCCTTGCGCCCCCACGAGACATCGTAGCGCGCGCCGTTGCGTTGCAGGCCCGCCCAGCGCGCCGGCTGGCGGTACAGCGTGGCGGCGCGGCGGATGGCGCCGGCCAGCGTCTCGCCATCGACCGGGGAGAACAGGAATCCGGTCGCGACATCGCTGGCCATCGCGGCCTCGTTGGCGTCGATGATGGTGTCGGCCAGACCGCCGACGCGCGAGGCGATGGGCACGCAGCCATAGCGCACGGCGCAGAGCTGGGTCAGGCCGCACGGTTCGAAGCGCGAGGGCACCAGCAGGGCGTCCGCCGAGGCCTGGATGCGGTGGCCAAGCTGCTCGCTATAGCCGATATGGCAGGCCAGCCGGTCGGGATACTGGCGGGACAGCCGGGCCAGGGCGCGCTCCATCCCGACCTCGCCGCTGCCGACCACCACGAGCTGTGTCTGGTCGTCGAGAATATGGGGGATGATATCGGCGAGGATATCCACGCCCTTCTGGCCCGTCAGGCGGCTGACCAGACCCAGCAGGAAGACGTTCGGGTCCTGCCGCAGGCCGAATTCCGCCTGGAAGGCGCGCTTGTTGGGCCGGCGGCCCGCCAGATCGCCCACCTGGTAGGGGAAGAGGACCGATGGGTCGGTTTCGGGATTCCAGTCGTTGGTGTCGATGCCGTTGAGAATGCCGCGCAGGCGGTCCGCCCGGCTGCGCAGCAGGCCGTCCAGCCCCATGCCCCATTCGGGGGACTGGATTTCGCGCGCGTAAGTCGGCGAAACCGTGATGATGCGCTCGGCGAAGAGCAGGCCCGCCTTGAGGAACCCGACCGCGCCGTAGCATTCCACGCCGTCGATCGAGAACGCATGAGGCGGCAGGCCGAACCGAGCGAGATCCGCCGCCGGGAAGCGGCCCTGGAAGGCGAGATTGTGGATGGTCTGCACCACCGAGGCGGCCGGCTGGCCGTCATAATGCAGATAGGCGCCCGTAAGGCCGGCCTGCCAGTCATGCGTCATGACCAGATCGGGCCGGCGGCCGGGCACATGCCCCTGCGCGAGACTGGCCGCGACGCGGGACAGGCAGGCGAAGCGCAACCCGTTATCGGGCCAGTCGGTGCCGTCGGGCGCCAGGTAGGGATTGCCCTTGCGCCGGAACAGGGAGGGACAGTCGATGACCAGCAGGCGATGGCCGGCCGCGTAGCCTTCGAGCAACGCGATTTCGACCCCCGGCAGCGGCGACATCTCGGCCACGCGCACCGGACCTTCCAGCGCGTCCAGCACCGCCGGGTAGCCGGGCAGCAGGGTGGTGACCAGCACGCCCTCGGTGTGCAGCGCCGCCGGCAGGGAGCCCACCACGTCGCCCAGTCCGCCCGTCTTGACGAAGGGGAACATTTCCGATGCCACGGAGAGCACGCGGATCGGACCCGATGGCTCCTGTTCCTGCTGGTGACGGTGCATGCCGCGTACCCTTCTTGGTCAGGAGGAAAGGAAGGCGCCCGATCGGGCCTCTGAAAAAATCTAACGACGGCGAAGGGCCAGGGAACAACTATCACGATAAAGTGATTGATTCGAAAGAATCCTGCCAGTTCGGCGAGAAATGCGAACTCGTGATGCGAACTTTTCGCCGCCTCGCCGATCGGGACCGGACGGTGGGCAGCGGGCATTTTTCCTTCGGGGCCGGTTCCCCCCTGCCATCGGGGCCAGTTGCCGCTAGAACGGAGAAAAGCAATAAGGAACCGTCCCGATGATGACCCCCCTGCCCCCGACCGGCGCGGCCCCGCCGCTGCGCAGCCCGAGCGACGCCCGGCATATTATCGCCGCGTGCTTTCTGGGCTGGACGCTGGATGCCTGCGATTTCTTCATCGTGCTGTTTACGCTGGATAATGTGGCCCAGAGCTTTGCGACCTCGCTGGAGGCGATCCTGCTGGCGCCGACGCTGACGCTCATCAGCCGGCCGGTCGGGGCGTATCTGTTCGGCCGGGCCGCCGACCGGTACGGTCGCCGCCCGATCCTGATGGCGACGATCGTGACCTATTCGACCATCGAACTGCTTTCGGCCTTCGCGCCGAACCTGACGATCTTTCTCGCGCTGCGGCTGCTGTTCGGCGTGGCGCTGGGCGGGGAATGGGGCGTGGGGACCTCGCTGACCATGGAGACCGTGCCGCCGCACTGGCGCGGCACGGCATCGGGGCTGCTCCAGGCCGGGTATCCGGCGGGCTACCTGCTGGCGTCGCTGATGTTCCTGCTGCTGCCGGCGCTGGGGTGGCAGGGACTGTTCGTGCTGGGGGCCTCGACCGGGCTTTCGGTGATCTATGTCGCGCTTTACGTGAAGGAAAGCCCGGTGTGGCTGGCCAGCCAGCAGCGGATGGCCGGGATGCCGCGCGCGGCGAAGCCGTCCATGCTGTCGGTGCTGCGGCGTTACCGGGGGCTGGTGGTGTATGCCGTGTGCCTGATGGCGGCGTTCAATTTCTTCAGCCATGGGTCGCAGGACCTGTTTCCGAAAATCTTCCTGGCCCTGCAACGGCATTTGCCGCACCCGACCATTACCGTGATCGTGGTGCTGTATAACCTCGCCGCCATCGCGGGCGGGCTGTGCTTCGGCGCGCTGTCGGAGCGGATCGGGCGCGCGCGGGCCATTGCGCTGGCCGCGGTACTGGCGCTGCCGCTGCTGCCGCTGTGGGCGCTTTCGGCCACGCCGCTATGGATTGCCGTGGGGGCGGTGCTGATCCAGTTCTGCATCCAGGGCGCCTGGGGTGTGGTGCCGGCGTATCTGAACGAACTTTCGCCCTCTGACGTGCGCGCCACCTTCCCCGGCGTGGCCTATCAGTGCGGGAACCTGATCGCGGCCAGCACCGGGCTGATCCAGCACCGGATCGCGCTGGGGCTGGGCGGCGACCTGGCGCCCGCGCTGATGATCGTGGTGGGGGGCGCGGGCTGCGCCATCGCGCTGCTGGCGACGTTTGCCGGGCCGCGCTTTCACGCACAGCTTGACGGCGCGCCGGAGTAACGGCGCGCCATCGGCCTATCAGGAGCCTATCAAGGGGCCTATCAGGGGCGCATCAGGGTACGTGGACGACGACGCGGCCGCGTACCCCGCCTTCGAGCAGCGCCGCTGCGGTTTGCGGCACGTCAGCCAGCGCGATTTCACTGACCATCGCCTCCAGCTTCTCCGGGTCGATCAGTTCGGCCAGGCGGCGCCAGGCTTCCAGCCTGCGGGGATAGGGGCACATGACGCTGTCGATGCCCACCAGCGTGACGCCGCGCAGGATGAAGGGGGCGACCGTGGCGGGAAAGTCCATGCCCGCCGCGAGGCCGCAGGCCGTCACCACGCCTTCGGGCAGCATCGCCGCGCAGATATTGGCCAGCACCACGCCGCCCGCGACATCGACCGCGCCGGCCCAGCGCGCCTTTTCCAGCGGGCGGCCGGGGCTGGAGAAATCGGCGCGCGGCAGGATTTCGGCCGCGCCGAGGCCGCGCAGATAATCTTCCTCCTCCGGTCGGCCGGTGACGGCGGCGACGTGGTAGCCCAGCCGGGCCAGCAGCATGACGGCGACGCTGCCCACCCCGCCGGCGGCCCCGGTGACCACGACCGGGCCGTGCGCCCGGGTGAGGCCCTGCCGTTCCAGCGCCATGACGCACAGCATGGCGGTGTAGCCGGCGGTGCCGATGGCCATGGCCTGCCGCGTGGTGAATGCGTCGGGCAGTTTGACCAGCCATTCGCCCTTGACCCGCGCCCTGCCGGCCAGGCCGCCCCACCAGCGCTCGCCCACGCCCCAGCCGTTCAGCACCACCCGCGTGCCGGGCGGGAGGTCGGCGCGGGACGAGGTTTCGACCACCCCGGCGAAGTCGATGCCGGGGACCATGGGGAATTGCCGCACGATCGGGCCGCGCCCGGTGATGGCCAGCGCGTCCTTGTAATTCAGCGTCGACCATTCGACGCGCACCGTGACGTCGCCATCGGGCAGGCGCGCGTCATCGACCGGGCCGACATGGACCGTCTGTGCGCCGTCGGCGGATTTTTCGATTATCGCGGCATCGAACATCGTCTGATCTCCTTTCGGCCGGCCGGGCGTCACTGCCCGACCATGGCCTCGAATCCATCCAGAAACAGGTGAAGCGGGCGGGGTGAGCGTTCCAGCCGGGCGCGCAGCACCGCACCTTCCCAGCCGGTCCAGAAGAAGGCCGCGTAGCGGCGGGCGGCGTCCTGCCCGTACTGATCGGCCAGGCAGGTGGCCAGCCGGGTTTCCCATGACGCCAGTACAGCCGAGAGGGCCTGGCGATAGGTGTCGGGCAGTACCGCCAGTTCCTGCCCCAGATTGCCGATGAGGCAGCCGCGCCGGAAATCGTGCCGGGCCATGCCGGCGGCCGCGTCGGCCACGAAATGGCGCAGCCGCCGCATGGGGGGAAATTGGACGTCGCCCAGCCAATGTTCCAGCTTGGCTGTGAAATAAGCATCGTAGCGGGCGATCAGTTCCAGGCCGAATGCCTCCTTGCTCTCGAAATAATAATAGAATGAGCCTTTCGGCACGCCGGCCGCGCGCAGCAGGCCGTCGAGTCCGGTGGCCGTGAAGCCCTGTTCGGTCAACGCCGCGACACCGGCGCGGACCAGATGCTCGCGCGTCTGCGCGTGGCTGTCTGGTGCGCGGGGCGGGCGGCCGCGCCGACGGGGGGGTGTGGTGGCGTCCATGGGGCATTATTAGACCGATCGTCTATTAAATGCCAGCACGTCGGGCCGGGCGGGTGGTCACGAAACGGGGATCGGCGCGATGTAAAGCGTGCTTGACACCGTTCGTCGGCCGCCGATAGAAATGTAAAGCGTGCTTTACATAAGGAGGGATTGATGTGGGACCTGATGTCGCGGTTGAAGTCGAAAAGACGGTATCTGATCGAGCTTGGCGTGTGCCTCGCGCTCTATGTGCTGGCCATCAGGCTCTCGATGCTGCTGCTGAATGACGGGATTGCGACCGGCATCGGAAAGCCGATCGCGGCGTTGATCCCGATGGTGCCCGGTAGCGGGATGTGCTGGGTGATCGTGCGGCAGTTCCACCGGATGGATGAATTGCAGCGCCGGATTCAGTTCGAGGCGCTTGGCTTTGCCTTTGCCGGCACCGCGATCGTGACCTTTTCGTACGGGTTTCTGGAAACCGTCGGTTTTGCGAAGGTCTCGATGTTTTTCGTGTGGAGCGTCATGGCCGTTCTGTGGTCGCTTGGAATGGCCGTGGCCACGCGGCGCTACCGATGAACAACAACATCCGCGCCCTGCGCACGGCGCGGGGCCTGTCGCAGGAAGCACTTGGCAGTGCGTTGAACGTGTCGCGCCAGACCATCAATGCCATCGAGGCCGGGCGCTATGACCCCAGCCTGCCGCTGGCGTTCAAGCTGGCCCGCTTCTTCGCGCTGCATATCGAGGATGTTTTCGATGATGGGGAAGAGACTCTCGGGTCGTAGCGCCCGCGACGCTCTGCCGGTTTGACGCCGGGGCGGGCATAATGCGGTGCCCGTGAATTTTCACCCGCCATCGAGCCGGACCATCCTGAATCCGGCGGATGCCAGTGCTGGGTTCGACCTGGGCGGCTTGCAGGAGCGGTTGCAGGATGCGCTGGGCATACGGGGCGACCTGTTGACGCCGGCGACATCAAACCCTCCCCTTCGGACACGCATCCTCTGCTGATTGTGTCGCCCTGTGATGCGGAAGAGCCTCAACGAACTGCTCGCGTCGATTCCGGCAGGCACGGACAAGGCCCTTGCCTGTACCGCCGGGATGGCGCGAGAGCCGTTTCTGGCCTTTATCGTTATCGGGGAAACTTCTGCCGAGCGCGGCCCATATTTTCGGGGAACCTTCGAGGTAGCAACATGGTTACCAATTGTAGGTCAGGTTTCCATAAACACGCCGGCCCTGGCCGAGATAGCAACTGAAGTTTCCGCATGCCGTGACGTAATAGGCGTTTGTCAGATTGGACATGGCGAGTTGGGCCTTGAGACCACGCAGCAGCGGGGTCGTAGCCCCGAGGTCGTAATGCGCGCCGACGTCGAAGAGAATATACGACGGAATCTTGTAGGATTCGACATTGGTGGCGTAGGTGGAGCCGACATAGCGCAGGCCCCAGTTGAACCCCAGGCCCTTCATGATCGTCGAAGGAATTGTGTAATCGGCGAACACGGAAAACATGTTGCGGGGAATCTGCGGAACGAATTTTCCGGCTTCCGCCGTCAGGGCGCCAGAGGCGCCGGTGTAGGGATCGGTCTTGCGGGCGAAGAGATTGTTCTTGTTGAAGCGAACATCCGCGAAACTGTATGACGCGATCACCCGGAGGTCTTTTGTCACGTTGGCATTTGCCGAGAGCTCGAACCCCTGCGAGCGGACGCGGCCCGCGTCGTCACTATAGCCCGTATGGATCAGATCGCTGATCAGGTAATGGTCTTCGTCGATACGGTATGCGGCCGCCGTCAGAAGGATGTCGCGACCGGGGACCTTGTATTTCATGCCGGCTTCGAGTTGCTTTCCCGACAAGGGCGGAAAAAGCTTCCCCTGCCAGTCGGTCGAGGTCTGCGGCGTGAAGGACGTGGCATAGCTGAAATAGGGGGCCAGGCCGAAATCGAACTGGTAGACCAGCCCGGCGCGCCAGGTGAAGGCTGCCTGGGAGATCGATGTCTGTCTTCGTGAACGGGCCAGATAGCTGTATGAATTGGTCGAGGAATTGAACCAGTCTTCGCGGCCGCCGAGAATGACGGACAGTCTTTTCCACTTCATCTGATCCTGGAAATACACACCTTCCTGGAAATAGCTCCAGGTGCCATCATAACCTCGGACGCGGCATCCGGAAGACGGGCTGGTGTCCATGCATGGCGTGACATGCGTGGCCTGCGGATCGTACAGGTCGATGATCACGTCGGATGCCGCGATGACGTTCTTCTGCGGATTGTCGTAGTGTCGGAAATCGGAGCCGACGACCCAGGTATGGGCGACCGGTCCGGTGTCGAAGCGACCATCGAACCGGGTATCGAACGCCACACCTTCCGACGAGTAGGCGCGGATCTCCGGCCGATAATATTGCAGGTTTGGGCGGGAGAGATCGACATTGCCGTTGTCGTAGGAATCCCTGTCGTCGCTGATGCTTTTTTCCCAGCGCAGGATCTGGCTGAAATTCAGGTATCGGCTGAACCTGTGCTGGAACTGATATTCGAACATGGCATCCTTGACGCTCTGTTCGTTGAAATTTCGCAGACCCGCGAATGTGTGGCGCGAGATTCTTCTGTAGCCGTCGGTGATCAGGGTGCCGCGCTGCGGATATTGCGCGCCGGGATTGGTGCCGGTGTCGGGCGTGTAGTTGTAGGAACCGATCAGGGTCATGGACGTATCCCTGTCTATATCCCACGTCACCGACGGCAGGACGGCCACCCGCTGGTAATGCACGTAATCCGTCTGTTGGTCCTGGGTGTTGCCGATCGCCGCGATGCGGTAGCGGACATTGCCCGATTTCGTCACCCTGTCGCTGACATCGACGGTTGCCTCGTACCGGTTCCAGTTGCCGAAGCCCAGACTGACCTGGTGAAGCGGCGTGGCGGTTGGTTTCTTCAGGCTCATCGTGATCAGGCCGCCGGGGGCGTTCTGGCCGTACATGACCGATGCCGGACCGTTGACGGCTTCGATCCGTTCGAGAAAACTCGTCTCGCCTGCTGCATAGGATGTGCTCAACAGCCCGTCGACATACTCGCTCGCCGCGAAGCCGCGCTGCTTGATGCCGCTTCCGCCCATCGCGGCGCCGACCGAAAAACTTCCGAAAGATTCGGAATAGACGCCTGTGCTGTAGCGCAAGGCTTCGAGCACGTTCTGGGGCTGCTGGTCCTGCATCTGCTGTTTCGTCACGATATGGATGGAATTGGGAATCTCCATGAGTGACGTGTTGGTCTTGGTGCCTGCCATGGTGTTTTCGGCCACGTAGCCGACACCGGGGCCGGTCGGGTCCTGACGTGCGACGGTTCCGCCCACCCGGACGGGGCCGAGCGTGATGGCCGAACCAGCCCTGGCGAGAACGACCGTTCGGCCATCGGTGAAATTGTAGGACAGGCCGCTGCCGGTGAGGAGGCGGGACAGGGCCTCGGCGGGGGTCATCGTTCCCCTGAGGCCTGGCGAGGGCAGGTTGCGCGTCAGGGACGCATCATACACAAGCTGGATATTGCTTGTTTCGCTGAAACGGTTGAGGGCGATGGCAAGTGGGCCGGCGGGGATATTGTAGCTTTGACGGCTTGCGGCCTGGGCGGCGGGGGCGGCATGCGCCGCGACGGGGGGCAGGCAGGCGGTGGCGAGCAGGAGGCAGGCCGCGAGGCTTCCGAGCCCGCCCTTCCGGTGGTCAATGGTCGTAGGGAACATCGCTTTCGATTGGCCTCTTCGGATCGGACATCACGCGGTGGCATGTTGCTTGTTGCAAATGCCTCTCATCTGGATGACGCCTGGGCTGCGAGAACGCGAACCTGCCGGTGCGGGATTTTTTTGGATTATTTTATTTTCTGATCAGAATCAGCGCGTTGGTGAGTTTGGTGACGCGCAGGTTCATTGAATGCCCCAGCGTGTCGATGGCGGCGACCGGGTCGGTCGCCACGAAGGAGCCGCTGACGCGCAGGTCGCGCAGCCCGGTGCCGACCAAGCGGATATAGCCCCGGTGATAGCGGGACAGTTCGGCGATGACCTCGCCGAGCGGGCGGTCGACGAAGACCAGGCGATCGCGGGTCCAGGCCGCCGCGCTTTCGACATCCACCTGATGAGGGGGCGAGAGTCCTTCCGGGCCGTAGGTGGCGGCTTCGCCTTCGCGCACCACTTCCTCCGAAGGGCCGCCCTCGTGCGGGGCGACGACGTGGACGCGATGTTCCGTGACCAGGATGTCGGTCCGGCTGCCGTCGCGCCTGACGATGAAGCGGGTGCCGAGGGCCGTTGTCGTGCCCTGGGCGGCCGCGACGGTGAAGGGGCGGGACGGGTCGGGCGCGACGGTGAAGGCGGCCTCGCCCTTCAGCAGGCGGATGCGGCGCTGGCCGGGCGTGTCGTCGACCGCGATGGCGCTGTCGCTGTCCAGTTGGACGCGCGAGCCGTCCGCCAGCGTGATGGTGCGGATTTCGCCGACCGACGTGCGCGCGCTGGCCTGCCACCAGATGAGGACGGACTGGCCCTGCAAGGAGACGCCCAGGACGACGCATGCCGCGAGCGCCATGGCCTGGTACCGGCGGCGCAGGAGCGGACGGGCGGCGCGTGACGGTGGGGATGGGGCGGAAGGGGACGCGGCGGAAACGGGCGGCGCGGTTGGCTGGCGGGCGAGCGCGCGGGTTACGGCGGGGGCACCCATGGCGCCCCAGGCTTTGCAGGCCCTGGCATAGGCTTCGGCGTGGGCCGTGTCCGCGTGGAGCCAGGCGGACAGTTGCTGCGCCTCGGAAGGAGAAAGGGCGTCTGAATCCTGCCGGATGACCCAGCTTGCCGCTTCGTCGTCGATCTGTGCGGAGGGTGGGGTCATCAATCAGGCTTTGTAGAGAACAGGGAGGTCGCTTGTGAAGCACTGCATCACGAGGCGTCGGTGCCGGTTTCGGCGAGGCGCGCCATGCAGTGCGTCAGGGCATTCTGGAGGTGACGGGCGACCATGCTGGGCGAGATGCCCAGGCGGTCGGCGATGTCCACGACCCGGAGATTTTCGACCTTTCGCAGGATGAAGACCTCCCGACAACGAGGGGACAGGCTGGCGATCGCGGCCAGTACGATGCCGAGGTTTTCCTGGTCGATCAGGTGCCGCTCGGCCGACGGGACCGGGGCTGCGATTTCCTCGGAGATCGGGCCGGAGGCGAACAGGGCCTCCCGTCTCTCCCCTGCCCTGAGACGATCCAGGGCGACGTTGCGGGCGAGGCGGTAGAGATAAGCCTGCTTGTCGTTGATCGGGGGTGTGTCGGTGACCGTCTGGATGCGTAGCCACAGGGTCTGGGTCACGTCTTCGGCGTCGGACGTGGTGCCGACGATGCGCCGGATGAGGCGGAGCAGCGAGGGACGCTCCTTCAGCAGGAGCTCCGTCAGAATCGTGGCGTTGGCGTTCATCTTGTCGGGTCTGTACCGGTAAACCTTCGGTCTTGCTATAGGAATTGAGAATTAATCGCAATGCATGCGCGGCGGCCCGGTTTTCATTGCGCTTGCAATCGGCCATGCCTTGGCGTAGCGAAACCTGAGAATTGTTCTTAGTTCCGGCCGGATGACCTGGTGGCGGGTCGTCTTGCGGATTGGATGGCATACGTGGGCAGTGAGAAGGATAATCTTGACCTGTTCATGACCCATCGGCAGCGGCTGGTGGATTATGCCACGACGATATTGGGCAGCGCCGCGCAGAGCGAGGATGTGGTGCAGGAAGCCTGGATCCGCTTTTCGGGGGCTGCCGACCCCGGCGCGCTGCGGGAGCCACTGCGCTACCTGTTCCGGATCGTGCGCAATATCGTGGTGGACGGGCATCGCGCGCAGGTGAGCCGCGGCCGCTATCTGGTTGCCGCAGCGACGCCCGAAACCACGCTTTCGCGGCCGGACGACCGGCCGGCGCCGGAAGCCGAGATCCTGTATCGGCAGCAACTGGCGATCGTGCAGGAGGCGCTGGCCGAGTTGCCGCCACGGACACGGCGCGCGGTGGAACTGCATCGTCTGGAAGGACTGAAGACGCGGGAGGTGCCCACGCAGCCCATCTTGTCGCACATGACGTTCGCTCCCTGGTGCTCCGGCGCGTGGCGAGGATTGCGCAGGGGTATGAGGATCGGGTCGATCACGATCAGCTTCGGCATGATCCGGTCCTGGCGGCACTGGCGGTCAAGCTGGACGCTGAACCGGGTGGAACGCGGGCGTGCGGAGCCGGGCCGCTCTCATCGGATCGCTCATGACCCGGCAGCGATCGAGGTGCTGTTCGTCGATGTCTTTCTTGACGCTCACCGCGCGCCGCCCCCGGCCAGATCGTGCTGGGGCTGGACGCGACCGGCATTTCCACGCGATCGGTGAAGGACCTTGTCGGGGCACGCCGGTGAACCTCCTTCAACAAAGTGCCGTGATACCAAAAAACCGTGTTTCCACGAGTCCGGGATTCCGGTCATGCTGGTGCGTTCTCCAGACGGAGGCGGCCATGTGCCGACGCTTTGGAAATTGGAAAGACGTTCGACGTCGCGAGCCCATGGGAAAAGGAACGAAACGCAATGGAAAATCCTGGGATAAGATATTTCCACAGGGACGCTCTCAGTAACGAAGCCGCAGATTTTCAGAAGCAGCTTTACGAGAATCGCGTGAAGGGGCTGTTTGTCTCAGTCATGGCGAACAGCGTCGATCCGACATTGCTGAAGCAGCTCGCCGGCATGGATAATATTACGACTGCGGCGCCCATTCCGCAGTCTCTGAGCGATCTCTGCGCTATCACGACCGATCTGGCGAAGAACCGCACCGTCTGGACCTTGACGCCCAGGAACGCCCCCTCGGGCAAGGTCATTTTCTATCTTCATGGCGGAGGTTACGTCATGAACATAACCTCCAGACACTGGGTATTTCTCGAAGATTTGTGTCGCCATACTCATGCGACGATTGTCATACCCGACTATCCGCTCGCCCCAGCCTCCACATGGGAGGATGTTTATGCCTGTGTGGAAACGGCGTATGGTCGCCTTGTCGAGACCATAGCCTCCGATCAGGTGGTCGTCATGGGTGACTCCGCGGGGGGAGGGTTGTGTCTGGGTTTGGTCCAGAAACTCCGTAACGACGGACGCCCGCTACCGGAGCAGGTTATCGTTCTGTCTCCCTGGCTCGATGTGACGGTGTCTAATCCGGCGATGGACGCAATCGACGATCGTGATCATCTGCTCGGCACGCGCGGCCTCGTGCAGGCGGGGCAAGCCTATGCGGGGACGACCGATTTGCGTGATTTTCGGATAAGCCCGATTTACGGCAGCTTTTCCGATTTCCCGCCACTGTCGATTTTTCAGGGAACGCACGACATCTTTCTTGCAGATAGCCAGAAACTGGTCGCCAGATTGGAACAGGACAATCGCTCGATCAACTATTTCGAATTTCAGGCACAGTGCCATGTGTGGGCCATCTTCCCATTGCCCGAGGCGCAGATCGCCAGCAACCTGATGGCGACCCTCATCAATGGCCAGCCCATCATTCTGCCAGACAATAAAGGCTGAGATCTTTCCGTCGTCGTCGAACGGCGGGCGATAGCCTGTGCACCCACATGCTGGCCATCGCGTGCGGTTACGAGGATGCCGATGACCTCGATCACCTGCGCATCGATCCGGGGTTCAGGCTCGCCTGCGGCCGTCTGCCCGATACAGGGCGTGATCTGTGCTCGCAGCCCACCATAATCGCGCTGGGAGAACGCCCCGACCCTGCGCGAGGGTATCCGCCCGAGAGCCTGACCGCAAATGCGCGCTGGTCGATGCCTGGTGCGACAGCTATTCCCGACCGCCAGATGCGATCACGCTGGATGTCCACGATCTGGATGTCGACGATACGGTCGATGTCGTCCATGGCCACCAGCAACTGGCGTTCTTCAATGCCCATCACGACGGATGATGCTCGATGTGTCGTCGATCTGTACGGGGACCGCCTCGCGGTTGGACGGGCATGGCTGTTCCTCGTATCTGGGGAGCACAAAACCTTGTTCCGCGGGTGTGTCGCCGCCAAAGCGTCGGAAAATGGACTGTGCAAGAGCGCTCGACAGGCCTTTCCAGGCTGCGCGGAGCACTCCGATGCCGAGGCGCGACCTGGGATGGATGAGACGAAGCATGAAGGGTCGTATCGTCCGGCCGTTGGCCACGTAGGACCGCATCAACGCCTCATAGGATGCCAGGGCCGCTGTGTGTGTCGGCTGCTTCCTGAGTTCACCGGCAAGGATATAGGCGCCGATGAGCGCGAGCGGGGTTCCCATCCCTGTATAGGCCGACGGGCACCAGGCCGCATCGCCGGTGAGCACGAAGCGCCCCTTCGACCAGGTGGAGCCAATCACCTGGATCATCGGGCCGAGATATGGATCGAGATCGTGATCGAGGTTCGCGAGGATGCGGTCTGCCGGTCCGCCAGCGCCTTGTAGCGCATCGCGCAGCATCTTCTTTGGCGCGACGCCATCCGCGTCGCGCGCATCGAATTGCTTGCGCAGGAAGGTAACGAGAACGGTTGTGTCCTGGTCATGGACGGGGCGCAGCAGCATGAAGACGCCACCCTTGCCGTTGTAGATTTGCGCCCAATCCCTATCCCCGGGGTCTCTCGGAATTCTGAAGTAAGAGGCGTAAACACCCAGGTACCGGAAGCGGATATCATCTTTCATCACCAGCCGCCGTGTCGAGGAGCCGATGCCTTCGGCGCTGACAACCAAATCGAACTTCTCGGTCGACCCGTCGTTAAAGGTGACCCACACGCCGTTATCTTGCTGCTTCAGGGCCGTGATCGTCGTGTCGAACCGATAGTCGCAATGATCCTTGGTCTCATCGTAGAGGATGTGTGCAAGGTCTCCCCGCAGGATTTCATAAGAGCTTGTCAGCGAGCCGACAGAACCCTTCGGCAGCCGCGCAATCGGTTTGCCCGTGCTGCCCAGGAATTCCACACCCTTTTCTCGCGTGTTTTTCGCCTCGATCTTCTCTTCGAGGCCCATCATCCTGATGACTTCCTGACCCGGTCCCTCGATATCGACGTTCTGGCCGCCGGTGCGGAAAGTCTTCGACCGCTCGATGACCGTCACCTTGTCGCCATACCTGTTCAGCCAAAAGGCCAGGGTAAGACCCGCGATGCTTGCTCCGGAGATCAGTATTTTTCTGCTTTCGTTCATGATGGGATTCCTTAATCGAGACCTGTTTTTCCCGGCGACCAGTAGGCCTTCGACTTCACGCTTGATGAGCCCATGCCACTCCTCTTCAGTGCCTGGCTCACACTCTGTATCGATTGGGCCTTGCCCGTCAGCACGAAGCGCGCGTTGGGGGTGACGTGGCGCGAGAGATCAGCGCCGATCGCCGCCAGATGCACACCACCATCACGGCGCTCGATCACCGTTGCCCGGTCGAGGCCAATCGCCGTTAGTACGGCCCGTGATTCCGCAGCGTCCGAGACTTCAAAGACCAGCTCGGTAGCCGCAGGGTCGTTCCGCAATGCCGCCGCAAGGCCGAAGGAGGTTTCATCGCCGAACAGTATGACTGGTCCGTTAGCGCCAGAGAAATCGAGCGAGCGGCGCGGGCCAAGGAATTGGCAGACCTGACCCGCAAGCAGGCTGCCCGCCCAGCGGCTGCCTGTCCCGTCGCCGTGCAGGTAGGCCAGCATCCGCGTCCGACCGGCATCGGCATCCCAGGACATAGGCGTATAGGTTCGGCTGGAGAGTCCTGCGCCGATCGCCACCTGGATCTTTTGTCCAGGCTGCCAGGCGACATTTTTCAGGCATTCCCCTTCAAGGTCGATGAGCCGAAAGCGCGGAGAAAGGGCTTCGACGGCCGCGACCCGTGCCGGTCGCATCATCCACCGTAGCAGCGCGCGCGTGATGCGCCCCGGCGTCGTGGCGAGCCGTGGCGGCGGGATCGTATCGGCGCTGTGCATGTTCACGAGGCAAAATCCGATGCTGTTTGACGGGAGCGTGATCGACCATCAAAATACGACGAAACATTCGTATTCTCTAATCGCATTCGGGAGCCATCATGACCGATCGCCGCAAAGCCCAGATTTCCTCGCGAAAACAGCCTCGGCAGACCCGCTCGATGGAACTGGTCGCGTCCGTAATGGAGGCCGCTGTTCAGGTTTTGGCGGCCGAGGGTGCGCAGCGTTTCACCATGGCCCGCGTTGCCGAGCGGGCTGGCGTCAGCGTCGGCTCGCTCTACCAGTATTTCCCCAACAAGGCGGCGATCCTGTTCCGGCTACAGAGTGACGAGTGGGCGCGCACGGCCGAGATATTGCGGGGGATACTGGAGCAGAGGGTGACTCCGCCGCTCGACCGTCTCCGCATGGCGGTTCATGCCTTCATTCGTTCCGAATGCGAGGAAACGGGCGTCCGCATGGCGCTCGATGACGCGGCTCCCCTCTATCGCGGCGCGCCGGAGGCACACGATGCCTTGAAGGCAGGCGCTGCGATCATGCAGGCTTTTATGCGCGAGGTCTTGCCCGACGCCAGCGCGGACCAGCGCGCGCTGGCCGGCGGCCTGGTCGAGTTGACGATCCGGAGCGTCGGTAAATCCTATTCGGAAACGCCGTGTACGCCGATCGAGATCGAGGCTTTCGCCGAGGCCATGGCGGATATGTTGTGCGCCTATCTCGAGGGATTGAATCACGTCGCCTGATGCTTCGGTTCGGCGTCGGCGATGCCGTCCGGACGGTATTCGATGACACGGACCACGACGGCATTGGTTTCGTGACGCCGGTCCCGTTCGGACGGATAGGTGCGGATCAGGCAGGAGCCGTCCGGTAACCGGCGATCACATTCCAGGTGCAGGCTCTGAGGCGCCAAACCCGGTCGGCCCCGGTGTCCGCCGCCAGGCGCCACAGATCATATGCACAGACTGCCCCCGCCGTCGGGGCCATCTTCTATCGCGATGACGGGCGGCCGTTCGAGGCGGGCGTCACCAGAACGATCTTGCCGATGTGCTTGCCGGAGTCGAGCAACTCGTGTGCTCCTTTGGCATCCTCCAGCGCGAAGGTGCGATACACATAAGGCTTCAGGATACCCTGGCGGATCGGCGGCCATACATGCGTTTCCAGGTCCGCGAGAATGCTGGCCTTCTCGTCATTCGTGCGGGAGCGAAGGGTGGAGCCGATATGGGTCAGGCGCTTGCGCAACATCGGCCAGAAGTCGAGATCCTTGGCGGGTCCCTTGATGACGCTGATCTGCACGATCCGGCCGTTCATGGCGGCGACATCATAATTACGCGCCACGTAGTCGCCCGCGATGATATCGAGCACGACATCGATGCCCCGTCCGTCGGTCGCCGCCTTGGCGATTTCCACGAAATCCTCGTCATTGAAATTGACGGCGATATCCGCGCCGAGTTCCAGGCTGACGGCGCGCTGTTCGCTGGAACCGACGGTCGTCACGATCTTCGACGCGCCGAAATGTCTTGCCAGCATCGTCGCCGTCGTGCCGATGCCGGAGGCGCCGCCATGAATGAGGATGGAGTCGCCGGACTTGAACTGACCGCGCTCGAACATGTTGAGCCAGACGGTCATGAATGTTTCCGGAAGTGCCGCCGCCTCCGCCATGTTCAGCCCTTCAGGGAGCCGGAAGGCGAGCTTTTCGTGGGCGACCGCGTATTCGGCGTAGCCGCCACCGGTGACCAGCGCCGCCACGGTGTCGCCCGGACGCAGGTTTGCGACCGCCTGCCCCGTCGCGACAACCACGCCTGCGACTTCAAGGCCGGGAATGTCCGATGCACCGGGAGGCGGGTCGTAGAGCCCCTTTCTCTGGAATACGTCCGGCCCGTTCACGCCAGCCGCATGCACCTGGATCAGGACTTCGTCATTGCGGGGAACGGGAACAGGGCGCTGAACCGGAATGAGGACGTCCGGCCCCCCCGGCTCGCGAATATCGATCGCCGTCATCGTGCGGGGAATGGTGAACTCAAGCGACATGCTGGAAAAATCCTTCCTGCCTTGGGATCTTAAGGCCGTCACGAGCCGACGGTCGGGTTGAAATTTAGTGCATCCATCCATCCATGGGATGGTGTAATGCGGCACGCGTCGAATGCATTTCTGCATGGGAGAGAGGCGGCATGAACTGGGACGACACGCGAATATTCCTTGCCATCAGGCGCGAGGGGACGTTGCGTGGGGCTTCCCGGCGCCTTGGCATCGATCAGGCTACGGTCGGGCGCCGTCTTGCCGGGCTGGAACGAGCACTGGACGCCAAGCTGTTTCTTCGAGGGTCGGATGGCCTGACATTGACCGAGGCCGGGGACCGGCTTGTCGTCGCGGCAGAGCGCATGGAACGGGGGGCTGACGAAATCGAACGTCAGGTGCTCGGCTCGGACGCGCGCTTGCAGGGAAGCGTGAGAGTCACCACGACGGATACGCTGGGACTGGGCTTCGTCATACCGGCCATGGGCAGGTTGCGGCAGAAATATCCCGCGATTTCCGTCGCCCTGTCGACCTCGACCGACATACTCAATCTGGTGCGTCGTGAAGCCGATATCGCAATCAGGACCGTCGCCCCGGAGAGCCCCGACCTTCTCGCACGCCGCATGACGTCATGGCCGATGGGGCTTTATGCCAGCAGAGACTATGTCGCGCGTCGGGGGGAGCCTGTTTTCGGGAACGCATTCGCCGATCACGACCTGGTCCTGTATCAACCCCATCTCACGACCGATAGACATCTTACACTTGTCGGAGAGGCGATTACGGCCAGCAGGGTGGTCGCCACCGCGACGTCCAGTCTCATGGTACGCACGATGATCGGCGCGGGGCTGGGCATTGGAGAGGTCCCGGTGCCGCTGGCGGAGCGTGACCGGCTGGTGCGTATATGGCCCGACCGGATACGCTCGGAGCCGTATGACATATGGCTCGTCACCCATCGCGACCTGCGTCACACGGCGCGGATCAGCGTCGTGATCGAGGAGATCGTCTCGTCCTTCAGCAGGGAGGATGGCGGCTGATCCGGCCCTCTTGCCTTGCGCCGGACCTGCAGGTCACGCATCTGGAGGGATCGAAGAACCGTATTATTGACGGCGTGACGCGGTGAATCGCGGCTCGACGATGCAATCCCCAAAATTAGACCGTCCTGGCTCTGGTGCAGAATTCGATATGGGGGCGAATGGTGCTGAGGTCAGTCGCGCTCCATCACCAGGGTGGCGAGGACGGCAATGACCTCGGCCGGAGTGTAAGGCTTGTGCAGGATCGGCACGCCGGCGAACGACGGCGCCGCAAGTTTTTCGCTGCCGTAGCCCGTTGCGAAGAGAAACGGGATGCCCCTCTCTGTCAGGAGGCCGGCGACAGGTGCGGAACAGAGGCCCTGCACGTTCATGTCGAGGATCGCGCAGTCGATCTTCTGTGTCTTCAACAGGTCCTGGGCCGTCTGGATATCCGGCGCGAGGAAGACATCGGCCGCGAGGTCGGACAGGAGCGTCATCTCCAGATCGGCCGCGATCAGAAATTCATCTTCCAGGATCAGGATAGTCCTGCCGCGCAGCAGGTCTTCCGGGCGTGGCGACGGTTCGGGAGGGGTCTCTTTCGGAGTGGATGCCTTCGGGTTGGCGGCTGGCGCGTCGCGCATGATGGCGGCGGCGGGCAGGCTTATATCCACCGTGACGCCTTCCGGGTCGAAACGACGCCGGGCGGTGCCCTGCAGATCGTGACTGACGGCGCGATCGATCAGCAGGCTGCCGAAGCCGGAGCGGTCCGGTGCCTGGACGGGGGGGCCGTCTCGTTCTGCCCAGTGGATCGTGCAGATGCCCGATGCGGCATCATGCGTCCAGCGCACGGTCACCCGACCTGACGGGATGGAAAGTGCGCCGTATTTGACGGCGTTGGTCGTCAGTTCGTGGAACAGCAGGGCGAGCAGGGTCAACGCGCGTTCGGTCAGACGGATGTCGGGGCCGCGCAGGGCGATCTTGCCTTCGCCCGACGCATAGGGAGCGAGTTCCGTGATCAGCAGGTTATGGAGGGACGTATCGGCCGAGGCGCCGATGGCAAGGTCGTGCGCATGGGCCAGGGCCTTGATGCGGCCCTGGATCGTCCTGCGGTAGTCGGCCACGCTGTCCTGGCGCGGGGGCAGGCGCGCGACGAGCGAGCGGACAACGGACAACACATTCTTGACGCGGTGATTGAGTTCGTCGTTGAGAATGCGCTGGGTTCTGTCCGCGATGAGGGTTTCCTGCAGCTTCATCCAGTTGGATCGGGCGGCGACTTCCATCAGGGCCGAACGGAACAGCCCCGCGACCTCGACATGATCCGCCGACCAGGAGGCGGAATGCTGCCTGACCTCCTCGGTCCAGATTTCGAAGCTGCGGCGCGGTGTCAGGCGGATGCCGTGGGGGCCGGTGCTGTAGGTCTTTTCGGGGTCGCCGCCCCATACCACCGTGCGCGCCCATTCGCGCCGGAAGAGAACCAGGCAATCTTCCTTTTCGGGAAAGAAGGGAATGATCAGGGCACCGCAGAGATCCGACGGCGGCAGGGCCGGACAGTCCCGTGTCAGGCAGTCGCTGTGCCAGAGCTGGTTGCTGGCGGCGGTGCCCGCGTGGGCGACGAGAGTGCGAACGTCGGCTTCCGGCAAGGCCCGACCGACCGAAATCCATCGCTGTCCGCTGAGAACGCCGCTGCCGTCGCAGGAAATGAGGCCCGGCAGTTCGACGAGGTATTTCCGGGCGCGGGGCAGCAGGTCCGTCATGCCGGACGTATCGTCCAGAAACCGTGACAGGAAGCGCTGTGCGGCCTGCGCGAGCCTGAGACGACGCGAGCGGTGGAGGGCGACGACCTGCAAACCAATGAATTCGCCGATCATTTTCGCGGCGATCCGCTCTGCCATGAACAGGGAACGCGGGCTGTAATGGTGGCAGGCAATGAGACCCCAGAGCCTGCCATCGACGATCAGGGAGACCGACATGGAGGCGTGGACACCCATATTGATGAGATATTCGCAATGGATGGGAGAGACGGCGCGCAGATGCATGAAGGACATGTCCAGCGGCGCGGCACCGGGCTGTTCGACCAGGGGTACGGGCTGGCAATGGGCGTCGCCGATCACGCGGATGAGCGCGCGCCGGTAGAGTTCCCGCGCCTGGGCGGGGATATCGCTGCTGGGAAAATGCTGGCCGAGAAAACTTTCCAGATCGTCGCGGCGGTCTTCGACGATGACCTGGCCGGACCAGTCGGGGGCGAAGCGGTACACCATCACCCGGTCATAGCCGAACATCCGGCGGATCGACGCGGCGACCGCGCGCAGCAGCGACATCTTGTCCTGCGGATCGCGCGCGCATTGGAGGAGCTTGCGCTGTTTGACGGCGAGGCGGGCGTGCATCTGCTCCGGAGTGGCGGGCTCGCACTCCACGATGATGCTGTCGCGCGATCGGTGGACCGCGACATCACACCGCCGGTCGCCGGGAAAGGCGACATTGAAGGCGATTTCCGGGTAGGTCGTATTGCCGTTATCGGCCAGGGCGCGGATGAGGGGGGCGGCGTGTCCGACACACTGTTCCAGCGTCATGCCGTGATGCAGCGGAGGACATTGCAGGAAATTGGCGGTATTTTGAGAAAATGCGACGAGTTCGGGGCCGGACCCGGCGAATACCATCATGCATCCCGCAGGCTGAATGCTGGCGGGGATGTGGATGGGTTCGCGATCGCAGTTCGTCAGGTCCGCCTGGCCGAAGACGATCGGCGCGATGTCCTGCTTTGTCATGGTTTTTTCTGAATCTGGGAGGGCGCGACGGATTGCATCGCGAGAATGGCGGAATCGAACGTCTGCATGGCGGCGCGGTCTGCCGCGCACGATCCGGCGGGTAGCCGGTCGAGACGGCTGACAAAATCCTTCCACGGGGAATGACGATCGGCCTGAGCGGCCAGATGGCGTGCGCCGTGGGTGGCCGTGAAGCCCTGATCCGCAGCCTGCCTGACCAGAATGCGCGCACCGAGCGAGGAGCCTTCCAGCACATAGAGCATGCCCGCCGTGGCGGGGGCGGTTTCGAGCGGCGGCATGGCGATCGGGGGCGGAGGGGGCAGTGCCAGGTCGGCGAGATCCTGCATGAGGAGAGGCGTGAGGTGCTGCGGCTGCCAGCCCTGGAGAATGTCGGGCCATGGGGCGGCCCGCAGGGCCTGTTCGGCGCTGATGCGGAAGGCTGCGATCCCGGACAGATAGGCAAGATAGGCAGCGGCGCTGTCTATCCTGCCGACAAAGGTGTCGAGAATGACGTGGCGGGAGTGGGTGGCGTCTCGGAGACGGGATCGGTTAGCCGGCTGATACATTGCAGCATCACTATACAGATGGGATTGCCCGCGACCAGTCCGGTCGCGATCCAAATACTTAAGTTATGATTAAATTCGGTATCAAATTTTTATTTGAAGACTTGGTTACTCCGAAAATAAACATATGCGGTCAGGTCGCAAGTGAGAAATATGTCTGTATTCGTGTGCACCTGTATCAATTCGTCCTGGCCAAGACTGCGACCGACCGGTTTCGGCAGGCAATATTATCCGTGGATTTTTTTCTCCGTGCGTCAGGGCCGACGCACTGACGCTGTCGACACAGGGACCACATCGGCGCCGTGAGAAATGACTCTATACTTCGTCAACGCGAAAGGGGCCTTGAACCGGCGATGAGGATATCGACAAGACGCCGGGCGCTGGCTTCCCAGCCCGGGGCGGCCGCGACGTTGGAGACGCCGACCAGGGCGCGCAGGAAATCCAGCGGGTCGAGGTCGGGGCGGATGTCGCCGCTTTGCACCGCGCGCGCCACCAGCGCGTCGATGGTGGCCTTGATGACATCCGCCGAGGCCGCGTAGAGCGCGCTGGGGCCGCCCACCAGCGCGTTCAGGGCGGGCGCGATCACCTGCTTGGCGGCGATGTAGTCCACGAACAGCAGCATCCATGCACGCAGGGCCTCGACCGGCGGATGCATGTTGGCGAGGTCCACCGCGGCGACGGCGAGGCGGTCCAGTTCGTTGCGATAGATCGCCTCGATCAGGGCGTCTCGGCTGGCGAAATGGCGGTAGAGCGTGCCGATTCCGACCTCTGCACGGCGGGCGACCTCGTCCAGCGGGATGTCGGTTTCGCCCGCGTGGAAGGCGGCCTTTGCGACATCCAGCAGGCGCTGCCGGTTGCGCTGGCCGTCGCTGCGCGGCTTGCGGCGCGATGTTTTTTCTCCGTCCACCCCACCTGCCCCTTGTTAAACGGAGGGATGCTCCGCATATCCATAAGCGGAGCATGCTTCCATATAACTCCCTTTTCTGCTGGAGGCCAATGATGGCACAGGATTTTGGCGCGACATCCACGACCGAGGATGTTCTTTCCGGTGTTTCCCTTGCCGGCCGGCGCGTGCTGGTGACCGGTGTTTCGGCCGGGCTCGGGGTCGAGACGGCGCGCGCGCTGGCGGCCCATGGCGCGCATGTGGTGGGGACCGCGCGCGACCTGGACAAGGCGCATCGCGCGACCGAACAGGCGCGTGCGGATGCGGCGCGTGGCGGCGGGGCGCTGGAACTGGTCGCGCTGGACCTGGCGGACCTGGCCAGCGTGCGCGCCTGTGCCGATGCGCTGAAGGCGCAGGCCCTGCCCTTCGATCTGGTGATTGCCAATGCGGGCGTGATGGCAACGCCGTTCGGCCACACCAAAGACGGGTTCGAGACGCAGTTCGGCACCAATCATCTGGGGCATTTCGTGCTGGTCAACCGGATTGCCGGGCTGATGAAATCCGGTGGGCGGCTGGTCAATCTGGCCTCGGCGGGCCATCGTTTTGCCGATGTCGACCTGGACGATCCGAATTTCGAGCGGACGCCATATGAGCCGTTCGTGGCCTATGGGCGGTCCAAGACCGCCAACATCCTGTTCGCGGTGGCGTTCGATGCGCGGCATCGGGCGCGGGGCGTGCGGGCGACGGCCGTGCATCCCGGCGGGATCATGACCGAACTGGTGCGCCATATGGGTGCCGGGGAGATCGAGGCCATGATGGCGCAGATCAACGAACGCGCCACCGCCGAGGGCAAGCCGCCCTTCCAGTTCAAGACCATTCCGCAGGGGGCCGCGACCTCGGTCTGGGCCGGCGTGGTGGCGGATGCCGATGCTGTCGGCGGCCATTATTGCGAGGATTGCCACGTGAGCGCCGTGGTGCCCGACGACTCGACGAGCGGGCTGATGGATGGTGGCGTGCGGGCTTATGCCGTCGATCCGGCGCGGGCGGAGGCGCTGTGGGCGGAGAGCGAGGAGCTGGTGGGCGAACGGTTCGGCTGATCGGGACGGGCGCCTCTTCACAAAATCCGGAACGCGATTGCAGAGGTTGCCGGGCGTGCCCACCATCGGTGTGTCTCTAGCAAAGGCTGCACGCCATGAGAGTCCGGGACATCATGACATCACCGGTGTTCTGCGTCGAACCGACGCAGGGCATCGCCGACGCGATCCAGTTGATGCTGGAGCGCAGAATCAGCGGATTGCCCGTTACCACCGCGCAAGGCGAACTGGTCGGCATCGTCACCGAAGGCGACCTGTTGCGTCGGCATGAACTGGGAACCGCCGGTGCCCATTCCTGGCTGAAGGACCTGTTCCTGTCACCCGGTCGGCGGGCTGAGGACTATGTGCATACCCACGGCCGCAAGGTCGCCAACGTCATGACCGAGCAGCCGGCGACCATCGAGCCGGATGCCCGGCTGTCCGACGCCATCGACATGATGACCGTCCATCATGTGCGGCGCCTGCCCGTAATCGAGAATGGCAGGGTGATCGGCATCCTCGCGCGGGCCGACGTGCTGCGCGCCCTGCTGCCCCTGGCCGCCGAACCGCCCGATGCCACCGATGACACCGTGATCCGCGAAGCGGTCGAGGCGTCGCTGGAACGCGGACTGGGGGCCTCGGTGCGGGATCTGGTCAAGGTCGAAACCTATCGCGGGGCGGTTATCCTCAGCGGCGCGGTGACCGACGAGCGGCTGATACCGGCGGCGCAGGTAGCGGCGGAGAACACGCCGGGGGTGACATCGGTGACCAACCAGTTGATCGTGGTCGGGCCCTTTGTGGGGGCGAATGTGCCGGCACCGCCGTTCTGAACCCGCGCCTTTTCGAGCAGGGGAACCGGGAAACCCTGATTCGTTCGGGAATCTGTTGCCGGATTCGGCACGTTTTCTGAACGGATCTGGGTCTTTCTTTGTCAGAAATTTGCGCTGATGGTGCCGAAGAACTGGCGCGGGGCGCCCATCAGGAAATAATTGTAGCCGGTATCTACGAAATTGTTGCCCAGTTCGTTGGTGGTGGCAACGTAGGTCTTGTTGGCCAGATTGTAGATGTTGAAACTGGCCGTGACGCCCTTGAGGAAACCGACGGCACCGAAATCATAACGGGCGCCGAAATTGGCCAGGAAATAACCGGGGACGTGCAGGTCGTTCGTGTAGGTCAACTGGCGGCTGGACAGGTAGCTGCCATCGACATGCACCGCGAAACGGCCGATGCGGTAGCTGATATTCCCCTTGTACATGAATTGCGGATAGTTCGGCACCAGCTTGCCCCGGATCGGCTGCACGATGCCGCCGGTCGTGACGTTCTGGTCGTAGGTCGAGTGGGCGTAGGAAAAGGAATTGTAGATCGACAGCCCGTCCAGCGGGCGGATGGTCACGCTGGCTTCCGCGCCGTCGGTGGTGACGCCGCCGACATTCTGCACCGCCGTGATGGGGTTGATGCCCGCCTGGCTGGTAATGAGTTGCAGGCGGTTGGAGAAATTGATGCGGTAGAGCGAGGCCAGCGCGCTGATCAGCGGCGTGGTGAAGCGGTATCCGCCCTCGTACACCCAGTCGGTTTCGGGACGCAGCGTGTTCTTCGTGCTCTGGAACGCGGTCTGGGAGGCGGTCCATGGCGTGGCCGAGACATTGGTGCCGTAGCCGTCCTGGGGGAAGCCGCGCATGTTGTGCGAGACATCGAAGAACAGTTCGTTATGCGGCAGGAAACGCCAGTTGGCCGAGAGTTGCGGCAGGAAGGCGTTCGAGGCTTCCAGCCGCCCCTGCGCGACCTGGCCGCCATTGATCGACGGGTCCTGCGTGGAGACGTTGTTGCCCGCGTTGACGATCATGGATTTGAAGCCGGCATTGACCGTCAGCGTGTCCGTGACGCGATAGGTATCCTGAAGATGGAAGACGAAGGTGTTGGACGAGAACGCTTCCTGCCAGGGATGGGCGAAGACCTTGTCGCCGGGGAAGCCGTTTGTGGGGTTGCCCAGCGTGCCTTCGCCCAGCAGGGGGGCTTCGGTAAAATAGCGGCCTTCGTTGAAAGTTCCGTATTCGTACCAGACGCCGGCATTGATGGTGTTGCGGGCGATCGTGTAGCTGAGGGCTGTCTGGAAGCCGCCCCGGGCGACCTGCGGGGTCTGGATACGCTGTGACAGCGGCGCGCCGTTCGGCGAGGGCATGTAGGGCGTGGTCCAGGTGCTGTAGCCGGTATCGGCGTGGCCGTAGAGGGTGGTTTTCCAGTTCAGCCGGTCGGTCAGGTTCTCGTCCAGCGTCAGGCCGCCCAGGTAATCGACGCGGTTGGCCGTGCCGGCGTAATAGGCGGCGTCGAACGGGTCGTTGGTGGCCAGGAAGGACGCAGGATAGGTGCCTTGCGCGGCCCTGTAGGCGGCTGTGTAGTCGGGATAGTAATTGGCCAGTCCGGGGCCGACCGTGTGCAGATAGTTCGTCGTCATGTCCTGATAGTCGAATTGCTGCGTCGAACTCCAGTCGAAGAACAGCTTGAGCGACGAATTGCGGGCCAGCGGCTGGACGAGCTTGGCGTTGACCTGATCCGAATAATTGTAACCGCCGCCTTTCCACAGATTCATGTTGGTGCGCGCGTAGGAGACGTAGAAACGGGTGCCGGTCTTGTTGAGGTCGCCGCTTTCCAGCCGGATATAGGTGCGCATGGCGGCGTTGCTGCCGAATGTCTGGCTGACCGTGCCGCCGCGCCTGTGGGACGGGTCGATGGAATGGATCTGGATGGCGCCGCCGAGATTGCTGGTGGATGCGACGTCGATCGCGCCTGCGCCCTGCGAGACATCGACGCCGCCGACATTGTCGGAAATGATCGAACGGGTCACGCTGAGGCCGTTGTAATTGTTGAACTGCTGGTCGCCCAGCGGAATGTCGTCCAGCGTGAAACCGAGTTGCGACTGGCTGAAGCCGCGCATGAAGATCTGGCTGGAATATTCATAGGCGCCGAACGGGTCCGCCGACTGGTACACCACGCCGGGGAGCTGGCTGAGGACCTTGAGCGGGGACGTGCCGGGCACGCTCTGCTGCATCATGGTGCGCGTGATGCTGGTCATCTGCCGGGTGGAACCGTGGCCGAAGACCGCGATCTCTTCATGTTCCGCCGGCGGAGGGGACGCCTTGGCGGCGGGTGTGCGCGCGTGTGCGGCCGGGTGGCCGGGCGCGGCGTGCGCGGGTCTGTCGGCAGCGTTCGCCGCGTGGCCCGGCAGGAAGGCGGGGATCATGATCACGCCGCTCAGGATCGTGGAACGTGCAAGGTTCTGTCGGGTCATTGTGAGACTCTTTGAAAGGCGAAAAATAGCGTGGATCTCCGCGTGGCCGATGAAACGCGCGACGCCATGGCGGCGATCCGGCCTGAATCCCTGACGGGATCATTGGCCCCGGAAGTGTCGCGCAAACAGCACAGCACCGATCATGCGGAAACGGTCAGCGGGAGGCGGGCTGCCAACATCGCGCTGCCTGCATGACGGTGCGCCTGACATCCTCCGGCAGGGATGCCGAGCAGATGAATGGCAGGCCGGTGGAGGGGCTGGTCCAGCCGGTTACGCGCAGTCCGGCCGCGAGAGACGGATGATGGCGCTGCGCCAAGGCCCAGCTTCGGCAGTCGATCGCGGCCAGGTCGGCCGCGCCTTGTGCCACCCGGTGCAGGGAAGACAGGTGGCTGCCGGTCTGGATCGTGCGGGAGAAGAGCGCCATGGACGCGCCGCGTGCCGCCAGGTCGCGCACCAGGGAAAGGTAGCCGGAGCGGGAGTCCGCCGCGTTGAAGGCGAAGCGACGCCCGGCCAATGGAGGCAGGATGGGGGCTGCGGCGTGAGCGGGGGATATGTCGGCCGCGTCGCCTGCGTGACGGCGTTCGACGATCGCGCTGCGATAGAGGGGGCCGTCGCCGCCCGTCAGGCCGTCGTAGCTGTTCTGGGCGACGACATGCACGAAGGGTTTCAGGCCCCGGTCGAGCGGGCCCCAGCAGGTTTCGCCGAGCAGCAGGGCCGGGTGACGCCAGAGAACGTGCAGGTCGAACGTCTCGGGCGGCAGCGTTGCCGGGTCGGGCGCGATGAGGGTGCCCGAGGCATCCCTGATTCCGCCGGGCACCGCCGGCAGATCCGCGTTGCGTCGGGCGAGGTCTTGCGGGGCGGGGATACCGCGCTGCCGCAATGCGTCGCGCAGTTGATGCCAGGCGGCGTCGACGGCCGCGCGTTCCTCCGGAAGATCATACATCGGCAGGGCGGCAACGAAGTTCATGGCCGGGGTCCGGCCGGGGAGACCGGGTGCAGCAGGGGTTCCTTGGGGCGCAGGAAATGCCGCCGGATGATGGTGCGATAGCCGCGATAGACGTAGCCCCGGTTGCGGGCCTGCCATCCTGCGCGGTCCTGCGCGTAGAGGCCGGGCATGCGGAACCAGGGTTCGCCGGGACGGGCATGATGGACGACATGCAGGTTGTTGTAGAGAAACAGCAATGACAGCAGCGATCGTTCCACGATGATCGTCCGGCCGTCGGGCGTTTCGTGCCACTGGTGCTCGCAATAGGAGCGCAGGCCGATCAGCGCGTTGCCGGCATAGGCGGGGCCCAGCGCATACAGCCAGAACGGCATGTGAAAGCCGCGCGTGACCATGGCGGCGACCGCGAGAACCGAGAGGGCGTGGATGGCCCACGCCAGGCGGATCGTGCGGTCCCCTGCCCCGATATGGCGCAGATCGTGCAGGAAGAAGCGCAGGCTGCCCACCAGCGGACCCAGCAGCAGGCGGCCCAGCACCGTATTGTTGGCGGTGAGCAGCAGGCGCCGGGCGCGGCCCAGTTGCGACCAGCTTTCGCGGTCCCAGTAATAGCTCTCGGGGTCGCCGTGCGGGTCGGTCAGCGTTTCGTCGCGATGGTGCAGCAGGTGCGTCGTGCGGTAGCGGCGATAGGGATAGGCCAGGCCGAGCGGCAGGCCGACCAGCAGTTCGTTGCACAGGGCGGACGGTGTGGGGTGGCCGTGGATGGCCTCGTGCTGGAGCGAGGAATGGAAGGCCACCATCACGGCCATGCCTGCCAGTGCCAGAACGGGATGCGCGGGGTAGAGCAGGCCGCCGAGCAGGAGCCAGCTCGTGTAGCAGAGCAGGATGGCAGCCCATGTGGGCCATTCCGCCATGGTCTGCGCGGCAAAACTACCGCGCCTTATCGTTTTATACTCAATGTCCCTCATAAAACTCATTCGTAACCGTCAAAACAACCTTTTCAATGAGTATGTTGTAAAATATGTTCACTTTTGTCACGCATATCACGATTTATAATGTGAATAAACCATCATGAGCAAACGCCTGATATCGCAGGTTTTTCAGCAGCGCGTGTTGTCGCTGATCCAGGCGTCTTCGAGAAGCCGCTCTGCCTTTGCCGAGGAGATCGGGGTCGATCGGTCGGCGTTGAGCCAGTTGTTGGCCGAGGATGCCGTGCGGCTGCCCCGTGCCGATACGCTGGTGCGGATCGCCCGACGCTACAACGTCTCCGTGGACTGGCTGCTGGGCATGACGGACAGTGCCGGCGCGACCGGCGGGCGCACGACGGAGGTGGCCGATAATCCGGATTATTACAATATCCCCCTCCTGACCCGGTGGCATGCCGAGGCCGAGGGCATGAAGATCCGCTATGTGCCCTATCGCCTGCCGGATATCCTGCGTATGTCCGAAATCGTGGCGTGGGAACTGGGGCCGGGCCATGACGACCCCGAGGCGATCGAGACGATCGTCAGCAAGCTGGATTATAACCGGGGACCGGGCACGGATATGGAAATCTGCCTGCCGACCCAGACGGTCACGAGCCTGATCGACGGTGTTTTTCCCTGGGACGGGCTGCCGGTTTCGATCCGCCGCGCCCAGATCGAGCATATGGTGGAGCAGGTGGAGGCGCTGTATCCGTCGCTGCGCATCTTTCTGTTCGACGGGCGCAGGCAGCATACGGTGCCCTATACGATCTTCGGTACGCAGCGGGCGGCCATCTATGCCGGCAGCCAGTATATCGTCTTCAACGACCAGACGACCATCCAGCAGATGCAGCGCCATTTCGACAGCCTGATCCGCCAGTCGGGCATCCAGCCTCACGAAGTCTCCCGCTGGTTGCGGCAGGCGGCGCTGACGATACGAAACCGTTAGGGTTTACCAAGGATTTTATGGTTCCCATGCAGCCTTCCGACCGCCGCACGCGCCAGCGCATCACGCTTCTTCTGCTCGTTGGTGCCGGTTGCATCAATTATGTCGATCGGGCGACCCTTTCCATCGGCAATACCGCGATCATGGCGGACATGCATCTGTCCTACGCCACGATGGGCTGGCTGCTGTCCGCGCTGGCCTGGACCTACATGATCAGCCAGGTGCCGATGGGCCTGCTGGCGGACCGCCTGGACGGGCGGGTGTTTCTGGGCACCGCGCTGGTACTCTGTTCGTGCGCGGAAATCGCTTTTGGACTTGTCGATAGCG
Organism: Gluconacetobacter dulcium; assembly: GCF_014174165.1. Taxonomy (GTDB): domain Bacteria; phylum Pseudomonadota; class Alphaproteobacteria; order Acetobacterales; family Acetobacteraceae; genus Gluconacetobacter; species Gluconacetobacter dulcium. Next base: position 6,560 of record NZ_JABEQN010000032.1, on the reverse strand, counting down.
CGGCGAGCATTTTCTGGACCCGCGCGCTTCTGGGCCTGGGCGAGGCGCCGCTGTTTCTGGCCGGCACACGGGTGCTGGTGCATTGGTACGCGCCCGAGGAACGGGGCGGGGCGATCGGGCTGTTCAACGGCTCTGCCTCGCTGGGTCCGGCGCTGGCGCCGCCGCTGCTGCTGGCGGTGATGGCATGGTGGGGCTGGCGCGACATGTCGGTGGTGGTGGGGGTGGTCAACCTGCTGCTCGCCATCGGGTGGATCGTCTATTATCGCGATCCGCTGCCCGGCGAGTCCGCCGCCGCGCCGGTGCGGGTGCATCATGACAAGGCGCCTGTGCGGTCTGCCCTGCGCGACGATCTGGGCTATCTGCTGGGGCGGCGCGATACGTGGGCGGCGACGGCGGGGTTTACCGGGGTGGTGTATCTGAGTTCGCTCTACATCACCTGGCTGCCTGCGTGGCTGGAGAAGACGGAGAGCCTGTCGGTGATCCAGGCCGGCCTGCTGTCCGCCTTTCCGCAGATCTTCAGCTTCGCGGGCTGCCTGGGTGGGGGGAAGCTGGTGGATATGGTCAGCCGGCGCGGGGTGGCGCCGCTGGCGGCCTGCCGGCGGACCGTCGTGCTGTCCATGCTGGCCTGTGCGGTGCTGACCGCCCTGCTGGCGCTGCAACCGGCGCGCATGCCCGCCCTGACCCTGCTGGCGCTGGCGCTGTTCGCCAACGGGGTGGCGGTGAGCTGCGGCTGGACGCTGGGCACGCTGATCACCACCGAGGACCGGGTGGCGACGCTGGAAGCGATCCAGAATACCGGGGCCTCGCTGGGGGGCGCGATGGCCCCCATCCTGACTGGTCTTCTGGCCACGCGGTTCGGGTCGTTCGGTCCTGCCTTTGTGCTGGCCGGCGGGATCGGGCTTGTGAGCACCGCGATCTATCATCGCGGCTTCGCGGCCACCCGTTAAAATGAAGGGTGGCCAAAGCCTCTGGCTTTGGCGGGGCGGGGGGGGGCAAAGCCCCGCTATGGCTGGCGGGCCGGCACCCGCACGGCCGGCGAGAAATGCCGCGCGCCGATCACGCAGAACACGACGCCGAGCGCGGTGAGCAGCAGTTGGCTGCTGACAGGCTCGCGCAGCACCAGGGAGGCGAGGAAGAACCCGAGGAAGGGCTGGAGAAGCTGCAACTGCCCGACCGCCGCGATACCGCCCAGCGCCAGCCCGCGATACCAGAAGACGAAGCCGAGAAACATCGAGAACACGGTGACATAGGCCAGCCCCAGCCATGCGGAGGGTGCGATGCCGCCCCAATGGGCGGGGGCCGTGATGACGCCGCCGATGATCGAGACCGGCAGGGCCACCACCAGCGCCCAGCAGATGACGCGCAGGCCGCCCAGAGTGCGCGACAGGCGGCCGCCCTCGGCGTAGCCCAGCCCGCAGATGATGACGGACAGGATCATGGTGAGATCCGCGCCCAGGGACCCTGCCACGCCCCGGTGGGCGGCGAAGCCGCAGACCAGGGCCGCGCCGGCCGCCGACCAGGCCCAGAAGGCCGGCGATAGGCGTTCGCCCCCGCGCAGCACGCCGAAGGTCGCGGTGGCCAGCGGCAGCAGGCCGAGAAAGAGGATGGAACGGGTGGAGGGCATGCCCTGCAAGGCCAGGGCGCTGAGCAGCGGGAAGCCGAGCACCACGCAGAGCGCGACGACGGCCAGGGCGAGCAGGTCGCGCGGTGCGGGGACGCTGGCCCGGCATCGCCACAGGCACAGCGCCCCGAGGAGGCCGGCCAGTGCGGCACGGGCGGCGGTGAGAAACAGCGGGTCGAACCCCGCGATCGCCAGCTTGGTGGCCGGCATCGAGCCGCTGAAGATCGTCATGCCGATCAGGCCCGCGATCCAGCCTTCCGTCGTTCTGTCCTGCATTGGTCCGTCCTTTGCCTGCCGGTTCGTGATGCGGGACGTGGCCGTGGATTTCCAGATACGGTCAGGTACAATTACACTAAACTGTATTGTTCAGGAGACCGGTACGGATGGACGGGCAGCAGGCGGACGGCACACGGGTGGCGCAGGTGATGGGGCTGGTGCGGCACCGGATCGAGCGGCGGTTGCTGACGCCGGGGGCGCGGCTGCCTTCGATCCGCGCCATGGCGGAGGCGGCGGGGGTGTCGAAATCCACCGTGGTCGAGGCGTATGACCGGCTGCATGCCGAAGGGGCGGTCCGCTCGCGCCCCGGTGCCGGCTTTTATGTGGCGGCGCCGCTGGCCCCGCTGTCGCTGGACGTGCCGACATCGGAAGGGGCGCGGATGGTCGATCCGATCGGCATGTTGCGGGCGTCGCTGGAGCAGGACCCGGCGGCGCTGTCGCCCGGCTGCGGCTGGCTGCCGGCTGCCTGGATGCCGGAGGATCTGGTGCGGCGGGCGTTGCGTGCCGTGGCGCGGGAGGGTTCAGTCGAGATGCTGTTCGATTACGACAGCCCGCTGGGGCATGCGCCGATCCGCGCCTATGTGGCGCGCCGGATGGCGGAGCAGGATATCGGCGTCTCGCCCGCGCAGATCCTGACGACGGATTCCGGGTCGCACGCGCTGGACCTGATCTGCCGCTTCCTGCTGCGGCCGGGCGATAGCGTGATGGTGGACGACCCGTGCTATTTCAATTTTCTGGCGCTGCTGCGGGCGCATCAGGTGCGGGTGGTCGGTGTGCCTTATCTGGCCGACGGGCCGGATGTTGCCGCCTTCGACCGTGTGGCGGCGGCGTGCCGGCCGCGCCTGTATATTACCAATGCCGCCATTCATAATCCGACCGGTGCCGTTCTTTCGCCCGTGGTGGCGCACCGGGTGCTGCGGCTGGCGGAAGCACACGACATCATCATAGTGGAAGACGACATCTTCGCCGATTTCGAAGCGACGCCCGCCGCGCGCCTGGCGACCTTCGACGGGCTGGAGCGGGTGGTGCGGATCGGCAGTTTTTCCAAGACGGTTTCGGCCGCCTTCCGCTGCGGCTACATCGCCGTACGGCCGGACTGGGTGGAAGGGCTGGTCGATCTGCGCGTGGCCAGTTCCATTGCCTCCGGGCGGCTGGCGGCCGGAATCTGCCATGCCGTGCTGACCGATAGCGGCTATCGGCGGCATGTGGGACAGATGCGCGCGCGGCTGGACCAGTGCCGGGCGCGGGTGACGGCGCGGCTGAAACGGCTGGGACTGACGCCGACCGTGGAGCCGGATTCCGGCCCGTTTTTATGGTGCCGGCTGCCCGACGGGCTGGCGGCGACCGATGTGGCACGGCGGGCGCTGGCGCAGGGGGTGATCCTGGCGCCGGGGAATCTGTTCAGCGCCGATGGGATTGCCGCCGATTGCCTGCGGTTCAACGTGGCGCGGATGGACGACGAGAAGGTGTATCGGGTGTTGGCGGAGGCGGTGGGAAGGCCAGGGTTCCACCCTGGACCCGCCAAAGGCGGTGCCTTTGGAAACCCATTTTTTAATCCGTCGATTTCCGGGATTCCTCGCATGAAGTGATGCGAGGTCGGACGTCTTTCTGCCTCTTTTTTGGAACGCAACGCGAGGCTGCCTGGTGGGCCACCCTGTGCGCCATGACGGGGCGGCCAAACCTGCCCTGCATCCGGCGCTGGACCGGTGGCAGGCGGAGGGTCGGCTGGTGGTTGTCTGCCCCGAGCTTTCCGGCAGTTTCGGCGTTCCGCGTCCGCCGGCCGAAATTGCGCGTGGGTAATCCGGCGAAGGGGTGCTGGAAAGGACGGCCTGCGTGATCGACACCAATGGCGGGGATGTGTCGGCACCCTATATTGCCGGGGCCGAGGCCGCGCTGGCCCTGGCGCGGGAGCAGGGGTGCCGGTTTGCGATCCTGACCGACGGCAGCCCGTCCTGCGGCAGCGTCTTCATTTATGACGGGACGTTTCGTGGCAGAAAGCATGAGGGCATGGGCGTGACGGCGGCGCTGTTGCGCGCCTATGGCGTGCTGGTGTTTGCGGAAAGCGGGATCGACGCGCTGGAGGCGCGATTGTCTGAAGCTGACACGGAAGCCTGACGCCTGCCCTGCCCTTGTCGCAAGCGCGTCGGTTGCCAACGCGTTTCCGCCCAATGAGTGTTCATTCGACCGGATTCGCAGGATTTGTGAGAATGAGACGCCAATCTGGGGCGGGAAAGATGCTTGCGGACGGGCCTGGCGCACGGTTTGACGAGGACGCAATGACCGATGGGCGGTGAAGGGCTGAAGGAGGCGTTTGCCTCCGGCGTGGCCGCGCTGGCGTATAGGTGACATCGGGGGATAATCCGAATGCGGTGGCGTCGGCCGGGAAGCTTGTCGCTTCGGATGACGGTGTGAACTGGGCGGTGATCGACCGTCACGCCGGGCAGTATTTCGCGTGGAAGCGGCAGGCCGGCCTGTTCCTGATCGGCGATCCATGCCGGCATGGACCGTATTGTTGGCAACCTCAGGAGCGGAACCGGCGATGATCGGCGCGCTCGAACTGCTGAGGCATCGTCGGTAAACATTATAACGACGTGGCGGAGGGTTTGGTCCCCCTGCCACGCCGAGATGCTGATCGGTGACGATTGAGGGCGTTTTAACGCCCGATCCTGCCTTCGTAGTAGTCATCGACCTGATGCGTATACAGGTCGTCGCTCCAGTTCGGCATGGATTCCGATGTATAGCTGGGTGCGCTCTTCAACTGGTCCGGCGTCAGATCGACGACGTATCCCCGAAGATTCGTGTCGTATGTCAGGGCCTTCCATGGGAGCGGATGGTAGCTGTTGCCCATTCCAAGAAAGCCGCCGAAACTCATGACGGCGTAGGCGACATGGCCGGTCTGTTTATCGACCATGAAGTGTTTGATCGTTCCCAGCTTTTCCTGGGCCGGGGAATAGACCGCCGTGCCCTCGACTTTGTCGGAGGCGATGAGGTCGTGGGTCTCGTCGATTCTGTCGGTGGTGAATCTGTCCGTTGGATTTGCCATGATGGCCTCCTGTTGGTTGGACCACGGGAATGTAGGTCGGCACGGTTATCCGCCGGGCAAGGGGGGAGCCGATTTTTCTCTACACGTTCCCTTGAGGCAAGCCGGAGAAGGGGGATTTCGAAAGCAAATGGAGGCGCTTGGCATTTTAAGAAGAAGATGCGCCTTCCCTTCCCTGCCGCGCTGCCATCGGCCATGGTTCTGAGGCAACCTGTGCGGCGTTGCGGCGTCAGTGACCGTAACGTGCATGATTGAAAGAAACGGATAATGAGCAATCCCGACTCCCAGCCTGGAAAAGGCACGCAGCCGCGTATCCCGCTCAATGACGGCACGACGATGCCGCAACTGGGTCTGGGCGTGTGGCGGACGCCGGCGGACGAGACGGCCGATATCGTGCGCTATGCGGCCGATGCGGGATATCTGGCCGTGGATACGGCCGCGATCTACAAAAACGAAGAGGGGGTGGGCGATGGGTTGGCGGATCGCCCTGGCATTTATGTCACGACCAAGCTCTGGAACGATGACCAGGGGTATGACGCGACAATGCGCGCATTCGAGACCAGCCTGCGCAAGCTGCGCCGCGAGGTGCTGGACCTGTATCTGATCCACTGGCCGCGGGCCGCCGAGGGCAGGTTTGTCGAGACGTGGAAGGCGATGGTGGCGCTCCAGAAAGACGGGCGGGTGCGGTCGATCGGTGTTTCGAATTTTCGCCCGGAGGATCTGGACCGCGTCATCGCGGCGACGGGTGTGGTGCCGGCCGTCAACCAGATCGAACTGCATCCGCGTTTCCAGCAGCGTGCGCTGCGTGCCTTTCATGAAAAACACGGCATCAGGACCGAATCCTGGAGTCCGCTCGGGCAGGGGCAGGTGCTGGAAGACCCTGTGATTGCGGAGATCGGCCGGAAATACGGCAAGACGCCGGCGCAGGTGGTCATTCGCTGGCATCTCGACAGCGGGCTGATCGTTATTCCCAAATCGGTCACGCCGAAGCGGATCGTGGAGAATATTTCAGTCTTCGATTTTGCCCTGGATGCGGAGGACATGCGGCGGATTGCAGGTCTGGATCGGGCGGATGGCCGCATCGGGCCGGACCCGGCGACGTTTTAGCAAGGGAGGAATGGGCTGGAAGGGGTTTGCGGCCATGCTTTGGAGGGACAGCAGATGTTCAGGATTCCGTTTCTTGCCGTGTTGGTGACTGTGGGATTCGCGACTGTCGGGCCGGGCGCCCGCGCTGGGGACAGGCCGATCGTTCTGACGCCGCAGGATATCAGATGGCAGGCCGCGCCGGCGGATTTTCCGAAGGGGGTCGAAATTGCGTATGTTTACGGGAATGTGGCCCAACCTGGGCCGTTTGTGATCCGGGTGAAGATGCCGGCCCATGCGCAGATCGCGCCGCATACCCATAACATGGACGAGACCTTAACCGTTCTGGCCGGCCATTTCACCCATTACATCGGCAAGAGCTTTACTGGCGCACAGGCGAACGAACTTGCGACAGGGGGATTCGTCCAGTACTGTTCACTTAGAGGGTATAATGACGATATTGGGGCGATAGGGTGGAGGCCTGCCACGATGGCGACGAGGATAACGTGGTTTGAGCCGCTTGACGCCGCGGTGACGCGA
>NZ_JABEQN010000031.1 GCF_014174165.1 Gluconacetobacter dulcium | reverse complement strand
CTCTCCAAAAGCCAATTGGCCTGCGCTACACTCTGTCTGCATCGGGTCTCTGGCCTCGCTCGCGGATTTTCCTTTTCCAACAAGAACTTTCGCCGTTTTCAGAGCCCGATGCACCTACTCGTGTGAGATATCCGGGCTATGGCTGGTTGGCGCGCAATCTTTCTTGTCAATCTGCCGATCGGTATGCTTGGTCTATGGCTGACCGCGCGTTATGCGCCGACCTCTCCGAAACATCCCAATCATGGGCTTGATCTCGCCGGTCAGATCACGGCTGCTTCTGCACTCGCGTGCCTGACAATGGCTTTGACGGAAGCGAGTGTCCGTGGCTGGACCGACCCGGTTATTGTTGCGGGTCTTGTTGCGGCAATGTTGCTCGGAGTGCTGTTTCTCTGGCTGGAAATTGGTCATCCATCCGCGATGCTGCCTTTGGTCCTGTTCCGAGACGGGACGCTCCGGAGCGCCACGGCGATCGGTTTGATCGCCAATCTCGCATTTTATGGCGGCGTCTTCATTCTGAGCCTTTATTTTCAGGCAGTCCGGCACTATTCGCCGCAGAGGACCGGATTGGCCTTTTTGCCGATGATGGCCACGCTGGTGATCATGAATGTCATTGCCGGTCGGGTCGTCGGTCGTATTGGCCCGCGTCGTCTGACGGCGATTGGCATGAGCATATCGGCGCTCGGCTATGGCCTCCTGCTGCCGGTGTCGGCGACGGGTTCCTATTGGTTGCTCGCTGTTCCCATGCTGCTGGCAGGTGGCGGCATCGCGCTGACCATTCCCACGATCACCAATGCGACGTTGACGTCCGTTCCCCATGTCCAGGCCGGGATCGCGTCCGGACTTTTGAATTCCGCGCGGCAGGTGGGCGGTATGATTGGCGTGGCTATCTTCGGATATTTCGTTCGTTCACAAGAGACAGTTCTGTTCATGAGGGGGATGCATACGGCGATTATTTTCACGGTCGCTCTACTGATTCTTGGAACAGTCATTGGTCTCGCCGGTATTCGGTCAGTTTCTGGCCAAAGCTCGGAAAGGAAAAACCTCCATAGAATGCAGAGAAATGCAGACGCCGCCGAGGGCTGATCCGCGTGATCGCCGACAGGCGATGTGGATGTATCTGCTAATATCTGAATCTTTTTTGTGTTGCGTCGATGTCACGTAATTGTCGTGATTACGGCTTCAACATCTGCGATCTTCGGTGTTTGATCGCAGCCTGCGTCGGGCGGCCCAGGCCCTGGAGGTGGATCCGCACGCCCGCGTTCCAGCCGGTTCAGCGTGCTCTTGCTTGCCAGTGTCGCCAGGACCGGATCATGCCGAAGTTGATCGTGATCGATCAGATCTTCATAGTCCAGCGCAATCCCCGCCACGCGCTGGAGCACCAGGGAACGAACGTCATGCGCGACACTCCGTTTGCATCGGGTATCCGGTCTCGCTCGCGGATTTTCCTTTTCCAGAAAGAGTTTTCGCCGCTTTCAGAACCCGATGCACCTGCTCGTGTGAGATATGCGGGATTGTTGGTCGCGTCCCGACTGGCGGTTCTCGGATGACGGGCAGGTCATCCCGCCGGTGACGGGGTCAATGCTGGTGGTTTTGGCCCCCCGGTCGCCCAATCGAGGAGTTCGACGGTATGGACGACCGGCAGGCCCGTTCCGCTGGCGATCTGCGTTATGCAGCCAATATTGCCAGCGGCGATGAAATCCGGCGCGGTGCTCTCGATATTGGCGACCTTGCGATCGCGCAGGCGGGTCGCGATGTCTGGCTGCAACAGATTATATGTTCCCGCCGAACCGCAGCAGAGATGGGGTTCGGGGGGCTCGACGACATCGAAGCCGGCCTCCTGCAACAGCTGTTTCGGCTGCTGCATGATCCGCTGGCCGTGTTGCAGCGAACAGGCGCTGTGGTAGGCGACCCGGTGCTTCATGGGCTGGACGGGGGGCAGTAGGCCGATTTCGCTCATGATCTCGGTCATGTCGCGGGCCAGCGCCGAAATGCGTCGTGCGGGCTCGGCGAGTTCCGCATCTTCCCGAAACATGAAGCCGTAATCCTTGACGGTCGTGCCGCAACCCGAAGCGTTGATGACGATCGCATCGAGGCCGTCCGCCTCGATCTCCCTGGTCCAGGCCAGGATGTTGGCGCGCGCGAAGTCGCGACCGTCCTGGCCGAGATGGTGGGTGAGGGCGCCGCAGCAGCCAGCCCCCCTGGCCACCACGACCTCGCAGCCATGGCGCGTCAGCAGGCGGATCGTCGCCTCGTTGATCTGTGGGGCGACCACCTGCTGGGCGCAGCCGTTGAGAAGGGCTACCCGCCGGACCCGAGGCGCTTCCGTCGGGAATGACTGCGGCCGGTCGACGGGCGATGGCGGAGGCACCCGCGAGGGCGCCAGGCGCAGGCTGGCCGCCAGCCGGGTTGGCAGGACAGGCGCGAACGGCCTGGCGAGCTTCGTCGCGCGCAGCGCGAGGCGGAAAAGACCGGGCCGGGGCAGGAGCGCGCCGAGCAGCCGGCGCAAAGTGCGGTCCATCCACGGTCGGCGATATGTCTTCTCGATATGGTCCCGCGCATGATCGACGAGGTGCATGTAGTTGACCCCCGAGGGGCAGGTCGTCATGCAGGCCAGGCAGGAGAGGCAGCGGTCAACATGCTTGACCACCTCCGTGGTGGCCGGCCGGTCATTTTCGAGCATGTCCTTGATCAGGTAGATGCGACCGCGTGGACTGTCCAACTCGTCGCCCAGCAATGTGTAGGTGGGACAGGTCGCCGTGCAGAAGCCGCAATGGACGCATGAGCGCAGGATCTTCTCGGATTCCCGGGTATCCGGATCTGCGAGCTGAGCCGGGGAAAAATTCGTCTGCATGGTGTTTATCGACCCTCCCACATGCGACCCGGATTGAGGATGCCGCCGGGGTCGAAGCCCTGTTTGATGCGGCACTGAAGCGCATCTATCGTCGCGCTGGCTGGCTCGAAGACGGGGGTCGTGGCGCGCAGCGCCTCCGGCGCGACCACGAGCATGGCGTGACCGCCGATCTGGCCCATCGCGGCGCGAATGATTGCCGCGCCGCCGTCGGGGCCGGCGTCCTCCGCATCGAGGTTCAGCCACACAAGTCCGCCGCCCCAGTCGAACAGCGCATCGGCGGAAGCCAGTCGGGCACGTATGGCCTGTACGACGGCGCCGGCCCTGGCGGGCGTGGGACAGAGCCGCCATAAATAGCGCTCCCGCCCCGCGACCAGGGATTCTACGGAGGCGATCTCCGTCCACAGTCGTTCGCTCGCGGCTGCGTCGAGACGGTCGCCATGACCGAGCAGCTTCTCAAGTTCGGCGGCGCGGTAGATCACTGAGGGCGGCGGGCCTTCAAGACGCAGCGCGGTCGCGCCGCCGAGGCCGTTCGCCACCGCATCGACGCTGGAGCGGCGGGCGGCCGGGCTGGGCAGGTGCGCCGCGCCCGAAACCTCGTGAGGTGTGTTGAGAGCCCGCAGCATGGTCGGGATCGCGATGTCGTCGGCCAGCCCGTGCAGAAGCAGGGTACAGGAGGTCTCGGGCTTCGGCATGACCTTCAGCGTGACCTCGGTCAGCAGCGAGAGCGTACCGAAAGCGCCCGCCTGCAACTTGCACATATCGTAACCGGTGACGTTCTTGACGACTTTCCCGCCGGCCTTCCAGGCGTCCCCACGCCCGTTGATGGCGGCGAAACCGAGGAAGAAATCGCGCGCCGCCCCGGCGCGCAGGCGTCGCGGGCCGGAGAGATTGCAGGCCAGCACGCCGCCCAGTGTCGGCTCGGCATTGCTTGCGAGCAGTTTGCGCCAGTCGGGGGGCTCGAATGCCAGCATCTGCTGCTGGTCCGCCAACTGGCGCTGGATGTCCGCCATCGGGGTGGCGGCCCTGGCGGTCATGACGAGTTCCGCCGGCTCGTAATCGACGATGCCGCTGAGCCTGGAAACGTCGAGCTGATGGTCGGTCCGTGGCGGCCGCCCGAGTGCGCGCTTGCTGCCGCCGGCGACGATTTCGAGCGGATGGTTTTCCGCCATCGCCCAGCCAATCATGTCTTGCGCCTCGGCGTCGTTCGATGGTCGAAGGACGATCATGGTCATCCCTCCTCAGAAGCGTGGCAGGTCGGGAAAACGCAGATTCCCGGCATGCACATGGACGCGGCCAAGCTCCGCGCAGCGGCAAAGCTGAGGAAAGACCTTGCCCGGATTGAGCAGGCTTTCAGAATCGAAAGCGCATTTCAGCCGGGTTTGCTGATCGAGGTCGCTGTCGTTGAACATCGTGCCCATCAGGTCGCGTTTCTCGACGCCGACCCCGTGTTCTCCGGTCAGCACGCCCCCGACCTCGACACAGAGCCGAAGGATGTCGTTGCCGAAATCCTCGGCGCGCTGCAATTCGCCGGGCCGATTGGCGTCATAGAGGATGAGCGGATGCAGATTGCCGTCGCCGGCATGAAAGACGTTGGCGACGCGCAGTTTATATTTCGCCTCCATCTCTTCCATGCGTTGCAGCACAGTGCCGATCTGCCGGCGTGGGATCGTCCCGTCCATGCAATAATAATCGGGCGAAAGCCGGCCGACGGCGGGAAATGCCGCCTTCCTGCCGGCCCAGAACAGCAGCCGTTCCGCCTCGGACTGGCTGGCGCGGCAGCTTGTCGCGCCGTGCCGGCTGGCGATCGCCTCGACCGCCGCGATGAGATGGTCGATTTCGGCGGCGCAACCGTCGAGTTCGATGATGAGCAATGCCGCCGCATCGAGCGGATAACCCGCGTGGACGAAGGCTTCGGCGGCCTCGATCGCCAGGTGATCCATCATTTCCATGCCGCCGGGAATGATGCCGGTGGCGATCACCTCGGCAACGCAGTGGCCAGCGCCCTCGATGGTCGCGAAACCGATCATCAGGGCGCGGGCGCCCGGCGGCTTCGGCAGGATGCGCACCGTGACCTCGGTCACGACGCCGAGCATGCCTTCCGACCCGACGAGGACGCCGAGCAGATCATAGCCCGATGCATCGAAATGCTTGCCGCCGAGGCGAATGATCTCGCCGTCCATCATCACCAGTTCGACACCGAGGACGTTGTTGGTGGTCAGGCCGTATTTCAGACAATGCACGCCGCCGGAATTCTCCGCGACGTTCCCGCCGATCGTGCAGGCGATCTGGCTTGAGGGATCGGGGGCGTAATAGAGACCCTGTGCCTGCACGGCCTGGGAAATGCCGAGATTGGTCACCCCCGGCTGCACCACGATGCAGCGGTTTTCGACATCAATCTCGAGAATGCGTTTGAACTTGCCAAGTCCGAGCAGAATGCCGTCCTGTAGCGGCAGCGCGCCGCCGGACAGGGAGGTGCCGGCGCCGCGCGGCACGACCTTGATCCGATTGGCATGGCAATAGCGCAGAATTTCGGAGACCTGTGCCGTCGTCTCCGGCAGGACCACCACCATCGGAAGCTGGCGGTAGGCGGTGAGGCCATCACATTCAAAGGCGCGGCGTTCGGACGCGCTGTCGATGACACCTTCGCCGGGCACGATGCGCCGGAGGGCATCGACGATTTCGGAACGACGGGCCAGCACGGCCTCGTCGGGAGCGGGCATCCTGATCATCGTCCGACTCCCAGGGTTGGAATGATCCAGGGAAACAGGAACTGCTGTGCCGCGACGATGATGCTGAGCGCGAGCGTCACGATGATGCTATGCCAGAAGGTGCGCGCGAAAACGACACCTTCCTGCCCCTTCAGCCGGGTGACCGCGACGCCGGTCGCTATGTTCTGCGGCGAGACCATCTTGCCCATGACACCGCCCGAGGAGTTGGTCGCGGCGAACAGGACCGGATCGAAATGGAGCTGATGGGCAGCGACGACCTGCAGATTGCCGAACAGCGCATTGCCGGACGTGTCGCTGCCTGAGAGCAGGACGGCAACCCAGCCCAGGAAGGGTGAGAGGAAGACGAACAGATGGCCGGTGGACGCCACCGCCTTGCCGAGTGTGTAGGCCATTCCGGAATAATTCATCAGATAGGCCAGACCGATGATCAGCATCACGGTGATGACGGCGAGCCACGCCTGACGCAGGGTCTGGCCGATGCAGGCGATGAAATCGGCCAAGGACAGTCTGACGATCAGGGTGGTGATGATGGCGGAGATCAGGATTGCGGTACCGGTCGTCAGTGGCTGGAATACCCACACGGCGGCGTAGGGCCTGTTGTCGTAGAGCGTGATCGCGATCGCATTGTCGAGGCCCGGCCAATGGATCTTCTGCTCACCGACCAGGAAAACGCCGAAATGCGTCCAGAGGATCACGACGACGGAGGCGATCAGCCAGGGCAGCCATCCCTGCCAGGACGCGACGGTGCGCGTCGGGGCCTGCACATTCAGGATCGAGGCGTCGATGGCGAATTCCGGGTCCGGTGCCGGGCGCCATGTCCTGAGGAATATCAGGGTGGCGCCGAGCGAGCCGAGCGCGGAGAGCACGTCGGTCAGGGCGTAGTCGAGATAGTTCGACGACACGAACTGCGAAAGGGCGAAGCTGCCGCCGGCGACGAGAAGAAGTGGCCAGAGCGCCCGCAGGGAACGCCTGCCGCCATAGAGGGCCATCACATAAAAGGGCAGGGCGATGGCGATAAACGGCAATTGCCGCCCGATCATGGCCGCGAGCGTGTGAGCCGGGAGCCCCGTAACGGCTCCGAGTACGGTCACGGGCACGCCGAGCGCGCCAAAGGCGACGGGCGCGGTGTTGAAGATGAGCACGAACACCAACGCTTCGAGCGCGGGGAAACCGACAAGGATCAGGAGGGAGCTTGTGATCGCCACCGGCGTGCCAAAACCCGAGACGCCTTCGAGAAGGGCACCGAAGCAGAAGCCGATGACGACGAGCACGACGCGCCGGTCATTGGGAAGGTTCGTGAGCAGCCAGGCGCGGAACGCATCGAAGCGGCCCGACTTGACTGCGATGTTGTAGAGCAGGAGCGCGCTGAGCACGATCCACATCACCGGCCACAAGGCGAAGACGGCGCCATTGAGCACGGCATCGGCGGCAAGCCCCACAGGCATCCGCCAGACCGCGACTGCCGCGATCAGGCCGATGGCCAGCCCCGCAAGCGCGGCCTCCCAGGCGGGCCGGCGCAAGATGCCGAGAAGGGTCAGGACTGCGAGAACCGGTAGGACCGCGACGATGAAGGATAGGCCCAGGCTGCCGCCGACAGGCGCCAGAATTTGCTGGAACACGGATGTCTCTCCCTTTGAACATTTCTTTTCCCGTCGGGGAGGCGTTGCCTCACTCGCGGTCGCGTTCTTGTTTCAAGAGATTTTTTGTGCCGATGATGTCGAATGATGTTGATGCGGTGATGGTGACGACATTGCCCACGCGCGGACGGTCTTCGATGCGGCCGCTTTCATCGGCCAGACGGGTTGCTCCGGTAAATTGCGACTGTGGGCGACCGATGTCGCGGTGATTCAATCGGGCTCGCGTATCGGTGAAAGCCGCACCCTATGCGCCCGTCGTTTTCTCGCCGATCTCGTGACAGGCGAGGCGTTCCAGCACGCGCACCATGCCGGAATGGTCCCAGGCTTCTCCGCCCGCCGCAACCGCCGCATTGAAAAGTTCCTGGCAGGTTGCCGTATTGGGCAGACTGACACCGAGGCTGCGGGCGCCCTGCAAGGCGAGATTGAGATCCTTCTGGTGCAGCGCGATGCGGAAACCCGGCGCGAAGTTCCGCTTCACCATGCGTTCGCCATGCACTTCCAGGATACGGGAACTGGCGAAGCCGCCCATCAGTGCCTGGCGGACGCGCGCCGGGTCGGCGCCGGCCCTGGAGGCGAACAGGAGCGCCTCGCCCACGGCTTCGATGGTCAGGGCGACGATGATCTGGTTGGCAACCTTGGTGGTCTGGCCGTCACCGTTTCCGCCGACCAGGGTAATGTTCTTTCCCATGCGTTCAAAAATCGGCTTCACTGTTTCGAATGCGGCATCCGGGCCTCCCACCATGATGGTGAGGCTCGCGGCTTTCGCTCCGACATCGCCGCCCGAGACCGGGGCATCGAGATAATCGCAGCCAAGCGCGTTGATGCGCCGGGCGAACGCCTTCGTCGCGATCGGCGAGATGCTGCTCATGTCCACCACGATCTTGCCGGGCGTGAGCCCCTCGGCGACGCCGTCGGGGCCGAACAGAACCTCTTCCACGTCGGGCGTATCGGGGACCATGGTGATGATGATGTCGGCCTGGCGGGCGACCTCGCTGCCGCTGCGACAGGCGCGGGCACCCTTGTCGAGCAGTTCCTGCGGCGGGGTTCCGGTGTTTCGAATAAAAAGGGTATGGCCCGCGGTGAGAAGATGGTCGGCCATGGGACGACCCATGATGCCAAGTCCGATGAATCCGATTTTACTCATGATCTTTTCCCGATTTTCAGGAGACATGCGCCAGTGACGCGGCTGCGGGGGGCGGCGCGTCGGGTTGGAACCAGTCCAGACCGGCCGTCGTCGTGGTCAGCGGCTTGTATTCGCAGCCGATCCAGCCGGTGTAGCCGAGCCTGTCGATGTGCCGGAACAGGAAGCCGTAATTGATTTCGCCGGTGCCCGGCTCGTGGCGGCCAGGATTGTCGGCGAGCTGGATGTGGCCGATGCGGGCGAAATGGGTCTCGATGGTGCGGGCAAGATCGCCCTCCATCACCTGTGCGTGATAAATGTCGTATTGCAGCTTGAGGTTCGCCGAGCCGACGGCCGCGATGATCTCCAGCGCGGGTGCCGTGCGGTCAACGAGAAAGCCGGGAATGTCCCGGCTATTGACCGGTTCGAGCAGCAGGCCAATGTTGGCGGCCTCAAGCTTCTCTGCCGCATAACGTAGATTGTCGATCAGCGTTGCGCGGGCGACCTCCGCCGGAACGCCGGTGGGCAGAATCCCGGCGAGGCAATTCACCTGGGGGCAGGATAGGGCCGTTGCATAGGCGATCGCACGATCGACGCCTGCCCGGAAGTCGGCTGTCCGGTCGGGATGGCAGCCGATGCCGCGCTCGCCAGCGCCCCAGTCGCCTGCCGGCAGGTTATGCAGGACAAGGCGCAGCCGATGCTTTTGCAGCAGGGCGGCGAGTTCCTGTTTGTCGAAATCATAGGGAAACAGGAATTCGACGGCCTCGAAGCCCGCCGCCCTGGCGGCGGCGAAGCGTTCGAGGAATGGCAGTTCGGTAAACAGCATGGTGAGGTTGGCGGCGAATTGAGGCATGAGACCCTCCCTGTTCACGAGAATCGTTCTTGTTCGGCGGAAGCCGGCTGTCGGCGGCCTAACGCACGTTCGAGGGCACGGGCTCCGCGACGCCGCGCTTATCTTCGCTTTCCCGGATCGACAGGTCGGGGTCGAGACAGAGGATTTCCTCGAACTCGTTGACGCTGTCGATCTCTGTGCCCATGGCGATGTTGGTGACCCGCTCCAGGATGAATTCGAGCACGACAGGAACCTGATATTCGGCCATCAGTTCCTGGGCCCTGGCGAAAGCCGCCTTGAATTCATTCGCGGATTTGACGCGGAGTCCCTTGCAGCCGAGCCCTTCGGCAACGGCCACATGATCGACGCCGTAGCCGGGTACGGCGTCGCCTTCCGGCTTGGCGTTGATGTTTTCAAAGGCGAGGCTGACCTCGAAATCCATCTGGAAGGCGCGCTGGGCCTGCCGGATCAGGCCGAGATAGGAATTGTTCACGACAATATGCAGGAAGGGCAGCTTGTGCTGCGCCCCCACTGCCAGTTCCTCGATCATGAACTGGAAATCGTAGTCGCCGGAGAGCGCCACGATCTTCTTGTCGGGGTCGGCGGCGCGGACGCCGAGCGCGGCGGGCAGGGTCCAGCCCAGCGGCCCGGCCTGGCCGGAATTGATCCAGTTGCGCGGATTGTAAACGTGCAGGAACTGCGCGCCGGCGATCTGGGACAGGCCGATGGTCGTGACGTAGCAGGTATCGCGGTCCAGGATGTCGTTCATTTCCTGATAGACCCGCTGGGGTTTCAACGGCACCTGATCGAAATGGCTCCGGCGGAGCATGCTGTTCTTGCGGTGCAGGCATTGTTCGGCCCAACTGGCGCGGTCCTTGAGCGAACCATCCGCCTGCATCTCGCGGGCGACCTCGATGAACAGTTCGAGTGCGGCGCGGGCGTCGGAGACGATGCCGAAATCTGGCCCGAACACCCGGCCGATCTGCGTCGGTTCGATGTCGACATGCACGAAGGTCCGGCCTTTCGTGTAAACCTCGACGGACCCGGTATGGCGGTTGGCCCATCGGTTGCCGATGCCGAGCACGAAATCGGATTTCAGGAAGGTGGCGTTACCATAGCGGTGGCTGGTCTGAAGGCCGACCATGCCGGCCATCAGCGTGTGGTCGTCGGGGATCGTACCCCAACCCATCAGGGTCGGGATGACCGGTACGCCGGTGAGTTCGGCGAAGGTGACGAGAAGATCGCTGGCGTCGGCGCTGATGATGCCGCCGCCGGCGACGATCAGCGGCCGCTGCGATGCGTTGAGCATCTCGATGGCGCGCCGGGCCTGCTGCCGCGACGCGGCGGGTTTGTAGATCGGCAGCGGCTGGTAGGTCTCGATGTCGAACTCGATTTCGGCCATCTGCACGTCGATGGGCAGGTCGATCAGGACCGGGCCGGGACGACCCGAGCGCATCACATGAAAAGCCTGCTGGAAGACCATCGGGACCAGCGCCGGCTCGCGCACGCAGACCGCCCATTTCGCGACCGGCTTCGCGATGGATTCGATGTCGATCGCCTGGAAATCTTCCTTGTAGAGCCTCGCGCGGGGGGCTTGGCCCGTGATGCACAGAATGGGTACGGAATCGGCGGCCGCGGCGTAAATCCCCGTGATCATGTCGGTGCCGGCTGGTCCCGACGTGCCGATACAGACGCCGATATTGCCGGGCCGGGCGCGGGTGTAGCCGTCCGCCATGTGCGAGGCGCCCTCGACATGGCGTGCCAGAATATGACGGATCGTGCCGCGCCTGCGCAACGCGGCATAGAATGGGTTGATCGCGGCACCGGGCACGCCAAAGGCGGTTGCAATACCCTCCCGTTCCAGAACGAGGACAGCGGCGTCGACTGCGGTCATCTTGGGCACGTTACTCTCCCACGGCGTTTCGTTGTTGAACGCACTATGACAGGCCGGGATTTTTCGGTGGGATGATTTCCGCAATGTGGAAAATGATAAAATAATAGTTATATTACAATATGTTGTATGATTCCAATAAAGTAAAATCAGGCTCTTTTTTCATAAAAATGGAATTTTTTCCATATCGTGGGATAGAAGGCTCGCGTATCAATTATTTCAGGACGTTGAATGTTACCGGCTCTGTCGGAGAGGGAGGGTGCCATGCCGCAGCGCACAGTCAGAAAGGGGGCTTCCCAACCGGGCCGGAACACAGCGACCTCACGCGGGAACGGCGATCAGGTTCAATCACTGATTCGTGCGTTGGGGCTGCTTAACCGGATCGCGGAAGCGCCCGATGGTGCTTCCCTGACCGATCTCGCACAGCAGGTCGGGCTACCCACTTCGACCGCGCATCGTTTGCTGACCACGCTGGAGCAGGAACGGTATGTGCGTTTCAATCATGAGCAGCGTCTGTGGACGGTGGGTGTCCAGGCTTTCGTAACGGGGTGTACCTTCACGAAAACGCGCAGCCTGGTCGCGCTGGCCCGGCCGCATATGCGCCATCTGATGGAGGAGGGGGGTGAAACCGTTAATCTCGCCATCGTGGACGAGGGGCAGGCGGTTTATCTGGCGCAGATCGAATGCAGCCAGATGATGCGGGTTTTCGCGCGGCCGGGAACCCGCGTACCGTTGCACTGCTCGGGCGTGGGAAAGGCGATACTCTCGGCAACGTCCGACAAATCCTTGTCCAGAATCCTGCATCAGCACGGGATGCCGCGCCTGACCGTCAAGACGATCACAGCGCCTCTCCCCTTGCGCGAGGAACTCGAACGCGTGCGGGCCGTGGGGTATGCCGTCGACGACGAAGAGCATGCGGTGGGTCTGCGGTGCATTGCCGCGCCGATTTTTGACGAAACAGGCGATGTCGTCGCCGCCGTCTCCGCCTCCGGACCCATGGCCCGCATCGTCGAGGAAAGGATCGCGCCGCTTGGTGGGCTCGTTCTTGATGCCGCGCGGGCCATCTCGGCGGAAATGGGCGCGACATTGCGCTGAACCGTCGTGCGTCATGGGAGGGCGGGCGTGGCAGCCTGCTCCCCTCATGACGTGCATCATGCTGCCGAAACAGCCCTTGTAAAGTTGGGCGGTGAGGCAGGGTATTTCGCGGTCGAACCTGCCAGACCCCGCTTACTGTCCGGATGGGCGGAAGGCGCGGAGCCGATGGCCGTCCGGGTCCGTGATCAGGACATTGCGCCCGAAGCCCATATCCGTCGGGGGCTGGATGATCCTGTATCCGCGTTCGGCCCAGAGTGCATGGAGCGTATCGGGATCATCTGTCGTGAGGGTGATTTCACCATCCCGGCCCGGCGGTGTGACGGCATTCCGTTGCCAAAGGCCCAGATTGGCCCCGCCGGGCAGCGGGAAGAGGACGAAGCCGGGGGATTGCCGGACCGGCGCGACCCCGAGCAGTGCATGATAGAAGCGCGCACTGGTCGTGGGGTCATCAACGTAGAGAATGGTGGACGCTGAGCGAAACATGAGCCGGTCTCCCGATTGTTGGAACGGCTTTTGCCTATCAGGCGCCTGTGACAGTTTCCGTCAGTAGGGCGTGTCGATCCCCGTGAGCGCGCGCCATTCGGCGAGCAGGATGCGCCGCCGTCTCGGATAACGCTCGCGGCCTGGGGTGACGGCCACGATGCGGTCCAGACGGAAATGCCGGAAATCGGCGCGCTTCTCGCACCATGCGGCCAGCACCTCGGCGGCTTCGAAGAAACCGATCGCAACGGGCCAGATCAGGCGTTCGGTCGTGTGCTCCTTTTTGTCCGTGTATCGCAGGTGCAATTTCGTCTCGTCGCGGATCGCCTGCCGGATGACCTCGAGGCAGGGCATCTCGTTCCGGCCGGCCGGTCCGGCGAGCATGCCGCTGGTTTCGACTTCTTCCCCGTGCGTATCGGGCAGGACAGCGGAAATCTTGGCGATTACATTGGCCGCCGCATGTTCCAGAATGTCGTCGCCCCGCTGGCGTACAAGGCGCAGGCCCAGAATCAGTGCGTCCAGTTCGTCCCCGGTGAAGCGCAAGGGGGGCAGCAGGTAACCGGGCCGGAGCACGTAGCCGATGCCGGCCTCCCCTTCGATCGCGGCCCCTTGCGCGGTCAATGTCGCGATGTCCCGATAGACCGTGCGCACGGAGACACCCAGTTCGCCTGCGAGCGTGCCGGCCGTGACGGGATGACGGCGGCGGCGCAGGGCCTGAAGCAGGTCGAGCAGGCGACTGGCGCGGGACAGGGCGGTTTCCTCTCTGTGATGGTGGGCCGCCTGCCGCATGCTTGCTTCAGATGACGTGCTGTTTTTAGGCTGTCGGCTCGGTAAACGATAGGGAATGCTGAGGATATGATGAACGTGCGACGTGTGTGGCTTGCGGTTCTTTCGTCTTGCGCCGGGCTATTCGTCGCAGGCGTTCTCTCTGCTTCCGTGGCTCGAGCCGCGTCGGTACGGTCGTTCCAATGCCCGGTTTCGCAGCTCTCGCTCGGCTTCGATGACGAAGGGGGCGCATTCAACGGCATGTCGCAGAGCGGCACGCTGCTGGTGCTGCGGAATATCGGTCGCGCGCCGTGCCGGGTGCGGGCGCTGCCGCGCCTGCATTTCGAGGATACCGATGGTCGTGCAGTGGATGCGGTGCGCCGTGCGCCGCCTGGGATGCATCCTGGACCGGTCCTGTCATCGGTTCAGGTAATGCCCGGCGCGGCACTGACGGCGCGGCTGCATTGGGTCTCGGGTGACGTTTATGACGGTCACCATTGCATCTCGCCGGCCACCGCGGTGATTGACCTGCCTGGGGGCACGTTGCGGCAGTCCTTCGGGCGGCATATGTGCGCCCCGGCCGGTTCCGCGCGGTTCTTCGATCAGGCGCCGCTGCGGCCTGATACAGCACCCCCAGCGCCATAGGCCACAGGCCCCGTAGGCCGGACGCGGATCGGTGCCGCGAGCGCGGTGGCTCAGAGCTGGGTTGCCCTGCGGGATTTGAAAGGGCGATGGAGAAATGGCGCCGGGGCGTTGTTCGCGAAGTTATACGGACGAACAATGCCCCGGCGGCAGGCCGGGCCGCGATTGATCGCGCCCCGAGGTGGGATTGCCGGAGACGACCGTTTCAGGCTCCGCCGGCCTGAAACGATCGGTTGGGTGTTCCGGCGTTCCGGGTCGTGGTCAGTGCGAGAGGGCCGCCAGCCACGGGGTCAGGTCCGCCTGGGCGCGGGCCGCGATGGCGGCGTTGGCCGCGATCAGATCGGTGGCCTTGTGGGCTTCGATCCTGGCACCAGTCGATTCCGTGGCGGAGGAGTCGGCAGCCAGTGCCTTCGAGACCTCGGGATTGATCGAGTACGACGCGATGGCCGGCAGCAGGGCGGATTGCGACCAGGGGGCCAGACGCGCGCGGATCTGCTTCTGCGTCTGCGGATCCTGCACCAGCGACCAGACGAGGTCGGGATTGTCGCTGGCGCTGGCCACGCGGGCGAGCGAGCGGGCGACGCGGCCGTTGGGAATGACGCCGCTATAGGCGATCTGCACGCTCTGTCGGATCAGCGCGGGATCACGCGCTCCGGCCATGGCGTTGAAGAAGCGCAGCTTGTCTTCGGTGCTGGTGGCCGCGTGCAGCTTCCTGACCAGGATGGCGTAGGTCGCGGCATCGGCATGCCGGCCGACGACCGAGGTGACGGGGTCGACCAGGCTGGGCGGCAGGCTGGCGGGGTTCTTCACGTAGGCGGCGAAGCGCTCCTGCGCGCCGCTGACGACCGCCGGGTCGTCGAACTGGCCCAGAGCCGAGATCACCTGCGGACGCAGCAGGGTATCGAGGAAGGATTCATCCGCGCGCGGCGTCCAGCCCAGGCGTGCCAGTTGCGGCCCCAGCAGGGCGCGGGCGAAGGCGTGGAAGGCGGGCCGCGACGGGCTGCCGCGTTCCATGGCGTCGAGATCCTTCAGGCGGCCGATCGTGTCCTGCCAGACGGCGATATTGTCCTCGTGCGTGGCCGGCAGGGCGGCAACCAGATTCAGCCAGGTCGAGAGCGGCGCCAGGCCGGCCTGGAACAGGGCGTACTGGTCGCCCAGCAGGTTGGCGCGATCCACGGGGCTCAACTGGCTGAAGGCCTTGCCGAGAGCCGCCAGCGACGAGGCGTCATAAGCGACGCGGTAATAGCCGTTCTCGCCCGGATTGGCCTTCAGCGCCAGGTCGCAGCCGGCGAAGGTCAGATGCGCCGGCTGTTCGGACGTCAGGATCACGCGCTGCGCGGTGACGCCCGGACCCGCGACGGTAACGGGGATGTTCCAGCGTGCGGGCAGCGGATGGGCGTCGCCGATGGAGAAGCGGCCCTCGGTCAGTGTCAGGGTCGTCTTGCCGGCTTCGCAGCGACGGCTCACGGTGACCAGCGGGATGCCCGGCTGCTCGGTGAAGCTGCGCGCGACCGTCGCCACGTCCTGATGCGAGACCTGCGACAGGGCGGCCCACAGGTCGGCGCTGGTGGTGTTGCCGTAGGCGTGGGCCTTCATGTAGGCGCGCATGCCGTCACGGAACACATCGGGACCCAGCCAGTCCTCGACCATGCGGATGACCTGCTCGCCTTTCTGGTAGCTGATCCGGTCGAAGGCGGTATTGGCCTCGCTGACGTCGTGGATCACTTGCTGGATCGGATGCGTGGTCGGATGGGCATCCTGCGCCATCGCCTGCTCGCGATCGGCATGCTGGCGCGGCCACATCTGCCAGGTCGGGTTGAAATGGTCGGTGGCCTTGGTCTCCATCCAGGTGGCGAACCCTTCGTTGAGCCAGATATTGTCCCACCAGCCCATCGTCACCAGGTCGCCCGACCATTGGTGGGCCATTTCATGCGCCACGACGATATAGACCGCTTCCTGAGTGGTCGGCGCGCTGGTCTTGGGATCGAACAGCAGGTCGTCGTCGATGAAGGTGATGGCGCCCCAGTTTTCCATCGCGCCGGCTTCGTAATTGCCGGGGATGGCGATCAGGTCCATCTTGGGCAGCGGATAGTCGACGCCGAAATACTCATTGTAATAGGGCAGGATCTGCGACGCCGCGGTCAGGGCGTAGCGTCCTTTTTCCTGCTCGCCGGTGGGGGCGTAGACATTGATCGGCGTGTTGCCGCCCTTGCCGCTGACGGCCTTCATGTCGCCGGCCACCAGGGCCAGCAGGTAGGTGGACATGCGGGGCGTCGTGCCGAAGACGACCTGCCTGGCATGCGCGCCGGCCGGTGTGGACGATTCGATCGGCATGTTGCTGACGGCGGTGAAGTCGGCGGGCAGGGTCGCCGTCAACTGGAACGTCGCCTTGAAGGCGGGCTCGTCCCAGCCGGGGAACATGCGGCGCGCATCCGCGACCTCGAACTGCGTCACCAGCATGCGGTGCTGCTTGCCGTCGGGGGTGCGGTAATCGTCGTAATAAATGCCGTTCGGCGTGGCGGGGATGGGGCCGCGATAAACGATCGCCAGCTTGTGCGCGCCCGTGGTCATGGGCTGCGGCAGGGTGAGCGTCGCGGTCTCGGCCTTGTCGTCCTGGGTGATTTTCGCCGGCGTGCCGTCGAGCGTTGCCGAGATCAGCGTCAGGCCCGCCTGGTTCAGCGTGATGCTGGCGGTGGGGGATGTGACATTGACGGCGATGTCTTCATGCCCGGTCAGGGCGAGGCGCTTCAGGTCGGTGACGATATTGATCCGGTAGGCGCTCGGCACAACGTCTTTCGGCAATTGTCCGGGTGCGTGCGCGAAATCGAAGGGGGCTTCGGCCAAGGCCGGCCGAGACAACAGGGCCGTACTCGCCAGCAGAAGCGTGGCGATGGCTGGTCTGAAATTCATATGGAAACTCCGGTTGTGAGGAACCAGCACATGGAATGGTCGGCAACGATTGTCCATCAGCGGGGGGATGGAGGCAAATCGCATGGGATGTGGGGCTGTCGGACTAGCGTACGCGTGTCGCGACCAGACATGACCGGCGCATGCATACGGTGGACCTGTGACAATTGCTCGACGGTCAACGTCGCATGACGCCAGATTATCGTAGCGATAGAAAAAAGGCTGACCCCCAGTGTCGGAAGTCAGCCTTGAGACAGAAGGGACAGTTTGCTGCCATCCCTCATCTCTTCATTGCGTCACAGTTTGACGTTAACACCGAACTGGAAGGAGCGATAGATGATGCCCTTCTGAGACCATGAAGAATTGTAAAGGTAGGAGCCGTAGGTGGCGTAATCATAGGGCGCACGGAAGCCAAGCAGATTATAGACGTTGGCATAGACTGACCAACGAGGGCTGATCTGATAATTCACGGTCAGATCGACATCCCAATAGTTCTTAACATGGCATTGGGTGGAAGGTATCTGAGCCGCGCCCGTCAGAAGGCCGCAACTGGTGGCACCTGCATCGGCCGCGATGGTTTTGTAGCCGCTGGTATAATAGACCGTCGGCGTTACTGCCAGCTTGCGCCACATGAACGTATTGGCCCAGTTGGCCTTCCAGCGCGGGGTGCCGGAAGCCGAGGTGGTATTGTACGGGCCGATGGTCCCAGCAAATTCCTGGACCTCGCCGCCCGGTATCCCAATCGAGAACCGACGAACATAGGTCATTTCACCTTTGCTGTACCAGTTCACCTCATGCAGCACGCCAGGCAAACGGTGCGAGGCGGTGAAGCCGAGCTGAACACCGTCGGTGCGCATCCACGGCGTGTTGATGAAGCCGTAATTGATCAAGCCTGGCCGTGGCATTGCCGATGGGTTCGCGGCGTCAACAGCGTCCGGCGTCACCGTTATGCCGGGCGGGAGCGGTTGACCCGACACGTAATCATTGCTGATCAGAGTCGCGTTCTGACCGTACGGATTGCCCGTAATATAGTTCGACTTCTTGATGTAATAATAATCGGCGCTCAGGGTAATCCACGGCAGCGGCTTGATGACCGCGCCACCACTGAAGTTGGTCGCGATTTCCGGCTTCAGATTCGGGTTGCCGACCGAGTTCAGGCCAACACTATAGGTCTTAGTGTACGCGTCGTTGTTATGTTCAGCCAACCAGGCCGGGTTGGTGATGTTATTATTAATGTAGCCGACAGTCTGGCCACCCGTTTCTGAGAAGCTGGGGACGCGGAAACCACGCGAGAACGTGCCGCGTAGGGCAAACTGATCGACCGGTTTGAACACCAGATTGGCTTGCGGGGTGTAATGGCCATAGCCCGTGCCGGTGCTGGTCGAGTAATTATCATAGCGACCAGCCAGATCGGCTTTCAGCATCTTGTGGAACGGCAGGCCGAGTTCCCAGAAGCCGGATTCAACCCAACGGCTGCCCTGGGCGCTGACAGGGTTGATGGAAAAGTACTGGGCGCCAGGGTCGGCCAGATTGACCGGGTTGCCATTGGGAGCGTAGAGGGATTCCCAGCGGATATTGCCACCGATCGCGACATTCACCATGCCGCCCGGAAGGCGAAACAGGCCTTTGCTCCCCGTCATTTCGTAGGAATATTCCTGGGTCCGATCATGCACGACGTTTTTTGGTGCGATCGAATTCAGGACAGCCTGGGAGTTCTTGGACGGATCGACGAAGTTGTACGTGCCATTGGCGACAGCGTTCTCGATGCCGTCGATCGTCGGGAAGCCGGTATAGGTCTGTGCCAGCATCGAATTCATGCCGACGAAGTTGAAATCGTAATTCCAGTCCGATCCCCAGTTCGATGCCGCAGTGCCGTTATAGCGCATCGAACCGCGGAAGTTCTGGCTGTAGGCAACGGTTGTCGGAACCAGGTCACCGAACATGTAATACATGCTGGCGGCCTGGCCCTGAGCGGCGAACGGATCGTTCGGATTGAGCTGCCCATTGGGAAGAAGTGCCGGGATCAGCAGGTTGTTGGTGTTGGCCAGTTTGGCCTGGGTCTGCGCTTGCAGAAGCGCAGGCACTCCCCCGAGCGAGCCCGGTGCGGTCGTCGTTGTCTGCGAGTAGGTGAACATCGCAGTAAACTGGGAGCGCGGCGTGACATTGGCGGTAAAGTGAGCCGTTGCGTTGATGCGCTGAATCGACGGGCTGGTCTGGGCATATGCTTTGGTCGTGTCGATGCTGCAACCGCTGAAAGCACTGCCGCTACCGATATAGTTGGTGGAAGCGCCAAGTGTCCCGCTGGAAGCCGAACCGTATTTGCCGCAACTTGCGGAGGGGTTCAGCAGTTGATAACTGCCGACAACCTGGCCGCTGCTATTGACGGGAGCGACGATTGCCTGCGGGCTGCCGTAGCTGGCATTGGGATTGGCGCCGTTATAAATCCAGTTGCTGCCGCCGATGCCGGTCAGATCGGACGTGTTGTACGGGTAACCGAGGTCGCGGTTATATACAGCGTCGTCCTGCTGATATTCCGCGTTGATGTAGAAATTATATCCGTCACGCGCCAGATCACCATGGCCGTAGGTCGCGTACAGGCGCTGATGGCCTGCGATGCCGCGTTGGCTCAGACCGCCTTCGGCATTCCCTTCGAAACCCTTGATTTCCTTGCGGGTAATGAAGTTGATCACGCCGCCGACAGCATCGGCACCATACGTTGCGGAGCCGCCGTCTTCCTTCACGTCGATCCGTTCCATGATCGACTGAGGCATCCAGTTGGTATCGACGAAGTCACGTTCGCCGTCATCGGCCAGCGGGTAGTAGGACAGGCGCTGGCCGTCCATCAGAACCAGGGTTGAGTCGGTCGTCAGGCCGTGCAGCGAAGGCGCGGACGCACCCGTTGCGAAAGCACCGTTGGCACCGAACGCGTTTGTCAGGTTCCCTGAGCCGTTCGAGGAAAGCTGTTGCAGCGCGTCGGTCACTGTCTTGATGCCGCGGCGCTGCATGTCGCGCGACGTCAGTTCCTCGATCGGAGCCGCGCTGGAGGCGTTGGGATCGTGGAACAGGGTGCCCGTTACAATGACGTTTTCCGGCTCTGCCTCGGGGATCGTCGCGGAAGCAGCGTTCGCGAGGACTGAGGCGTTGCGTGAGGACGACGGAGCCATGGGGACCGCCGCGACCGGAGCGACGGGTGCTGCGACCGATACCGGCTTTGCGACTTTGGCGGCTTTGGTCGTGCGGGTGTGGTGCTTGGGAAGTGTTTGTGTCGCCCGCTCCGCACTCTGCGCGAAAGCGGAAGAATACATCATTCCGCTCATGGCCGTGAAGGCAAAGAGAAGAACATTCTTTTGGCGCTGGGTTGTTCGTGCGGTCGTCGGCCTTATCTGGCGATCGCCCATGAATTTCTCCCGATATTGATGTGAGGATTGATAAGCAAGTGTCTTGGTCGGCATTCGGCGCCAAAGGTGATGCCATGAGTTCAGGGCAGAGACGGAGCCAGGAATCCGATCGATTCCGGCGTCATTCTCTGCTCGGCCGCGTTTCATCCCTTTCTGGATTGTCGATAAGGACGATGCGTTCGTGGAACTCCCTGAGCAAATGTCATGTGCCTGTTGCAGGCGCGTTATCAAAAACTACACATGATCGGGATGATCCTGTCGACCGTCTGCGCAACAGATGTGACAGATTTCTTGCATTATGTTGCTACTGTGCAACAGGAAGAGTCGGATCGCCCACTTCATGATGCCATGCGGGCAGTGCACCGGGAGATGGGGGCGGCGGCCGAGCCCTGGGAACCATGGGCCTCGACGGCTGGGGGTGAAGGGCGGTTCCGCACCGCGCCTTCGTTGGTAGGGCAGATCGGCGGATATCGTTCCGCGAGGGTGCCCGACCGGGTATAACGAGCCGATCGGGCGAAAAAATCAGGCCATGCCCGACGGATGCCTCCGTCGGGGCGAGGTCCGGTCAGAAAGCCGCTGTCAGGGAAACCTGGAAGTTGCGGCCGATGATGGCGTCCATATAGCGATCATATGAGCTGCCGCTGATCTGGTAAGGATATTGCGGCCTGCCGTCGAAGACGTTGTTCATCATGAAGTTCGCCGTCCAATGCTTGGCGAACGTGTATTCAATAGTTGTATTGAAGGTAAACCATTGGGCGACTTTGTTGTGCTGGTATGTCGTATCCGACACGTTCAGGGCATATTTGGACGGACCGTAATAAAGGATCTGCCACTGGAAGAAGAGCGGCCCACGAACATAGTTCAGGTCTGCCGTGAAGCGGTCGTTCGGCGTGCCGAGATCTCCCGATTCTTGATAGGTCGTACCCAGAAGGGTGCGTGTATTGTTGGCGTAGTGCGTGTAGTTGACCGAGCCTTGCAGCAGTCCGGCATCGTCCGGCAGGCCGAAGCGGCGCAGCGATACCGTATAGTGCAGGGCGGCCTGAAGCGCCTGCACATGCCGCGAGGCAATGTTATAGTAGCCTTCCTGAAATCCCGGCTGAATCTGATGATCGGTGCCGCGCGAGAAGGTGCTGCAATATTGATTGGGGTAGGTCGCGGAATCGTAGCATGCCTGCATCAACTGCCCGAGGGTGAGCGAGGTGATTTCGTTGCTCAGCTTGATGTCGTTGAAGTCGGCCGTCAGTTCCAGCCCACGCGCGAAGTGCGGTGTGAACATAAAGCCGCCGGTGAAGGAATCCGCGACCTCGTTCCTCAGGTGCGGATTGCCGCCGGACACGCCCTTCTGCGTGAAGTTGACAATGTTGGAATTGAAACCGGTAGCGGGCACGCCTGCTGCCTCGCAATTGGCCATGCGCGTCGCGGGATTCGGCCCGGTATTGATGAACTGGCTGGAGCAGGGATCGTCACCCAGATCGAACACCGTGCCTTGCGGCGCAAACAGTTCAGTCACGGCCGGCGCGCGGAGCGAGCGCGTATAATTGCCACGGAACGTGATGTCACGAACCGGCGAATAGGCGCCGCCGGCGGTCCACGTCCAGAAGCCGCCCGTTATGCTGTTATGGACGTAGCGCGCATCGGCTTCGATGGACGCGTTGAAGACGCCGGGAACCTGCATGCTCGGATTGACGAGCGGCACGGACAGGGTGCCGAAGGCTTCATGGGTTTCGTAGGAGCCCACCACCGGTGTCATCACCGCCGAAGCGCCCCACGGATCACGCGAGCCGTCTGGCTGGAGCTGGCCGAGGTTATAGGCGCCCGGATTGAAGTTGAAGCTTTCCCGACGGTGTTCATAACCGATCGCATAGCGGATGTCGCCCGCCGGCAGCTTGACCACGGTGCTCTTGACTTCGCCCAGTACGTCGAACTGCGAATTGATCTGCTTCGTGCGGGTACGGGCCATCACATAATTGGCCGCGTCCTGAGACGCCTGTCCCTGGCCGAAGACATTCAGCGGAGAACAGGTAGGGTTCACTGTCGCGATGCCGGCAGACGTATAGCCCGGTGCGCAGACGATCGAGCCGTCGGCGGCGGTGACCGCATTGATCGCGTTATAATAGTTCTGCGTCACGATCTGGGGCTGGTCGGTGGTGCTGATGTTCTTGCCGTATTCCGGCGTGACATCCCAGTCAAAATGCCGACCAGCGAAATTGAAGTCACCGGCCAGCGTGCCGACAAAGCGGAACATCTGGTTGTTGGTCGTGAAATATCCCGCGCCGATATCCTGGTTGGCGCGTGCCATATAGAAGCTGTCGGTGGGCAGACCCTGGGCAGCGAGTGCCGATTTGATGGTGTTCTGTTCGCCGGCCGTCAGGAACGGATTGTTGGTGCTCAGCACCAGATCACCGTTGGCGGTACCGTCGGTCGTGCTGCCCGTCATGGCATTGCCGAATAGGGCGGTATTATAATAGCCCTGCGCTGCCGTGTTGAAGCTGTCGCTCTGCTGATACCACTCTTCAAGAGACAGCTTGAGATGGTCCGTGATCTGATAGTGATTGAGGCCGGTCAGATTGAGACGATGCTGGCCTGTGATGAGGTTACTGTAATTGTTGATCGGAAAGCCGTTGCCGTTCACGCCGGTCAACTGGTCGCCGTTGGCCTGCTTGAACGTCAGTGGAACCAGGCTCCTGCCATCCTGGCTGAAAATCAGAGGCTGACCCGCCGCGTTTGTCAGACTGGCATAAGGCTGGCCGTTCAGCGTGGGATATGAATCGATGCCCAGGGGCATGCCTGTCGTCGTGAATTCGAGATAGCGGCGCGAGCCATCTCGCAAGACGTACTTGAAAGGAGAATTGTCCGCGGCGGACGCCTGTCCGTAGGACATGCGATCGTCGCCATTGCCGACCGAGTTTGCCCGCTGTGCGTTCGTCATGGGCAACGTGTCGGTATATTCCAGATTGAAGACGATGCCGCCGCGATCGTGATCGAAATGGTGGCCGGCCGTGAAGGCGATATGGGCCGAGCCGTAATCCTCGCGCTGGCTGAAGCCACCCTGCGCGTTGAGTTTGACGCCCTGGAAATCGTCATCGAGAATATAGTTGACGACACCTGCGATGGCGTCCGACCCATAAGCCGGGGCGCCGCCAACGGTCTTGCGTTCGACACGCTTGACCAGCGACACGGGCAGTGTCGACATATCGACCGGAGATCCGGCGACCGCGCCGAAGAGCGACGATGATGCGCCCGAAACAAAACGATGGCCGTTGACCAGTGTCAGCGTTCGCTGGGAACCCATCCCGAGCATGCTGGCAAAGAACTGTCCGGCCCCGAACGATCCCTGCTGGCCCGCCATGCTGTTGTCGGGCGAACTGAAGGCCGTGTCCTCACGCAGCAGGGCCGTGCCCAGGTTGGTATAGCCGCGGGCCGAGAGCTGCGCGGCATCGACGCTATAGCTGGGCGCGATGTCGTTGATCGCTTTATGCGCGAGACGCGAACCCGTGACCACGATCTGTTCCTGATCAACGCTCAGTCCGGACGTATCCGTGCTGGCCTGCGCCAGAGTCTGGGCCTTCACGGGCACGGGCACGGGCGCGGTGGCGGCAACGGGCGTGGTTGCGGTGGCCCGGACTGTCCGCACGCCGGTCGTAGTGACGGGAGCGCGATGCACTTTTGCCGTGTGTGCGACCTTGTGCTTCGTTTTACCGCTCTGCGTGGTGTCCGCGGCGTGAGCCTCTCTGATCGCGGGGAGTATCAGTGCGGCGGTTGCGACACCGGCCAGCAGAAGGCTGTTCTTGCGACGGAAGGCGCGTGCGGTCGTCTGCTTTATCTGGCGATCGCCCATGAATTTCTCCAGAAGGGTTAACGTGAAAATCGGTAAGCGAGTGTCTTGACAAGTATTCGGCGCCAAAAGCCATGCCACATCATCCGAACGGAGAATTTCCGGAAATCATGAGGACTCCGATATAATTCCAGTGATCGGCCACGTTTCATCCTGTTCCGGACTTCCGGAGATTGCGATGTCGCGTAGAACTCCCTTGACATGTGTAATTGCCTAGTTACGGCGCGTTAATAAAAGTTACACATGATCGTAACGGGCTTGTCGACCGCTTGCGGGGTGCTTGTTACAGATTCTTTGCGTTCTGTTGCCCATCTGCAACATGGGTGCCCATCAATATTCGCAAGGGTCGTGTTCAACGAAGAGGAAATATTAGAAATTCGTAAATTCAATTTTATTATTCGGTAAAATTCAGCAGACAACTTTTTTTGATGGGTTTGGCTGTTCTCTTTGACAGCCCTGAGCGCGGGATGCCGTGAATGTGATATTCTTGCCACGCTGTCTGTCGGAGCCGATCACTCGCCGCGCATGCGGCGCCTGTCATATCTCGGGCAGTGTCGCCGCCGTTCGGGCGCCTGGGGATTGGGCCAGGACGCCCGTGATCGAACTCAGGACGATGCACAGAATCCCGGCCCATTGCGCGAGGGCCAGATGCTCGCCCAGCAGCAGCATGCCGGTGATGGTGGCGAGTGCCGGGTCCAGGCTGGTCAGGAGGCCGAACTGGCGCGGATGGAGCCGCTTCATGGCCAGCATCTCCAGCGTGTAGGGCAGGGCGGAGGACAGGACGGCGACGCCGCAGGCCAGAAAGGCGGCGTGGGGATGGACGATGGCGACCGGCAGCGTCGCGAACATCAGCGGCGTGACCAGCGCCGCGCCCACGGCCTGGCCCAGCGCCGTCGCGCGCGCGGCGTCGATGCGCCGGCTGACCCGGCTGCCCGTCACGATATAGGCGGCCCAGGCCAGGGCGGCCATCAGTCCGTAGGCCACGCCCAGCAGGTCGAGCGGATGACCGGCCAGGGCCGCGCCCGGTTGCAGCAGCAGATACAACCCGCCGGCGATCAGCGGGCAGACCAGCAGTTCGCGCGCGCGGCGCGCTCCGGACAGGGAGAGGGTCAGCGGCCCCAGAAATTCGATGGCGACCGCCACGCCCAGGGGCATGCGCTCCAGGGAGAGATAGAACCCCATGTTCATGATGCCGATCGAGGCACCATACCAGAAAATCAGTTTCAGGGTCGCCCGGTCGGGTGCCGCGCGCCACGGGCGCACCAGGATGCCCAGCACGATGGCGGCGATCCATAGCCGCAGGCTGACCGTGCCCAGCGGCCCGAAGACGGGAAACAGCAGCTTGGCGAACGATCCGCCCACCTGGAACGAAAACATGCCCGTCACGACCAGCAGCATGCCGATGGCTGGATCATACAGCCGTTCGCCGCCAGCCATGGGCGGCCTGGGGGCACTCATCGCCGGTTTGGGGGCATGGCGGCGGGACTGGCGGCGCGTATCGGGACGGGCAAGGGGTCAGACGTCCAGTTCTTCGACCAGGCGGGCATGTTCCTGAATGAACTGGAAGCGCGACTCGGCTTTTCGGCCCATCAGTTGCTCGACCCGGTCGCTGGTCAGCGCGCGGTCTTCGGGCCGGGTGACGACTTGCAGCAGCGTGCGCTTCTTCGGGTCCATCGTCGTCTGTTTCAGGTCGCCCGGCGGCATTTCGCCAAGGCCCTTGAAGCGTGAGATCTCGACCTTGGCGTTCGGCTTGAAATCCGATTTCAGCTTCCGCTCGCGGTCGGCATCGTCCATCGCATAGACCGTCCTGCCGCCCTGGGTCAGGCGGTAGAGCGGCGGCTGTGCCAGATAGACATGCCCCCGGCGGATCAGTTCGGGCAGTTCGCGGTAGAAGAAGGTCATCAGCAGCGACGCGATGTGCGCGCCGTCCACGTCGGCGTCGGTCATGATGATGACGCGCCCGTAGCGCAGGCGCGTGGCGTCGAACCGGTCGCCGATGCCGCAGCCCAGGGCCTCGACCAGATCGCGGAGTTCCTGGTTGGCGCGCAGCTTTTCGGTCGAGGCGCTGGCGACGTTCAGGATCTTGCCGCGCAGGGGCAGCACCGCCTGGGTTTCGCGGTTGCGGGCCTGCTTGGCCGAGCCGCCGGCGGAATCGCCCTCGACCAGGAAGATTTCGGTCTCGGCCGCGTTTTCGCGCGTGCAGTCGGTCAGCTTGCCCGGCAGGCGCAGGCGTCTTGTGGCGCTCTTGCGCGGGGTGTCCTTGAGGTCCTTGCGGCGCAGCCGTTCTTCGGCGCGTTCGATGATGAAGGCCAGCAGGTTGTCCGCCTGCGCGGGGTGGCCGGCCAGCCACTGCTCGAACCGGTCGCGCAGCGCGGTTTCGACCAGGCGGCCGGCCTCGGGCGAGGTCAGTTTTTCCTTGGTCTGGCCCTGGAACTGCGGATCGCGGATGAAGACCGACAGCTTGGCGGCGATGATGCCCATGATGTCGTCGGCCGCGATCGCCGAGGCGCGGCGGTTCGACCGCTGCTCGCCCCACGCCCGGAAGCCCTTGAGCAGCGCGGTGCGGAACCCGGCCTCGTGCGTGCCGCCCTGCGGGGTGGGGATGGTGTTGCAATACGAGGCGAGCGTGGACGACCCCGATTCCAGGAACGCCACCGCCCATTCCATCCGGCCGGTCTCGGCGCCGTCCGGCCCCACCGGCAGGTCGGCGTCGCCGGACCACATCTCGGCCAGCAGCGCGGCCGAGCCCAGCTCGTCGCGCAGGCTGTCGGCCACGCCGCCGGGGAAATGCAGCACGGCTTCGGCGGGAATGGCGTCGTCACGGATCAGCGCCGGGTCGCAGGCCCAGCGGATGGTCACGCCGCGATACAGGTACGCCTTGGACCGGCACAGCTTGTACAGGCGCGCGGGCGAGAAATGGAGCCGCCCGAAGATCTGCGGGTCGGGGGTGAAGCGGATCTGGGTGCCGCGCCGGTTCTGGGTCGGCCCCACCTTTTCCAGCGTCGTGACCGGATGGCCGCGTTCGTAGGCCTGACGCCACAGGGTGCGGTCGCGTGCGACCTCGACCTCCATCCGCGCGGCCAGGGCATTGACCACCGACGACCCCACGCCGTGCAGGCCGCCCGAGGTCGCATAGGCCTTGCCGGAGAATTTCCCGCCCGCGTGCAGCGTGGTCAGGATGACTTCCAGGGCCGAGCGGTCCTTGAATTTTGGGTGGGGATCGACCGGGATGCCGCGCCCGTTGTCGCGGATGGTCAGCCAGTCGCCGGCTTCCAGCGAGACATCAATGGTGGTGGCGTGGCCGGCCACCGCCTCGTCCATCGCATTGTCCAGGATCTCGGCGGCGAGATGATGATACGCGCCCTCGTCCGTGCCGCCGATATACATGCCGGGCCGACGCCGGACGGGCTCCAGCCCTTCCAGCACCTCGATCGCGCTGGCGTCGTACGCCTCGGCCGCGTTGGCCGGAGCCGGCACGGCGGCCTCGGTCGGGCGGGGGCGAGGCTCCCGCTTCGGGCGCGGCGCGGAAAAGAGATCGTCGTTCATGGACTGTTCTTTGTTCCGCGGCCCTGTTCCCTGTCAAGCAGGCGCGTGCCCAGGGTCACGCGCCGTGCCCTGGACGTGCCGGGTGTCAGCTCCGGGTGGCGTGGGTGGTGTGGGTGGCGCGGGCGCGCGCGCGGCTGCGGATTTCGGTATGCAGCGCGCGCTCGGGCGCGGCGCATGTTTCGTATGACGCCGGCTGGATGATGTCCTTGGCCTGGGCATAGCGCGAAAGGTCCTGCGCGCTTTCCAGCACCGCGACCTCGTCGAACATCGCCGCGCGCTGGTTGCAGAAGGCGGTGCCGGCCTTCAGCCCGCGCTCGGACTGCACGTTGGCAAGCTGGGTGATGTAGTCGTCATGCTCGCGCTGGGCGCCGCGGCCGTAGGTGGTGCGGAAATAGGCGTTCAGCGCCCCTTCCTCGTCCAGCAGCTTGGGGCGGAAGCGCGTGACGAAGGCATTGTAGCGGTCCTGCATGTTGCACGACAGGGCCGTGACCATCAGCTCGCTTTTCAGGCCCTGCACGTCGAAGGCCTCATGCGCGGGCGAGGACGTGCAGGCGCCGGCGGCGAGCGCGGCCTGGCCGTTCACGAGCCCGGCAAGGGCCAGACCGGCGATTGCGGTACGCCAAATGGGAAACGTCATGATAGGGTTTCTCCCGACCGACCGGAAAGCTGCGCCGGGTCGTCGTCGATGACATGAACCGGCATGTGAACTGGGCTTGCTAGGCTTCTATAATGGCAGCATAACCCTGACCAGAGCGTTGGCAATCAAATTTTGGGGTCGCGACCGGTCGCCGTATCATGGCGCGTTCCGTGGCCCCGTGCCATCGGTGGATTGCCGATCCCTGGGGATCGGATAGGGTCTTTGTATGCATCCCGGTCGTGCTCTGGAGCGTTGCCGGGACGATTCGCGGCCGCGTCTGGGGCGTGCCGGTTTCTTGAGCGAGCGGAGTTGACGAGTGCGCGTGCGACTGTCTTCTGCAATTCTGGTGGCGGCGACAGCCGTGCTGGCCGGATGTCAAAACAAGCCTGCGCTCCAGGTGGCAGGTCCTCCCGATCCGTTCGGCTACATGAAGCGTTCGGCGGTCTGTCAGGTCAGCCCCGTCAAGGCGTCCGAACCGGCCAGGAAGGCGACGACGATGTCGGTGCGAAGCGATGACGGCAATTGCGTCGTGCTGCTTCAGGATGGGGAACATGCCTACACGTCGTTCGGCGTCGCGCCGGCTCCGGAGCACGGCAAGGTCTTCCTGTATAATCACAACGATCATACGGTTGTGATGTACACGCCCAACACAGCCTATGCCGGGCCGGACCATTTCGGCGTGACGCTGATCCGTGGCCCCGGCCAGCCGCGCGACACGCTGGATGTGGCGGCGACGGTCGATGCGACAGGTGTGGTGGTGCCGACCCCCATGATCACCGCGCCGACTCCGGCCGCTGCCGCTGCGAAGAGCACGACCAAGAGCACGGGCAAGACGACGACCAGGCGTCGCGCCAAGACCACGCATTAATGGGATGGGCGGGGGTCTGTGCCCCCGCCCGTTTCCGCGCGTAGCGCGGAAAATCAGATCGAGAAGGTGATCGGCTCGGCCAGCGGGCGGCGCATGCCACTGGATTCGGCCCGGTGGACCAGATCGTCGAGCGTCAGTTTGCGGCACTGGGCCGACACCGTGTCGTCCAGCTTCTGCCAGCACGGATCAATGACGCGGGTGAAAAGCTGGCCCATCGGCCCGTCATCGGACGACGAATCGTCGGCGGTCGCGACTTCGACGATGTCGGCTACGGTGATGTCGCGCCGCGGGCGCCCCAACCGATAGCCGCCGCGCGGCCCGCGCACGCTTTCCAGCAGGCTGGAGCGCGACAATGTCTGGAGCAGCGGTTCGATCCCCCGTCGGGCCAGGCCGGCGCGCTCGGCGATGTCGGCGGCGCTGACGGTGCCGGTGCGTCCGGCATGGAAGGCGACGTCGAGCATGATGAGCACCGCGATCATGGCCCTGTCACGCCGAAGCAGCATTCCCGATTTCCCCTGCAATTCATGGTGCGTCCGACGGCCGGATGCCCGTTGGGTGTGAAGCTAGCAGGATCGGCGCCGATGATCCACGCTTCTGTTTGGTGTGATGATGGATTATGTCAGCTATTACGATTAAATCTGCGTCAATGCGTTGAGGGGAAGGAACGACCCATGGATCATTCAGGGACGGCGGACGGCCATCTGGGCCTGGCCGGGCCGCGGGGCCGCGTGTACGACTCGATCGTGGATACGGTCGGCGGCACGCCGCTGGTCGCCTTGCCGCGCCTGATGCGGGAGGACGAGGTGGCCTGCCGGATCCTGATGAAGCTGGAATTTTTCAACCCGCTGGGGTCGGTCAAGGACCGGATCGGGGCGGCGATGGTGCTGGCCGCCGAGCAGCGGGGCGACATCACGCCGGGCCGCACCGTCCTGGTCGAGCCGACATCGGGCAATACCGGTATTTCACTGGCGTTCGTCGCGGTTGCGCGGGGGTACCGGCTGATCGTGACCATGCCCGAGGGAGCCTCGATGGAGCGGCGCAAGATGCTGCGTCTGCTGGACGCGGAATTGCAATTGACCCCTTCGCGGCTTGGAATGGCCGGTGCCATCGCCCGGGCCGAGGACATCGTGAAGAAAACGCCGCATGCCTGGATGCCGCGCCAGTTCGAAAACGCGGACAATCCGACGATCCACGCCCTGACCACCGCCGAGGAAATCTGGACCGACACCGCCGGCGCGGTCGATATCGTGGTGGCCGGCGTGGGGACCGGGGGCACCGCCAGCGGCATCGCCCATGCCCTGAAGCCCCGCAAGCCTGGGCTCGCGGTCTATGGCGTGGAACCGGTGGAGAGCGCGATCCTGAACGGGGACGAGGCGGGGCCGCACGGTATCCAGGGGATCGGCCCCGGCTTCTGCCCCCGCACACTGGATCTGCCGGCGCTGGACGGCGTGCTGACGGTGTCGGAGCGCGAGGCGATCGCGGCCGCGCGGCGCTGTGCGCGGCTGGATGGCGTGCCGGTGGGGATTTCGTCGGGCGCCGCGCTGCATGCGGCGTTGAAGCTGGCGGAACTGCCCGAACATGCG
Source organism: Gluconacetobacter dulcium (assembly GCF_014174165.1). Classification (GTDB taxonomy): domain Bacteria; phylum Pseudomonadota; class Alphaproteobacteria; order Acetobacterales; family Acetobacteraceae; genus Gluconacetobacter; species Gluconacetobacter dulcium. The sequence goes on along the minus strand of NZ_JABEQN010000031.1, from coordinate 21,710 downwards.
GGCAAGACGATCGTGGTCATCGCCCCCTCCTTTGCCGAACGCTATCTTTCCACATCCCTCTTCACCGGCCTAGCCTGACGTTCAGGCCCGTAAACGCGCGCTGGTGGCGATCCGGCGCGCGTTTCCTGCGCTCCGGTGCTCACGGCCATTGAGGCCGCTCCGCTCCGGTGCTCGGAAACACACGACGGGCGCGGCCCTGCGGGCCGCTCTCGCTCACCAGCCCACGTTTCCGGGCCTGAACCTCGCGACTCAAAACGAATAGGGGTCAAGGGGCCGGCTGGCGCCTTGCGGGTTCGGGCGGAGGTGGCAAAGGTTCCATCGGCCGGAACGGCCGATGGAAAGCCATCGGAGGGGGAGCCCGACCTGGACTTTATTTCAGGATGATCTCGACGCGCCGGTTCTGCGGTTCGCGGGTGTTCGCGCCGGTGGGGACCAGCGGGTGGTCTTCGCCGAAGCCATGGATGTCTATGGCGGTGCCGGGCACGCCGTCGCGGATCAGCTCGGCCTGCACGGCCTGGGCGCGGCGCAGGGACAGCGCCATGTTGTAGTGCGCGCCGCGCGGGCCGGGGTGGGCGGCGGAATTGTCGGTGTAGCCGTTGACCTCGATCCGCGTGGTCTGGGTGTGGGTCGAGGCCTGGGCGGCGGTGGACACGATGGCCCGCGCGCGGTCGGAGAGGCCGGATTTGTCCCAGTCGAAGAACACCAGATAGGTGCGGGTCTGCGCGGGGGCGGGGGCCGCCGGCTCCACGGCGGGGGGAGGCGGGGGCGGCGCCGGATTGAACTCGTAGCGCAGGCCGAGCATCAGCGAATGGTTGAAGTCGGTCATGGTGTCGCGATTGCCCGTCGCGGTGCCGTAGGGGCGGCTGGCGTTGTAGCCGCCGATCGTGCCCACCGATGTCGCGCCGTGGGATTGCGGGCCGAGCATCGTCCAGAACCGGTATTCCGCCGTGGCCGACAGGCCGACGACCCATGGCACGGGGAAGGCGAGGCCGAAGATGCCCTGATAGGCGAAATTGCCGAACGTGCCGCCGATCTGCTGGTTGAAGCTGTTGCCCGGCCCCATGACGGAGGCGTTCATCGACTGCCAGGCGTAGCCGATGCCCGCGCCGAAATAGGGGTAGAGCCAGCTTTTGCCGATATCCATGTCGAACAGCGCGTTGGCCATGACGCCGTAGGTCTGCTGCCGTCCGCCGACATGGCTGGAGGGCAGTGCGCCGGAGTTGAAGGCCCTCAACCCGTTATTGCGGTAATTGCCCTCGACCTCCACGCGGAAGCCGTTGCCCAGGCCCCAGCCGATGCTGCCGATTCCGACCGCGCCGGTATGGTATTTGTCGCGCCCGTCGGGGAAATTGGGCGACGAGCGCACCCGCTGGTCCTGGTTGAAGGTGGCGCCGCCCTCGCCGGCCACATACAGACCCTGGACGGGTTGGGCGAAGGCCGGGGCAACGGAGAGGGTGGAACCGAAAGCGAACGCCGCCAGAATCGTTCCTCCGAGCAATCCGTGCCGCACTGTCATGGTCTGATTTCTCCCTTAGCCGGGTATGCTGACTGTGCGGCCCGGTCGAATGAACGCGCGTCGCCCTTTATATTTCTGTCTTCTTTGCCGAAAGACGCGCCGATGGCAATCCATTGGGTGGCATGCGCGGCGACCTGAGCGGCGCCGGACAGTCGTAGAGGGGACGGGTGTGGAGCGCACGACACACCCCCAGGGTTCCGCCAGGAGCGGTCAGAGCAGGGTTGCCTCGAAAGGCGGGGTGAGGTCGGGGGCGTCGAATTCCAGCACCCACAGGTCGGGGTCGCGCCCCACCTGGCGGGCGACGTAGGCATCGGCGGCAGCCTGGTCGACCGGGTCCGGCCCGGTGCCGCGAATCCACGCGGGACTGCCGTCCGGCGCCCTGGTCTGGGCCAGTACCGACAGGCGGCCGTCGCGCCCCAGCAGGACGGCCAGGATGCCGCCGGCGTCGGCGTCGCCACGCCGCAGGACCATCGCCGGATGGCCGCTCTGGTTGGCATGGCGGATCACGGCGGAGGCCCACAGGCCGGCGCGCAGCCGGGCTTCCGTCATGGTCGGAAGGCCCGACTGCCGGAGACCGGGCATTTTTTTTCATTCGGCCTGGGGAGCATAGGCGCCTTCTTCCGGAATGGCGGACAGGGCCGTGCGATATTCCGCCGGATTGTCGATCAGCGACCGGGCGGCATCGAGGTCGGAGTCGGTGCCGATCGCGGCGGGGCAAGCCTTGCGCAGGTCGAGGATGCGCGACACCGCGACGGGGAAGCGGACGGCGCGGGTGGCCTGCACGGTCTCGCGCATGTCCAGCTGGCCGGCTGCCAGGTCCTGGAGCTGCCGTTCCAGGTCGGCCTCGCCCCGGCTGGTGCAGACCTGCGGCATCACGCCCAGCCCTTGCAGCGGCCAGCCCAGCGGCGCCAGGACGCGGCTCCAGGTCACGAACAGTTCGCCGCCGTCGGGCATCTGGCCGATCGTCTGCACCAGACCCTTGCCCAGCGTGGCGCTGCCGACCACCACGGCGCGCCGGTGGTCCGCCAGGGCGGCGGCCAGGATTTCGGCCGCGCTGGCGGTGCGGCCGTCCACCAGCACGACGATCGGCACGCCGCCGATCATGTCGCCGCCCTGCACGGCCCAGACATGGTTGGCCTGCGCGTCGCGCCCGTGCGTGATCGCCGCCACGCCGCGATCCAGCACCAGGGCGCTGGCGGTGACCGCCTGTTGCAGCACGCCGCCCCGGTTGCCGCGCAGGTCCATCACCAGCCCGCGCAGGTGCGGATCGTCGCTCGCCTGGTCCAGATACTGGCTCATTTCCTGCGCGGTATCGGCGGAAAAGGCGGTGATGCGGATGACCACCACATGCCCGTCGGCATAGGCGAAGACCGTCTCGGGCGGCACCGAGGCCCGGTGCAGCGTGATCGTGCGGCGCGCGCGCTCGTCGCCCACCAGCAGCGTCACCTTGCTGCCGGGTTCGCCCAGCAGCCATTGGGTGACGGTCTGGGGCGTCTGGTCGCGGGTGGACCGGCCATTGACCGCATAGAGGCGCTGCCCGACGGCGAGGCCCGCCGGCCAGGCCGGCCCGTTGGCGTTGACCGCCGTGATCAGGATCGAGCGCGCGTCATGGCCCAGCGTCAGGCCCGTGCCGGCTTCGCCGCCGGTGCGGGTATCGCGGTCGGTCGTCGCCGGCGCGGGCGCGACGTAGCGCGAATACGGGTCCATATGGTTGAACAGTTCGTCGAAGAACCCTTGCAGCAACCCGCCGCCGCCGGCGTCGCGCACGGCGGAGGACCGGCCCCAGGCCGCCTGCATCAGCCGTACCGTCACGTCGGTCCAGCCGGCCTGGTCGGTCGCGGCGGGGTCGGGCACGCGCAGCAGCACGTCCTGGCCGAAGGCGAGCTGCACGGTGCCGTCGCGGTCGGTCACGGTCAGGGAGGGGTCGATCGCGCTCAGTCCGTTCAGCCCCCACAGGCAGAAATCGCGCGAGGTATGGCTCTCCAGCGTGCGGGGCAGCAGGAAGGTCAGCGCCGCGTTGAGCACGGCCTGCGTCATGCTGGTGTCCAGCGCCGGACTGGCCGGATCGGCGGCCGCGAGCCTGGGCGTCATCAGATAGATGACGACCAGCATGATCGCGGCCGAGCGGGTCGGCAACCGCAGGCGGCGGCCGATCCATCGCGACGGGGCGGCGCGGAGGCGCATCAGCGCGGGCGCTGGCCGCGGGCACGGCGCGCGGGCGCCGGCGGTGGGTCCGTCAGGGTAAAGAGCAGGCCGCCCGTCACCGGTGTGGCCTCGGCCAGCCGCACCGTGACCGGCTGGCCCAGCCGCAGGACCAGTCCGCTGTCGCGGCCGCGCAGGGTGTGGGACTTGTCGTCATGGGTCCAGACATCGTCGGGCAGGGTCGATACCGGCACCAGACCGCTGGCCCCCGTCTGCGTCAATGTCACGAACACGCCGAACCGGGTCACGCCCGACACATGGCCGGTCAATTCCGCCCCCACCTGGTCGGCCAGCCATGCGGCGACGTAGCGTTCGGTGGTTTCGCGCTCGGCCTGGATGGCGCGGCGTTCGGCGGTGCTGACCTGCGTGCCGATCTCGTCCAGCTTCGCCGCGTCGGCGGCGGGCATCGCATCGGGCGGGTGGGTGCCCAGGCCGATCAGCGCCCGATGCACCATCAGGTCGGCATAGCGGCGGATCGGGCTGGTGAAATGGGCGTAGGAGGACAGCGCCAGCCCGAAATGGCCGATATTCTCCGGGCTGTATTCGGCCTGGCTCTGCGCCCGCAGGATGGTTTCGCTGACCAGCGTGGGGGCGTCGCCCTCGGCGGCGCGGGCCAGCACACCGGCCAGATCGCGTGCGTGCAGCGTGCCGACCGGCGGTACGGCGAAGCCCATGGCGGAAAGGGTGTCGCGCATCGACTCGGCCCGCTCCGGCGAGGGCGGGGCGTGGATGCGGTACAGGCACGGCCGGCGGCGGCGTTCCAGTTCCTCGGCGGCGGCGACGTTGGCCAGCACCATGAAATCCTCGATCAGGCGATGGCTGTCGTGGCGGATGCGGGGCTCGATGGCGGTGATCCGCCCTGTCGCGTCGAGTCGCACCACCCGTTCCGGCACGTCGAGTTCCAGCGTGCCACGTTGCGCCCGCGCCGTCGACAGGGCACGCCACGCCGCGAACAGCGTTTCCATCATGCCCTCGGGCAGGGGGCTGTCCTGCGCGCCGTCGGCCATCGCCTGCACGTCGTCATAGGTCAGGCGGGCGGCGCTGCGCATCAGGCCCCGGCCGAAGCGGTGGCGCAGTTTCCGGCCCGCCGCGTCGATATGGATTTCGACGAACAGGCAGCCGCGATCCTCGCCGGGGCGGAGCGAGCACCAGCCGTTCGACAGCGCCTCGGGCAGCATCGGCACCACGCGGTCGGGGAAATAGACCGAATTGCCGCGCCGCCTTGCCTCGCTGTCCAGTGCCGAGCCGGGGCGCACGTAATGCGCCACGTCGGCGATGGCCACGATCAGGCGGAAGCCGGTGCCCTCCGGCCCGGACCAGGGCTCGGCATACACCGCGTCGTCGAAATCGCGGGCGTCGGCGCCGTCGATCGTGATCAGCGGCACCTCGCGCAGGTCCTCGCGCCCTTCCGCCGGGACGCCGCGCGCGCGGTCGGCCTCGGCCAGCGCGTCGGCGGAGAACTGGTGGGGGATGCCGTGGGTGTGGATCGCCAGCAGGCTGACCGAGCGGGCGTCGCCGATCGGACCCAGCCGTTCGACGATGCGCGCCGGCTTCAGCCCATGCCCGGCCATCGGCAGCGGCTCGGCCACCACGATTTCGTCAGTCCCCGCACCCATCGTCTCGCCCGCCGGGACGATCCATTCCGCCTTGGACCGCCGGTCGGCGGGCACGATGCGTCCGGCCTCCTGCACGCGGCGCGGCGAGGCGGCCGGGTCGGCCGGTGTGGCGCGGAACAGGCCGACGATCCGGCCCGGTGCATCGGTCAGCCGGCGCAGGGTGCGGCCCTCGTAGCGGCCGGGGCCGATGCGCTTGAGGCGCGCCACCACGCGCTCGCCCGGTGCGAGCGCCGGGCGGCCCTTCTGCTCGGGGTGCATGAAGATGACGGGCGCCGGCCCGTCGCCCTCCCACATCACGGGGCGGGCGATCGGGTCGCCGTCCGGGTCGGTGCCGGTGACCTGCACCACCGTGGCCTCGGGCATGGCGGCGGACGCGCGGAAACGGCGCGCGCCGGCCGGGACCAGCGCGCCGTCCAGCGCCAGTTCGCGCAGCATGTCGCGCAGCGCCGCCTTGTGTTCCGGACCCAGGCCGAAGGCACGGGCGATCTCGCGCTTGCCGACGCGGCCGCTGGCCTCGGTCACGAACCGGCGCAGGGTTTCGCGATCCGGAAGCCCTCCGTCCCGCGAGGGGGCGGAGGGATCGGGCAGCGTATCGGGCGGCGTGTCGGACGGCGACTGGGGGTCGGAAGGCTTCCTCCCCGCCATCGTCACTCGGCCTTGGCCGCCGTGCGCCGGCTTCGCTTCGCCGGACTTGCGGCGCCCTCCGCCGGGGGCGCCTTCCTGGCGCGGGTGGCCTTGCGGGCCGGGGCTTCGGCAGCGTCGGCGCCGTTGGCCTCCGTCTTTGCGGTGGCCGTCTTCGTGGTCTTTGCCGCGCTCTTGCGGGTGGTGGTCTTGGCGGTCGTCTTCTTGGCGGCGGCCTTGCCCTTGGGCTTCAGCGGCTTGCCCTTTTCGGCCAGCAGCGCCACCGCCTGATCCAGCGTCACGTCTTCCATCGCCTCGCCACGGGGCACGTTCACCACCATCTGGCCGTGCTGGATGTACGGCCCGAACCGGCCCTTGCGCACCATCACCGGCTCGCCGTCCTTGGGATGCGGCGCGATGGTGCGGACCGAGGCCAGCTTGCGCGCCAGGACATCGACCGCGCGGTTCAGCCCGACAGTCAGGATGTCGTCATCCTTGTCCAGCGACCCGTAGATGGCGCCCATCTTCACATACGGCCCGAAGCGGCCCAGCCCGGCCTCGATCGGCTCGCCGGTCTCGGGGTGAGTGCCGATCAGGCGGGGCAGGGACAGCAGGCCCAGCGCCTGTTCCAGCGTGATCTTGTCGCCCTCGATGCCGCGCGGGATGGTGGCGCGCTTCGGCTTGGCCTTCTTGTCCTCGGGATTGGGCTCGCCCTGCTGGACGTAGAGCCCCCATGGGCCGCGCTTGACGGTCACGTCCTCGCCGCCGGGCGCCTGGCCCAGCACGCGCATGCCGTCCTTCAGCGTGTCGGCTTCGCCTTCCTCCTTGGCGTCCACCACCAGGCGGCGGGTGAACTGGCAGGTCGGATAGTTCGAGCAGCCGATGAAGGCCCCGTAGCGCCCCAGCTTCAGCCCCAGCCGGCCGGTGCCGCAGGCGGTGCAGATGCGCGGGTCGGTGCCGTCGGGGCGGGACGGAAAGAAGTGGGGAGCGAGGTCGTCATCCAGCGCGTTGATGACATCGGAGATCTTCAGCTCCTTCGTCTGGTCGACCGCGTGGGAGAAATCGCGCCAGAAGGCCGACATCACATCGCGCCAGTCGGCACGGCCGCCCGAGATGTCGTCGAGCTGCTCCTCCAGCCCGGCCGTGAAGCCGGTATCGACATAGCGTTCGAAGAACGAGGTCAGGAAGGCCGTTACCAGCCGCCCCCGGTCCTCGGGCACGAAGCGCCGTGCCTCGAGTCGCACGTAATTGCGGTCGCGCAGCACCGACAGGATCGAGGCGTAGGTCGAGGGCCGGCCGATGCCGATCTCTTCCATCTTCTTGACCAGCGATGCTTCCGAATAGCGCGGCGGCGGCTGGGTGAAATGCTGGTCGGCTTCGACGGTGCCGGTTTTCAGCGGGTCGCGCTCGCGCATCGGCGGCAGCATCCGGCTTTCGTCGTCCTGATCGTCCTTGCCCGCGTCGTCGCGGCCTTCGCTATACAGCTTCAGGAAGCCGTCGAAGGCGATGATCGAGCCGTTGGCGCGCAGGGTCGCGGCATTCGCGCCGTCCGCGATCTCGACGATCACCTGATCGAGTTCCGCCGACTGCATCTGGCTGGCGACCGAGCGTTTCCAGACCAGTTCGTACAGCCGCCGTTGCTCGTCGCTCAGATAGCGGGCGACTTCGGCGGGGGTGCGGGCAACGTCGGTGGGGCGGATGGCCTCGTGCGCTTCCTGCGCGTTCTTGGCGCGGGTGGAATAGATCCGCGCCTTTTCCGGCACATAGGGGGCGCCGAAGCTGCTGCCGATATGGTTGCGGATGGCGGTGATCGCCTCGCCGGCCATCTGCACGCCGTCGGTTCGCATATAAGTGATCAGGCCGACCGTCTCGCCGCCCAGGTCGATGCCTTCATAGAGTTGCTGCGCGACACGCATCGCCGCCTGCGCGCCCATGCCCAGCTTGCGCGAGGCTTCCTGCTGCATGGTCGAGGTGGTGAAGGGCGGCGGCGGATTGCGGCGGACCTTGCGCCGCTCGACCGACCGCACCGCGAACATCCCGCCCTCGACGGTGGCCTTGGCCGCCATGGCTCCGGCTTCGTCATGCAGGTCGAACTGATCCAGCTTCCGGCCGGACAGGTGGGTCAGGCGCGCGGTGAAGGGCGCGCCCTCGGGTGTGGTGAACTGGGCGGCGACCGTCCAGTATTCCCGGCTCTTGAAGCTCTCGATCTCGGCTTCGCGCTCGCAGATCAGCCGCAGCGAGACCGACTGCACGCGCCCGGCGCTGCGCGAGCCCGGCAGCTTGCGCCACAGCACCGGCGACAGGGTAAAGCCCACCAGATAATCCAGCGCGCGGCGGGCCAGATAGGCTTCGATCAGCGGCTGGTCGAGGTCGCGGGGGTGGGCCATCGCGGTGCGGATGGCGGATTTGGTGATCTCGTTGAAGGTAACGCGCTGGACATCCACGCCCTTCAGCAGCTTCCGCTCTTCCAGCATCGCCCGGACATGCCACGAGATCGCCTCGCCCTCGCGATCCGGGTCAGTGGCCAGATACAGGGTCTTGGCGCCGCGCAGCGCCTTGGCGATGGCGGCGATCTGCCGGTTGCCGCGTTCGTCGGCTTCCCAGTCCATGGCGAAATTCTCGTCCGGGCGGACGCTGCCATCCTTGGGCGGCAGGTCGCGGACATGGCCGAACGACGCCAGAACGGTAAAGCCGTCTCCCAGATACTTGTTGATCGTCTTCGCCTTGGCAGGCGATTCGACCACGACCACGTCAGTCATTCTGTCTCCGGATCACGCATCTCGTTCCGGCGTCCGTCAGCCTCCGTCGGACAGGGATGGCAGGACGACACTCCCACCGGGAAGGGTTTCAATGTCGCCTGCCAGTTCCAGTTCCGACAGTACGGTCAGGATCGCCGATGTCGAGAACTGGCAGCGCCGTACAAGATCGTCAACCGGCGTTGGCGTGAATGACAGCAGAGTCAGGATCGCCTGACGGATATCGGAGGGCTCGTCGGGGGTGTCCTGCCGGGGCTCGGGATCGGCCTGGGGCGGCGGTTCCGGCCAGGGGGCGCGGCTTTGCGCCAGCCCGCCGGGCCGGGTCGATGCGCCTGTTGTTCCGTCGGCGGAAAAGAGGTCGCGCGCCGCTGCGTCGGGCAGTTCGGCCAGGATGTCGTTCTCGCTTTCGGTCAGGATCGCGCCGCGCCGCAGCAGGGAATTGGCGCCCCGGCTGCGCGGGTCCAGCGGCGATCCGGGCACGGCGAAGACCGTGCGGCCATAGCCCGCCGCCAGATCGGCGGTGATCAGGCTGCCCGAGCGCAAGGCGGCCTCGACGACCACGCAGCCCAGCGACAGGCCGGCGATCAGGCGGTTGCGGCGGGGGAAATGCCGGCTCTGCGGTGCCACGCCCAGCGGGGTTTCGGTGACGACGGCACCGTATTGCGCAATCCTGTCCTGCAATTGTGCGTGTTCCGCCGGGTAGGGCCGGTCCAGCCCGCCGGCGACGGCGGCGATGGTGGTGCCGGTCCGCAGCGCGCCGGCATGGGCGGCGGCGTCGATGCCGCGGGCCAGGCCCGAGACCACGGTGATGCCCTGTGCCGCCAGCGTCGCGGCCAGGCTTTCGGCCATGCGCGCGCCGTTGGAGGAGGCATTGCGCGCGCCCACGATGGCGACGCAGCATCCGTTCAGCCGCGCCGGATCGCCCAGGACCGAGAGAGCCGGCGGCGCGTCATGAATGGCGGCCAGAAGCGGCGGGTAATCGGGGTCGCCCAGCATCAGGATGCGGCCGCCGAGGGCCGCCGTGCCCTCGATTTCCGCCGCGATTTCGTCTGCCGGGGGAATGCGCAGCACCTTTGCCCGGCCGGCGGCACGGGCGCGTGCCGGCAGGGCGGCCAGCGCGCGCTCAGCGTCGCCGTAATCGAGCAGCAGCTTGCGATAGCCGACCGGGCCGACGCCTTCGCTGCGTGCCAGCCGCAGGCGCGCGGCCAGCGGCCCGGCTGGTGTCACGGATTTTTCCGTCCGATTCGCGGCTCGGTTCCGTTGAGCAGGCGGCGGATATTGCCGTGGTGCCGGGCGATGACCAGCAGCGCGATCAGCAGCCCCGCCAGCGGAATCGGGCTACGCAGGTCGCCGCCGTTCAACAGGGTCAGCAGCACCGGCAGGGCCACGAACGCGGCCAGCGCGCCGGCCGAGGAGATCTTCGTCAACCTGGCCACGCCCAGCCACAGGGCGCAGCAGGCAAGGCCGGTCAGCGGCGACAGCGCCAGCGCCGCCCCCAGCCCGGTGGCCACGCCCTTGCCGCCCTTGAATTTCAGCCAGATGGGAAAGCAATGGCCGATGACGGCGAACAGGGCCGCCACTGCCATCGCCGGGGCGGTGTGGAAGGGCGAGAGGATGAAGCCGCACAGCACCGCGAACGCGCCCTTGCCGCCATCCAGCAGCAGCGTCGCCGCCGCCAGCCCGCGCCGGCCGGTGCGCAGCACGTTGGTCGCGCCGATATTGCCCGAGCCGATGGCGCGGATATCGCCCGCGCCGCCCAGTTGCGTCAGCAGCAGGCCGAAGGGAATGCTGCCGATGCCGTAGGCCAGCACGGCGATGGCCGCCAGCAATTGCAGGACGTAGCCGGGGAGCGTCTCGGTCATCATGCCGCGTCCTGGCCGAAGACCTGCCGGCCGGCCTTCCAGGTGCCCAGCACCCGGCCCTCCACCGCCCGCCCGTCGAAGGGCGTGTTGCGGGCACGGCCGGGCAGGGCGTCGGCCGTGATCTTCCAGGCGCGATCGAGGTCGAACAGGCACAGATCGGCGGCGGCGCCCTCGGCCAGCGTGCCGGCGTCGCTGCCCAGCAGGGCGGCGGGGCGGCAGGTCAGCAGGCCCAGCGCGTCGATCAGCGGCAGCGTGCCGCCATGCACCTGCGCCAGCGTGACGGCCAGCAGCGTGGCCAGCCCGGTACCGCCGGCCGAGGCCACGGCGAAGGGCTGGCGCTTGTCGTCGGCGTCGCAGGGCGCGTGGTCCGACGCGATCGCGTCGATCGTGCCGTCGGCCAGCGCGGCGCAGACCGCCAGCCGGTCGGCCTCCCCGCGCAGTGGGGGCGACAGTTTGGCGTAGGTGCGGAAATCGCCGATCGCGGTTTCGTTCAGGTCGAAATAGGGCGGCGCGGTGTCGCAGGTCACGCGCAGGCCGCGCGCCTTGGCGGCGCGGATCAGCTCCAGCCCCTCGGCCGTCGAGACATGGGCGAAATGCAGCCGGCCGCGCGTCAGTTCGGCCAGCCGCAGGTCGCGCGCGATCATGATCGCCTCGGCGGCGGTCGGAATGCCCGGCAGGCCCAGCCGCGTCGCCAGTTCGCCGTCCGTCGCGCAGCCACCGCGCGCCAGTGACGGGTCTTCGGGGTGCTGGACCACCAGCGCGTCGAAACCCCTGGCATAGGTCAGGGCCAGCCGCATCATCCGCGCGTCGGCCAGCGCCCGCGTGCCGTCGGTGAAGGCGACCGCGCCGGCTTCGTCCAGCAGGCCGATTTCGGCCATCTCGCTGCCTTCGCAGCCGCGTGTCAGCGCGCCGTAGGGCAGGATCGAGACCATGCCCGTTTCCTCGCCGCGCGCGCGCAGGTGCCGCACCAGCGCCGGGTCGTCGATCGCCGGCTGGCTGTTGGGCAGGACCGCCATGGTGGTGATGCCACCCGCCGCCGCCGCCCGCGCGGCCGAGGCCACGGTTTCGCGATACTCGAAGCCGGGTTCGCCGATCGCCACCCGCATGTCCACCAGGCCGGGGCACAGCACCGCGCCCCCGCCCGCGATCACATGCGCACCGTCGGGCACGCCTTCGCTCTCCGGCAGGTCGATGCCGGCGATCACGCCGCCTTTGACCAGCAGGCGTCCGGGCCGGTCCAGCCCGCGTGCGGGGTCGATCAGGCGGACATTCTCGAACAGGACGGGCTGGGCCGGGTGGGGAGTGTTCACGTCTGGTCTCCGGCGCGCGACAGCAGGTCGAGGACGGCCATGCGCACGGCCACCCCCATCTCGACCTGTTCGCGGATCGCGCTCTGGTCTGAATCGGCGACGCGGCTTTCGATCTCGACACCGCGATTCATCGGGCCGGGATGCATCACCAGCGCGCCGGGCCGGGCGAGGGCCAGCCGCTTGAGGTCCAGCCCGTAGAAACGGAAATATTCGCGCGGGCTGGGCACCTGCCCGCCATTCATCCGCTCGCGCTGCATGCGCAGCATCATCACCACGTCGGCGTCGCGCAGCCCGTCTTCCATCGTGTAATGGATATCCACGCCCAGCGCGCCGATGGCGCCGGGGATCAGCGTCGGCGGCCCGACCACCCGCACCTTGGCCCCCATGGCCGTCAGCAGGTGGATGTTCGACCGCGCCACCCGGCTGTGGCTGACATCGCCGCAGATCGCGACCGTCAGCCCGTGCAGCGTGCCGAAATGCCGGCGGATGGTCAGGGCGTCCAGCAGGGCCTGGGTCGGGTGCTCGTGGGTGCCGTCGCCGGCATTCACCACGCTGGCCTCGACCTTGCGGGCCAGCAGCGCCGGCGCGCCGGACTGCGAATGGCGCACCACCAGCAGGTCGGTGCGCATCGCATTCAGCGTGGCGGCGGTGTCCAGCAGCGTCTCGCCCTTGTTCACCGACGAGGTGGCCACCGTCATGTTGACGACATCCGCGCCCAGCCGCTTCGCCGCCAGTTCGAATGAGGTGCGGGTACGGGTGCTGTCTTCGAAGAACAGATTGATGACCGTGCGCCCGCGCAATCGGTCGCGCGGCGTCTGGCGCGAGCGGTTCATCAGCGCATAGCTCTCGGCCAGGTCCAGGAAGGGCGTGATCCGGGTGGGATGCATGCCCTGGAGACCCAGCAGGTGCCGCCCGTGCTGCGTGAAGAAGCGGGACGGCGCTGCGCGCGGGCTGTCGTTCATCGGGCGACGGCTCCCAGCCGGGCCATCACCTCGTCCCGGCCCAGGGCGGCCAGCGTGGCGTCGATGCCCGGCGAGGTCGCGCCGCCGGTCATCGCGGCGCGCAGGGGCTGGGCCACCTGGCCCAGCTTGTGGCCATGGTTCTCGGCGAAATGGCGCAGGGCGGCGTCGATCGCGGGCGCGTCGAATTCCGCCAGCACCGCGAGGTCGCGCGCCAGCTTGCCCAGCATGGCGCGGGCATCGTCGGTCAGCAGCTTCTTGGCCTTGGTGTCGAAGGCCAGCGGCACATGCCGGCCCAGGAAGGCGGCGCTGTCGGCCAGTTCGACCAGCGTCTTCGCGCGTTCCTTCAGGCCGGGCATCAGCGTGAGGATGCGCGCGCGCAGCGTGTCGTCCACCGTCACGCCCTCGCGCCCCGCCAGCCGTTGCAGCACGTCGTCCGTCAGGCGCGCGTCGTCGGCCTGGCGCAGCCACACGCCGTTGAGGTGCGACAGCTTGGCGTAATCCATGCGCGAGGGCGACCGGCCGACGCCGTCCAGGTCGAACAGATGGATCTGCTCGTCACGCGACAGGATCTCGGCGTCGCCGTGGCCCCAGCCGAGGCGCAGCAGGTAGTTGTTCAGCGCCTCGGGCAGGTAGCCCATGTCGCGGAATTCCACGACCGACTGCGCGCCATGCCGCTTGGACAGCTTGGCGCCGTCCGGCCCGTGGATCAGCGGCAGATGCGCGAATTTCGGCAGGTCCCAGCCCATGGCGCGGTAGATCATCGCCTGGCGGAAACTGTTGGTCAGGTGGTCGTCGCCGCGGATGACATGGGTGATGGCCATGTCATGGTCGTCCACCACCACGGCGAGCTGATAGACCGGCGTGCCGTCGGCGCGCAGGATGATCATGTCGTCCATTTCGACGTTGGCGACGCGGACATCGCCCTGCACCAGATCCTGGATCAGGGTCTCGCCCTCGCGCGGGGCGCGGATGCGCACGGTATAGGGCGCGCCGGGCGGTGCTTCGGACGGGTCGCGATCGCGCCAGTAGCCGTTGTAACGGGGCGGTTTGCCCTCGGCCATCGCCTGCTCGCGCATCTGCTGCAATTCTTCCTGCGTACAGTAGCAGCGATAGGCCAGCCCCTGCGCCAGCAGATGGTGCGCGATTTCGGCATGCCGCGCCTGGCGTGTGGACTGGAACACCGGTTCCTCGTCCGGGGTGATGCCCATCCAGGCCAGCCCGTCGAACAGCACGTCGACCGCATGTTGGGTCGACCGCTCGCGGTCGGTATCCTCGATACGAAGCAGGAATTTGCCGCCGTGATGGCGGGCATAGAGGAAGTTGAACAGGGCGGCGCGGGCGTTGCCGATATGCAGCAACCCGGTCGGGCTCGGTGCGAAGCGCGTACGAACGGTCATGAGCCGGCTCCTTACCATGAGACGCCGTTTGCCGACAGGGGGCGCCGGTAGGGGAGCGTTGCGGGTGTGAGGCGTTTGTCTCTTCTTTTTCTGAAGAAAAAGAAGCAAAAAGACTTTTAATCCGTTGTCGGCATTCCGTCTGGTCCGGCGGTTTTCCCTTTAAAAGGCTAAAAGTTTTTTGGTTCTTTTTTTCAAAAAAGAACGGGACAGGCTCGTCGGGCTGCTGTTGGCCGAGCAGAGGCGTCTGGCGCTGTGGCTGCCGGTCGGGCTGGGGCTGGGCATCGCGTGGTATTTCCGGCTGCGGGGCGAGCCGGGGGTGCCGGCGCTTCTGGCCTGGGCCGGCATCGCGGCTCTGGGGCTCGGCTTGATCGCGTGGCGGCCGTTCGCGCTGGCGCCGCGTGTGCTGGGTGGCGGTGCGGCGACGCTGGCCGTGGGGTTTCTCGCCGCGTTCTGGGCCACGCATCGCCAGCCGCCCTTGCCCGACCTGCCGGCGCGCGCGACCATCGTGACTGGCCGCGTCGTGGCGGTGGCGCTGCTGCCGGCCGATGGTCCGTCCGTGCGCCGGCTGGATCTGGCCGGCGCGGTGCTGGACGACCCGCTGGATTCCGGCATGCCGCCCCTGCGGCGCATCCTGCGCGTGCGTCTGCGTGCCGACGATCCGTTGGTGCCTTTTCCGGGCATGATGGTACGGGTGCGCGCCCTGCTGCGGCCGCCAGCCCCGCCGTCCTGGCCCGGTGGCCCCGACCGGCAGCGCCGCGCCTATTTCGACGGCACCGCCGGCAGCGGAACGGCACTGGGTCGGGCGCAGGTGCTCCGGCCCGTGCCGGGGGCGTCGTCGCTGGAAGGACTGCGTGAGCGGATTGCGGCCCGCATCGTGGGCGTTCTGCCGGGTGCGGTGGGTGGAGTGGCGACGGCGGTACTGACCGGCTCGGTCGTGGGCATGGCGCAGGCGGATCGTGATGCGTTCGCCGATGCGGGGTTGGCCCATCTGCTGGCGGTGGCGGGCCTGCATCTGGGCATCGTCATGGGGGTCACGGTGGCGGTGGCGCGGCTGCTGCTGGCCTGTTCGGAACGGGCGACGTTGTATTGGCCGTGCCGCTCGATCGCCGCCTTCGCCGGGCTGGCGGCCGGCATCGTGTATGTGGTGCTGACGGGCGCGCATCTGCCGGCCCTGCGCAGCCTGACCATGGCGGCGCTGGTGGTGCTGGCCGTCGTGACCGGTCGGCGGGCGCTGTCGCTGCGCGGGCTGGCGGTGGGTGCGATCCTGCTGCTGTTGACCGGGCCGGCCGATCTGCTGGAGGCTCCGTTGCAGATGTCACTGGCCGCCGTCATGGCGCTGGCGGCGGGTGCCGAGGTCACGCGCCCGCTCATGGCCCGCCTGACCGAGCAGCCCGGCTGGTGGCGGCGCGTCCTGCATCATGTCGCGCATCTGACGCAGGCCAGCCTGCTGGCCGGCGGGGCCACGGTGCCGGTGGTGATGGCGCATTTCGGCACACTCCAGCCCTGGTTCGTGCTGGCCAATCTGCTGGCGGTGCCGCTGATGGCGCTGTGCGTCCTGCCGCTGGGCCTGCTGTCCCTGTTTCTGATGCCATGGGGCGTCGAATCCGTGGCCCTGGTGCCGATGGGCTGGGGCATCGGGTGGATTCTCGATCTGGCGCGCATGGTTTCCGGCTGGCCGGCGGCGCGGCTGGCGGTGCCGGCCATGCCGGGCTGGGGGCTGGCGATGTGGGTGCTGGGCCTGTGCTGGCTATGCCTTTGGGCGGGCCGATGGCGCTGGTGGGGTGTGGGCCTGATGGTGCTGGGAATGGCCGCGCCTTTTCTGATCGTGCGGCCGGATCTGCTGCTGTCCCCCGACGGGCGGACGGTGGCGGTGCGGGACGGCGCCGTGCTGCGCGTCGGCCCTCATCCCGGCAGTGAGCGGTTGGTCGAGGACGATTGGCATCAGGCTCTGGCGCTACCGATCGTGCCGCTGGCGGGCAGCGCGGACTGTCAGGAGGGATTGTGCCTGCTTGATCGCGGACGTGTCGCGCTTCGCTTGCGGGGCGCGCTACCGGTCCGCTGTGCCGGGCTGGAGTTGTTGGTCACACTGGCGCCTGATGACGCAGGGTGCCCCGGTGTGCGCAGGCTCGACACGCTGGAGACCTGGAAAAGCGGCGCGCAGGCCGTGTTTCTGCGCGGTGCCGGCCCGGTGGTGCTCTCGGATCGGAACTGGCGTGGAGCGCGTCCCTGGGTGCTGGCGCCGGGTCAGCATGGCGTGCCCGTTCTGCCAATGGCGCAGCGGGAGTAGGTCTTCTTTTTCTGAAGAAAAAGAAGCAAAAAGACTTTTATCCGTTCAGGAGCGTCGTAAGGTGCAAGCACAAAACTCCTGAACAGATCAAAAGTTTTTTGGTTCTTTTTTTCAAAAAAGAACAGCTTCAGGGTGCAATCAATATTTTTGCCGTATATTGGCAGGGCTCGGTCACCGGGCACCGCCAGCAATCCGGTCGGCGGGCCTTGCAGACATAGCGTCCGTGCAGGATCAGCCAGTGATGGGCCGGGCGCAGCATGGGGGCTGGGATGCGGGCCACCAACTGGTCCTCCACCGCGCGGGTGGTCTTGCCGGGGGCCAGGCCGGTGCGGTTGCCGATGCGGAAGATATGAGTATCGACGGCCATGGTGCTGTCGCCGAAGGCCACGTTCATCACCACGTTGGCGGTCTTGCGGCCCACGCCGGGCAGGGCTTCCAGCGCCGCGCGGTCGTGCGGCACCTGTCCGCCATGCTGGTCCAGCAGGGCCTGCGACAGGGCGACGACGTTGCGGGCCTTGGTGCGCCACAGGCCGATGCTGCGGATATGCTCGCCGACGGCCTCTTCGCCCAGCGCCACCATCGCGGCGGGGTTCGGGGCGTCGCGGAACAGGCCCTTGGTCACGCGGTTGACCGAGACGTCGGTGGCCTGCGCGGACAGGGCGACGGCAACCAGCAGCGTGTAATCGTCGACGAAATCCAGTTCGCTTTCCGCATTCGGGTGGGCGGCGGCCAGCAGGGTGATGAAGCGTTCGACTTCCTTCAGCGTCATGCGGCGGCGGGCGCCGGCCGGGCGGGTGGTTGGGGTGCGGGTCATGCCGTCTCTGCGGAAGGTGAAAGGTGAAGTGCTGTCCGTTTTCGGCCGGATGGTGCCATCTGTAAATCGCCGGGGTGCGCGGGCCTGTCGTACCGCCTTGCGTTCCGGGGGCGGCACGGTGATAATTTGGCCGGAAACCGGGACAAGATCAGAATGCCCATCGTGCGGCGCGGGCGCGCGCCGCGCGGCACGCGACGGTCTGCGCCGTCGCCGCGGTTGGGGCTGACGCAGAAGGATGGCCGGCAAAACCGGCCGGAGCATCATGACAGACCAACAAGCCGCGTCGGGCCAGGAAAGCCCCGCGCGCAACGAATTTGCCGAAGTTCTGGATTTCGTGATCCGCCGCTGGCTGCGCCATCCCGGCGCACTGGCCTGGACGCTGGCGGGCGTCTCGGTGGCGACGGTGGCCGATGTGGCCACGCCGCTGCTGGCCGGCTGGATTGTGGATGACGTCTCGCGCGCTGCCGGTGGGGTGGGCGCGGGCGGGGTGGCCACGCCGGCGATGGAGGCCGCCCGGCGCGGTGCGCTGTGGCTGGTCGGCGGGCTGGTGCTGCTGGGCCTGCTGGGCGTGGCCGGGCGCCGCATGTCGTATCTGGGCATCACGCATCTGACCGCGCGCACCATGCGCGGCATTGCCGAGAGCGCCTTTGCCCGCGTCCAGCGTTTTTCGACCGACTGGCACGGCAACACCTTCGCCGGTTCGACCGTGCGCCGGCTGACGCGCGGCATGTGGGCCACCGACACGCTGGCCGATACGTTGATGCTCATGCTGCTGCCCAGCGTGCTGGTGCTGGCGGCGACCACGGTGGTGCTGGCGGCGCACTGGCCGTCGATGGGCCTGCTGCTGGGGGTCAGTTCGATCCTGCTGGTGGCGATGTCCACGTCGCTGACCCTGCGCTATGTCGCGCCCTCGGCCCGGCTGGCCAACAAGTGGGATACCCGCATGGGCGCGGCGCTGGCCGATGCCGTCACCTGCAATACCGTCGTCAAGGCATTCGGGGCCGAAGCGCGTGAGGACGCACATCTGTCGCGCATCCTCGCACGCTGGCAGACGCGCACCGAACGGTCGTGGATCCGCGGCACCAATTCGGGAAATCTCCAGAACATCGCAGCCCTGTTGATGCGCGTCCTGCTGATCGGCGCGGTGCTGGCGCTGTGGTGGCGCGGCCGTGCCGGACCGGGCGACGTGGCGTATGTGCTCACCATGGTCTTTCTGGTGCAGGGCTACCTGCGTGATATCGGGCAGCAGATCTCGATGGTCCAGCGCTCGGTCAACGAAATGGAAGAACTCGTCGCCATCTATCGCCAGCCGCTGGGCGTCGCGGACCGGCCGGGCGCCGGCACGCTGCGCGTCACGCATGGGGCCATCCGCTTCGATCATGTCGGCTTCGGTTACAAGGCGCAGATCCGTCCGCTGTTCCACGACCTGTCGATCGACATCCCCGCCGGCAGCCGTGTCGCGCTGGTTGGCCCGTCAGGCTCGGGCAAGACCACGCTGATCAAGCTGTTGCAGCGGCTTTATGACGTAACCTCCGGCCAGATCCTGATCGACGGCACCGACATCGCCACCGTCACGCAGTCCAGCCTGCGGTCGCAGATCGCGATCGTGCAGCAGGAGCCGGTACTGTTCCATCGCTCGCTGGCCGAGAACATCGCCTATGGCCGCCCCGGCGCCTCCATGGCCGAAATCGAGGAAGCCGCGCGTCAGGCCAATGCGGCCGGCTTCATCGACCGCCTGCCCAAGGGCTACGCCACCATGGTCGGCGAACGCGGCGTCAAGCTGTCGGGCGGCGAGCGCCAGCGCGTGGCCATCGCCCGCGCCTTCCTGACCAACGCCCCGATCCTGATCTTCGACGAGGCGACATCCAGCCTGGACTCGGAATCGGAAATCCTGGTGCAGGAGGCCATGGAACGGCTGATGCTCGGCCGTACGGTGCTGGTCATCGCCCACCGCCTCTCCACCGTCGTCGGCCTGGACCGCATCCTGGTCTTCGCCCACGGCGTGTTGCTGGAAGACGGATCACACGCGGAACTGGTGACGCATGAGGGCGGGTTGTATCGGCGGCTGTTCGAATTGCAGTCGCTGGACGGGTAGGGGAAGTCGCAGGACGCTGCCCTGCACGTCCCTTGTCCGTTGGAATTGGTATAGGCTTTCCAAACGGTCCATCGTCTCATGGCAATTCATGATGAAGGATATTACTGGCGATAGATATTTTCTGATGAATATTGAAAAATTATACATGAATAAAGTGGAGAATTTTGGAATGAATTATACTGCAGATACTTTATTCACGCTTGAAGCGCAGTTACCGTATCCGAACAAACCCGAATGGGCGAATCTTGTCGCCAAGCGGATTGGGACAGTTCCTGACGATCTCGTCGGTCCTGGTCTGTATGCCTTGTTCTTTGACGACAAGCTCTTCTACATCGGTCTTCACGTCACGGCTGAGGCCTCCTTTCAGGCTCCCGTGCTCGATCGCTGGGTGCGCCATATTGTCGGCCAAACGCTCCGCGCGAAAGTCATCTGTTTTCGGCCGAAAATAATGGCGAAAATCCTGAAAGATCTCTCGGGAGCCCCGATTGATGACATTGCTGCCTGCCTGCCGGAAGGACGCGCGACGGCGTACGATCAACTCGTCGGCCAGATTCTGACCAACGGATCGCATTGCACTTTTAACAAGGCTCGCTTCGCCGCCAGAAATTGGGACCGGATTGGCCCCGGCAATGAAGCAACGATGCTTGGCCGAATCAGATGTGTGTTCCAGCCGGTGCCGGCTGTCTGCGAAACCCTTTTGGTCGGAGCCAAAGGTAAGGAGCGTGGAAATTGGGTCCGCGAGGTATGGCTGCGTCCACTCGAAAAGCAGTCGATCCGCGAATTTCGCCCTATCTGCAATGCGGAGACGGTACCGGGCACGGAGAGGGAAGATGTCGGCGTCGCCGAAGTCGAAGTTGCGTTCAAGAACATAATGAAGACGACGACCTTTTCGGCGTTCGGTGTCACTGGAGTGGGTATGCATCCTGTCACGGGCCGGCCGGCATCCCGTGCGGTGGTCGATGTGTTCGATGCGAATACGGGGGAGGCACCAAGCGAGAGCGAAGTCGCGTTGGCTGAGGCCGAAGGTCTCTGTGGCGAGGAGTTGCGTTTTCGTCGTAGCTTGTCACCGGCCGGCGTACGGATAATCGACGATCTACAGGAACAGTGTCCGGATGTTCTTCGAGTCTATTATACTGACAATAAGGACTTGCGTGTCGCACTTGCAACTGGTCGGGTTCTATTGGTTGTGACGACCAGCCACGGCCGATTGCGGATTAGTACTCTTGCCAGCGTTGAAGTATGTCAGGCACTGGGGTTCGAGGCCGAGCCGATTATCGGCAATACTATGCGTACGCGCTTTTATATCGATCCGGCGGAATGTGCATCTGGCGCGTTGTTCGCCATTGCGGGTGCCGCCGCACAGGTCGTTGTTGGTTGAATTAATTCCGAAGTGATTGGATGGCTGTCCAAGAATAGAATAGTTTACAGAACATATAATCATTTTTCGATGAGAAAAGCGTCTGGATGAAAAACTGCGGCCTCCGGTTTGTTTCGCTGCGTATAACGCCGGCTTACCAGCCGGCGTTATATTGCCCCATGCCAGGGTCCCAGTTTCCCCATGCCGGGTTCCACGACGGGTTCCAGCCGCCCCAGCCGGGGCCGCCCATCGGGCCCCATGCGTTCCAGTTCCACATGGTGTCCTGATATTCGCCGGCCGTCATCTGCTGTTCGTCGGCCAGCATCTTCTGCTGGCGATAGCTCTGGTAGTTGTCGTAGGCGGCCTGGTCGCCGACATACAGGCAGTCGCACACGGTCGGGTCGGCATACACGTAGAACACGTTGCCGCCATGGGTTCGGCGGACGAAATGATGCGGCGGCAGACGGTTCAGCATCGCCTGCTGCTGCTGCGAACTGGCGGGTTTCAGCGCAAAGCCCGCTGCGGCAAGGTGGTCTTCCTTCTGCGCGATCCGCTGGGCGGTCGTTTCACACGACGGCAGGCTGCCTAGCATGGCAAGGATGGCGAGAGCGCGCAGAGGCGCGTTTTTCGGCGTGACCATTCCGCGTGGGCTCCTGACTGGCAATCTTTTGAAATAATCTACCTGCCATCTCGCGCCAGATCAACGGCGTGCAAAAAGACCAAGGCGCCGCAAGCACCAAGACCGAACGACAGCTCAGGATCAGGAATCGAGGTGCAGGAGGCAAGCCTCCTGCCGGGGTGTCGGGGCAGAGTATCCGTCTTGATCAAGCTGTTTTTGGCGCCCATGAGCGATTGTGTCGCACGAGTGCGTTTGCGAGGACGATGAGCTTCCTCATGACGGCGGTGATGGCGAGC
>NZ_JABEQN010000030.1 GCF_014174165.1 Gluconacetobacter dulcium | reverse complement strand
TTCGCGGTCTTGCGTATGCTCGTGGCCTGCGCAAGCGCCGCGGCAAACCCCAGCCAGCGGTCCTTGTGACGAAGCCGGGCAAGGCTGGTGCCCGTGAGCGCATTGAAGGTCCGCAGGCACGCCTTGCAGCGATAGCGCGGCAGACCATGAGCCTGTCCCCATGCGCCAATCCGATCGCTCCGACATCGCGGGCAGGATCGTGATTGGCCTCCCGCACCATCCACAAGGGCCGCCACTTCGGCTCCAGGGTCCTGATCCGACAAAACGCGGCACAGCGTCTCACGCTGGACATCGTCCAGAACGCTGACCTGGCCCAAAAGCAGTCCAAAGGCTTCGCGGTCCATCTCGCTTCCCTCCAGGAAACATAAGATGAAACGCACAAAACAGCACAACGATCCCAAACCCAACACTTAACGATAACAGAGCCTTTGGAAACCATTCGTCAGGAAATCGGGGTGCAGGGGCCGTCGGCCCCTGCCGGGTTTCAGGGCAGCGCCCTGATCTTCACAACGGGCCGAGCGTTTCCAGCCGCTCCAGCAGCGGATGGTCACCCACGTAAAGCAAGCCTCCGGCGGTGCCGATCAGCAGCCCCACCAGACCGATCGCGATCGGCACCGACACGCTGGACACCAGCGCCCCCAGCACCGCCCCGCTGAACAGGGCCAGGATCGCGGCCACCCGCCGCCAGGCTCCTTTCGCCGGCCCGCCGGCCAGCCGGCTGTCATGCATCAACCCGTGCAGCAGCATGGTCGCAGCCGGCAAGGTCAGGTCCGTAACCTGGGCGTGACGGGTCGCGGATGTCTGCAACCCCATGGCAATCGCCAGAACGACCAGCGTGGCATAGTACCGCCAGGCCGCGTCCTGCCACCAGATCAGGGCCGCCACCAGCACGAGCGCCCCCACCCCCGTCAGCAGGTCCGCCACCGTCCGCCGCCGCGAATAAGATCGCCGGACCAGCCGTCCCCCCAGCGCAGCCCCGGCCAGATAGGCGGTAATCGCCACCACGCCCGGCCCGGCAACGGATTCCCCCGACGTCAGATGCACCGCAATCAGAATGACGGTCGCCGTCATGTAGCCGGTAAAGACCTTCAGATGAGTCAGCGAAACAGCATCCAGCGCCCCCATGGCAACCGTGACCATAATGACGACAATAACCAGCCTGGGGTCGTGGGAAATCTGTTTCAATCCGGGCCTGTCCTCACAAACGAAGAAACCGCGCATATCGCAGCCAGGCCAATAAAAAAAGGTGCATCGTGAAAGATGCACCTTTTTTAGGGTCAGTTCGAGGGTTCGATCCCCCGTTTATAAGTCCCGCGATCGTATCGCCACGGGTTTCTTGTTCATAAGAGTGGGCCGTTCCGGTCTTCTCACTCTGATGAAGCTTTAATGACGTGTTTTTTTCTACCGGTCAAACGAAATATGCAAATAAATGCTGTTTTATGATTTTGTTGCACCGCACAATACATTGCAACGCACAATAAATGATCAGGTTCAATTCAATGTTATTTCATGAGAGTGCTGAATTTTCGTGCAGAACAAAAAAGGCGGGTTCCGAAGAACCCGCCCTGCACATCCGGCCCATACCGGTTTCTTCAGCCTTTCTGCGTCGCCGCCGCGGCAACCCGGCCCGGTGGCACGGTCCGTTCCGTCCACCCGCCCCCAAGGGCACGATAGACGGTGATCAGATTCTGGTAGCGCGCCTCATGCACCGAAATCCGGCTCTGCTGCGCACCATAGAGCGTGCGCTGCGCATCCAGCGTGCTCAGGTAGGAATCCACCCCCGCATCGAAGCGCATCCGCGCCAGCCGGTAGGCATCGGCCGAAGACGCCACCAGCGCATCGAGCTGGCGCGACTGGTCCAGATAGGTCGCCCGCGCGGTCAGCGCGTCCGAAACTTCGTGGAACGCCGTCTGGATCGCCTTTTCATAGGCCTCCATGCGCTGGTTGCGCAGGGCCTTGGAGGCCTGCAACGTGCCTTCGTTCTGCCCCCAGGTCAGCAGCGGGATCTGGATCTGGGGATTGATCCCGAACGTCGTGGCACCCTGGGTGAACAGGTTGCGAAACTGCAGGCTGGACACGCCGTCCGATGCCGTCAGGGTCAGGCGCGGGAAGAAGGCGGCCCGCGCCGCGCCGATATCGTCGTTGGCCGACAGCAGCGAGAATTCGGCGGACTGAATGTCCGGCCGCCGGTCCAGCAGGTCGGAAGGCACGCCCGCCGGCAGGTCGGCCAGGATCGTCTGCTGCCCGAACGGCGCCGGCGCCGGCAGGTTCGCGGGCAGCGGCGCCCCGACCAGCAGCACCAGTTCGTTTTCATCCTGCGCCACCTGGCGCTGATACTGGGCGTGATTGGCCGCCGCCTGCTCCACCTGCGTCTCGACCTGACGCAAGGTCAGTTGGTTGGCCTCGCCGTTATCGAAGCCGGCCTGGGTCAGGCGCAGCGTCTCCTTCTGCGATGCCAGCGTCTGCTCGGTCACCTTGAGCTGCTCGGTATCGGCCAGCCAGGCCACATAGGTCGTCGCCACCTGCGAGATCACGCTGATCAGCAGGCTGCGCTCGCTGGCGGCCTGGCTGAGCACCTGGTCCGCCGCCTCGCGCGACAGGCTGCGGATACGGCCGAACAGGTCGATCTCATAGGACGAGAAGCCGATGCCCGCCTGGTAGAATTTGAAGACCCGGCCATCGCTGTAAGGCTGTCCGCTCCGGCCCGCATCCAGACCCGGTGCGAAACTCAAGCCCGCATGGCTCGAAGGCGCCTGATAGATCGCCGCACCGGTCGATCCGATCTGCGGAAAGAGCGACGCATGCTGCACCCGGTACTGGCCTTGCGCCTGCACCACGGCATAGGCCGCCGACCGCAGGTCGCGATTCTCCCGCACCGCCAGCGCGATCAGCGCCTGAAGCCGCCGATCGACGAAGAATTCGCGCCAGCCCAGGTCAGACGCCGCCGTGCCGATCTGCCCAGGGGCAGCGGCATGGTAGGCCGGCCCCTGCGGCCAGGTGGATGCGACCGGCAGGGCCGGCCGCTTGTAGTCGGGAATCATCGTGCATCCCGACAGCGCCGCCAGAACCATCAGCCCGGCCCGGCGCGGAGAAAGAAACCCGTTCATGAACTCAGCTCTCCTGACCGGACGGCCCGGCGGGACGGGATAGATCGGCATGCGGGTCCACACGGTCCTTCACCCGGCGAACCCGGAACAGCCGCAGCACCAGCACGAAGAACAGCGGCACGAAATAGATGGCCAGCAGGGTGGCGGACAGCATGCCGCCCACCACGGCGGTGCCGATCGCCACGCGCGCGCCCGACCCGGCCCCGGTCGCGATCGCCAGCGGAAACACACCGCAGACGAAGGCGATCGACGTCATCAGGATCGGCCGCAGCCGCTCGCGCCCGGCCTTGACCACCGAGTCCAGCAGGCTGTCGCCGGATTCGAAGAAAGCCTTGGCGAATTCCACGATCAGGATCGCGTTCTTCACCGCCAGCCCCACCGTGGTCAGCAGCCCCACCTGGAAATACACGTCGTTGGCCAGGCCCCGCCACAGCGTGGCGGTCAGCGCCCCCAGCACGCCCAGCGGAATGACCAGCATCACCGCGAAGGGCACCGCCCAGCTTTCATACAGCGCCGCCAGGCAGAGCAGGATCACCGTCCCTGCCAGCGCATAGAGCGGCCCGGTCGAGCCCCCCGACGCCATCTGCTCGTACGACAGACCGGTCCATTCATAGCCGATGCCGGGCGGCAGCTTGGCCAGCGCCTCCTGGATCGCCACCATGGCCGTGCCCGTGCTGTATCCCGCCGATGGCTGGCCGAGAATTTCGTAAGAATTCAGGCCGTTGTAATCTTCCACCTTCTGCGGGCCGACAATCCAGTGCCCCGACGCAATCGCGTTGAACGGCACCAGCGTGTTCCCCACATTCCGCAGGTACCACTTGCCCAGATCCTCGGGCAGCATGCGCCCGTCAGGCTCGCCCTGAATATAGACCTGCTTCACGCGGTCGCTGCGCATGAACTGGTTGACGTAGATCGACCCCAGCGCGCCTTCGATCGTCGTATTGATCTCGGCATTGGTCACGCCCAGCGCGTTCGCCTTCTCGCGGTCGATGTCCAGCTTGTATTGCGGGGCGTCTTCCAGGCCGTTGGGGCGCACCGCCATCAGGCGCGGGTCCTTGGCCGCCGCCATCAGTATCTGGTTGCGCGCGGCCAGCAGCTTTTCATGCCCCAGATGCCCGCGATCCTCCAGTTCCAGGTCGAAGCCCGTCGCATTGCCCAGTTCCAGCACCGCCGGCGGATTGATGGCGAAAATCTGCGCTTCCGGGTCGCCCCAGAAATGCATCATGACCCGCATGGCAATCGCTGAAGAACTCTGCGACGCATTCGGCCGTACATCCCAATCCTTCAACCGGATGAAGAACGCTCCGGCATTCTGCCCCTGACCGGCGAAGTTGAAGCCGTTCATCGCAAAGACCGACACCACATTGTCGCCTTCGGTCTTCAGAATGTAATCGGTGATCTTGCGGTTGACGGCTGCCGTCTGCTCCTTGGTCGCACCCGGCGGCATCGTCACCTGGCCGAAGATCAGCCCCTGGTCCTCGTCCGGCAGGAAGCCCTGGGGCAGACGGGCGAACAGGAACACCACCAGCCCGGTCAGCAGCGCATACAGGATCAGCGACACCACGCTGCGTCCCAGCATCCAGCGCACGCCGGACTGATAGCCATTGTTGACGCGGGCGAAGCTGCGGTTGAACCATCCGGCCAGACCGGTGGTCTTCTCATGCGTGCCGGGCTTGAGCATCGTGGCGCAAAGGGCAGGGGTCATGATCATCGCCACCAGCACCGACAGCCACATCGCGGCAACGATGGTGATGGAGAACTGGCGATAGATCACGCCGGTCGACCCGCCGAAGGCCGCCATCGGCAGGAACACCGCCGTCAGCACCAGCACGATGCCGACCAGCGCGCCCGAGATCTCGTCCATCGAAACGCGCGCGGCTTCCTTCGGCGAGAGATTCTTTTCCGACATCACGCGCTCGACATTCTCGACCACGACGATGGCGTCATCGACCAGCAGGCCCACCGCCAGCACCATGGCCAGCATGGTCAGCGTGTTGATCGAGAATCCCAGCGCGGCAAGAATGCCGAACGTGCCCAGCAGCACCACCGGCACCGCGATGGTCGGGATCAGCGTCGCACGGAAATTCTGCAGGAAGATCAGCATGACCACGAAGACGAGAGCGATTGCCTCGGCCAGCGTAATGACGACTTCCTTGATCGACAGCACGATGAAAGGCTCGGTATCCAGCGGATAGACGACCTTCAGCCCCGGCGGGAAGAACTTCTCAAGCTGCGAGATCTCGGTCCGCACCGCCGCTTCGGTCGTCAACTGGTTCGCACCAGGCGCCAGCTTCAGCGCCATGCCGACATTCGGCTGGTTATTATAGAACGACGTGATGTTGTAGCTCTGCGGCCCAAGCTCCACCCGCGCGACATCGCGGATCCGCACCTGCGAACCACCCTGCGCCACGCGCAGCAGGATATTGCCGAACTCCTCGGGCGACGTCAGCCGGGTCGGCCCGATGATGGTGGCATCCAGCCGTGCCCCCGGTTTGGCCGGCAGGCCGCCGATCTCGCCCGAGGAAATCTGGATGTTCTGGTCCTGCAGCGCCGTCTGCACGTCGCTGATCGTCATCCCGTATTTGAACAGCTTGCCGGGGTCCAGCCAGATCCGCATGGCATATTCGGCGCCGAACAGCGTGTGATCGCCCACACCCGAAACGCGGCTGAGCGGATCGGAAACGTTCGATGCCACATAGTCCGCGATATCCGGGCCGGTCATGCTGCCATCGGTGGAAATGAAGCCCAACACCAGCATGAAGTTCTTCACGGCCTTGGTCACGGTCAGGCCCTGGGCCGTCACTTCCGTCGGCAGACGCGGCTGGGCAAGCTGGAGCTTGTTCTGCACCTGGACCTGCGCGATGTCGGGGTTGGTCCCCTGTTCGAACGTCAGGTCGATTTCCATCTGTCCGCTGGCGTACGACTGCGCCGAGACATATTCCAGATGGTCCAGGCCGTACATCTGCTGCAGGATCGGCCGGACCACGGTGTTGTTCACCGTCTCGGCCGAAGCGCCCGGATAGGTCACGGTAATCGCGATCTGCGGCGGCGCGATGGAGGGATACTGGGCGATCGGCAGGCGGAAGACCGAAACCGCCCCCACCAGCATGATCACCAGCCCGATGACCCATGCGAAGATGGGCCGATCAATGAAGAAACGTGACATGCGTTTTTATCCCGCCTTGCCCTGCTGGGCGGGCTGGGCGGCCGCCTCGGTGGGGGAAACGGTATCGCCAGGGTGGATCTTCTGCAGGCCGCTGACCACGATCCGCTCACCCGCCTTCAGCCCGGCAGTCACGATCCAGTCGCTTCCGACGGCGGGCCCGGTCGTGATGCCGCGAATGGCAACCTTGTTGTCCGCGCTCACCACCATCACCGTCGGATCGCCGTGCGAATTGCGGGTGACCGCTTCCTGCGGCACGCGCAGCGCGGACGGATCGACGCCCTCTTCAAGCCTGGCATGGACATACATGCCGGGCAGCAGCATGTGCGCCGCGTTCGGCATCACCGCACGCACCACCACGGTCCCCGTCGTCTCGTCCACATTCACTTCCGAGAATTCCAGCCGGCCCGGCTGCTCGTAGGTGCTGCCATCCTCCAGCGTCAGCGTGACGGTGGCCGCGTCCTGGCCCGCACGCTGCAACCGCCCCTGCTGCAACTCGCGCCGCAGTTCGAGCAGCCGCGTCGCCGGCAGGTTGACGTCGACATAGATCGGGTCCAGCCGGGTCACGACCGACAGGCTCGAGGTCTGCCCCACCGTGGCCAGCGCGCCGACCGTCATCAGCGACCGGCCGATCCGCCCGGAAATCGGCGACAGCACGCGGGTATAATTCAGGTTGACCATGGCGCTTTCGACATTCGCGTGCGCCTGGGCGATGTCGGCATCGGCCTCGCGCGCGGCGGCCGTGGCATCGTCGTAATCCTGACGGCTGACGGCATGGGCGCGCACCAGCGGCCCGTAGCGGTCCAGCTTCGCCTGCGCGGTGACACGCGCCGCCTGCGCGTGCTGCAATTGCGCCTTGGCCGCATCATAGGTCGCCTGATAGGCCGACGGATCGATCTGGTAGAGCTGCTGGCCGGCGGTCACGTCAGAACCCTCCACGAACAGGCGCTTCTGGATCACGCCGTTCACCTGCGGACGCACCTGGGCGATCTCGATCGCCTCGGTCCGGCCCGGCAGGTCGGTGGTGACGCTGAACGGTGCCGCGCTCAGGGTCCTGACGCCGACCTGCTGCGGCGGAGGAGCGGGGGGAGCAGCCTGACGCTTGCAGCCGGCCAGCGCCAGAGATGCGCAGGCGGCAAGAAGGACGGCGCGATGGGGACGGGGGTACGTCATTGCGTGATTGAGCCCTGCGGAAACGACAGATCGCCGGCCCTGACCGAAAACCGGCGTCGCGGCAGCCATGCCCCCGCGAAACCGTCCCATGCAATGCCGGCATATGGAAACCGAGTGGTTTTCTTGCCGGGAAACTATTTCGTTTCTAAACTCCGGTCAATGGTCGCCCGACAGGCCGGCCGCTCGCGACAGGAAGGGATTGCTGGAATGCCCGCTACCGGGGCGACGATATCGGATCTGATGCTTGCCCGCCCCCGCGAACCCGGACCGTGCGCCGAAAAGCGATGCCCGGGCCGTCCTCCGGTGCTGGACGGTGGCGAACGGCGGGAGCTGATCCTGAACGCCGCCTGCCAGATTCTGGACGATCACGGCTACCATAGCGCATCCATGGACAAGCTGGCGCAGATGTCGGGCATGTCCAAGAAGACCATCTACCAGATGTTCGCCTCGAAGGAGGACCTGTTCCGCACCCTGATCCGCGAGCGGCTGTTCGACATCAAGCACATGACGGTCCGCTGCCCGGCCGACATCGCGCCCGAGGCCGAACTGGTCCATATTCTGCTGACGATCGCCACCCGCGTGCTGGCACCGGACCGGATGTGCCTGGTCCGCGCCATCGTCGGCGAAATCCGCGATTCCGCCGAAATCCGCCGCATCATGCAAAGCATCGAGCTGAGCGGAAACTGCAACCAGATCGAGGAATGGCTGTTGCGCCAGCAGGCGGCCGGCACCTGGCCCATCGACGATGTCGAGGACCTCGCCATCGGCCTGTTCAACATGACGGTCGGCAAGCTGATCCTGGGCGAACTGTTCCATGCGCGCGACCTCATGGCCTGGGACGAGATCGAGGCCAATATCCGCCGCTGGGTACGCATTTTCCTGACCGGGCTGGCCGCCACCGAACCGGGCCGCTTCTGACCGCCGGCGTTCCGCCCCCCGCATCCGGCCATCTCATGCCCACGACGGGCCGCCGTCCGCGCGACCCATGCACGATCGGGCTTTCCCGCGGCGGGAAAGAGTCTATCATCGGGGCAATGATCCCAGGACCCTCAGCCGGCGCCGCATGCTGCACCAGGGGCGCGGCCACACGCGCAGCCGGGGCGGGCAGGGACGCGGCCCGATGACGCAGGCATGCCGTCCCGCTCGTTTCTGCTCCGGCGACATCATGCGCCATGTCGTCGTCATGGCCGGCACCGGGGCGATCGGGCTGATGGCCGTGTTCGCCGTCGATCTGCTGAACCTGTTCTACATCTCGCGCCTGAACGACCCGGCGCTCACGGCGGCGATCGGCTTTACCGGCGCGGTCGGCTATGTCCAGATCGCGGTCTCCATCGGCATGTCGATCGGACTGGGCGCCGTCACCGCCCGCCAGATCGGCGCCGGCCGGCACGACCGGGCGCGGCGCATCGCCTCGTCCTTCGTGCTGGTCATGACGGCGGTCATGGTCGCGCTGGGGCTGGCAACGGCCATCTTCTCCACCCCGATCCTGCATCTGTTCGGCGCAACGGGCCGCGTGGCGGAGCAGGCCGGCCAGTATATCCGCATCGTCTCCCCCGCCCTGTGGCTGGTCGCGGCAGGCATGGGCTGCTCCAGCCTGCTGCGCGCGGTCGGCGACGCCAAACAATCCATGAACGTGACGCTGATCGGGGCACTGGCCTCGGCCATGCTCGACCCGCTGCTGATCTTCTGGCTGCATCTGGGGCTGGCGGGCGCCGCCATCAGCACCATCCTGTCCCGTGGGCTGGTGGCCATCCTGAGCTATCTGGCGGTGCGGCGGCACGACCTGCTGGCCATGCCCTCCACCCGCTACATTCTGCATGACGCCAAACTGGTCGGCGGGGTCGCGATGCCGGCGATCCTGACCAACCTGGCCACCCCCATCGGCGGCCTGTTCGTCACCCATGCCATGGCCACGTTCGGCCTGGCGGCGGTGGCGGGGCAGGCGACCATCGACCGGATCGTGCCCGTCGCCTTCGCCTTCGTCTTCGCGCTGACCGGCTCGGTGGGGCCGATCATGTCGCAGAATCAGGGGGCGGGCCAACTGGACAGGGTGCGCCAGACCCTGGTGGCGGCGCTCAAGCTGGTCGCCCTCTGCGTCGCGCTGACCTGGGCGATCCTGTTGCCGGCACAGAATCTCGTGGTGCAGGCGTTTGCCGCCCAGGGCACCACGGCCGACCTGATCCGCCTGTTCTGCACCTGGACCGTCGGCAGCTACCTGTTCATCGGCATGCTGTTCGTCGCCAACACGGCCTTCAACAATCTGGGCTTCCCGCTCTATTCCACGCTGTTCAACTGGGGGCGGGCAACGCTGGGCACCATTCCGTTCGTCTGGATCGGCATGCGGTTCGGCCCCTGCGGCGTGCAGGTCGGGCAGGTTCTGGGCAGCGTCGTCTTCGGCACCTGGGCCGTGCTGACCGCCTTCTCGGTGGTGCGCAATCTCAAGCCCGGACGAATCGTCCCAGGCCTGGCCACCGAACTGCCGGGCCGAACCGCCAAGAGCGCAATGGCCGAACTGAACGAACTGGATGAGGAAGACCAGATCGCCGAAGACGTCGCCCGCGTCTGAACCCCTTAAAGAAAGGCCCCCCGATGTCCCGTCTCACCGAAGAAGAGCGCAATGCCCTGCCGGACGACGCGTTCGCGCTCCCCGGCCGCCGCTACCCGATCCCCGACGCCGCCCATGCCCGCGATGCGCTGGCACGCGCCAGCGCGATGCTGCACGAGGGCCACCTGAACGCGGAGGAGTACGAAACAATCGTCCGCCGTGCCCGAGCGGTCCTGGGCGAAGACTAACGAATCGGGGTCAAGGGGCCGCCGGCCCCTTGCGGGTTCGGGCGGAGCCCGACCTTCCCCTTCAGCCCGCCGTATCCAGCGCCGCCTCAACCTGCGGCAGGATCTCGAACAGGTCCCCGACCAGCCCGTAATCCGCCACCTGAAAGATCGGGGCTTCAGGGTCCTTGTTGATCGCGACGATCACCTTGCTGTCCTTCATCCCCGCCAGATGCTGGATCGCGCCGGAAATCCCAACGGCGATATACAGGTCCGGCGCCACGATCTTGCCGGTCTGCCCCACCTGATAATCGTTGGGCACAAACCCGGCATCGACGGCGGCGCGCGAGGCGCCGATCGCCGCTCCCAGCCGGTCGGCCAGCGGGTTCAGCAGCTTGAAGTTCTCTTCGTTCTGCATGCCCCGGCCACCCGAGACGATCACCCGCGCCGATTCCAGCTCGGGACGCTCGGATTTCGACAGCGCGATCGAGACGAACGCCGACACCGCCGGCCCGTCCGGCACCGTCACCTGCTCGATCGGGGCGGCGCCGCCTTCGGCCGAAGCGGGATCGAAGGACGAGGCGCGCACCGTCAGCACCTTCTTCGCATCCGACGACTTCACCGTCGCCAGCGCGCTGCCGGCATAGATCGGGCGCACGAACGTCTCGGCATCGACGATCGACACCACGTCGGGGATCGGCTGCACGTCCAGCAGGGCGGCGGCACGCGGCAGCACGTTCTTCCCGCTCGCGCCCGAGGCCGCGACGATATGGCTGTAGGCCGGGGCCAGATCGGCGATCACCGCCGCCAGCGGCTCGGCCAGTTCATGGGCGGTTGCGGCACCGGCCGCGCGCAGCACCTTGGCCACGCCGTCGATCCGCGCGGCGGCATCGGCCACGGCGGCATCGCCGGTGACCAGCGCATGCACCTCGCCCAGCGCCCGCGCCGCCGTGACGGCCGAACGCGACGCCTGACGAATGACACCGGACTCATGATCCAGAAAAACGAGTACGGCCATGATCAGATCACCTTCGCTTCGTTGCGCAGACGCGCCACCAGATCGGCGGCGGATTCGACCTTGATGCCCTGCTGGCGCGCCGGCGGCTCGGTCACCGAGACGATGGTCAGGCGCGGCGTCACATCCACACCCAGATCGGCGGGCGCGATCGTCTCAAGCGGCTTCTTGCGCGCCTTCATGATGTTGGGCAGCGAGGCATAGCGCGGCTCGTTCAGCCGCAGGTCGGCGGTCACGATGGCCGGCAGCGTCAGCGTCAGCGTTTCCAGCCCGCCATCGATCTCGCGCGTCACGGTGGCCTTGCCGTCCGCGATCTCGATCTTGCTGGCGAACGTGCCCTGGGCCCAGCCCAGCAGACCGGCCAGCATCTGGCCGGTGGCGTTCATGTCGTCGTCGATCGCCTGCTTGCCCAGCAGCACCAGGTCGGGGCTTTCCTTCGCCACCAGCGCCTTCAGGACCTTGGCCACCGCCAGCGGCTCAACCGCCACGTCGGTCAGGACCAGAATCGCCCGATCAGCACCCATCGCCATGGCGGTGCGCAGCGTGTCCTGCGCCTGCTGCACACCGACCGACACCACGACCACTTCGGTCGCGATGCCCTTTTCCTTCAGGCGCACGGCTTCCTCGACCGCGATCTCGTCGAAGGGGTTCATCGACATCTTCACGCCAGCGGTCTCGACACCCGTGCCGTCCGCCTTCACGCGCGGCTTGATGTTGAAATCGATCACGCGCTTTACGGGAACAAGAACCTTCATGGACCTCTTCGCCTGTCTGTCAGCGGAAAGAGAGCAACCGCCCTCGGGGGGGCGCCCCCCATAGCGCATTTCGCCAAAAAATCACATCCCGCCGGGGTAATTCGGCCCGCCGGCGCCCTCGGGCGTGCACCAGTCGATATTCTGCGTCGGGTCCTTGATGTCGCACGTCTTGCAATGCACGCAGTTCTGGGCGTTGATCTGCAAGCGCGGCGCGGTCTCGACATCCACCGCCTCGTAAACGCCGGCCGGACAATAACGGCTCTCGGGCGCGCGGAACACATCCCAGTTCACCGTCTTCCACAGCGCGTCGTTACGCAGCTTCAGATGAACGGGCTGGTCTTCCTCATGATTGGTGGCGGAGAGAAAGACCGACGACAGCTTGTCGAACGTGATCTTGCCGTCCGGCTTCGGATAGGCGATCTGCGGCGAGGCGCTGGCGGATTCCAGAACCTCGTTGTCCGCATGCCGATGATGCAGCGTCCACGGCGCACGCCCCCGCAACAGCATGGCGTCGATGCCCGAATAGAGCGCGCCGCCCTTCATGCCGAACCGCGCGAAGGCGGGGCGAATGTTACGGACGCCGCGCAGTTCCTCCCACAGCCAGGATTTGCGGACCCGCGCGGTATAGGATGTCGGCTCCGCCCGGCCCCCCTCCATCGCCTCGGCCACCGCCTCGGCGGCCAGCATGCCCGATTTCATCGCGGTATGGGTGCCCTTGATCTTGGGCACGTTCAGGAAGCCCGCCGTATCGCCGATCAGCGCGCCACCGGGGAACGTCAGGCGCGGAAGCGACTGGATGCCCCCCTCCGACAGTGCCCGCGCGCCGTAGGCAATGCGGCGACCGCCCTCGAACGTGGCCCGGAAGGAGGGGTGCAGCTTCAGCCGCTGCATCTCGTCGAACGGCGAGAGCCAGGTATTGGGATAATCCAGCCCGACCACGAAACCGTACGAGACCAGGTTCTCACCGAAATGATACATCCAGGCGCCGCCATAGGTCCGGTCGTCCAGCGGCCAGCCGAAACTATGCTGCACCAGCCCCGGACGATGCTGCTCGGCCGGAACCTCCCACAATTCCTTGATCCCCAGGCCGTAGGTCTGCGGGTCCACGCCCTTGCGCAGATTATACATCGCCATCAGCCGCTTGCTCAGCGACCCCCGGCACCCTTCGGCGAACAGGGTATATTTCGCGCGCAGTTCCATGCCCGGCGCGTAGTTGGGGCCGGGCTCGCCATCGCGGCCGATGCCCATGTCGCCCGTCACCACCCCCACCACGCGCCCGTCCTCGACCAGCAGGTCCGCGCCGGCGAAACCGGGATAGATCTCCACCCCCAGTTCCTCGGCCCGCCCGGCCAGCCAGCGGCAGACATCGCCGAGGCTGACGATGTAATTGCCGTGGTTGCGCATGTGCGGCATCACCCGGTCCAGCATCGGCACGGTATAGCCGCGTTTTTCGGTCAGGAAGAGCATGGCCTCTTCCGTCACCGGCGTATTCAGCGGCGCGCCGGTCTCGCGCCAGTCCGGCAGCAATTCGTCGAGCGCACGCGGTTCGATCACCGCGCCGGAGAGGATATGGGCACCGATCTCGCTGCCCTTCTCGATCAGGCAGACCGTGGCCTGCGGCACGAGCTGCCGCAGACGGATCGCCGCCGCCAGACCGGACGGTCCGCCACCGACAACGACAATATCGAATTCCATTGTCTCGCGCGCGTTTTCGGTCATCGCCTTTCTTGCCTCGTCATGCAGTTGCTGCGCCATGAACGCCACGGCCCGGATGGAAGATTTATGCCTTCCTAGAACCGAACGGGGCCGGAACGCAAAAGCGACGGCACATCAGCACGCGGGACCGAACGCCAATTCCCCGAGCGCGCGCCATTCCGGCGAGACGAAATTGACGATCAACGACCGCCGCAGGCCCCGGATCGGCCGACGGACGAACCCATGCCAGCTCTCTTCGCCGGGCACGAACATCAGGCCGGAATTGAACGCGCCGCTGGCCCGCGCGACCGGCTGGCCATCCGCCGTCATCAGGTCGGTGCCCCATTCCGCCGCCCCCGCATCGGTGGACAGCGCGATCAGCAGCGTCAGCTTCTTCGCCCCGATATCGGTATGCGGCTCCAGCCAGAATCCATCGGTATCGAGGCACAGTTCCAGCCGCAGGGCCGTCCCGGCCAGCCGGGCTCCGCACCGCGCGGAAATGGCATCGCGAGCCTCCACGGCATCGAACATGCGGGCCAGCCGGTCCAGCCCCGGCACGCGGCGCGTCTCGGGGGTCACGAAGACACGCCGGCCGTTGCGGGCATCGCGCCGGCCGCCGGTATCGCCGCCATGGGCATCCGCTCCAGGGTCCCACGCCAGCAGCGCGGCACAGACCGGCGGCGGCAGAACATCCTCCAGCACCCAGTGCGCGAACGGCCACGCCCGCTCTTCCGCCGCCCGCACCGACGCGGCCGCCTGATTGGGCATCGGCCTCCCCATGTCCATCACGGCAGGGCTACAGCGCACCGGCATGACGCT
Organism: Gluconacetobacter dulcium; assembly: GCF_014174165.1. Lineage (GTDB taxonomy): Bacteria > Pseudomonadota > Alphaproteobacteria > Acetobacterales > Acetobacteraceae > Gluconacetobacter > Gluconacetobacter dulcium. Next base: position 38,618 of record NZ_JABEQN010000030.1, on the reverse strand, counting down.
TCACACCGGCGGGCACATGATGCGCGTCGAAGACGGAAGCAATATTGCGCAGGAACGGCCGGCCCTTCTCGGTCACGCGAACCACGGGGCCGTCCAGCACCACCAGCCCGTCCTTCTCGGCCTGCCGCAGGGCCGGCCATGCACCGTCAAACCAGGTGGTCGAAGCCCCATGGCGAGCCCCGATGGCAGCCGGATCGACCTGAAGGTCGCACATCAGCCGCTCGATCACCTCGCCGCGCAGCCGGTCGTCCCCGGTCCGGCACACGCCGCGCACGGCGGGCAGACTGTCGGGCATGGTCTCCATGGCGCGCGCATAGAATGCATTCGCCGGTACGTTCTGCGTCATGCCCTGGGGAAAATTCGAAATCGCCGAGGCCCCGACTCCGACCAGCACCGGCGCGGGATCGACGGTATAACCCTGGAAATTGCGGCGCAGGGTGCCGGCCGCCGCCGCAAGGCAGAGCGCATCATCGGGCCGGGCATAATGATCCAGCCCCACGGCGCCATAACCCGATAGGCGCAGGGCCTCGTCGATACGCGCCCGCTGGGCCAGCCGCTCGACGGGCGGCGGCAGGGCCGCTTCCGGCAGCAGGGCCTGGCGCTTCTGCTTCCACGGCACATGCGCGTAGCCGAACACCGCCAGCCGCTCCGGCCGCAGCACCTCCGCGACGGTCAATGCCGTATCCCCCGCACCATCGACGGTCTGGTAGGGCAGGCCATAGATCAGATCGACATTGACCGAGCGGAGTCCCGCCGCGCGCACCCGGCGCACGCAATCCTCGGTCTGTTCCAGGCTCTGCACCCGGCCACTGGCCGCCTGCACGGCCGGATCGAGGTCCTGCACGCCCAGGCTGGCACGGTTGAACCCCAGCGCGCCCAGCAGCGGCGGATAATCGTCGGGCAGAAAACGGGGGTCGAGTTCGATGGCGATTTCGGCATCCGCCTCCACGGCGAACAGGCGATGCACCGTCTCCATCACCGCGCGCATGCTCTCGGGCGGCAGGGTCGTCGGCGTACCGCCGCCCCACTGCACATGCCGCACGGGCCGGCCGGCGCCGAGGCGCGCCGCCACCCGGTGCAATTCGTCGATCAGCAGCCGCGCATAGGCCGCCCGCAGGTCGGCATCGCGCACGACCGAACTGTTGCACCCGCAGAACAGGCACAGCATGTCGCAGAACGGAACATGCAGATAAAGCGATACCGGCGTGCCCGCCGGAACCGCACGAAGCCACGCATCGGCTTCGGCGGCACCGACCGAGGCGTCAAACTGCGCCGCGGTCGGGTAACTCGTATAGCGCGGCATGTTGCCCCCATACCGAACCAGAACGTCGGAAGGAGGCAACATGTCCATCGGGATCAGAACCGGTATTCGATACCGGCGCCAACCACGGTCGGGTCGAGCGAGTCATGCGCCTTGATGAAGGGGCTGCTGGTGCCACGGTCGTTGGCCCAGGCATGCATCCGCATGAACATCTGCTTGACGTCGAAGTTGAAGAACCAGTTGCCCACGAGCTGGTAATCGAAGCCCGCATTGACCGAAGGCCCGCCGGTGAAGCCGACATTGAGCTTCTGCACCAGGCCGCCGGCCGGCGAGACGTTATGGAACCACGCCATCGTGCCGCCGACACCCACATAGGGGTTGAAGCGCTTGTGCGGCCGGAAATGCCACGCGAAGGTCACGGTGGGCGGCAGCACCCAGGCGCTGCCGACATCGACATGGGCCGCCCCGCCGACACCGTCGGCGGCAACCTCATGCCGCGAGCTGGCGGCGATCAGGTCCACCGAAAGATTGTCGGTGAAGAAATATTCGAACGTCAGTTCCGGCGTAACCTGGCGCGTGGTCTTCACCCGGCCCGCAACCGCGTTGCCGTTGATCCACAGCTTGCTGTCCCGGTCTTCGGGCAGCACGCCCAGCGCGGACAGACGGATCAGGAAATCGCCCTTGCCCAGACCGATCTTGGTGCTGGCGCAGGTCTCGAACAGGCCGCAATGGCTGCCATGCGAGGGCGGCGGCGGAACGGAATCCGAGGTAACGGGCGCATTGACATAAGCCGACGGCGTAGCCGTCTGGGCGCGTCCCGCGCCCGGTGCCAGCGCCAACAGACCGGCCAGGGCCGGGACGACGAGGCTACGGGTGAGTTTCATCGTATGCGCCTTTCAAATTCAAGCGATGAACAACATCGTGTGGTGTGCATTGATCACGCACCGGCTGTCATCGCCTTGACTTAAATCAAGCCATATTCTGCGATATCTCGATCAGTGTACGAATCGGCATCGGGTGTGTCGTATTGCCCCCACGGGTGGCCATGCGTGCCGCCAGCGCCTGCTGGTCCCCCGGCAGGATCACGCGCGCGCTCCCGCACCCGGCCTCGCACGCCATATTTTCCAGAGCGGGCAGGAAAGCGTCCAGCACCGACCAGACCTCGCCGAACGTCAGCGCGACGAAGTGCTCCGCCGTCAGGACCCGCCCGTGGCGCATATCAGGCGCGCACCGAAAGGATATCAATCCGCAGGGTGGAGAAGAGGGGGCGTGACGCGCCACGAGAATACCCTGCCGGCCGCGCGGACCCGTGCGCAGGGCACGGCGCGCCAGCCGCATCCACGCGCCGCGCGCCATTCCCGGATAGGCCAGGCGCACCAGCGGATAGACCAGCGGGGCGTCCTGGGGGCCCAGCAGGCCGACGACAAGCGAGGGGTCGGAATTCATCGTTGGGCGCGGCTGGAACCTTCCATACCCGCACGCTTGGGTCCGATGCAGTAAAAGGCATTGATTCAGATCAATTCAGCCCGCATTCTGCTATGCATGCGGGCATGAGGGCCTGACCGAAAATGCGGGCTGGTGAGCGAGAGTGGCCTGTCAGGGCCGCGTCCAGCGTGTGTTTCTGAGCATCGGAGCGCAGGAAACACATGCCGGATCGCCACCAAGGCACATTTGCGGTCAGGCTCTTAGCGGACGGATGGCCGTCCGTGCCAAAACGACCGGTCCGCTGTCCCGCGGGCCTGAACCGGGAGGAACCCGGACGATATGTCTGACCAGACCGCCTGCCAGCGCGATGCCCGTCCGCGTCGCCTGATTCTGGCCGGAGCCCACCGCCAGCCCGGCTATTGCCTGAGCTGCGGCATCCGGGCCCAGAGCGTATGCAGCGTCATCGACGATGACGACATCGCCCGACTGGCCGAAACGGCGGTCGAAACGCTGGTCCTGCCGGGCCGCAGCTTCATCGAGGAAGGCGCCCCGGCCACCGATTTCTACAATATCACGTCAGGCAACGTGAAGCTGTTCAAGGCCCTGCCCGACGGGCGCCGGCAGATCACCGGCTTCGCCACCACCGGCCATTTCCTCGGTCTGGCGGTGTCCGACCTGTATGCGTTCGGTGCCGAGGCGATAGACACGGTGCGACTGTGCCGGTTTTCGCGGGCGCGGATGCGGCTGTTGATGGACGATTTTCCCCGCCTGGAACGCAGGCTGCTGGCGGAAGCATCGAACGAACTGGTGGCGGCGCAGAACCAGATGCTGCTGCTGGGCCGCAAGACCGCGCGCGAACGGGTGGCCAGCTTCCTGCTGGAGCGCGTGCGCGAGGTCGCCAATCCGTCCGAAGACGTGCCGCTGCCCATGACCCGCTCGGACATGGCCGACTATCTGGGCCTGACGATCGAAACGGTCAGCCGCACACTGAGCTGGATGCGGACCGAACGGCTGGTCACGATCGGCAAGGGTCACACCGTGCGCATCATCGCGATGGAGCGCCTCCACGCCCTGGCCGCCGGCGAGGCCGGCTGAACAGCGCGGCTGCCGGCGGGCGGCCACGAGGGGCCATCAGGGCTTCTGAAACAGGTTTTTAATCCGCCTCGTGGCTCGTCTCGGGGAGAGCGGCGGCCGGACGGCTCTTCGGGCCGCGCGTCGGGCCGCCGACGACGTGGCCGATCGGCGTCAGCACCTCCACATGGTCGCAGATGATCTTGAAGACCGCGAGCATCGGCACCGAGAGAAACGCCCCCCACACCCCCCACAGCCAGTCCCAGAACATCAGCGACCCCATGACCAGCACCGGATTGAGCGTGAAACGCCGGGCCAGCACCATGGGCGTGATCGTCTCGCCTTCCATCAGATGGATGCACAGATAGACCATCGGCGGCAGCAGCGCCTGGAGCATCGAGGGAAAGACGAACAGGCTGACGACGAAATAGATCGCAATCCCGGTCAGCGGGCCGATGATGGGGATGTAGTTCAGCAGGAAGGCCAGCACGCCCCACAATAGCGGGTTGGGCAGGCCGAACACCCAGCATTGCAGCATGTTCGCCAGCCCGACCAGCACGTTGATGATCGTGATCGTCGTCAGGTACAGCGAGACGTTGCGTTCGATCTGGTAGGCGATCTGCACCGCGCGGCGCTTGTCGGCAAAGGTCGGCATGATCTCGACGAAGCGCCGCAGCAGGCTGTCCCCCTGCGCCAGCAGGAAGAACAGCATCAGCATCATGGTAAAGAGCTGCCCCACGAATGCCCGAGTCCCCAGCAGCACGCTGGAGCCGAACATCCCCAGGCCCCCCTGGCCGGAGGGCGCGGACGACGCCAGCAGCGCGGCATGCCCCCCGCCGCTCCCACGCCCGCTGACCACCGCCAGAAAACTGTCGATCCGCTCATTGGCCGCCTGAATCATCCGCAGCGGCCCACGCAGGACCGCCATATGCGCCTGGATCGCCGCCATGGTCTGCGGCGCACGGCTGATCCAGCCGGCGGCCGGGACCGAAATCGCGGTGCCGATCGCCCCGATCACCCCGAACAGGCACAGGATCAGGGTCAGGGCGGCCAACGTCTTGGGCAGCTTCAGGCGCGCATGCAGCAGGCGCATCGGCGTCGACAGCAGCAGGTTGGCCACCAGCGCCAGCACGATCGGCAGGATGATCGCCGCCGCGAAATACAGGGTGTAGAAAACGGCCAGCACCGTCAGGATCAGCAGGCAGATGGTCTGCGCGCTGAAGCGGCTGCGGCGCACCACCTCTATGGCCCGCTGCTGCTGGCGCGTCTCGAACGAATCCGCTTCTTCACTCTCGGGAGCCAGCATCACGCCCCAGCCTCGCCAACGGCAACCAGCAGTCGGAACCCGTCCGACCATTGTTGAAAAGGGGCGTAGTCCCCCACCCGCGCCGACGCAAGCCATAACGCACGCCAGCATTGGTGCCACGCGCCCGGTGCGGAGATGTGACCCCTCGCCCCCCTTGACGTCCACCCGAACGTCACAAACACCCCAACGTCACAGAAACGTGAGAGTTCTGAACGGCAATGGTCGCAAAAGGCGACGATCAAGGGTTGAAAGCCGCCATCATCGGGGCTCACATCCAACCTGAAAGCGGAAGCCCCGCCTTCATGACCAGAATGATGGAGGATCACATGGCCTGGACTGCTCCGAAGATCACCGAAATTCCGCTGGGCGCGGAAATCAACAGCTACGTCTGCGGCCAGAAGAAATAAGCCGCACGAGACGCCGCCCAGCCTCGTGCGGGCGGCGTTTCTGTTCTAGATATCTGCGCCATGATCGACATCATCGTTCTCGGCGCGGCCGCTGGCGGCGGCTTCCCGCAATGGAATTCCAACGCGGCCGGATGCCGGCGCGCCCGATCGGGCGACCCGGACGCTCTGCCCCGCACCCAGGCCTCGATCGCCATCAGCGGCGACGGCGCGCACTGGTTCGTCGTCAACGCCTCGCCGGACCTGCGCGCGCAGATCGGCCAGACACCTTCGCTGCACCCGCGCGACGGCCTGCGCTCCACCCCCATCGCCGGGGTGATCCTGACCGGCGGCGAGGTCGATACCGTGACCGGCCTGCTGACCCTGCGCGAGCGCCAGCCTTTCACCCTGCTGGGCACGCGCCCGGTGCTGGACCTGCTGGATGCCAACCCGATCTTCGAAGCCCTGGACCGCACCATCGTACCGCGCCACGCCCTGGCGCTGGACGCGCCCTGCGCGCTGGCGCTGCCCGACGGCACCCCGGCCGGGCTGACGATCACCCCCTTCGCGGTGCCCGGCAAAGTGCCGCTCTACGCCGAAACCGGCCCCGATCCGGCGGCCATCGTCGAAAATGGCGAGACGGTGGGGCTGTCGATCACCGACGGCACGCGCCACGTCTTCTTCATTCCCGGCTGCGCACGCATGACCGACGCGCTGCGGGCTCGTCTGCGCGGGGCGGACATCGTGTTCTTCGACGGCACGCTCTGGACCGACGACGAGATGCTCCGCGCCGGGCTGGGGCAGAAGACCGGCCAGCGCATGGGCCATATGTCGGTCAGCGGTCCGGACGGTACGATCAGCGCACTGTCCGATCTGGAAATCGGGCACAAAATCCTGATCCACATCAATAATTCCAACCCCGTCCTGCTGGCCGACAGCCCGGAGCGCGCTTCGGCCAACGCAGCCGGATGGGACGTGGCCTTCGATGGTATGAGGATAACGGCATGACGGACCGCCCGCTCTCTCCCGACGACCTGGAGGCCGCGCTGCGCGCCATCGGCGCCGAGCGCTACCACAACCTGCATCCCTTCCACCGGGCCCTGCATGACGGGCGCCTGACGAAAGGCCAGGTGCAGGCCTGGGCGCTCAACCGCTATTATTACCAGTGCCGCATCCCCGCCAAGGACGCGACCCTGCTGGCCCGCCTGCCGACGGCCGACCTGCGCCGCGAATGGCGGCGGCGACTGGTCGATCATGACGGCGACGCCCCGGGCACCGGCGGCGTCGCCCGCTGGCTGAAACTCACCGACGGCGTCGGGCTGGACCGCGCCTATGTCGAGTCGCTGGCGGGCCTGCTCCCCGCCACCCGCTTCGCCGTCGATGCGTATGTGGAATTCGTCCGCGACCGCCCGATCCTGGAAGCCATCGCCTCGTCGCTGACCGAACTGTTCTCGCCCACCATCATCAGCGAGCGCGTGTCGGGCATGCTGCGCCATTATGATTTCGTCACGCCCGAAACGCTGGCCTATTTCCAGCCCCGGCTGACCCAGGCCCCGCGCGATTCCGACTTCGCCCTGGCCTATGTGCGCGAACATGCCCGCACCGCCGCCGAGCAGAAAGCGGTGCTGGACGCGCTGACCTTCAAATGCGCCGTGCTGTGGTCGATGCTCGATGCGCTGGATTACGCCTATGTCGTCCCCGGCCGCATCCCGCCCGGCGCCTTCACGCCCGACGCCTCATGACCGGCGCCCCCACTCCGTCCCCGGTCGGCGAGGAAACAATCGTCCGCTTCCTGCGCGGCACCCGCCTGCACCATGACCGGGTGCGCGACCAGTGGGTGATCCAGGCGCCCGAACGCGCCTTCATCGCCGACCCGATCGCCGCCGAGATCCTGCGTCTGGTGGACGGCACGCGACCGGTGTCCGCCATCATCGACACCCTGGCCGAGCGGTTCGCCGCCCCGCGCCCCGTCATCGCGCAGGATGTGCTGGAGATGATCGCCAGCCTGACCGAACGGCAGGTGCTGACAGCATGACCATCGCCCCGGCCCCTCCCGCCCCCGTCCAGCCCCCGATGAGCCTGCTTGCCGAGCTGACGCATCGCTGCCCGCTGCAATGCCCATATTGCTCCAACCCGCTGGCGCTGGACGGGCGGGAGGGCGAGCTTGGCACCGACGACTGGCGCCGCGTGCTGGAACAGGCGGCGGAGCTGGGCGTGTTGCAGGTCCATTTCTCCGGCGGCGAGCCGATGGCCCGGCGCGACCTGCCCGAACTGGTGCGCCACGCGGCATCGCTGGGGCTGTACAGCAACCTCATCACCTCCGGCGTGCTGCTCACCGAAGCCACCCTGGCCCAACTGGCCGAAGCCGGGCTGGACCATGTGCAGCTCTCGTTCCAGGACGTGGACACGGCACCGGCCGAGACCATGGGCGGCATGCCCGGCGCGCAGGCAAAAAAACTGGCCGCCGCGCGCCTGATCGTGGCCGAAGGCATGCCGCTGACGACCAATTTCGTCATTCATCGCGGCAATGTCGGCCGCATCGGGCGCATGCTCGATCTGGCGGTAGAACTGGGCGCCCGCCGGGCCGAAATCGCACATACCCAGTATTATGGCTGGGGGCTGGTCAACCGCGCCGCCCTCATGCCCAGCCGCGCCCAGCTCGAAGACGCCACCCGCGCGGTCGAAGACGCCCGCACCCGGCTCGCCGGAACACTCGCGATCGACTACGTCACCCCCGACTACTATGCCGACCAGCCCAAACCCTGCATGGGCGGCTGGGGTCGACGCTTCGTCAATATCTCCCCCACCGGCCACGTCCTGCCCTGCCACGCCGCCGAGACGATCACGGGCGTCCCCATCCCCGACATCCGCACCGACAGTCTGGCCGCCATCTGGGCCGACGCCCCCCTGTTCCGCCTGTTTCGCGGCACGGACTGGATGCCCGAACCCTGCCGCGGCTGCGACCTGCGCGAGCAGGACTGGGGCGGCTGCCGCTGCCAGGCCCTGGCCCTGCTGGGCGACGCTGCGGCCACCGACCCGGTCTGCACCCGCTCGCCCGACCACGCCCGCATCAGCAAGATCCTCGCCGACCTGCCGGAAACACCACCCCCGCTGGTCTATCGCCGCTACGGCAACGCACCCGGTTAGAGTCTCTTCACCGTCCCGACTGCACGCCCGTTCAGGCAGTCTCCGCTCCAGCCGGCTGTCACGCCAGACAGGACGATGCTACCCTGGAACAAATCAGTCCGGGAACCGTTCATGCCGCGCTCTCTGCGAAAGACCCTGCCAGGCATCGCCTCCGTCGCAGGGTATTTCATTCTTTCTCTGGTGGCATTCAAATATATTCACCTGCCGGGCTTTCTCCTGCTGTCCGACAGGCCCGGCTCGTCCCCCGCCGCGCACACCACCGCAAAGCTGGGCAATCTATGCCTCCACGAACTGTTCATGCTGTTTCTGATCTGCTGCCTCACGGCCGCCTTCGCCGCGACGACGCGGAAGGATGCCGCCTATTGCGGCTTTCCGCTCGACAGGACGGCTCTCCTGCGCATCGCGCAGGGATGCGGGTTATCGCTGGTCGGCGCCCTGCTCCTGGGGGCATTCGAATGTCTCTTCGGCGGCCTGCGCTTTACCGGGCTGATCTGGAACGGCCCGGTCACGGCCGCGATCATCCTGCTCTCGGCCGCCACCCTCACCATCGTCGGATTGACCGAAGAGTTGTGGTTCCGTGGCTATCCGCAGCAGCGCCTTAAAGACGCCATCGGCTGGTGGCCCGCCGCTCTCGCTACGTCCCTCGTCTTCGCCACCTTTCACCTGGCCAATAACGGCGAAAATATCGTCGAAATCGTCCTGCTGTTCCTGTCGGGACTCGTCCTGTGCGGCCTCCGCCGCGTCACGGGCTCTCTCTGGCTGGGTGCCGGCGCCCATGCCGTCGCCGATTTGTCCAACATCGTCCTGGGTTCGCCCGACCCCCATGCCGACAGCAGCCCGTTCCAGATCGTCCACCTGCTCGTCGCCGGTCCCGCATGGCTCAACGGAGGCGATAACGGCGTCATGTTCAGCATTCCGGGCATCGGCATGCAATATCTGATGATGCTCGTCGCCATCCTGCTTTTCAGGCCATCCCAACCGAAAGGATCATGACCGCCCCCGGCCAGGGAAGCCTGGCCCATCCGCCCGAAACCTGCCCGGACCGGCTTTCAGAACCATTCTTTCTGATGAGCGACATACGTCTCGAAAAAATCCTGATCGGACTTCGAAATATAGATAACGCCCTCGATCAAGCCGATCAGCCAGATAATCGCACCAGGGATACCAAAAAACAGAAATCCGAACATCGTAAAGAGCAGCATGACGATGCCGGCTTTATTGTATCCCAGATAAAATTTATGAATCCCGAACCCGCCCAGAAAGATCGCCAAAAGACCCGCAACGACCTTCGATTTCTCTCCTGATGTATTGATATCTATATTGATGCCGCCCGCTGCCTGATCACGCAGAACAAATATCGAGAACGCCTCGCCATTGCCCGGATCGAAATCGACCCTTGCGCCGCTTTTCAGGGATGAAAAATCAGACTTTACGCTCGTCCCCCTGAATTTATACCGATGATTATCGTCCCCGCTGATCAATCCTTCTCCATTCCTGGGGTCATAATCGAGAACGATTCCGCGCATTGTATTCCACCCGCAAATCTTATGGCGATCATATCAGCATAAAGATCCACGATAATTCGCGTCAATCCGGCGCCGATCCCCCGCGCTTCCCGGCCAGCCGCACGGGCAGCAATAGGGTTGCGAGGAACAGCCCCGCATGCAGCACGCACAGCAGACCGAACGCCAGCCCAAAGGCCCGCGATGCCATGAACGGGCTGGCGGATGCCTGCCCACCCAACGTCATCGCGCACAGCGTCGTCCAGATCGGGCCGCCCAGCCTCTGCACGATATTCAGCGCCGTGGTCGCAACCGGCAGGTCCTCCCGCTTCACCGAGGCATATCCCGCGCTCATGGACGGAATGCCGATCGCCCCCATCCCGGCCCCCCGCAGAAACAGCGCGCCGGCCAGAAGTGAAAAAGCTGACCCACGCAGCGCAAGAAACACAAGCAGCAGAGCCCCCGCAAATGCCGCCAGCGCGCCGCAGTTCGTCAGTCTCCGGATACCGAACCGGTCCGTAAGACGCCCCATCAACGGATAGGTGCACATCATGCCCAGCCCCATCGGCATCATCAGCCAGCCAACCCGGTCGGGCGACAGGCCGCATCCGTGGATCAGCCAGACGGGCACAAGCATCTGCCCCGCGAACAGGGCGCCGTTCAGCAGGAACAGGGTGGCGACCGAAGCGGAAAAAACCCGTCCCCCGAACAGCCGCAGGTCGATCAGGGCATCATCACCCTTCCGCTGCGCCCACACGCCATACAGCGCGAAAAGCAGCAGCCCGCCACACACCAGCGCACCGCCCACGCGCTGGCCAAGACGATCGATGCCGTAAAGAAAGAACACAAGAGCCGGCGAGAGCAGCGCCAGACCGGTCAGATCGAGCGCACGCGGGCGCGCCTCCTGCCTGTCATCGGGCAAAAAACGCCACGCGAGCGCAAAAGCCAGAAGGCCGACCGGCAGGTTGAACAGAAAGATCCAGCGCCAGGAAGCAAATGTCAGAATCCCCCCCGCGACGATCGGCCCCAGAAGCGGCGCCAGCAGGATCGGCATCGTCACCATGCTGGCCACGCGCGGCAGATGCCGGCCGGCGGCCCGCGCGACCAGCATCTGCGCCATCGGCGCCAGCAGGCCGCCCGCCATGCCCTGCACCACGCGAAACCCGATCAGCGACGGTGCCGACCATGCCAGCCCGCACAGGCCCGATGCCAGGGTAAACGCCGCGAAACACCGGAGATACAGCGCGCGGGCACCGATGCGGTCGACCAGCCAGCCATTGAGCGGCAAGGTCAGCGCAAGCGCCAGCAGATACCCGCTCATGACCCACTGGATGGTCGGGAACGCGGCATGCAGCGTTCCCGCCAACCCCGGTAGCGAGACGTTCACGATCGTGGCGTCGAGCTGCGCCATGAACGAACCGATGGCCGCGACACTGGCGATTTTCCAGATACCACGCGGCAGGCGGTCACTCCCCCCCAGCACCGAGCCCGCGCCCGCATCCGGGGCGCGGCTCAAGCTGAAAAGCCGGGGCTGCACATGCGGCGGCGATTCAGGCCGTCAGTTCGACGGCATCGGTGGTCGTCACCCGGCCGAGCATCGGAAAGATATGCTCGAAGGCGAAGCCGTGCATGTCCGCCGACAGGCCGGAGGTCGCATCTTCCGCCACCACCACCGCATAGCCATGCTCATGCGCGGCGCGGGCGGTGGATTCCACGCCCATATTGGTCGCGATCCCGCCGAGCACGATCGTCGTGATGCCGCGCCGACGCAGTTGCAGATCCAGGTCCGTGCCGTAAAAAGCGCCCCACTGGCGCTTCGTCACCGTCAGGTCCCCCGGTTCGGCCAGACCGTCCACCAGTTCGGTCCAGTCCTCGGGAAAGCCGCCCGGCGGCGGGGAAAACGGCCGATCGACCGGCGTACGCACCGCATCGGCGAAATCGGCCGAAAAGGCGACATTGACCAGCACGACCGGCGCGCCGGCCGCCCGGAAACGGCCGGCCAGGCGCTTGGAACACGCCACCACGTCGTCGCCCGGACGCGGCGCCAGGGCTCGGCCGACAATGCCTTTCTGGAGATCGATCAACACCAGCGCGGTCCGGGAAGCGGGAAGAGACATCATGATGCGGCTCCGATATCGTTACATTCGTTCCCCCGGCGCGTTGTCCGCTCCGGCGGGGTCCGATAGAATTTGAGGACAAACTCAAGCAGGGGCATTATTTGAGCATGGGCTCAACTTCGTCAAGGACCGATCGCACCGCATTGCAGCCCCAGCGCGCGGTCGGTCGCCAGCGCGTGGCGGATCTGCTGGCGGCGGCATCCGACCTGATCGCCGAACGCGGCTATCAGGCGACGACCATGGCCGCGATCGCCGAGCGGGCCGGTGCCCGGATCGGATCGCTCTATCGCTTTTTCCCGAACAAGGAGGCGATCGCCGACACCCTGCTGCGCCGGCATCTCGACATCCTGCGCGAAGCGTATGCCACGCTTGGCCAGCGCGCGACCGGCGCGACGCCCGAGGAACTGGCCGATATCCTGATCGATCTTCTGACCACGCTCTATCCGCGTGTAAAATCGCTTCCCGCCCTCATGGATGTCAGCACGGACCGGACCGAACTCAGCCAGCAGTCGCGGGCCACGGCGCTGGGCGGCATTTCCGCGGCATTGATCGCCTGCGCGCCGAAACTGGACCGGCGGGAGGCCGACGATATCGCGACCGTCGTGCTCAACAACATGAAGACGATGCTCGGCATGGCCCTGAAGACCGCCCCGACATCACCAGGCGCGCCAGACGAACTGCGCCTGATGAACCGGCTCTATCTCGCCACCAGGCTGATGCCCGCTCAGAAGCCGGCTACGGGCCACCCAGACGGCGCCGATAGGCTTTGAAGACCGTGCTGGAAATGGCATTCAGCACCTTGATGCCGGCCGCCTCGTCCGGCAGGTCGCGGCTGAGTTCCACCAGGATATAGTGCGCCCCGTTCGGCAGAAACACGATCGCGGCATCATTGCGCACGCCGTTGACCCACCCGGTCTTGTGCGCCACCAGCGTACCGGCGGGCAATCCGGGCGGGATAAGGTCGTTGAAGGTCTGGCCAAGCATGATGCCGATCATCGCACGGCTCTCGGCCGGGCCGACGATCGCGCCGTGGTCGAGCTTCTGCAGGAAACCGCCCAGCCCGCGCGCCGTCACGCGATTGCGGATGCCTTTTGCATCGGCATCGAAATCCTCGATCATGCGGCCGAAGGTAATGCCCTCCAGTCCCTGCTGCGCCACCACGCCACGGATCTGGATCACACCCAGCCGCTCGACCATCAGGTTGGTGGCGAGGTTGCTGCTGTACTGGATCATGACCCGCAGCAATTCGATCACCGTGACCGGCCTGCCGGCCTCGGCATAGAGCGGATCGTAGGAATCCTCCTTCTGGTCCAGCGAAAAACTGCCCATGCCGACCAGCGAGTGAAAACGGTTATGAACGATGATCGCCTCATCCGGCTTCAGCGTGCCGTCACGGAAGGCGGCATAGGCGGCATCGAGCACAAGCAGCTTGATGGTGCTGGCGGCATTGATCGGCTCGTCACAATGCAGGCAGACATCCGGCGCCTGCCCCGATGGCGCGGCATAGACGGCGAACTCCCCCGGTTGCCCGGCCGTCAGTCGCGCGACAGCGTCCGCCATGGCGGATGCACGCGCCGCCCGGGCCGGCCCGGCAAGAAGAAGGAGCGCGCACAAGGCAACGGCGCCGCGTGTCAGAAGGCGCATTCCAGATGGCGGCACGGTTGATCTCCTCGGTGGCACGTCCACCTCATTCCGAGGCCATCATAATCTTCGTTTCCACACCAGACCAATTCACCGAAGTTACCATGCGTTAGCCTTGGGTTATCACCTGTGGAAAAGTTTGACCTTCCTAAGCGGGCCGCGATCGGCGAAGGAAGAAGCATGCGATCATGCAGCGGGGTGGCGCGGCGCGGTTATGGATACTGGCAGGACTCTTTCGCGCCGAGGCGTGTTCGCGGGCGGCGCCGCACTGGGCGCGGCCGCAATGATGGCGGGGGAGCACATCCTCCTGCCACACGCCGCCTCGGCGGGCGACGCACGCGCGCCGGCGCACCCGCCCCACCTTGTGCCGCTGCACCCGCGCGTGGACCAGATCACCGACATCAAGGTCTGTATCCGGCCCTTCCGCGCCGCCGGCCCCCGGCTGGATGTCGAGCGGATCGGCGACAAGACGGTCTTCCATAATTACGGCCATGGCGGCAGCGGCTGGTCCCTGTCCTGGGGCTCGGCCAATCTGGTGGTCGGCAAGGTGGCGGCAACGCTCAACCGCAAGGTCGCGGTCATCGGCTGCGGCATCGTCGGGCTCACGGCCGCGCTGACGGCACAGCGCGCGGGCTTCGACGTCACGATCTATACCCGCGACCTGCTGCCGCACACGCGCTCGGTCCGCGCGAACGGAAGCTGGACGCCGGCGTCCCGCATCGCCCTGACCCAGACCGCCGGCCCCGCCTTCGCCGACCAGTGGGAGCAGATGGCGCGGTTCTCGTGGGCGACCTACCGCACCTATCTCGGCCTGCCCGGCGCGCCGATCCTGTTCGAAGACAACTACATCCTGTCCGACAAACCCTTCGACGAAGGGCCGGCCAGACCGGCGCCCGCCGGCGCACCGGGACGGATGCCCCGCGCCACCGAGGATTTCGCCGCCTTCGACAGCAGGATTCGCGATATCATCCCGGCGGCCGAGGATGTTCCGGCGGCGGAAAATCCCTTCGCCGCGCCGTACGCAAAGCGGCATTCCCTGATGATCTATAATTTCGGCGCCTACGGCCACCTGCTGCTGTCCGAATTTCACCAGGCGGGCGGCCGCATCGTCATCCGCTCGTTCCACACCCCCCAGGATCTGACCTCCCTGCCGGAGAAGGTGATCATCAACTGCCCCGGCTACGCCGCGCGCGACTGGTGGCGCGATGACAGCCTGATCCCCGTCCGGGGCCAGACAGCCTGGCTGCCACCCCGCCCCGAGGCCCCCTACGGCCTCGATTACCGGGGCGCCGCGCTGCTGTCGAAGACCGACGGCGTGATGATCCAGGCCGTGGATCTGGACGGGCTGGGCGAGATGACCGGCGTCGGCAATTCCTTCGAGCACCCCGACCCGGCGGAGGCCGCGCGCGCCATCGGCGTCTTCGCCGACCTGTTCGCGCGCATGCCGATGGCGGGCGGGTGACATGACGATGCGCATAAAAAGCACAATGGCGGCCTGCATGGCCGCCCTCACGCTCGGCATGGCCCCGGCACACCCCCTTGCCGCCGCCACACCATGCGCCGAGCCGGCTCACGGCGCGGACCTCTATCGCACGGCCTGCGCGATGTGCCACGGCACACGGCTGGAAGGCAATTTCGAAACCCCCGCGCTGACGGGCCGCTTCGTCGCCAACTGGGCCGGGGCACCGGTTTCGGAACTGGAAGCCTATGTCCATCGGGCCATGCCGCTGATGGCCCCCGGCACGCTGTCGCCGGACGACACACGGGCCGTCGTCGCGTTCCTGCTGGCGGCGAACGATCTCCCGCAAGGCAAGACCGTGCGTGTCGGGGCGCGGACGCGTTCGGCCTGTCCGTCATGAAACACGCCGCATCGTTCTCTTCTTTTTCTGAAGAAAAAGAAGCAAAAAGACTTTTATCCGTTTTGGGCCGTCGCGTATTCCCAGCACAAGGCTCCTGAACGAATCAAAGTTTTTTGGTTCTTTTTTTCAAAAAAGAACAGAAACCACGCCCCAGCCAAGGATCCCCGATGCGCCTGCGCCAGATCGAAGTCTTCTACGCGATCATGACGACGGGTTCGCTCCGGCGCGCCGCCGAACTGCTGCACGTCTCGCAGCCGGCGGCCAGCAAGGTCTTGCGCTACGCCGAGCAATCGCTGGGCTTCGCACTGTTCGAGCGCGCGGGCGGCCGACTGGTGCCGACGCGCGAAGCCCGCATCATGCTGCCGCACGTCAACGCCATTTTCGAAAAACTGTCGGACCTCAAACGCCTGACCGACAATCTGCGCTATGCGCGAGACGGGCATTCGATCAGCATCGGTTGCGTGCCGAGCCTGGGGCTGAGCCTGGTGCCGCGCGTAGTCCAGCGTTATCGCACCGCCCATCCCGGCATGGAACTCACGATCGACGCCATGCACGGCTCCGAAATCGTGTCCCGCATCCTCAACCACGATCTCGACCTCGGGATCGTGTTCGGCGATTACACGCGCGACGGGCTGACCGCACTGCATATCGCGGATATTCCCCTGCTGGTGATCGACGCCGAGGGCGGGGAAGGCCCCGTCAACATCGCCGAAATCGACCCGGCCCGCTATATCGGGCTGAGCGAGAACGACCCCACGGCCCGCCTGCTCGACATGGCACTGGACGAAGCCGGCATTCCGGCCACGCCACCGGTGCGGGTACGCACCCATTTCATGGCGGCCGAACTCGTACGCCTCGGCGGGGGCTGCGCCATCGTGGATGCCCTGACAGCCCTGCATCATCCGGGCCTGCCCCGGCCGCGCCCGCTCTCCCCGCCACTCAGCGTGACCTGCACCGTCCTGTTCCGCGCCGACCACGCACTGTCGCATATTTCGCAGAGCATCCTTGCCTTGTTACGAAACGAACTGGCAATCGACCTGGCCGCGCTGGCCGAATGACACCCGGCAGGGCTGTAACATCAGGTTAAGGGAAAGGTACATCTGCGAAACGGGACAGGCGATCCATTTCGTGCTCTTAATGAATCCCTTTTCCTTTTTGGCCCATCCATGCCCCAGGGCCGGACTTTTCGTATTCAGGACCGTCCATGCTCCAGCGTTTCCGACATTCATGCATGATGGCCGTCTCGGCGGTCGCCCTCCTGTCCGTGCCATGCGTCGGCCATGCCGCGTCCCTGCCACCGGGACTGACGGAGCAGGCAATCGGCACGACGGTGGAACGCGCCCGGCAGGCATTCAACGTGCCCGGAATCGCGGTCGCCGTGGTGCATGACGGAGACATCGTGTTCAGCCACGGTTACGGACGCCGCGCGGAAGACAAGAGCAGCGCGCCGGTCGATCGCCGCACGCTGTTCGCCATCGGGTCGAACACCAAGGAGTTCACCACCACGGCGCTGGCGCAACTGGTCGATCAGGGCAAGCTGGACTGGAACGACCGCGTCATCGACCACCTGCCGGAATTCCGCGTCGCCGATCCGTCGATCACGCGGGATTTCCGCGTGTCGGACCTGCTGACCCACCATAGCGGAATGGGGCTGGGCGCCGGAGACCTGATGCTGTTCTCGCACAGCACCCTCACGCGGCCGCAAATCCTCGCCGGCCTGCCGTTCATGCCCTTCACAGCGCCGTTCCGCACCCAATACGCCTACAACAATCTTCTTTATGTCGTAGCCGGCGCGCTGGTCGAGCGACTGACCGGGCAAAGCTGGGAAGAAATCGTCCAGAAGCGACTGATCGACGCCGCCGGCCTGCCCGCCTGCCAGAGCACGCCGCGGGTCAAGGGCCAGACGAACGTCGCGACCGGCGAGGGTGAAACCGGCATCCTGCCCGACAAGGCCGCGCTCCGGTTGCCCGGCGTGGCGCCCGCCGGCGGCATCTGGTGCAGCGCCGACGGCATGGCCCGCTGGGCGCAGACCTATCTCAACGGCGGCCGCACGCCCGAAGGCCGGCAGATCTTCAGCCAGGCCAGCCGCGATACGCTGTGGGCGCCGCATGCGCTGCTGCCGCTGCCCGACACGGCGGAGGCAACGAAAACCCATTTCCGCGCCTATGGCTATGGCTGGTTCATGGAGGATTTCTTCGGCCAGAAGCGCGTCTGGCACACCGGCACCATCGACGGCATGGTCAGCTATATGACCTTCCTGCCGGAAAGCCGGACGGCCATCGTCATCCTGACCAACCATGACGACCACAACGCGACCTACGCCATCGCAACGACGCTGAGCGCCTATGTCGCAACCGGCGCCAGCGCCGACTGGGTCGCGCACTGGCAGGACGCGGAGAACGCCGCACACGCGGCGGAGGCGAAAGCCGCCGCCAGCACCGGCCCCGGCTCGCCCGCGCGGCCATTCATCACCCTCTCCGAAAGCACGCAGCAGGACTATATCGGCACCTATCGCGACGACTGGCGCGGCCCGATCACCATCAGCCGCCGAGGACAGGACCTGCGGATGGCATTCAGCCATGCCGATGGCCTGACCGGCACACTCTCCGCCCTGCCGCACGATCTGTTCGTCGTCCGGTGGGACGATCGCGGACAGGATGCCAGCGACGATTCCTATGTGCAGTTCGAACGCGATGTCTCCGGCCAGGTGGTCGGCATGAACATGCGCGTGATCGGGTCCGATTTCAGCTTCGATGCGCAGGATCTGCACCCGAGGAAAGTCAGTTCTTCTTTTTCTGAAGAAAAAGAAGCAAAAAGACTTTAATCCGTTCAGGGTCATCGCGCGTCCCCAGCACAAGGCTCCCGACCGAATCAAAGTTTTTTGGTTCTTTTTTTCAAAAAAGAACAGAGACCGCCCCCATACCCTCTCCATTCGTTTTTTATCAAACCGAACCGTTAACCACAGGTTATGAGAGGACGGTCTCTTTGCATTGGCTGAAACGCTCCCGGACTTCTAGGCTTTGCCCATCGTGACGGCACATCAGTGCGGCCAGCCTCTGGATATTCGGAAATTTCATGGCCGGCAGACGGACCATCACCATCATCGGCGGCGGCGTCATCGGTCTCACCGCCGCCTATACCCTCGTTCGGGAGGGCCACGAGATCACGCTGATCGAGCGTGGCGAGGATATCGGGCAGGAAGCCAGCTTCGCGAATGGCGGGCAACTCAGCTACCGTTATGTCAGCCCGCTGGCCGATGCCGGCGTAATGCGCGACGCTCTGGGCTGGTTGCTGCGCCCACATTCGCCGATCGCCTTGCGGCTGCGGGCCGATCCAGGCCAGTGGCGCTGGCTGCTCGCCTTCCTGCTGGCATGCAACCGGCGGACAAATCGCGAAAATGCCGCAATCCTGCTCGATCTTGCCCTGAGCGGGCAGACGGAACTCCAGGTGTGGCGCAATGCCGGGCTGGACGATTTCCTGTGGCGCCGTCCGGGAAAACTCGTGCTGTATCGGACGGCTTCGATATTCCGCAAGGCGGCGCGCTCCATCACCGATCCAGCCCGACAGCGCGCGCTATCTCCAGCCGAATGCGTGGCGGTCGAACCCGCGTTCGCGGGATTGCAACCCCGGCTCGCGGGCGGACTCTTCTCGCCCGAGGACGAAGTCGGGGATTGTTTCCTGTTCTGCAAGGCCCTGCGCAAGGCGCTGGCGGCGGAGCCGGGCTTCCGTCTGGTGCGGGGCACGGCCGCGCTCACCCCCGGCATGGGCCGCCGATGCACCGTCAGCGTCGATGGCCAACCGTTCGAGACCGATCTCGTCATTCTCGCGGCAGGCATCGCCTCCCGTGCGCTGGCGCGACCGCTGGGGCTCGACCTACCGCTGTACGGCCTGAAAGGCTATAGCCTGACCACCCGGCCGCAACCCGGCATTCTGCCATCGGTCAGCGTGACGGATTACGACAATCGCGTGGTCTATGCAGGATTGGGCGACCGGCTGCGGGTGGCGGCGATGGTCGATATCGGCACCGAAGAGACCACGCCCGACCCAAGGCGCCTGGCGGACCTGCGCGCCCTGGTCGCCGCAACATTGCCGGGGGCACTGGGGCAGGGCGAGGACGCGCCATGGGCCGGCCTGCGCCCGGCCACGCCGACCGGCGTTCCGATCATCGCGCGGACCCGCTATGACAATCTTCTGCTTAATGTCGGGCATGGTGCCCTAGGCTTCACGCTGTCGGTCGGCTCGGCACTCCGGCTGAAAGAGATCGTGGCCGGAGCCGATGACCGGGCCATCGGATAAGAAGCCGACGGTCCAAACAGGCTCTCGAGGAAAGGAACAGGTTCCGATGCAGACGACCCGTCGCGCGGTTCTTCTTGGCGGCGTCGCCGCAACCCTGTCCATGCCGATGCGCGTCCCCAGGGCCGCCCCATCCCTTCACGGTCTCGCCGGGCTCGACCAACCGGTCGAGATTCTGGAAGATCGCTGGGGTATTCCCCATGTACGCGCCCATACCATCCCCGACGCCTTCTTCGCCGACGGTTATCTTGTGGCGCGGGACCGGCTGTGGGAGCTGGATTTCGGCCACCGCCAGTCGCTGGGCCGGCTGGCCGAACTCTTCGGCGCGGCCTTCGTCCCTTCCGACACCGCCAACCGGCTGGTGCTGTTCCGAGGCGACGCGGAACAGGAACTCGCCGCCTTCCCGCCGCTGGTACAGGCATGCGCGCGCGCCTATGTCGCGGGGATCAACGCGCGGATCGCCGAAACCAGAACCGATCCGACACAACTCCCACCCGAATTCGCACTCTTCGCCTGCACGCCGTTGGAATGGGATGTGCTGGACCTGATCCGCATACGCGCCGAAGTCACGGGCAACACGCGCGCGGAGATCCGCCGGGCACGACTGGCGGCACGGGGCGCGCTGGCTTACGACACGATCATGACCCCGCTCGAGCCCGTCCATGCGCTGCGCGTGCCGGACGGGCTGGATGTCGACGCGATCACCGAGGCCGATCTCGGACTGTTCGGCGTATTGCAGGCTTCGCTGCCATTGCGGGGCCTGCACGCGGCGACCAACGACGAAACAAGGCGGCGGAACGAGGGCAGCAATGCCTGGACCATCGCCCCCTCACGCACCGCGACCGGCCGGCCGATCCTGGCCAACGATCCGCATCTGAGTTTCGGCGTACCCGGCCCGCGCCATGTCGTGCATCTGACGGCACCGGGGCTGGACGTGATCGGCGGCGGATCGGCGGGCATGCCCGGAATCATGCAGGGCCATAACGCAAAAATCGCTTTCGGACGCACCAACTTCCATATCGACCAGGAAGACCTGTTCATCCTGGACACCGACCCGCGCGACCCGCTGCGCTATGCCCACCAGGGCGGCTGGAAGCGGATGGAGCAGGTCGAAACGACAATCGCGGTGCGCGGCGAGCCCGATCGGGTGGTGAGCCTGTTCTATTCCGTGCAGGGGCCGGTGGTGGCGCGCGATACGGCGCACCACCGCGCGACGGCGGTTTCGGCCACCTGGCTGGCCCCCGGCGCGAACGGCCTGCTGGCCAATATCGGCATCAACCTCGCCCATGACTGGCCCAGCTTCCGCGAGGCATTGCGGGTCCACACCAGCCCGACCAATTTCACCTATGCCGATACCAGCGGCAATATCGGCTGGCAGGCGGCCGGCGGCCTGCCCCACCGCGCGGACGGCCATGACGGGCTGATGCCGGCGCCGGGCAACGGACGATACGACTGGCAGGGTCTGCAACCGCTGGAGGCCCTGCCCAGCAGCTTCAACCCCACGCGCGGCTGGTTCGGCACCTCGAACGAGATGAACCTCCCACCGGACTACCCGGCGGAAGAACGGCGCGTCAGCTTCGAATGGCGCGACCGCTTCCGCCACGAGCGCGTCGCCCAGATGCTGGATGCCACCCCCCGCGCAACCCTGGCGGACAGCGCGGCGCTGCAACACGACACGCTGTCGGTACTGGCCTTGCAGATGGTGCGGCTGCTGCCGGCAACCCCGCCCTCTCTGGCCGCCGAAGCCGCATTGCTGCGCGCCTGGAACGGCCGCGTGGACGCCGACAGCGCGGCGGCGGCCCTGTATGAAGTCTGGTGGACGCGGCTGGAGCGCGCGCTGCACGCCCTGATCATCCCGCCAACGCTGCACGACCTCCTGCCCGGCCCGGTCGGCGCCACGGTGCAGCTTTCCCTGTTCCAGTCACCCGATTCCCGCTTCGGACCCAACCCGGCGCAGGCACGCGACAGAATGCTGGCCGACTGTTTCAGCGCGGCGGTCGCCGAACTGCGCGAACGGCTGGGTCCCCTGCCGGCCGCCTGGCGATGGGGCGCGCTGCACACCATCACGCTGCGCCACCCGCTGGCCTCCGTTCCGGCGATCGCGGCGGCCTTCCCCGCCATCGGCGGCACCACGGCGGAAAGCGGCGGCGACCCCTACACCGTCATGGCCCGCTGGTACAGCCCGCGAACGGGCGGAGAGCACGCCTATGCCGCAACGGGCGGCGCGAGCTATCTGATGGTCTGCGATGTCGGGGACTGGGACCAATCGCTGTTCCTCAATTTCCCCGGCCAGTCGGCCGACCCGCATTCACCGCATTACGCCGATTTCCTCCCCGTCTGGCTGCGGGGCGCGATGCAAAAGCTCCCCTTCAGCACACACGGCGTCAACGCCGCCGCCGTCCGGCGCCAGACCCTCCAGCCAGGACCCAGGCCATGAGAATCTGGCGGGCCTGCGCCCTCGCCGCACTGGCCGTCCTGCCCTCAGCGGCACAGGCACAGACGACCGCCGACCAGGCACTCGACCGCGTGCTGGCCGAAGGCGAGGCCCGGCCACTGGCCGCGATCGCCGCCATCCGCCTGCGCCACGGCCAGGTCGCCTACAGCTACTATGGCGGCTTCGCCCGCCGCACGCGGACCGGCACAACCCCCGTCGATCCGGACACACTGTTCCGCATCGCCTCGATCTCCAAGATCGTCACGACCATCGGACTGATGGAACTGGTCGAACAGGGCAGGATCACGCTCGATCACGACGCGTCCGACTATCTGGGCTTCCCGCTCCGCAATCCCGATTTCCCGGATGTGCCGATCACGGTGCGGATGCTGCTCAATCATACGTCCAGCATCCGTGACGCCGACGGCTACACGCTCCCGCCAGGCCACCGGATCGCGGAATTTTTCGACCCGTCCCGCAAACCCAGCGATCCCGCCTATCATTTCGCCCATGCCGACGGCCACCCGCCGGGCTCGTGGTTCGAGTACTGCAATCTCTGCTACGGCCTGATCGGCACGATGATGGAGCGCGCCAGCGGCGAACGGTTCGACCGTTTCCAGCAGGCGCATGTGCTGGCCCCGCTGGGCATCGACGGCGGCTACAACCCGGCCACCCTGGCCCACCCGGAGCGTCTGGCCACGCTCTACCACCACCTGCCCTCGGGCTGGACGGCTGCGACCGACACGCTACCGGTCGAAAACCGGAGCGCGGCGGCGCTGGCCACCTATACGCCCGGCACCAACGGCACCCTCTTTTCTCCGCAGGGCGGCCTGCGCATCTCCATGCGGGGGCTGACCCGCCTCGCACGCTTCATGCTCGGCCACGGCACGCTGGACGGCACACGCCTGCTCTCGCCCCACAGCATCGACCTGATGCTGACGCCAAGCTGGCAGTATGACGGCCATAACGGCACCTGCCCGTACCCGATCGCCAGCTACGGGCTCAGCATGATCCGGCTGACCGGCCAGCGGGATTCCTCCGGGCGGGAAACCCGCCCCTACAAAGGCTATTCCGGCGACCTGGCCGGCCATCTGGGCGACGCATACGGGCTGAAATCGGGCTTCTGGTACGACCCGGCCACCGGCGACGGCTTCCTGTTCGCGGCCGACGGCTTCCCCGATGACGGGCAGGAGCGTCCGGGCGCCTATTCCTCCTTCACCCATGTCGAGGAGGAACTGTTCACCGCCCTCGCCGACGCAGGAAAGTAAGCCGATGACCGTCCGATCCTCCCTCCTCGCCGCGTCGGCCCTGCTCGCCGCCACCATTCTCCCCGCTCACGCCGCCCCGGCGACGGACGCCACCCGTCTGGCCGCCCTGCTGGCCATGCCCTACGCCAACGGCCTGACCGGTGCCGCCGACGCGCCCCGCCTGGCATGGGTCGAACGCCGCAACGGCATCCGCAATATCCTGGTCTCGGACGGCGGCGCCACGCCGCACCGTGTCACGGCCTACACGCAAGACGACGGAACCGACCTCTGGGGCCTCACCCTCAGCCCCGACGGGCGGATGCTCGCCTTCGTCGAGGGAGGCGATCCCGAATATCCCGACGACGCGCCGCCGAACGCCGGCAACGCGCCAATGCCGGGCAAGCAGACGGTGCGCGTCGTCCTCCCCGACGGCCGGATCGTCACGGCAGGGGAGGGACACGCACCGACATTCTCGCCCGACGGCCGACAACTGGCCTTCGCGCATGGCGGCACGCTGCTGGTCGGCCGGGCCGGCGGCGTCCCCCGCGCGGTCCTGACCACACCGGGCGCGATCACCGCCCTGCACTGGTCGCCCGACGGCACCCGTCTGGCCATTGAGATCGATCGCGGATCGCACGCCCTCATCGCGTTATGGCAGGACAAACCCGGCAATGAGGCCCCCGTCTTCCTCCCCGCCGCCCTGGCCCAGGACCAGATGCCGGCCTTCTCGCCGGACGGACGATCCATCGCCTTCGTGCGGGTGCGCACGCCCCTGCTGACGGCCGAACGCGGAAAGGGCCATTTCTGGTCGATACAGACCTACGACATCGCCACCGGCACGGAACGCACGCTCTGGACGGCACCGGAAGGCGCAGGCAGCCGCTTCTGGGCACCGGAGGGCATGGGCCTGACCTGGACCGGCGACGGACGGCTGCTCTTCCCGTGGGAGGGCAGCGGCTGGCTCCGGCTCTGCGCGCTCCCGGTCGCGGCCAGCCCGCCAACCCCGCATTGCCTGACGCCGGACGGCGCCGAAATCGCCACCTATCGCCTGTCGGCGGACCGCACGCACCTGCTCTACACGGCCAATAGCGGCGATCTCGACCATTGGCGCGCCTGGTCGCAACCGCTCGACGACACCCCGGCCACCCCGCTGACCGCCGAAGACGAACAGGTCACGACCCTGACGACGGCCGGCCAGGCCATCGCCGTCATGGCCACGGGCATCGCCCAGCCCGCCCATCCGGTGGTGCTGCAAAACGGCGGCCGTCGGGTCCCCGTCACCGCCACGGTGCCGGACGGCTTCACCTTCACCGCCCCCCAGATCGTCCACATCCACGGCGCGGACGGGTACGACATCCACGGCCAGCTATTCCTGCCGCCGGCCACAACGCCCGGCCCGCATCCGGCGCTGATCTTCGTCCATGGCGGCCCGGAACGGCAGATGCTGCCGGCCTTCAACGCCATGGGCTATTATTCCAACGCCTACATCATGAACCAGCTTCTGGCGGCGCGGGGTTATGTCGTCCTGTCGGTGAATTATCGCAGCGGCACCGGCTACGGCCTGGCCTTCCGCGACGCACCCGGCATCGGCCGGGCCGGCGCCAGCGAATATGGCGATGTCCACGCGGCCGGCCTCTACCTGCGCGCCCGCCCCGACGTGGCACCGGCGCGGATCGGCATCTGGGGCGGAAGCTGGGGCGGCTACCTGACGGCCCTGGCCCTCGCCCGCGACAGCGCCCTGTTCGCCGCCGGCGCCGATTTCCACGGCGTGCACGACCTCACGGAACCCGACCACCCCGGTCTCTCCCCCGAGGAAAAACAGCAGGCGCGCGACACCGAATGGCGATCGTCCCCCGCCGCCGACATCGCGCACTGGCAGGCGCCCGTCCTGCTGATCCACGGCGATGACGACCATAACGTCGAATTCGAACAATCCACCCTGCTGGCCCGCATGCTCACGGCACGCAACATCCCGTTCGAGGATCACATCTTCCCCGGCGAGCGCCACGCCTTCCTCCGCACGCAGGACTGGCTCGCCGCCTATCTGTGGACACTGCATTTTCTCGACGCCCACCTGCAGGCCGGGCAGAAGCAATAACCGAAACCGCTCTCAGGACACCCGGCGCGGACTGCCTCACCCGTGACCCTGCACCCCGCCACGCGGCAGGGTCACGACGAAGCGCGCCCCCGTCACCTGCCCGTCCGCCCCCACCCGGTTCTCGGCACGGATCGTGCCGCGCAGCGCCTCGACGATCTGGCGGCTGATGGACAGGCCCAGCCCGGAATGCTGGCCGAAATTCTCGCTGGTCGGCCGTTCGGAATAGAACCGGTCGAAAATGCTGCCCAGCTTGGCGGCCGGAATACCCGGCCCCTGGTCGGTCACCGCAATCTCCACCATCCCGCCGGAAACGGCGGCGGCACTGAGCACGATCTGGCCGTCCGGCGGCGAAAACGAGATCGCATTGCCGATCAGGTTGCGCAGCACCTGCACCAGCCGGTCCTCGACCGCCATCACCGTCAGCGGCTTGTCCGCCGGCCCGGCGCTGACGCTCAGGATCGGCTGGCCCGCGCTGCGGGTCGCCTGATGGATTTCGGCCAGCACCGACAGCATCGGCACCACCGCCACCGGCTCGGCCCGCGCGCGCGACAGTTCGGCATCCACCCGGCTGGCATCGGAAATATCGGTGATCAACCGGTCCAGCCGGCGCACATCGTCATTGATGATGGAAAGCAGCCGGCGCTGACGGTTCAAATCCTCGATCCGCAACAGCGTCTCGATCGCCGAACGGATCGAAGACAGCGGATTCTTGATCTCATGGCTCACATCGGCGGCGAAACGTTCGATCGCATCCATGCGCGCCCACAACGCGCGGGCGCTGTCCTGCAAGGCCCGCGCCACCTCGCCGATCTCGTCCCGCCGGGCCAGCAGGCGCGGCGGCACGCTGTCCGACCGGCCGGAGGATTCGCGGATCACATGGGCCGAGGCCGCCAGCCGCAGCAGCGGCCGCGCGATGGTCAGCGACAGGTACCACGACAGCAGCACGGTCAGCGCCAGCGCCACCAGCACCAGCGACAGGATCGACGACCGCACCGCGAACAGCGACCGGTCCACATCGCGCGCCTGGCGCGTCAACTGGATGATGCCGACCGTCTGCCCCTCATGCATCACCGGCTCGGCCACGGTCACGATCAGATGGCGGTTGGCGGTCCGGCGGATATAAGGCGGCATTTCCGGCGCGGCCTTGCCGCCACCCGCCATGGGCTGGACGGACGGATCGGTGTCGGGCGTCGCCAGCGTGATGATCCGCGTACCCGACAGGGTCGGCAGCATCGACAGCAGCCGGTCATAGAACCGTTCGACAAACCCCACATTGGCGGCGGTATCCACCACCCGGTCGTCACCGTCATCGCCGGCAACGGGCGAGGGCAGGGGCTGGGCATCGATCTGCCCGCGCACCCGGCGGTGCCGGACCGCCGCCGCCTCGACCCGGCTGTCGGCCACCAGTTGCCCGTCCGGCGCGAACAGCCGCGCATGGGCGCTGGGGCTGGGTTCGGTCAGCCGCAGCAGCAGCGGCCGCGCCTGCGCGGCATCCAGCACCGGGTCGCCGCCACGGCTGGCGGTCACCGCGTTCTGCCCCAGCGCGCCGGCATAGATGCGCGCCTGCTCGCGCAGCGCCATCACCTCGGCTTCCAGCAGACTGTTCTGGAACTGGTTGAGATAGAACAGCGTCAGCGCCAGCAGCATCAGCGGCAGGGCGTTGACCAGAAGAATACGCCGCATCAGCGGCGAGACGAGGCGCGTCCGATATTCGTGGAAGGCCGAAGCGGCATCATGGGTCTGGATCTCGGCCCACGACGCCATGCCCCGCCGCGCCCGCGCCAGCAGGCCCGCCGGCGACGCCCCGCCGTCTCGGCCGCGCACCGGCATTATTCTTCCTTGTACCGGTAGCCGATGCCGTACAGCGTCTCGATCTGGTTGAAATCCTCGTCCACCTGGCGGAATTTCTTGCGCACCCGCTTGATGTGGCTGTCGATGGTCCGGTCATCGACATAGATGTTCTCGCCATAGGCCGCGTCGATCAACTGGTCGCGGGACTTCACCAGCCCCGGCCGCGCCGCCAGCGCCTTGACCAGCAGAAACTCCGTCACCGTCAACTGGATGTCCTTGCCGCGCCAGAGGCATTGATGCCGCGTCTCGTCCAGCGACAGTTCGCCCCGCACCAGCGAGCCGCCGACGGCCGGTCCGCCGGCCTCGGCCCTATTGGCCTCGTTGCGGCGGAGCAGGGCGCGGATGCGCTCCAGCAGCAGCCGCTGCGAGAACGGCTTGGTGATGTAATCGTCGGCCCCCAGCCGCAGCCCCATCAACTGGTCCACCTCCTCGTCCTTCGAGGACAGGAAGATGACGGGAAGCTGCGAGCGCGCCCGCAGGCGCTGCAACAGTTCCATGCCGTCCATGCGGGGCATCTTGATGTCCAGCACCGCCAGATCGACCGGCCGGCTCATCAGCCCGTGCAGCGCGCTTTCGCCGTCGGTATAGGTGCGGACGTTGAACCCCTCGGCCTCCAGCGTCATCTGGACCGACGCCAGGATATTCCGGTCGTCATCGACCAGGGCGATCGTGTGTTTCGTCGGCTCCATCGCGGCGTTCTCGCTCCATCACAGTCCAGCCGCCATCTTAGCCCCGGCCATGTGCCGATGTCATGACTGCCGGCTCATGACGATCCATCCATCTTCCCATCCGTCTCCATCGGCGCATTCCTGCCCTGCATGGGATGGGAATGCCACATGAACATCGCGTTGAAGGTGGTCGTTACGCCTTGTCCAAGCGCCTGGGCTCACCTACTTCTCAGGGCATGAGCCACGATACCGACCCCACCCACGTCGCCGACTCTCCGAGCGGAGAGACCGGGGCGTCCGCGCCGGGCCAAAACCCCGGCACCGATCAGGACCCGATCCGGCCGGAAAGCGGCCAGACCGAAGCCACCCACCCCCGCATCCAGGAGCTGGAAGCAGCCCTGGAGGAGATGCGCGAGAAATGGCTGCGCTCCGAAGCGGAGATGCAGAACCTGCGCACCCGCACCAAGCGCGAGGTGGACGACGCGCGGCAATATGCCACGCAGAAATTCGCCCGCGACGTGGTCGAGGCCGCCGAGAACCTCAAGCGCGCCCTGAGCAGCCTGCCCGCGCCCGCCGAAGGGGAAGACGCCCTGATCACCCGCATGCGCGAAGGGATCGAGAGCACCGAGCGCTCGTTCCTGGGCATCCTGGAGCGCAACGGCATCTCGGCCGCCGACCCGGCCGGCCATCCGTTCGACGCCAACCATCATCAGGCGATGGCCGAACAGCATAGCGACGAGCACGCCCATGGCACCGTGATCCAGGCATGGACACCGGCCTGGACGCTGCATGGCCGCCTGCTGAAGCCGGCGATGGTCGTCGTCTCCAAGGGCGCGCCCCCGGCGGCGGAAACGCCGGCGGGCTGAAACGCCAGGGGGACGCCGCCCCCCGGCGACAGCCCCCCTTGAAACAGGCGCCATGGCTGAATACATGCTGAAGACGGCCATGGCGGTACAGGCGGATGTGGTCAAACAGTCCACCCATCCCGCTTCACGGCAGTTTTTCTAGGGTCCATTCCGGTGCTTCGGGCCGGTCCGGACCGCTGACAGGAGAGAAGACATATGAGCAAGGTTATCGGCATCGACCTCGGCACGACCAATTCGTGCGTCGCGATCCGCGAAGGGGACGAGAACCGCGTCATCGAGAACAGCGAAGGCGCGCGTACCACCCCGTCGATGGTCGCCTTCACCGACAGCGGCGAAATGCTGGTCGGCCAGGCGGCGAAGCGCCAGGCGGTCACCAACCCGTCCAACACGCTGTACGCGGTCAAGCGCCTGATCGGCCGCCGCTACGACGACCCGACCGTCACCAAGGACAAGGGCCTGGTGCCCTACAACATCGTCCCCGGCGACAATGGCGATGCGTGGGTCGAGGCGCAGGGCAAGAAATACGCCCCCTCGCAGATCGCCGCCTTCGTGCTGGGCAAGATGAAGGAAACCGCCGAGTCCTATCTGGGCGAGACGGTGACCCAGGCCGTGATCACGGTTCCGGCCTACTTCAACGACGCCCAGCGTCAGGCCACCAAGGACGCCGGCCGCATCGCCGGCCTGGAAGTCCTGCGCATCATCAACGAGCCGACGGCGGCGGCGCTGGCCTACGGCCTGCAGAAGAAGAACGGCGGCACGATCGCGGTCTACGACCTCGGCGGCGGCACGTTCGACGTCTCGGTGCTCGAAATCTCCGATGGCGTGATCGAGGTGAAGTCGACCAACGGCGACACCTTCCTCGGCGGTGAAGATTTCGACGCGCGGATCATCAGCTACCTGGCCGACGAGTTCAAGCGCGAGCAGGGCATCGACCTGCGCGCCGACAAGCTGGCCCTGCAACGCCTGAAGGAAGCGGCGGAAAAGGCGAAGATCGAGCTGTCTTCCTCCAAGGAGACCGAGATCAACCTGCCCTTCATCACCGCCGACGCCTCGGGTCCGAAGCATCTGGTGCTGAAGCTGACCCGCGCGAAGCTGGAAAGCCTGGTCGACGACCTGATCCAGCGCACGCTGGAGCCCTGCCGCGCCGCGCTGAAGGATGCGTCGGTCTCGGCGGCGGAAATCGAGGAAGTGATCCTGGTCGGCGGCATGACCCGCATGCCCAAGGTCATCGAGGCGGTGAAGCAGTTCTTCGGCAAGGAGCCGGCCCGCAACGTGAACCCCGACGAAGTCGTGGCCATCGGCGCGGCGGTGCAGGGCGCGGTGCTGAAGGGCGACGTCAAGGACGTGCTGCTGCTCGACGTCACCCCGCTGTCGCTGGGCATCGAGACGCTGGGCGGTGTCTTCACCCGTCTGATCGACCGTAACACGACGATCCCGACCAAGAAGAGCCAGACCTTCTCGACCGCCGAAGACAACCAGGGCGCCGTGA
Organism: Gluconacetobacter dulcium; assembly: GCF_014174165.1. Lineage (GTDB taxonomy): Bacteria > Pseudomonadota > Alphaproteobacteria > Acetobacterales > Acetobacteraceae > Gluconacetobacter > Gluconacetobacter dulcium. The sequence continues at coordinate 7,960 of NZ_JABEQN010000030.1, read as the reverse complement.
CCATCAAGGTCTATCAGGGCGAACGCGAGATGGCGGCCGACAACAAGCTGCTGGGCAATTTCGACCTGACGGGCATCGCGCCCGCGCCGCGCGGCATGCCGCAGATCGAGGTGACGTTCGACATCGACGCCAACGGCATCGTGTCGGTCTCCGCCAAGGACAAGGCGACCAACAAGGAACAGCAGATCAAGATCCAGGCGTCCGGCGGCCTGTCCGACGCCGACATCGAGAAGATGGTCAAGGACGCCGAGGCCAACGCCACGGCCGACAAGGCCAAGAAGGAACTGGTCGAGGCCCGCAACCAGGCCGAAAGCCTGGCCCATCAGGTCGAGAAGTCGCTGGCCGAAGCCGGTGACAAGGTTCCCGCCGCCGACAAGGCCGAGGCCGAAGCCGCCATCGCGTCGGTCCGCACGGCCCTTGAAGGCAGCGACGTGGCCGCGCTGAACAGCGCGTCCGAAACGCTGTCCAAGGCGGCGATGAAGATCGGCGAGGCCGTCTACAAGGCCGGCCAGGCCGAAGGCGCTCCGGGTGCCGGCGCCGCCGGTGCCACCGGCCCGAACGGCGAGAAGGTCGTCGATGCCGACTTCGAGGACGTCGAAGACAAGAAGTAAGCGGTCGGCCCCACAGGCCGGCGTTTACCGCGCGGCGCGCGCCGGCCTCCGGGCCGGCGTCCTGCCCCAAGCGAGGCGCCCCCTTCCCTGAAGGCGGGCGCTTTTCCATGACATGACTGTCAGGGCCGCATGCCGGCCGGGGGCACCGTCCCCCGACCCGCTGCGAAGCGGCCCCGCCAATGAGGACCATTATGGCCACCAAGCTTGATTATTACGCCACGCTCGAAATCTCCCGCGATGCAAATGGCGACGAGGTAAAGAAGGCGTATCGCAGGCTGGCCATGCAGTACCATCCCGACCGCAACCCCGGCGATGCCTCGGCCGAGGCGCGGTTCAAGGAAATCAGCGAAGCCTACGATGTCCTGAAGGACGACCAGAAGCGGGCCGCCTACGACCGGTTCGGCCATGCGGCGTTCGAGGGCGGCGGCCCCGGTGCCGGCGGCTTCGATTTCGGCGGCGGCGGTGGCCTGGGCGACATCTTCGAGCAGATGTTCGGCGACATGATGGGCGGCCGTCGCGGCGGCCGCCGCTCGGGCAGCGACATCCAGGTGCAGGTCTCGATTTCCTTCACCGAGGCATTTTCGGGCATCAAGAAGGCGATCACGGTGCCCACCCGCGTCACCTGCGAATCCTGCGAGGGCACCGGCTCGGCCGACCGCGACCAGGGCGCCGAGACCTGCCCGACCTGCCATGGCGCCGGCAAGGTTCGCGCGCAACAGGGCTTCTTCCTGGTCGAGCGCGCCTGCCCCACCTGTCACGGCGCGGGCAAGGTGGTGCGCAATCCCTGCACCGTCTGCCGTGGCGCCGGCACCGTCGAGCGCGAGCGGACGCTGGAAGTCGCGATCCCGGCGGGGGTCGAGGACGGCACGCGCATCCGCCTGTCGGGCGAGGGCGAGGCCGGCGGCAAGGGTGCGCAGCCCGGCGACCTCTATGTGCATATCGCGGTCGAACCCCACCCGATCTTCCAGCGCGACGGCGCCAACATCTATTGCCGCGTCCCGCTGCGCATGACGCAGGCCGCCCTGGGCACCGAAATCGAGGTCCCGGTCGTCGACGGTTCCCGCGCCAAGGTGAAGGTCCCCGCCGGCACCCAGACCGGCGAGAATTTCCGCCTGCGCGGCAAGGGCTTCTCGGTCCTGCGGTCGTCGGCGCGCGGCGACATGTATATCCAGGTGTCGGTCGAAACCCCGCACCACCTGACAAAACGCCAGCGCGAATTGCTGGAAGAGTATGAATCAGAGACCGAGGCCGACGACCACGCGCGCGCCAACCCGGAAAGCACAGGCTTTTTCAGCAAAGTCCGTGATTTCTTCGAAGGCAAGCTCTGATCGCCAGCCGCAGGGGCGACAATACGCGCTGTTGAACCCCCTCCGGGTTGCGGCTAGAAAATCCGCTATCCATGGTGATCCCCCCAACTCGCACCATGGATAATCAGGCGGCGCGATCCCCCGGTCGCGCCGCCACCCATTTTCCGGACCGTGACATGACGACAGACAGGATGCGCATCGGCATCGCCGGCATCAACGGGCGCGTCGGGCGCCTGCTGCGCGAGGAGGTCACGGCCGCCGGCGCGCTCCTCGCGGGCGGCACCAGCCGCGACCGGCAGGAAGACGGCAGCCTGTTCGCCACGCTCGATGCCCTGGCCCCGCTCTGCGACGTGGTGATCGACTTCACCCACGCCGTCACCGTCCAGGCCCATGCCGCCGCCCTGGCCAAAGCCGGCGCCGGCTGGGTGCTGGGCACCACCGGCCTGTCGCAAGCGGATCAGGATGCCGTCGCCACCGCCGCCCGCACAATCCCCGTGGTCCAGGCCGCCAATTACTCGCCCGGCGTCACCCTGGTCACCCGGCTGGCCCGCCAGATGGCGGAAGTGCTGCCCTCTTCGGTCTACGACGCCGAAATCCTGGAAATGCACCACCGGCAGAAGGTCGATGCCCCGTCCGGCACGGCACTCGCCATCGGCCAGGCGGTCGCCGACGGGCGCGGCATCGACCTGTCCAGCCACATGGAATCCGGCCGCACCGGCCATACCGGCCCCCGTCAGGCCGACGCGATCGGCTTCGCCGTGCTGCGCGGCGGCCAGATCGTGGGCGAACATACGCTGCTGTTCACCTCCGCCAGCGAACAGATCGCCCTGACCCACCGCGCGTTCGACCGCCGGGTTTTCGCCACCGGCGCGGTCCAGGCCGCCCTGTGGCTGCGCGGCCGGGCACCGGGGCTGTACAGCATGGAAGACGTTCTGGGACTTCACTGAATATTCTCCCCAACCGAAACAATCGTCACGGCAATGCCCATGCGGGATCGTGGTATCCCGCAAAAATACTTGACGATTTGTAGGTTCTCGGCCAAACGGTCCCGCCCGGACCCCGCATGCGTGGCGGTGTCGTTCCCTATCCCCGTACGAGACAGACAGGACCATCATGCGTAACAAAGGTGATTTTCTGTTCACATCGGAATCGGTATCCGAAGGCCATCCCGACAAGGTTGCCGACCGGATCAGCGATACGGTGCTGGACGCCTATCTGGCGGCCGATGGTGAATCCCGTGTTGCGTGCGAGACCCTGGTCACCACCAATCGCGTGGTGCTGGCCGGCGAAGTCCGTGGCCCGGCCTCCGTCACCACCGAGGCCCTGATCGAAGGCGCCCGCGCCGCGATCCGCGACATCGGCTACGACCAGTCCGGCTTCTCGTGGAAGAACGCGACGATCGAATCCTTCCTGCACGCGCAGTCCGCCGACATCGCCGTCGGCGTCGACAGCGCCGGCGACAAGGACGAAGGCGCGGGCGACCAGGGCATCATGTTCGGCTTCGCCACCCGCGAGACCGAGACGCTGATGCCGGCGCCGCTGTTCTATTCGCATGCCATCCTGCACCGCATCCGCGACCTGCGTAAGGCCGGCGACGCCCGCGTGGCCAACCTGCAACCCGACGCCAAGAGCCAGGTCACGCTGCGCTATGTCGACGGCCGCCCGGTCGGCGCGACCTCGGTCGTCATCTCCACCCAGCATGACGAAGGCGCCAGCCAGGCCGCCATCCGCGACGCCCTGCGCGAGATCGTGGTGGACGTTCTGCCGGAAGGCTGGATGTGCCCGGATGACGAATTCTACGCCAACCCGACCGGCGTGTTCGTCGTCGGCGGTCCCGACGGCGATTGCGGCCTGACCGGGCGCAAGATCATCGTCGACACCTACGGCGGCGCGGCCCCGCATGGCGGCGGCGCGTTCTCCGGCAAGGACCCGACGAAGGTCGACCGTTCGGCCGCCTATGCCTGCCGCTACCTGGCCAAGAACGTGGTCGCGGCCGGCCTGGCCGATCGCTGCACGCTGCAGATTTCCTACGCCATCGGCGTCTCGCACCCGCTCTCGGTCTATGTGGACCTCGACGGCACCGGCAAGGACGTGGACGAGGAAAAGCTGGGCCGCGTCCTGCGTGAAGTCATGAACCTGACGCCGCGCGGCATCCGCAGGCACCTGCGCCTCAACCGCCCGATCTACACCGAAACCTCGGCCTACGGTCATTTCGGCCGCACGCCCGACGCCGCCCGCGACAATTTCACGTGGGAACAGACCGATCTGGTGGACGCGCTGCGCGGTGCGTTCAACCGCTGATCGGACCGGGGACCCCGTGACGGCATCCGAAACGACCATCCCTGCCTCGCCTGACGCGGCAGGGACCCCCACGGTTGCCGTCAAGGCGTCGCCCGACCGGCTCTATGGCCGCCAGCGGGGCCACCCGCTGCGGCCCCGCCAGCAACGCCTGCTGGACGAAACCCTGCCCCGCCTGCGCTTCGACCAGACCCGTCTGGACGATCCGGCGCGCGCCTTCGGCCGCGTCCCGGCCGAAATCTGGCTGGAGGTCGGCTTCGGCGGCGGCGAACATTCGCTGGCGCAACATGCCGCCCATCCCGATGTCGGCTACATCGCCAGCGAAGTTTTCGAAAACGGCCTGTGCTCCCTGCTGTCGCGCCTGGTGCCCGACGATCAGGAAGCCACCGCCCCGGTGCCCGACCTGCTGCGGATCTGGGACGAAGACGCCCGCGCCCTGCTGCGCGCGCTCCCCGAACGCTCGCTCGACCGCATGTTCCTGATGTTCCCCGACCCCTGGCCCAAGGCCCGGCACGCCAAGCGGCGCTTCGTCCATCCGGCCAACATCGCCCTGGTCGCCCGCGCATTGAAGCCCGGCGCCATCTGGCGCGTCGCCAGCGACGACCCGACCTACCAGGCCTGGGTCCAGGAGGTCATGGCGGCGCAGGACCTGTTCGACACCGCCCCGCCGGCCACCACCCGCCCGGAAGGCTGGCCCCCAACCCGCTACGAAGCCAAGGCCCTGCAAGCCGGCCGCCAGCCGCTCTACTGGACCTTCGTCCGGCGATAAGGGACCGTCCGCTCAGGACGGTCCCTTGACCCACAAGGCCATGCCGCGCGCCTCCGGCGTCACCGCCGCGAAGCCGAACTGCTCGTAAAGGTGGAACGCTTCCCCATTGGCCATCAGGCTGACATAAGTCTCGGCGGGCACCGTGCGTGCGATATGGCGCATCAACGCCGCAACGATCGCCTTTCCCAAGCCCTGTCCCTGATGGTGCGGATCCACGGCCACATCCACGATATGCAGGAATAGCGCCCCATCCCCGATGACGCGGCCCATTCCCACAACATGCGCGCCCTGCCGGACACAGACCGAAAAAAGGCTGTTGGGCAAACCCGCTTCAGCCGCTGGCGCGGTGCGCGGTGCCAGCCCGCTGACGCGGCGAAGCCGCAGATACTCTTCGACACCCGGCACGGCATCCTGAATCGAATAGCTCTCCGGGAGATCGATGCTTTTATCCAATGGCAACATCACTGTTCCTGCTTTCGTAAAAGCAGCCGCGACCGGATTGCCTGTTTATGTCAGCGCCCACCGGACACGGCGGCACTGGTCGTGGATGATGAATGACGACGCGCCGCTCCTTAACCGGAGCACCACCAGCCTGTCATGGGAAAAGACGCGCGTGTCATCATTCCGGAAAAGATGTCATGCCCCCGACGTGCGTACAAGCTTCCAAGGCCAGGGCTTGTCTTTGCCCTGGACCGGCCAAAGGCGTCGCCCTTGGAAACCATTTCCTAAACGAATGGGGTCAAGGGGGCCGCGCCCCCTTGCGGGTTCGGGCAGAGCCCGACCTTCCGCTCAGGAAAGCGCCACCCCGGTCAGCCGCTCCGAAACCGCCCAGAGCCGCCGCGCCACCGAAAGGCTGAGCGCCTGTGGCGGAATGCGCGCCTCCGTCACCCGGCCGCGCCGTTCACCCCGTCCGCCCGGCCCGTAATAGCCGCCATCCCGCGCCTCGGGCGCCGCAGCGGCAAACAGGATCGGCCGCGCCCCAGCCTCCGCCGACTGGCCCAGATAGCGGAACCCGATGCGAACGATACGGCGCATCGACCGCTCGGCGAGGCCCTGTGGGGCCGAAGACCGGCTGACCGCGATATCCGTTCGCGCCCAGCCGGGATGAGCGGCGATGGAATGCAGCCGCCACCCGGCGGACTGCGCCACACGGTTGAGTTCCAGCGCGAAGATCAGATTGGCCAGCTTGCTCTGCTGGTAGGCACTGAATGGCGTGTAGCGATGCCGGCTCTGGAGATCATCGAAGATGATACGCCCCTGCCACGCCGCCAGACTGGCCACACTCACCACCCGACCACCATCCGCCGTGCGCACGAGCAGGGGGCGCAACTGCCCGGTCAGGGCAAAATGGCCCAGATAATTGGTACCGAACTGCAATTCGAACCCATCGGCCGTTTCCTGCCGCCGGGGCGAGGCCATCACCCCCGCATTGTTCACCAGGATGTCCAGCGTGTCGGTCCGTTCCTTCAGGTCGCGGGCGAACCCGGCGACCGACCGCAGGCAGGCCAGATCGAGCGGCAGAAATTCCGCCCGCGCCTCCGGCAACCGCTCGCGCAGCATCTCCACGGCCCGGGCGCCCCGCGCCGCGTCACGCCCGGTCAGCAGCACGCGCGCGCCCCGCGAGGCCAGGCCATACGCGACTTCATAGCCCAGCCCGCCGGTCGCTCCGGTCACGACGGCGGTGCGGCCCGTCAGGTCCGGTGCGCGGTCGATGGTCCATTTCGCGGCGATATTCATGGCTTGGACTTTCCCTTCTGTTCCAGTTCGGCGGCACGGGTGGCCTCCTCGGTCAGCCTGACTTCGTTTTTCTTCAGAAAGAGAAAACTGCCGCCGATGACGAGGACCGCGATCCCTCCCAGCGCGATCCCGACCGGCCCGGAGAGTTTGAGCACCTCATTCCCCAGATAATACGTCACCAACGCGTAGCCACCGGCCCAGCCGACCCCGCCCAGGGCATTAAAAAACAGGAACGTATGCCACGGCATGCGGTTCGCCCCCGCCAGCAGGGCGACGAACACGCGCAGGATGGCGATGAAGCGGCCGAAGAACACCACCTTGCCGCCATGCCGCCGGAACAGATAGCGCCCCAATATCAGCCGGCGGTCGTTCAGCCCCACCTTGCCGCCATGGCGCTCCAGCAGCCGATGGCCATAGCGCCGGCCGATCAGGTATCCGAAATTATCGCCCATGATGGCACCCGCGATCGCCGCCACCGCCACCCAGGAGATGTCCAGGCGATGTGTCGCCGCACAATAGAGTGCCGAGGAGATGATCAGCGTTTCGGCAGGCAGCGGCAGCCCCATGCTCTCAAGCATGACGACGACCGCGATTACGCCGTAGCCGTAATGCACGAAAAGAGATTCGAAGGAATGAAGCAGCGGACCGAACCCGTCCAATAGGAAAGCCAAGGGGGTGAGGAACCGTCTGGTCGGCGCGCTGTCAAGTCAAGAGGCGGAATACCCGGTGCGCCTCTTCCGGTACGGGCCTCCCCGGCCTACGCTACCCGTCATGCGCCGCCGCGCGAGGATGGCGGGAAGAACGGAGCCGTCCATGGCCGACCTGATCCTGATCACATGCGATAGCGGGGCAGGGCATCTGCGCCGCGCCCTGCCGGACGCCCGCATCCTCACATTCCTCCATCGCCTGGTGGACGGCCCGATCCCGGCCGCCGGCTCGTCGCCGGGCAGGACGACTGGTCGCGTCATAACCCCATCCTGCGCTGGTGGGGCGGCACGCGCCTGACCAACGAGACCCTCTGGCGATGGGACACACGCACGAAAACCCTTCTCCCGCCCGGTGCCCCGCCGGCGGCCTGACCCCTCAACCGGCGCTGCCGAGCGAGGCGATCGAACGCGGTATGCCCGCCCCCCCTGTCTGTTGGTGATGTGCGAGGATGTATAGCGGAAGGGAGCCCGTCCCCCCCGAGGGTCTGGAGCCCGTTTGGGAGCATGGGTCCCTTCCGCCTTTGCTCAACC
>NZ_JABEQN010000029.1 GCF_014174165.1 Gluconacetobacter dulcium | reverse complement strand
CAATCAAACCCAGGCTAAACCCAGATCAACCAATCCCAAATCAACCCACTTCCGCAGGCCGTCAGAACGCCGCCAACATATCCCTTCCATTCCATATTCTGTTGTCAAAGAACCGGTCCGAAGCGGTAGTGCCGTTCGGTGAGGCGGGTTTTACGGAGATCGGGGAGGGATGTCAACGCGCCGCAAAATCGCCCGCAAACACCCTGTTTTTCCCGGAAAACCGGCCCACCCAACCGGGAGCCCACACCCCTCTGTGGATAAGGAGTGGATAAGAAAATGAACTTTTTCTGCTTTTCCATGTCAGGGCGGCAAAAAGGGCCGCGGATGGGGCGGCGCATCGCAATGCGCCGCCCCGGCAACCGTTCAGCCTTCGGCGATCGACCGGCCGTTGATGGTCAGGCCCTTGTCGTCGGCCGACACCTTGATGCGCTCGCCGTCATGGATGGTGCCATCCAGCAGCAGCCCGGCCAGGGGGTTCTGCAACGTGCGCTGGATCACGCGCTTCAGCGGACGCGCACCGTAAACCGGATCATACCCTTCCTCGGCCAGCCAGAGATGCCCCGGCTCGTCCAGGTCCAGTTCGATATGCCGGTCGTCCAGCAGCTTGCGCAGACGCCCGATCTGGATATCGACGATCCGCGTCATGTCCGCCCGCTGGAGGCGGGAGAACAGGATGATCTCGTCCAGACGGTTGAGGAATTCCGGCCGGAAGTGATTGCGCACCACCTTCATGACCTCGGCCTGCACCATATCGGTGGATTCATTGTCCGGCAGATGCGCCAGAACGTCGGACCCCAGATTGCTGGTCAGGACGATGATGGTGTTGCGGAAATCGACCGTCCGCCCCTGCCCGTCCGTCAGGCGCCCGTCATCGAGCACCTGGAGCAGGACGTTGAAGACATCCTCGTGCGCTTTCTCCACCTCATCGAACAGGATCACCTGATAGGGCCGGCGCCGCACGGCCTCGGTCAGCACGCCGCCTTCCTCGTAACCGACATAGCCCGGAGGCGCGCCGATCAGGCGGGAGACCGCGTGCTTCTCCATGAACTCGCTCATATCGACGCGCAGCAGCGCCTTCTCGTCGTCGAACAGGAAACGGGCCAACGCCTTGCACAGCTCGGTCTTGCCCACACCGGTCGGGCCGAGGAAGAGGAACGAGCCGATCGGCCGATTGGGGTCCTGCAAGCCCGCACGGGCACGCCGCACCGCATTGGCCACCGCCTTCAGCGCCGGTTCCTGACCCACCACGCTGCGACGCAGTTCGTCCTCCATCCGCAGCAGCTTGGCCCGCTCGCCTTCCAGCATGCGGTCCACCGGCACGCCGGTCCAGCGTGACACGACGGAGGCGATGCCCTGCTCGGTCACGGCCTCGCTGACCAGCCCGGCACCGGCGGCGGCACTCTCGTTGGCCTCCTGCGCGCTGGCGATCTTGCCCTCCAGATTGGGGATCACGCCGTACATCAGCTCCGACGCCCGGCCCAGATCGCCGCGCCGCTGCGCAACCTCGACATCCGAACGCGCCTGATCGAGCTGTTCCTTCAGCTTCTGGATCGCGTTCACCCGATCCTTCTCGGCATGCCAGGCCGCCGACATGGCGTTCGATTTTTCCTCGATTTCCGCCAGTTCGGCTTCCAGCTTCACCAGACGCTCGCGGCTGGCCGAGTCCTCTTCCTTGCGAATGGCCTCGCGCTCGATCTTGAGCTGGATCAGCCGGCGGTCGAGTTCGTCCAGTTCCTCCGGCTTGCTGTCGATCTGCATCCGCAAGCGGCTGGCCGCTTCGTCCACCAGGTCGATCGCCTTGTCGGGCAGGAACCGGTCGGTGATGTAGCGGTTGGAGAGCGTCGCCGCCGCCACCAGCGCATTGTCGGTGATCCGCACGCCGTGATGAAGCTCATACTTCTCCTTGATGCCGCGCAGGATCGAGATCGTGTCGGGCACCGACGGCTCGCCGACATAGACCGGCTGGAAACGCCGGGCCAGCGCCGCGTCCTTCTCTATATATTTGCGATACTCATCCAGCGTGGTCGCGCCGATGCAGTGCAGCGTGCCGCGTGCCAGCTCCGGCTTGATCAGGTTCGAGGCATCCATCGCGCCATCGCTACGACCCGCACCGACCAGCGTGTGCATCTCGTCGATGAACAGGATCACCTGCCCCTCGGCGCTCTCGACCTCCTTGAGCACCGCCTTCAGCCGTTCCTCGAACTCGCCGCGGAATTTGGCACCCGCCACCAGCGCACCGAGATCGAGCGACAGCAGCCGCTTGTTCTTCAGCGCCTCCGGCACGTCGCCATTGACGATGCGCAGGGCCAGCCCTTCCACGATCGCCGTCTTGCCCACACCGGGCTCGCCGATCAGGACCGGATTGTTCTTGCTGCGCCGGGCCAGCACCTGGATCGCCCGCCGAATTTCCTCGTCGCGCCCGATCACCGGGTCCAGCTTGCCCTGCTGGGCAATTTCGGTCACGTCGCGGGCGTATTTCTTCAGCGCGTCGAAGCTGGCTTCGGCGTTCTCGCTGGTCACGGTGCGCCCCTTGCGGATGGTGGCAACCGCCTTGTCCAGCGCCTGCGGCGTCGCACCGCCATCACGCAACGCGCGACCGGCGGGTGTTTCCGACGCGGCGATGGCGACCAGAAGCCGGTCCTGCGCCACGAATTCATCACCAGCCTTCTGCGCCGCGCTCTGCGCTGCATCCAGCAGACGAACCAGATCCGGCGTCGCCTGAGGCTGGCCGGCCCCGCCACCCTGCACGCGGGGCAGCTTGGCCAGCGCCGCTTCGACCGCCGCCTGAATGGCCGGCACCTGCCCGCCGGCAGCACGGATCAGCGCGGAAGCCGCCCCTTCGGGGTCGTCCAGCAGCGCCTTCAGCAGATGTTCGGGCGTAAGTTGCTGATTGTACTCACGCACCGCAATGGTTTGCGCGGCCTGGAGGAACCCGCGCGACCGTTCCGTAAATTTCTCGATATTCATAATCCCATGTCCCTTTCACTCAGGCGACCTGAAGCTTGGGGGCGCCATCCCTGCACGAGGCAACGGCGCACCACACCAAGGCCGAGATGGGGATAATGGGACGTTGTTACAAGAGCATGGTGACGCGATGGCACATGGCTGCCACGCCCCTCACGCGGCCGCTTTCATGACACCGGTCATTGAAAACGGGGCGAGACCTCCTTGACCGCCGCAACCGCGCAGGCCTCGTCCAGTTCGCCGCCCGGCGCGCCCGACACACCCAGCCCGCCCAGCACAGACCGATCCGCCCGGCGCAGGAGCACCCCACCGGGCACGAAGAGGACCTGCGGAATCGTGTTCAGCGCCCCATTGGCTGGCCCGGTGACCTTGGCCGCGATCAGGGCGCTGGTCGTGTCCTTGTCGAAGGTCATGCCATAGGCATAGGCCGTGTAGGCCTTGCGGTAGGATACCGACAGCGATTGCAGCGGCACCGTGTCGCCCTTGATGATCACCTGCTCATGGCCGGACGGATCGACCACGGCGGCGGTGACGGACCAGCCCCGCGCGGCACAGATCCGCACCGCCGCCGCCGCGAGCTGGTCGGCGATCTCCCACGACAGTTTCTGGGTGGTGATGACGGCCGGCCCGGCGGCCCAGGCCGGTGCCACGTTCATCATGCCCGCGACCGTGCCGGCCGCGAGCATGCAGGCCGCAATGCGGCGATAGCGTGCCATGGCGCCTCAGCCCTTGCTGATCGAAGGGCCGAGCAGCAGCAGATCGGCCGCCGACAGGCGATCCGATGCCGTGCGCGCCTGATGCCAATTAAGGATAAAGCAGCGGCGGGGCACTGGCGGCGTCCAGACGCGCCATTTCCTCGGCCGACAGGGCCAGTTCGGTCGCCTTCAGATTGTCGGCAAGCTGGGCATCGGTCCGCGCCCCGATGACGACCGAAGTGATCGCCGGACGATGCGCGACCCAGGCCAGCGCCACCTGGGCCGCCGACACGCCGCGCTCCGCGCCGATCGCCACCAGAACCTCGACGACATCGTACAGCTTTTCGACATCGTAAACCGGCGGCTCGCCCCACTGGGCCAACTGGCGCGTGCCCTCCGGTTCGGGCTTGCCGCGCCGATGCTTGCCGGACAGCAGGCCACCCGCCAGCGGGCTCCATACCTGCACGCCGATGCCCTGATCCAGCGCCACCGGCAGCAATTCGTATTCCGCCTCGCGCGCCTGGAGCGAATAATAGATCTGCTGCGCCACCGGGGCGATCAGGCGATGACGTTCCGCCGTGCTCAACGCCTTCATCAGATGCCAGCCCGAGAAATTGGACACCCCGGCATAGCGGATCTTGCCCGAGCGGGTCAGCGTGTCCAGCGCCTCCAGCGTTTCGTCCAGCGGGGTCTGGCCGTCCCATTCATGCAGGTAATACAGGTCGATATGGTCGCGACCCAGCCGGCGCAGGCTGGCCTCGGCCGCCGCGACGATGTGATAGCGCGACAGGCCGGCATCGTTCGCCCCCTCGCCCATGCGGAAGCGCGTCTTGGTGCTGACCAGGATGTCCGAAGACCGCCCTTTCAGGGCCGCTCCAAGAATCTCCTCCGACACGCCGGCGGAATAGATATCGGCGGTATCGAAGATATTGATCCCGGCCTCGATGCACATGTCGATCTGCCGCTGTGCGCCCGCGAGGTCGGTATTGCCGGTCTTGGCGAACGCGCCCTTGCCCCCGAACGTCATGGTCCCGAGCGTGAAAGCCGAGAGACGCAGGCCGGACCGGCCGAGCTGACGATACTGCATGGATTGCCTCCTGTAACGGATCGGTCAGCGGGACTATGGGCGCGCCGGGCCGGGAATGATAACCGTCAAAACCGGAAAACAGTTTCCGGAGAAGGCGAACGATGCGCGACATCGACGAAATGCGGGTGATGGTCGAAATCGTCCGCCATGGCGGCCTGTCGCCAGCCGCGCGCCATCTGGGCCTGGCCCCCTCGGTGGTCAGCGACCGGCTGGCGCGGCTGGAACACCGGCTGGGCACGCGCCTGCTGGTGCGCACCACCCGGCGCCAGACCCTGACCGAGGCCGGGCGCATCTATCTGGATGAAGCGACCGCGATCCTGGCCGCCACGGAGAGGATGGAAGCAAGGGTGCGCGAAACGGTCAGCGCCCCCGGCGGCATGCTGCGCGTCACCGCCCCCACCCCGTTCGGACGCTTGCGGCTGGCGCCGTTCATCGCCGGTTTCGTCCGCCGCCATCCGGGCATCCGCGTGCATCTGACATTGGAGGACCGGATGGCCGATATCGTCGGCGAAGGGTTCGACATCGCCATTCGCGGCGCGCCGGTGGTGGATACCACCCTGACCGGCCGGCGCCTGATGGAAAGCCGCCGCGTGCTGGTGGCCAGCCCGGACTATCTGGCCCGCCGGGGCACCCCGAAGACGCCCGCCGATCTCGCCCACCATGACTGCCTGGTGGCCAACATGACCGGCCAGTGCCGGGCCACATGGCGCTTCGGCCGTGGGGATGCCGCGCGCCCCTGGCGGATCGACGGGCTGCTGGCCTCCAGCAATTCGGAACTGCCGGTGCAATGGGCGCTGGCCGGCATGGGCCTGACCCAGAAATCCCTGTGGGAGGTCGAAGAGGCCGTACGGGCAGGACGGCTGGTCACGGTGCTGGACGCCTGGGAACCGGACCCGGTGACCTTCTATGCCATCCACCCCGTCAGTACCGCCCATTCGCAGAAGATCGCGCTGTTTATCGGCGACCTGCTGCAACCGGGCGGCATCCTGTCCGATCAGGCGGCGTCGTAAGTCACATCCAGCGTACCGACCCCGACGCACCTTGCATGCAGCACATCCCCCGGCTGCACCGGGCCGACACCCGCCGGCGTGCCGGTCATGATCAGGTCCCCCGGCGCCAGCGCGACGAAGGCACTGAGCTGCGAGATGATATCGGCGACCGGCCAGATCATGTCCGACACATCGCCCTGCTGGCGGATTTCGCCGTTCACCGACAAAGCGATCGGCCCGCGCTCCGGATGGCCGATCGTGGCCACGGGCGCCACCGGCCCGATCGGGCAGGACTGGTCGAACCCCTTGGCCAACGCCCAGGGCCGGCCGGCCTTCTTGGCCGCCGCCTGAAGATCGCGGCGCGTCATATCCAGACCCAGCGCATAGCCATAGACATGCGACAATGCCTGATCCGCCGGGATATCCCGCCCGCCGATGCCGATCGCCACCACCAGTTCGACCTCATAATGCAGATTGGCGGTCTTGACCGGAAACGGCAGCGCCCCGCCGCCGGGAACGACGGCATCGCCCGGCTTGGCGAAGAAGAATGGCGGCGCACGATCCGGATCGCCCCCCATCTCGCGCGCATGCTCGGCATAATTCTGCCCGACGCACCAGATCCGGCGCACCGGGAAACGGGCCTCGGTCCCCGAAACCGCCAGGCTAGGCTGCGGCGGCTGCGGGATGACGTACTCGGTCATGGTCGGTGTCCTTGCTCCTGAACCTGCCCGACCTTATGCCCACTCTCCCGTCGCACGAAAGTCGAACAGCCTGCGCATCCGCACCAGCGGCACCATAATGCCGTTCACATTCGCTTCGACCGTCTCGACGGGCGCATACCCGCTGGCGGCGTAGAGCGGCTGACCGCTCAACGTCGCCATCAGTTCCACCGCGGAAAACCCCTCCGCGCGGGCGGCCTGTTCGCATCCGGCGAGAATCACCCGGCCGATACCCTGCCGTGCATAACGCGGGTGGGTATACATCGCCCGGATCTTCGCGGGGTCACGCGCAGGGTCGAGAAGCCTGGGGTCACGCAGGCTGGTGCTGTGATCGCCGCCATACAGCGTCGCGCGCCGGCTCCAGCCGCCGCATCCCACGATTTCGCCGTCCCGTTCAGCCACCAGATAAGTGCCGTCCGCGACAAGCTGGGTATCCAGCCCCATGATCGCATGGCTGGCCGCGACCTGTTCGGGCGAGAGAAACGCCGCCTGCAAGGTCCCGATCGCCAGCGCAATCAGACTTTCCAGGGCAGGAAGATCGGCCTCGCTCGCCCATCGCGTGCTGACAGCCTGCATCAGCCGGTTCCTTTCACGCAGTCCCACGCGACGATCGACACCGGAAAATAAAACCGGATTCCCGTCGAACCATGCCACGCCCCCACACCGAGGCGATCCCGCCCGCCCGCGATATCCGCCTCGAACAAGGCCGCCAGAGCCGGCATATCCCCGGAATCGGCCAGCGTATCGAGTTGCGCTTCCAGACGGTATCCATCGACCGTCACTTCCTCCAGCCCCGCCGCACGCCCGATCCGTCGCAATTCATCCAGCGTCAGGGCACTGGTATGAGACGGGTCCCGCAGCCGCTCCATCTCGTCATAGGCACGCTGCGTCTCGGATGACGGTGTCGCATCGATGACGATGATCCGTCCACCCGGACGGCATACGCGCACCATCTCGGCCAGCACTTCAGCCGGGTCCGGCATATGATGGAAACTGTAGCGCGTCGTCACCCGGTCGAAACAGTCATCGGGAAACGGCAACGCGGTCGCATCGCCGATCCGCCACGCCACATTCGCCAGCCCGTACGCGGTTTGCCGCGCCTGCGCCTGTGCGATCATGGCAGGCGTGATATCGATGCCGGTAACATGGCCCACCTGCCCCGCCATCGCGCATGCCAGAATACCGGGACCACAGGCGACATCGAGAACCGAGAGGTCCGGCTCCAGAGCACACGCGGCAAGGGTGCGCGCCATGGCATCGGCCTCGGCATGGATCGGCAGTTCGGCAAACGGCTTCGCCCACCGGGTAAACTGGCTGACGATACGCTGGTTATGCGTGATATCGGTCATCTCATCCTCATCGGTCTCCCAAGGAGATAGCCAGGAGACTGCCTGACCGGCTAACGCTCTTCGGTCATAAATGAACGAATGCCGGCCATGCGCATCCTCGACGACGAAGAAACCCACGCCATTCTCCGCAGCCATGGCCTCGACCGGCCCACCGGCATCGGGTTCGCCTTTCGCTACGCCGCCCGCAATGTCCTCTATGACTGGCACGCGCACCCGTACCATCAGTTGATCTACGCGGCGGCCGGCCCGGCGCAGATCGAAACCGAACAGGGCCGCCATATTCTTCCGCAGGGACGCGCGGCATGGATACCCGCCGGCACGCGCCACCGCTCCCTGGTCAGCGACGATCACGGCGCCTCGCTGTATTTCTCACCGGATTCCGTCACCGACACATCGTCCCATGTGCGCATCCTGGTCGCGAACCCGCTGATGCGCGAAATGATCCTGTACGCGACGCGCTGGGAACGCGGCGCCAGTGAAACCGATCCCCTCGCCGACAGCTTCCTGCGCGTGCTCGCCCGGCTATGCGGCGAATGGCTGGAGCAGGAACTGAAGCTGTTTCTGCCCAGCACCACCCATCCCTCCCTCCGTCGCGCCATGGATTACGCACTGGCCGATCTTGCCGGCGCGACCCAGACGGGCGCCATCGACCATGCCGCCGTGTCCGAACGCAGTTTCCGCCGCCTGTTCATGCGCGAAACCGGCCTGACATGGCAGGCATGGCTGGGACAGGCGCGGATTCAGATGGCGATGGGGCTGTTGATCCAGGGCCGGCGCGTCACCGACGTCGCGGCCGATGTCGGCTACGCTTCGCTCAGCGCCTTCGCGAAAGCTTTTGCCCAGACCGCCGGGGAAGGACCTGCACAGTTCCGGAAACGGCATCTGGCGGCTCAGTCCCGGTAGATGCCAGAGTTTCCGTTCTTTTTTGAAAAAAAGAACCAAAAAACTTTGATTCGTTCAGGAGTCTTGTGCTGGGGCACGCGATGGCCCCAAACAGACAGAAGTCTTTTTGCTTCTTTTTCTTCAGAAAAAGAAGACACACGGCCGGGCGGGCACAATCGCCCGCCCGGCCTGTATCATGATCAGTTGCGAGTCTTGTCGACCAGCGCGTTCTTGCCGATCCACGGCATCATCGCGCGCAGCTTCTCGCCGACCTGCTCGATCTGGTGGGCGTTGTTGCGGGCGCGGATGGCCTTGAAGCCGACATTGCCCGACTGGTTTTCCAGGATGAAGTTGCGCACGAACGTGCCGTCCTGGATGTCGGTCAGGACGCGCTTCATCTCGGCCTTGGTCTCGGAAGTCACGATGCGCGGGCCGGTGACGTATTCGCCGTATTCCGCCGTGTTCGAGATCGAGTAGTTCATGTTCGCGATGCCGCCTTCATAGATCAGGTCGACGATCAGCTTGGTCTCGTGCAGGCACTCGAAATACGCCATCTCGGGGGCGTAGCCGGCTTCCACCAGCGTCTCGAACCCGGCGCGAATCAGCTCGACCAGGCCACCGCACAGCACGGCCTGCTCGCCGAACAGGTCTGTCTCGACCTCTTCCTTGAAGGTCGTCTCGATGATGCCCGCACGGCCGCCACCATTGGCCGAGGCATAGGACAGCGCGATTTCCAGCGCGTTGCCCGACGCATTCTGCGCCACCGCGACCAGCGAGGGCACGCCGCCGCCACGCTGATATTCCGAACGCACCGTATGGCCGGGGCCCTTGGGCGCAATCAGGAACACGTCGAGGTCCGGACGCGCCTCGATGATGCGGAAATGGATCGACAGACCATGCGCGAACGCCAGCGCCGCGCCCTGCTTCAGGTTGGCTTCCAGATGCTCCTTGTACAGCGCACCCTGGCCCTCGTCCGGCGTCAGCACCATCACCACGTCGGCCCAGGCGGCGGCGGCGGAGGGGTCCATGACCTTGAAGCCGGCGGCCTCGGCCTTGGCCACGGCGGACGAGCCCGGACGCAGGCCGATCACCATCTCGGTGACGCCGCTGTCCTTCAGATTGTTGGCATGGGCGTGGCCCTGGCTGCCATAGCCGATGATCGCGACCTTCTTGGACTTGATCAGGTTCACGTCGGCGTCGCGATCATAATACACGCGCATGATAAGACCTCCTGTTGAGACGAAAGAAAGGATGCATGACCCGCGGTCAGATCGTCCGGGGACCCCGGATAATCGCGGCCACGCCCGTGCGGGAGACTTCGGCCAGGCCGAGCGGACGCATCAGGTCGATGAACGAATCGAGCTTCTCGGTCGCACCGGTCAGCTCGAAGACGAAGGATGTGGCGGTGGTATCCACCGCGCGGGCGCGGAAGGCCTCGGCGATGCGCAGGGCCTCGGTGCGGGGCTCGCCGCTGGAGACGACCTTCACCAGCGCCATTTCACGCGCGACATGCGGCCCCACCTGCGTCAGGTCGGCCACGCGATAGACCGGCACCAGCCGGCCCACCTGGGCCTTGATCTGCTCGATCACCTGCGGCGTGCCCGATGTCACGATATTGATGCGCGACTGGTGGCGCGACTGCTCGACCGGCGCCACGGTCAGGCTTTCGATATTGTAGCCGCGCCCGGCAAAC
The DNA here is from genome assembly GCF_014174165.1 of Gluconacetobacter dulcium. Taxonomy (GTDB): domain Bacteria; phylum Pseudomonadota; class Alphaproteobacteria; order Acetobacterales; family Acetobacteraceae; genus Gluconacetobacter; species Gluconacetobacter dulcium. Next base: position 43,700 of record NZ_JABEQN010000029.1, on the reverse strand, counting down.
AGCCCGATCACGCGCGCCAGCACGCCGCTTTCGTTTTCCACCAGAATGGAGATGACCGCGGAGACAATCGTCTCGTCCTGCATGGTCATGATGAGAATTCCCGAACAGAACCCGGCACGGGGCAAACCCCGCTGCCGGTATATATAAAAGGAAGCGGCCGCGCGGGCCGGAGGCGAGGAAGCGTCGGATCAGACCAGCATGCGGCCCTCGGCGCTGACCTTGACCTCGCCTTCCTGCTCCGGGCCCAGAAGCATCTGGTTATGGGCCGCGCCGGACGGGATCATGGGGTAGCAGTTCTCGTCCTGCGCCACGCAGATATCGGCCACCACCGCGCCGGGCTCGGCCAGCATGGCGCGGATCACGTCGTCCAGCTCGCCCACGCAGGTCGCGCGCATACCCTTGGCATGGAAGCTCTCGGCCAGACGGATGAAATCCGGCAGCGCCGCGCTGTAGCTTTCGGAATAGCGCGAGCCATGCAGCAATTCCTGCCACTGGCGGACCATGCCCATATACTGGTTGTTCAGGATGAAAATCTTCACCGGCAGGCGATACTGCGCGATGGTGCCCAGTTCCTGGATGTTCATCAGGGTCGAGGCTTCGCCCGCGATGTCGATCACCAGCGCATCGGGATGCGCGATCTGCGCGCCCACCGCCGCCGGCAGCCCGTACCCCATGGTGCCCAGCCCGCCCGAGGTCAGCCAGCGGTTCGGCCGGTCGAACTGGAAATGCTGCGCGGCCCACATCTGATGCTGGCCCACTTCGGTCGAAACGAACGTGTCGCGCCCGGTCTCCATCGCCAGTTCATACAGCCGGCGCACGGCATGCTGCGGCCGGATGATCGCCGACGGCGTCATGTCCTGGTCGAAATGCAGGCTGCGGATACCGCGCCATGCCTCGATCTGCTGCCACCACTGGGCCAGCGCCGCCGGGTCGGAGGCGCCGTCCTGCCGGTCCCATTCCTCCAGCATCATCTCGATCACCCGGCCGGCGTCACCGACGATCGGCACATCGACCTGCACGATCTTGTTGATCTGCGAGGGCTCGATATCGGCATGGATCTTGAACGATCCCGGCGAGAACGCATCCAGCCGCCCGGTCACCCGGTCGTCGAACCGCGCCCCCAGCGCGACCAGCACGTCGCAGCCATGGGTAGCCAGATTGGCCTCGTACGTCCCATGCATGCCCAGCATGCCCAGGAACTGCCGGTCGGTCGTCGGATAACAACCCAGCCCCATCAGGGTCGAGGTGCAGGGGAAGCCCGTCCTGCGCACCAGCCGGCCCAGCGCCTCGCTGGCCTGCGGGCCGGCATTGATGACGCCGCCGCCGGTATAGAACAGCGGCCGGCGCGCACGCTTCATCGCCGCCACCGCACGCACCACCGCCTCGCGCTCCGGCTCGCTCTGCGGGCGGTAGGACGGATGCGGCGCGCGCGATGCCGGGGCATAGGGCGCCGGCCCCACCGAGATGTTCTTCGGCAGGTCCACCACCACCGGGCCGGGGCGGCCGCTGCGGGCGATGTGAAAGGCCTCGTGCGCCACGCGGGCCAGGTCGGCCGGGTTCTTCACCAGATAATTATGCTTGGTGGCCTGACGGGTGATGCCCGTGGTGTCGGCCTCCTGGAACGCATCGGTGCCGATCAGCGGCACGCCCACCTGCCCGGTGAAGCACACCACCGGAATGGAATCCATCAGCGCATCCACCAGCCCGGTCACGGCATTGGTCGCACCGGGGCCGCTGGTCACCAGCACCACGCCGACCTTGCCGGTCGAGCGCGCATAGGCCTCGGCCGCATGCACCGCCGCCTGCTCGTGCCGCACCAGAATGTGGCGCACCGCGTTCTGCCTGAACAGCGCGTCGTAAATGGGCAGCACCGCGCCGCCCGGATAGCCGAAAATGACATCGACCCCCTGATCGACGAGAACGCGAAGCAGAACCTCGGCACCGGAGAGGACGACATCCGCTCCATGGGCATGCGTGTTCGGCTTCAGGTCGTTCAGGTTGGGTGTCGCGTTCATGTCCCTGCTCCTCCATCCGGCGTGTTTGACGCGGGACCAAAGGCCCCTCCGGACGGAATGTCGGCTGGGTTTAGGGAAACTGACGGCCCGCGTCAATCCGGTTTAGAATAAAAGAAATGACGCTAGCGTAATTTCTTTCCATTTGTTGCGCATCATTGCCGATCCGCGTGTCGATCACCCTCGTATCCGCCACCTCGGCGAGGCTATGATGCGCGAACCACGTCGTCTGCCGCCGCGTATAACGCCCGGTCGCCAGCACCGCGCGGCCCATGGCCTCCTCCAGCGACAGCTCCCCGCGCAGATGGGCGGCCAGTTCAGGCACGCCATGCGCCCGCATCGCCGGCAGGGCCGGGGACAGATCCTGCGCCAGCAATGCCCGCACTTCCTCCAGCGCCCCGGCCTCCAGCATCGCCTCGAAACGCCGCGCAATGGCGGCCCGCAGGATATCGCGCGGCGGCTCCAGCCGCACCGCCACCCGGCGGCAGGCCAGCGGCGGCAGCGTCGCGGTGCGGCGCCAATGGGCCATGCCATGCCCGGTGCCCGTCCACACCTCCCACGCGCGGGCCACGCGCTGGCTGTCGGAGGGGCGCAGGGCGGCCGCGCTTTCCGGATCGCCCGCCGCCAGCCGGGCATGCAGCGCCGCCGGCCCCTCTTCCTCCACCAGCCGCCGCGCCTCGGCCCGCGCTTCGGCCCCGGCATCGGGGATGTCGGTCAGCCCGTCGGTCAGCGCGCGCATATACATGCCGGTGCCGCCGCACAGCACCGGCAGCCGCCCGTCCTCCCACGCCGCCTCGATCGCGGCCATCGCGCTGGCGCGCCACCACGCGACGCTGCCGGTCTCGTGGGCGGGCAGCACGCCGTAGAGCCGGTGCGGCACGGCCGCCTCCTCCTCCGGCGACGGCCGGGCGGTCAGAACCCGCAGGTCGCGATAGACCTGCATCGAATCCGCATTGATGACCACGCCGTCCATCGCCCGCGCCACCGCCAGCGCCAGCGCCGATTTGCCCGAGCAGGTCGGCCCCGCGATCACCACCACCGGCCGCCCGGACAGATCCACCGCTTGCGTCATGCCGCCTTCCCTGTCACACGCCTGTTCGTCATGTCGCTGTCCTATACAATCACGCTCGTCGCCCGCCGCGACGCCACGACCCTGACCGACGCCGATGCCCGCGCCGCGCGGGACATGGTGAAGGGCGGCGTCCCCGTCATCCTCTCGCCCGGCGAGGCCGTGGACATCCCCAGTCCGGCGCCCCATGCGGGCATGCCGACGCTGGATACGATGCGCGCCGTTTTCGGCCCGCGCCAGATCGACGTCCTTCTGACCCGTTCGCGCGGACGACGCAAAGGGCTTCTCGTCGCGGACATGGACAGCACCATCGTCGCCAACGAAACGCTGGACGACCTCGCCGCCCATGCCGGCATCGGCGAGCGCGTCGCCGAGATCACCCGCCGCTCGATGAACGGCGAGATCGACTTCGCCGCCGCCCTGCGCGAGCGCGTCGCCCTGCTGGCCGGCCTGCCCGCCACCCTGCTGGAAAAGGCATGGAAGGACGTGAAGCTGAACGAGGGCGCGCGCGAACTGGTGGCGACGATGCGCGCCCATAACGCCCGCACCGCGCTGGTCTCCGGCGGCTTCACCTTCTTCACCGGCCGCGTCGCGGCACAGTGCGGCTTTGCCGAACACCACGCGAACGTGCTGGACATCCAGAAGGGCATCCTGACCGGCACGGTCGACGAGCCGATCCTCGGCCCCGACGCCAAACTGGCCCACCTGCGCCGCCTGGCCGAAGAGGGGCGCCTGAAACCCGCCGCCACCATGGCCGTGGGCGACGGCGCGAACGACCTGGCGATGCTTAAAGAGGCCGGGGTGGGCATCGCCTTCCACGCCAAGCCGATCGTCCGCGCGGCGATCGGCAACCGCGTGGACCATGCCGGCCTGCGGGCGCTGCTGTTCGCGCAGGGCTATCCGGCGGCATCTTTTGTGAGTGGCGAGTAAGGGCCTTCTTTTTCTGAAGAAAAAGAAGCAAAAAGACTCTTAATCCTTCCGGGGCACTATCAGCTCATCGAATAGACGCTTCGCACTCGCCATCCTACTGTGGCGGATATCCGCATAGTGCAGCGGCACTTATGCTTGGTCGCCATGGTGGGGATTGGAGAGTCCTGTGCTCTTGCCCTCCCTGGTCGCCTTTACCTTTATCTCTCGATAAAGGAAACTTCCAACAACCGTTATTGCAGTTGAACTTCCAACTGCAATAGCAGCATTATCATGTCCGGATATTGCAAGAAGATATGTACAATACATAGCAATAGAGAACGCTGAAAGTGCAAATATACGCTGCACCAGCGCATCGCAAAACTGAAACACTTGCGCTCTCAAGCGCATCTTTCTTTCAGCTTCAGAATTTTTCTCCGCCATCGACATAATTCTGTCCGGGAGGTCTTCTCTGACCTCCTTATACCCAGACATTTCTTCAGATGCGGGAATCGGTCCGGTGACGGTCTTTTGCGCAGCCATCATGATCGCGCCCGCCCCAGAAGGAAGGGGGCCATAGATCGGCGTCTGCGGTATATGAGCCGGATTAGTGATTGACGAGGGGATGGGAGACGCGTCCGATTTCGGCATCAATCTGATTCATCGAATGGCGCATTGATTCCCCCGTCGCCTTCCACGCCGATGATGTGATATCTTCGGCTGTTGAGACAGGGTAATCTCTCGCAGGGGCACCCAGATCAAGCAATTCATTGAATGCATTCAGGATTGAGCGCGCCGAAACTGATTTTAGCATTGCTTCCTCCGTCACCAATGGTTGCTATCCACATCAAGTTGGACATGGCACAGTTTTCCGTCAAGTGAACTCTGCCGTCTCAATTCGGTTGCCCCAAACGCACCTTCCTATTCGCTTCCATATCTCCCGTATCATCTGGCTTCAGCCATCCCTACTGCCGCCCCTTCGCCAGCCGCGCCGAGGCATCCTGCGCCTCGATGAACACATGCGTCACTTCCGGCACGGCGGCACGGATCTGTTCCTCGATCCGCGAAACCGTCTGCTCCACCTGCCCGGCGCTCAACCCGTTATCGAAATCCAGGCTCAGCGCCACCAGCACGTCCGACGGGCCGAAATGCATCGAGCGCATTTCGTTCAGCCCCAGCACGCCGGGTTCACGCAGGGCTAGCCCCCGAACCCTGGCCTGCGATTCCACCGCCATGCCCTCGCCGGTCAGCAGGGACTGGGTCTCCCGCGCCAGGAAGGCGGCGGTCACGGTCAGGATCACGCCGATCAGGATCGAGGCCACACCATCGAGCATCGGCAGATCCAGCGTTTCCGCCAGGATATTGCCCAGCAGCGCCACCCCAAGGCCACACAGCGCCGCCGTATCCTCGAACAGCACGGTAAACACGGTCGGGTCCTTGCTGTGGCGCACCGCCTCCAGCCAACCCCGCCGCCCCTTGCCGTTGCGGCGGAACGCCCGCAGCGCCGTCAGCCACACCGAGCCCTCGAACAGGATGGCCAGCGCCAGCACCACGTAATTGACGACGACATGATCCACCGGCTGGGGATGGCGAATACGGCTCACCCCCTCGATCACCGAGACCCCGGCCCCGAGCCCGAAGATCAGCAGCGCCACCACGAAGGTCCAGAAATACAGTTCCAGCCCGTAGCCGAACGGATGCAGGGCGGTGGCCGGCCGCGCGGCGCGGCGTAGCCCCACCAGCAGCAGCATCTGGTTGCCGGTATCGATCAGCGAATGGATCGCCTCGCTCAGCATCGCGGCGCTGCCGGTCATGAAAGCGGCAACGAATTTGACGACCGCGACCAGCAGGTTCCCCCCCAGGGCCGCATAGATGACGAAACGGGACGACGAGGGGGCCATTGATCACTCCGGACAACGGCCTCCTATAGACCGGATTCCGCCCGCGTCGAAGCGATCCGAAACGAAAACCAGCCCCCTCGAGCGGGCGGCAGTTGCGGGCGGATCGGCCAGCATCTTATAAAGAGCCGCTGACGATCCCCCTCGCGGATCGGACCAATGGATCGGCCGCCCGGCCGCATCCGCCTTCGCACGGAGTGTCAGGTGCGCACCACTGTCGTCCAGATGGCCCCCGGCTCCTCGCTGCCGGACAATATCGCCCAGGCACGCGACCTGATCGCGGCCGCCGTCGCCGCCGACCGGCCCGACCTGGTGGTGCTGCCCGAAATCTGGAGTTGCCTGGGCGGCACGGCAGAGGTGAAGTTCGCCAATGCCGAGGAACTGCCCAACCCCGGCGCCACGGCGGGCGCAGGCCCCCTCTACCGCTTTCTGTCCGAGACCGCGCGCACGCACGGCATCACGCTGCATGGCGGCTCGATCGGCCAGCGCCACGGCGACAGGCTGCTGAACACCAGCCTGGTCTTCGGCCCCGACGGGGTGGAGCGCGCGCGCTACAGCAAGATCCACCTGTTCGACATCACCACCCCCGGCGGCGAAGGCTACCGCGAGAGCGATACCTACGCGCCGGGCAGCGAGATCGTGACCGTCCCGGTCGGCGCGTTCACCGCCGGGCTGGCCATCTGCTACGACCTGCGCTTCGCCGAACTGTTCCTGGCCCTGCGCCGGCGCGGTGCGAACGTGATCGTGCTGCCCGCGGCCTTCACCGCCGAAACCGGCGAGGCCCATTGGTCCACGCTCCTGCGCGCCCGCGCAATCGAGACCCAATGCTCGGTCGTGGCCTGCGGCACCACCGGCACCCATATCGACGCGGGCGGCCATGCCCGCCGCACCTACGGCCACTCCATGATCATCGACCCATGGGGCACGATCGTCGCCCAGGCCTCGAACGGCACCGGCTGGGCCACGGCGGCCCTGAGCCTCGATAAGGTCGAACATGTCCGCGCCGGCATGCCCGTCCTCGCCCATCGTCGTCTGAATACGTGACGGCGCCACACCCGGCCATGACCGCGCGATGACCGAAGTTCACCCCCCCGCCTGGCCCCACAGTGGCGCCCCGCGTCGCCTGAGCTTCATCTCGGCACCCAACGAGCAGGCGCGCCGGACGCACGACGAACTGGTCGCGCGCTACGGCCAGTACGCACCACACGACGCCGATGCCGTCATCTGCCTGGGCGGCGACGGCTTCATGCTGGAAACCCTGCACAGCATGCTGGGCGAACCGATCCCGGTCTACGGAATCAATTGCGGATCGGTCGGGTTCCTGATGAACCCGTCCCTGCCCGACGACCTGCCGGCGCATCTGGCCCAAACACAGGCCGCGACGCTGCACCCATTGCGCATGTGCTCGATCGACCGGGCCGGCGTTGAGACAAAAGCCCTGGCCCTGAATGACGTGTTCCTGTTCCGCCAGACGCGTCAGGCCGCGAAGATCGAAATCGCGGTCGATGGCCGGGTCCGCATGCCCGAACTGATCTGCGACGGCGTGCTGGTCTCCACGCCCGCGGGGTCCACCGCGTATAATCTGTCCGCCCACGGCCCGATCGTCCCGCTCTCGGCCAACCTCCTGCCCCTGACGCCGATCAGCGCCTTCCGCCCCCGGCGCTGGCGCGGCGCGCTGCTGCCCTCCACCGCACGGGTAACGCTGACGATCCTGGAAAGCGAGAAACGCCCCGTCGCGGCTGTCGCCGACTTCACCGAAGTCCGCGACGTGGTGCGGGTCGAAATCGAGGAAGACCGCACGCTGCACGTCACGCTGCTGTTCGACGCGGGCCAGAGCCTGTCCGAACGGATTCTGGCGGAACAGTTCACGGTCTGACCCACAGTCCGGGGCAAACGCGCCCCTTGGAATGCGCACCAAGGCACGCCCACGTCGCAAACCGCTTATAAATCAGACGAAAACAAGTGTTGCTTCACAAAATGTAGTTGAGATTAATTATCATATGCATAATAGTGCGCCTCCTGAAACGGAGAGCGCAAGTGTCAGCCGAAACGCGACATTCCAGACCTATTTCCCTTGCCGTCGGTTTACTTCTGGCAACCACACCGGCCCTGGCGGCGGAAAGCAGCCAGCCCGTGCCGACCAGACAGGCGCCGGACGGCAACACGCCCGCCACTGGAGCGAAAACGACCGATACGAAATCCAGCCCGACAGAGGCCGAACAGATCGTCGTCAGCGCACGCCGCGCCGCGACCGTGGCCGCCTCGGCCACCAAGAGCGACACTCCGCTGATCGACACCGCCCAATCCGTCACCGTCGTCACCCGCAACGAAATGGACGTGCGTGGCGTGCTGAACCTCAACCAGGCCGTTCGGTACGCGGCGGGCATCACCCCGGACCTGCGCGGCGGCGTGGGCACGCGCTACGATCAGTTCCTGCTGCGCGGGTTCATGGTCCCGACCTTCCTCGACGGGCTGAAACTACAGGACAGCCCGACGGGTTACGCCGTCGCGCAGACCGACACCTCACGTCTCGACCGTCTTGAAATTCTCAAAGGCCCGGCATCGGCTTTGTATGGTCAGTCCAGTCCGGGCGGACTGGTCGCGCTCTCCAGCAAGCTGCCCACCAACCTGCGCTCCTATGGCGGCGTGGCCGCGACGGGCGGCATGTTCGATCTTTATCGCGTGGATGCCGATGTCGGCGGCTACGCGACGGATGACGGCCTCGTCCGCTACCGGCTCTACGGCACCGTCAACGGCCAGCACACCCAGCTTGCCAGAACGGGCAGCCGGCGCTTCTCGATCAGCCCGTCCTTCACCTTCGGCGGCGACGGGCCGACGACGCTGACGCTCCTGGGCAATTATCAGTACGACCCCGAGAACGGCACCTATGGCGGCGTCCCGCTGGTCGGCTCGCTCAGACGCGCATCGTTCGGCTACCTGCCACGCGATTTCTATGACGGCGACACGTCGTACGAGAAGTTCAACCGCCGCCAGGGCGCGATCACCTACATCTTCAACCACCAGTTCAACACGGACTGGAGCTTCACGTCCCGTGGCCGCTACGACGATATCATGACCGAATATCGCAGCGTGTACGACATGGGATATTACGACAACGAAGCCGTAGGTCTCCTGAGCCGCTCCGCGATCGCCACGAAGGAGCACGCGCACAACCTGGCCTTCGACAGCCAGTTCAAGGGCCACGTCCGGACCGGCCCCCTGCACCATACGATGATGTTCGGTTTCGACTACATGCAGCAGAGCGCCACGGAAATCGGACAATATGGCGCCGCCCCCAGCCTCGACGTCTTCCACCCCGACTACCACATGGTCATTCCCACCCCCGGCCCGTGGGTGAACTACCTGACGGATTCCCACCAGGCCGGCGCCTACGGTCAGGACGAAATCCACTGGGACCGCCTGATCCTGACCGGCAGCCTGCGTCACGACTGGTACCGTTCGAAGCAGACGGACAGGCAGTCGGGCAGCGGCACGACGCGGCAGAGCCCCGGCCAGATCACCTGGCGTGCCTCCGGCCTGTATCATTTCGATTTCGGCCTGGCGCCGTACATCAGCTATTCGACATCCTTCCAGCCGCAATCGGGGCTGGTCTCCGCCGATGGCGGGCGGACGCTCCACCAGGCCAGTCCATCGGTCGGCAAGCAGCTTGAAGGCGGCCTGAAATACCAGCTTCCCGGCACCTCGCTCCTGCTGACCGCCGCCGGCTTCCATATCGAACAGACGAACGTCCTCGTTTCCGTCGCCAACGCCGGCTATTCGGTCCAGAGCGGCCTGGTGCATTCCGACGGCTTCGAGTTCGAAGCCCACGCCGAAGCGTTCAAGAACCTGATGATCGACGCGGCCGTCAGCGTCCAGAAGGTCCATGACGACTCGACCGGCAAGCCGCTGATGCAGTCGGGCAAGGGCAATGCCTCGCTGTTCGCCTTCTACACGATGCCCTCCGGCCCGGTGAAAGGTCTCGGTTTCGGTGGCGGACTGCGCTACACGGCAAAATCCTATGGTGGAGAAGCCAATTACGGCAGCGTCTGGGTGCCGCAATACGCCGTTTTCGACGGATCCCTGCGCTACGACCTGTCGAATGCTTCCCGTTCGCTTCGTGGCTGGACGGCATCGGCCAGTGTCCGCAACCTCTTCGACACGAAGTTTGTCGCCAACTGTATGGCCTATGCATCCTATGGGCAGGCATTCTGTTACTACGGCGAACGCCGCAACGCCCAGGCCACCATTGGCTACACCTGGTAATGCCCGCCAGGCCGCCATGCGCATGGGCATGATCCTGCGCGTGGCGGTGGCCATCGTCGGCGGCTACGCCGTCGCGGCCCTGGCAGGGATCGCCCTCTCCCGGTGCCTGCCCTGGTCGCGCGCCGAAAACGTGACGGCCGGCATGCTGGCGGGGCTCCTGCTCTGGCCCGCCATGGTCATGACGGGCTTCGCGCTGCGCACGCTGCTGCATGTCTGCGCGGCCATCACCGGCATTGCCGCGTTGCTGGCCGCCCTGGCGCTGCTGGGCGGGTGGCGGCCATGAAGCCCACTTTCCGCACCGCGATGACGTGGCTGCACGACTGGACCGGCATCCTCACCGGCTGGGTTCTGCTGGCGATCGTACTCTCCGGCACGCTCAGCGTCTTCCGTCCCGAAATCACCGTCTGGATGCACCCCGAACTTGCCGGGCGCACCGCCGATCCGGTACAGGCCAGCGTCGCCGCCATCGACTGGCTGCACACCCACGCCCCCCATTCGCCCGCCTGGTATCTGACGGCGGCCGGCCCGCGCGCCCCCTTCACCTGGGCGGTATGGCAGCAGAGCGACGGACAGTTCGTCCAGCGCGCGCTGGACCCGTCATCAGGCGCCCCCAATACGATCCGCGACACGCTGGGCGGCGAGTTCTTCTACCGCTTTCACTTCGAACTCCAGCTTCCCTACCCGTTCGGCCGGCTGCTGGCCGCCATCGCCGCCCTGGCGCTGGTGCTGGCCCTGGTCACCGGCATCGTCGCCCACCGGCGCTTCTTCACCGATTTCTTCACGTTCCGCCCCCGCAAGGGGCAGAGAAGCTGGCTGGACGCCCATAACCTGCTGGGCGTGACCGTCCTGCCCTTCCACCTGATCATCGCGTTTTCAGGCGCCGTCACCCTGGCCACCCTGCTGCTGCCCTGGGGCATCCTCGCCGCCTATCCCGGCGCGCCGGCCCGGTTCGGGGACGATCTCTCCCCGGCGATGTCGGCACGACCGGCCGCCGGCACCCCCGGCACGCTGGCTCCGGTCGAACCGATCCTGCGCGACGCCGCCCGGCATTTCGGCCCCGACGGAATCGCCCAGATCTATGTCTACAATCCCGCCGACGCCGCCTCGACCATCATCGCCATCGGCGGCAACGGTACGCATGTCGGCTTCAACACCCATGTGCTGCGCTTCGACGGCACGACCGGGCGCCTGCTGGCCGATTATCGCGAGCACAGGCCGCTGATCTCGGCTTCCGCCGCGCTCTACGGGCTGCATGTCGCCCGGTTCGCGCCGCTGCCCACGCGCTGGCTCTATTTCATCTGCGGCCTGCTGCTGGCGGCCGTCATCGCCAGCGGCCTGCGCCTGCGCACCCTGCGCCGCCGCCGGCAGGGCAAGTCCACCGAAGCCGTCGAGCGGCTGAACGCAGGCATGATCGCCGGCACGCCCATCGCCTTCGCGGGCTATTTCCTGGCCAACCGCCTGCTGCCCGCCGCCCTGCCCGACCGTGCCGGGCACGAGGTCCAGGCCGTGTTCATCGTCTGGGGCCTGATGCTGGTGCTGGCCATCGCCCTCCCGTCCGCGCGAAGCTGGCGGGTCCTGTCCGGCCTGGCCATCCCGGCGCTGGCGGGCGTCGCCGCCTTCAGCGCCCCGTGGCTGACCGGCGTGGAGCAGGGCACGGCCGCCGTCGCCATCCTGCTGGCGGCCGGCTTCGCCTACGCCCTCAGTCGCCGGCCCCCGCCCTCCAGTCGGGCGAACTGACATGCCCATGGTTTCGATCCTGTGCGAACTGGCCGGGGCGCTGCTGCTGGCGGCCGGCAACGAACGGGGCAGCCGCGCATTGCTGCGGCGCCCCGTCCCCCCTGCCCCGCGCCGCCTGGCGCGGCTCACCGGCTTCGCCCTGCTGGGCACGGCCCTGTGGGGGCTGATCCGCGATGAAGGCAACCTGCTGTTCGCCCTGACCACATGGACCCTGTCCTGCGGATGGGCACTCCTCGCGGCCGCCCTGGCCTGCACGCTGCGGGACAGCGCCCCCGCCCGGCCCCATGCGCCCGGACGGGCGCGCGCCCGTCAGAACGCGACCGACACCGTGCCGTAGAAGCTCCGTGGCGTGGTCGGATAGGCCGTATAGCTGGTCGCATCGCCCGGCGAGAGGCTCGACCAGGTGCGGGCATCGGTCAGGTTGTAGATATTGAACTGAAATGTCAGCGCATTGACGCGCGGGATATTGTGAAACGTGTATTTCGTATTGAACCCCATGGTGAACCGGGCAGGCGCATAAAGCTGGTCGGTATAGGTACCATAGCGGATATCCATCCACTCGCCGTTCAGTTCGGCCTGGAACCAGCCATATCTGTAGCGCAGCACGAACTTGTCCGACCATTCGGGAATCCCCGCGACCCTATCTCCCCCGATCCGATAAAGAGTCGCACCGCTTATAAAATTATCATTGTAAACACTACGGATATACGAAACCGCATCATAGAGCCAGAAATGCTCGCCAAGACGCACGGTCAACGCCATATCCACCCCGTCGGTCGTGACACCGCCCAGGTTGGCAACCGTGCTGCCCACACCCGAGATCCCGGCATAGGGCGGGGTAATCCTGCCGATCCGGTCGGCGAAATCGACATGATAATACGCAATCTGCCCTGAAATTTCCTTCAGGATTCCGGCATCGAGCGGCCGCGCCGTACGCAGACCCACTTCATAGGTCCACGACGTTTCAGGATGCCCCTCCCTGCGGAACGCCTCGAACTCCTGCTGGGAACTCACGCCCCATGGCGACGCCCCGCCATATCCGTCTTCGGCGTAGGAATTCAGGTTCCTCTGGATATTGAAGAACATTTCCTCATATCTGGTAAAATCCCACACCGCGCCGACCGCCGGCAGAAACGGCTTGAACGAGGACAGCGTACCCCCGGCAACGGTATTCGTCTCCGAATCCAGCCCCCCGGCCCCGGCGGTCGCGGAAGACTGCGCCTGCGGCAGCGACGCAACGGGCAGCGTGCCGTTCGTATTCACATGCTCCAGTTTCATGCCGACCATAAGCCGCAGATTCGGCAGGACATGATACGTATCCTGCATGTGGTAGACGAACGTATCGGTATGGAAGACGTTGACGAACTGCGTAATCAGCGGATGTTTCGGCATGTCATAAGGCGAGAGCGTATCGGCCGCACCGAGCGGATACCAGAACCGCCCCTGCGCATTGTCATTGCGTTCGTACCAGATGCCGGCCTCGACATCATGCCGGCCCGCCCGGTAGTGGACGGTGCTGGTAATGCCACCGCGATTGTCGTTGTACTCGGTCGTGCGCACGGCAAAGCCGGTGCCGCCCGTCCGGTTCCAGACCACCGGATCGATGCCGCCATTCGCGTAAGTAAACTGGCCGTTCCGGATATAGTGTGAAGCCGTCGGGTCCAGATACGCCCCCAGGATGGTCAGGATGGCCGCACTGCGGATAGACGTGGCGACAAGACCGGCACCCCGGTCGTAATGATAGTAAAGCGTATGATCCCAACTGACCTGATCCGAAAATTTATGTGAAATATTCACATAAGCCAGATAATCCGTACGCTGCGCGGCCGAGAAGTAATATTGATTGTTCGGCGCCGAAGGGCTGGCGGCCGTTGACGACCGGGCAGGATAGTTCGCCATCGCGGCCCTCAGATCCGGATAGAACGCGCCGCGCGTGTAGGATTTCGCCGGATTGTCCAGCCAGTCGTTCGTGTTGATGCTGAGCCCCTGCGTATTCGGCTCCACCTTGTCCTGCCAGTCGAAATAGGCCGTCACCCTGGTCTTCTCGCCCTCATGGACGAATTTTCCGTTGACCTGGTATCCGCCCTGCCGGTTGGCTGACCCCAGGTTCCAGGGCTGCGCAACCTGCCGCGCAAAGGCGAAATAGGCGGCATTGCCCTCGCCGAAGCGGCCGGTATCCACCCGCGCGAAGGTGCGGAAGGTGGCAAAACTGCCGAATGTCTGCGTCAGGGTCGCACCGGCCCGCCGGGCGGGGGCGGATGTCTTGAAGGCGATGGTCCCGCCCAGATTGCTGGTGGACGCCGTGCCGAGCGCACCCGCGCCGGACGACAGCGACACGCTGGCGATATCCTCGCTGATCGCCGCGCGCTGCGAGGACAGGCCATTGTAATTGCCATAGGCCCCGGCCCCCAGAGGCACACCATCGAGCGTGTAGCCCAGTTGGGTCGTGGAAAACCCATGGACGTACATGCTCGCATTCTGCTCGTTATTCCCCCACGGATCGACATCGGTGAAGATCACGCCGGGCAGGATGCTCAGGGCCTGCATCGGGTTCTGTCCCGGCATCAGGTCCTGGATCTGTTCGCCGCCGACACGCATCACCGCGCGCGTCATCCGCTGCCCGGTCGCCACGATATCTTCCCGCACCGCCCTGGCATGGCGCGTCGGCCCCGAGGGCGCGCGCGCGGCCACGCCCCTTTCGATCATCAGCCCACCAGCGGGCGTCGCACGGAGGGTCAGGCCGCTACCCGCCAGCAGCCGGCGTGCCGCGTCCTGTAGCGTGTACTCCCCCTTCAGCGCGGGTGCCTGACGCCGGCCGACCACATCGGGCGCGAACATGACGTTCTGCCCGGCCTCTCGGCCAAGTTCCGTCAGGGCCTGGCCCAGGGGCTGACGCGCCATATCCACATGCAGCAGGCCAGACGGTGCGGCCACCGCATCAGGCCCGCCCGCCAGAAGGACAGACATCGTGGCGAAAAGAAGAAAGAGGCGCGCGCGGATAACGCCGTCTGCCATTGTTCCGGTCTGCCCCTCGTCACCCGGCCACCAGCGCGGCCCCGCAGCACAGACAACCCCGATGCCGAAAACTTTCAACGCCGCGAAAGGCTCTTCATAAAATCTTAACGAAACATCACCCCGCCCCGCTCACACCGGAACCAGCCGGTAGCAGGACGGATCGGCAACGACGCCCAGCGGCAGCAGGCGCGAGAGAATTTCGAGAAAATCCTGTTCCTTCCCGAAATTATAGATACCGCTCAACCGCATGCCGGCCAGACGGGGCGTCGAGAGGACGATCTTGCGCGTCGTATATCGGTTGACCTCGGCCACGATGTCGGCAAGCCGCCCGTTGCGAAACACCAGGTTGCCCCGCCGCCAGGCCAGAAGCTCGTCCAGATCCGGCCGATCGTGCTCCACCCGTCCGCCCGCGAAAACCCGCAGGCGCTCGCCCTGCCCCAGCCATGTCGCCCGCCCGGTCTGCGGCGCCTGCACCATGACCCTGCCGCTGACGGCGGTCACGCCGGCCGACACCGCGTCTTCGCGCACATCGGCCTCGGCGCGGGAAAAGAACCGCAGCACCAGCGGCCCGGCGCGGAAGGCGAACGGGTAGGCAGCCCGCCAGTCCACGAAAACCTGCCCGCCATCCAGCAGGCCCAGCCGCCGTGCGGGAATCAGCGTCACACGGCTGTCGGTATCCAGCCGGCACACCGCCCCCCCGTCGATCGCGAAACCGCGCGTCTCGCCCACCTGCGTCCGCAGGATGCGCCGCGCGTTCGCCGCGGGCGCCAGCGGCACGACCAGTCCGGCCACGCCACACACCGCGACCGCCATCGCCTGGCGCCGCGACAGGGCCGGCATGGCCAGGCGCCGCGCTGCCACCGCAGGCGGAACGGGCAAGCTGACGCCCGCGCCCATATCCCACAGATCGGTCAGACATTCGAACATCTGCGCATGGGCCGCATCGGCATGGAGCCAGTGCAGGAAACGCGCGCGATCGTCATCGGTGCAATCATCGGCATGGAGACGGGCAATCCAGAGCGCAGCATCGTCCCGAATGCGCCCGGCTTCAGAGCCGTCTTTCAATGCTCCATCCAAGATTGCAGAAAAATCAAAGCCTTGGCCATTTCCTTCTCGACCGTGCTTTCGGAAACGCCCAGCACGGAAGCAATCCGCCCGTATGGCATCTTTTCCACGCGATTCAGCACGAAAACCTGCCGCATCCGTTCGGGTAACTGCGCGCACCCGTCCTGGAAGCGGGCCATGCGCTCCCGCGCCGCGACAATCTGGTCCTGCAAGGGCGTGACATCGCCGGCCTGCCCGTCCAGGGCGGTCCAGTCCATCGGCTCCACCGGCGCCCCCTGCTCCCGCCGACGTGCGTTATGCGACAGGTTGACGGCGCTGCGCACGATATACGCCTCAGGATGCCGGACGCTGCCTTCGGGCCGTTCGATATAATTCAGCAGCGCGGTCTGAAGATGATCATCCGCATCGTCGCGTCGCGTGGCCGCCCGCACCCGCCGGGAGAGGCTCTGCCATGTTTCCTGACACAGGGACCAGTATTCCACCATCGACGCCGCGATTCTCACCTTGGAAAATTCGGGCATAAGTAATCACGGGGCGGGCGTCGCAATGTGAAGTTTTGATGAAACACCGCCGCCACTGTCGGCGCTCATGCCGCCCGGACGAAAGAGAGAACGCATCTCGATGCTCGTCGCACCGCAGGCCGCCATGAATTCCACGTCGTGCGACGAGAACAGGACCATCTTCTCCTCTCCCGCGCGACACAGCAGATCCGCCAGATAATCGCGCGCCTCCGGGTCCAGCCCGTTCGACGGCTCGTCCAGCAGCAGCACGGGCGGGCTGCCGATCCAGGCGGCGCACAGCAGCATCTTCCTGCGCGTCCCCAGCGACATGGCATCGAAGCGCGTCCGCAGGTGCCGCTCCAGACCGAACCCGTCGAGCATGGCACGCAGCCCGGCCCCGACCGCCACCCGCCGGGCGGCGGCAACGAAGCGCAGCAGGTCCTCCCCCGTCATGAACGGATAGACCGGGCTTTCATCCGGCACATATCCCAGCCGCCGCCTGGCCGCCTCCGGCGCCTGCGTCAGGTCGATCCCGTCGATCACGACCCGCCCCGCCTCAAGGGGCTGCGCACCGGCCAGCAGACGCAGCAGCGTCGATTTGCCGATCCCGTTCTCCCCTCGCAGGGCATGCACCCCCAGCCCGAGATCCAGCGCGATCCCGTCGAAGACCGTCCGCCCGCGCACGGCAGCCCGGAGCCCCGAGCAGGCCAGATGCCCCCCGCCCATCATCGTGACACCGCCGCCATCGCGGCGCCCGACCAGCCGGCGGCCAGCAGCAGGCTGAGGACCAGCCGATGGCGCCCGCCATGCAGCACCGGCCAGCGCAGCAGCACCAGCAGCGCCTGCCCCGCCACCGCCAGCCCGGCCAGAACCGCCAGCAGGCTCCCGCCCTGCCGCCCCTGCGGCCGAAGCAGGACCGCCAGCGGCACCAGATTGACCAGCATCAGGAACCCGGTATCGCGCAGCGGCCAGTAACGCGGGGGCAGAGGCAAGCTCGCCAGATACCCCGCCGCCGCCCGATGCGCCTCGGACAGGGTGCGGTAGAGGCCCGCCAGCAACAGGCCGATCACCGCCACGGCCACGATCAGGGTCGGCACGGCGCGGCTGTCGAAGTCGAACAGCGCCACCAGCCGCGCCACGCCGAAGGCCAGCGCAACCGCCGCCCCGATCCGCAAGACGGACAGGACCGGCCGATCCGCCAGAATCCCCCACTGCACCCGCACGGCCGGCGCCACGATCCCGGCACGATCGCGCACCACCGCCCGCCCGGCCCGCAGGCGGCGCCACCGTCCACCAGCCACCGCCAGGCGCTCGCCGAAGCCCGCCACGGCCACGGCACAGGCCAGCGCCGCGCCAGCCAGGCCCCAGCGCCCCGCCGCCGACGGGGCATCCAGCCCGGCAGCAAGAAGCAGGTCACCAATACCAACCCCACCGAGCACGACCAGCCGCCGGCTGAGGGCGGCATACTGAGCCACTCCCGCAAGACCCAGCACCACCAGAAAACAGCCAGCCAGATACATCCCCTCTGCCTGCGAGGCGATCCGCGCGGCGGCCAGTCCGGCCGCCAGCAGCAGGGGACCATTCGCCACCACCAGCATCGTGGCACCGACCCCGAGCCGGACATGGCGTGGCACCGGCAGGGTGGCCACATACCCCATGAACGCCCCGCCCAGCAGCGCCCGCCGCTGCGGCAGGACCCACAGCACGGCCACCAGGTCGATCACCACCGCCAGCAAGGCATGTCCCGCCATTCCCGGACCGGGCGCGACCGCCAGCCCCAGCAGTTCGGCAAATCTGAGAAACGGTGCGACGATCGGCGCCCCAGGTACCAGCAGCGTGGCCAGCAGCGCCCATTGCCAGTACCGGGCCAGCAGGTCGCGTCCCACCCGCGCGTACCAGTGCAGACGCAATCGTGCCAGACGACCATACATTCCGCTCTCCCCGATCCCCTCAGCCCGCCGGCCGGCATGGCACAATTGACCCACAATATCCGGCTTTCGCCATCATGCGCGTTCATGAAACGATGCGGGCGCAGACTGACAAAGCGAAAACTGTCGCCGGCTTCCAGCAGCATGTCCCGATCTTCGACGGTCAGCACGATCCGGTCCGCCAGCACCAGCCCGCCCCCCCCCCCCGGACCGATCACCGGCCTGCTCGAGAAACCGGAACGCATTAAAGCGCGGGCTCTGCCCGCACCCGCAAGGGGCCAGTCGGCCCCTTGACCCCCATACAAACGGTTTCCAAAGGCGCCGCCTTTGGCGGGGTGCGGGGCAGAGCCCCGCGTTTACGTCACTTGTTTTCAGGCAGCGCGTAGACCACCAGCGCATCGCTCACCGGCGTCATCATGAAATGATGCCCGCCCGCCATGATGGCGACATACTGCCTGCCCTTATGCTCATACGTCATCGGCGTCGCCTGCCCACCGCCCGGCAGCACGTCGTTCCACAGTTCCTTGCCGGTCTTGGCATCGAACGCATGCAGCATGTTGTCGGTCGTCGCGGCGACGAACACCACGCCGCCGGCCGTCACCACCGGCCCGCCATTATTGGGCGTCCCGATCGTCAGCGGCAGGTAGGTCGGTATCCCCCACGGACCATTCGCCCGCGCGCTGCCCAGCGGATGCTGCCACAGCACCTTGCGGGTATGCATGTCGATCGCCGTGATCATGCCGTAAGGCGGCTTGTTGCACATCATGTGCGTGTACTGGTTCCAGAACGGCGACACCACGATGCCATAGGGCGTATCGGCCATGGCCCCATTGCCTTCCGCCCCGCCGCCACCGGGCTTGAAGTTCGGATCGTCAAGCGGCATCAGCCCCAGTTCGTCGGCCTTCTTGCGGGTGACGAGCTGGTCGTACATCGGCGTCACGTTCCAGTTGGCGATCAGCACGCCCGTCCTGGGGTCGTACGCCATGCTGCCCCAGTCGCTGCCGCCGTTATAACCGGGATATTCGATCCACGGCTTGCCCACGCTGGGGGCCGTGAATTCGCCCTCATATTTGGCCCGGCGGAATTTCAGGCGGCAGAAAAGCTGGTCGATGGGCGACATGCCCCACATGTCGCTTTCCTTCAGGTCCGGCAGGCCCAGACGCGGCATGCCCACCGACCAGGGCTGCGTGGGCGAACGCGGATCGCCCTCCACATCGGTGTCGGTCGGCGCCGGGCGTTCCTCGACCGGCAGCAGCGGCTTGCCGTCACGGCGATCGAGCACGAAGGTCTGGCCGCGCTTCGTCGGCACCACCAGCGCCGGCACCGGCCCATCCTGGCCAGGGAAGTCGATCATGGTGGGCTGGGAGCCGATGTCGTAATCCCACACGTCCTTATGGACGGTCTGGAACACCCAGCGCGGCGAACCGGTCTTCACATCCAGCGCCACGATCGCCGACGATACCTTGTTCTCCTCCGGCGACCGCATGGCGGAGTAATAATCGGCCGCCGAATTGCCGGTCGGCACATAGACCAGCCCGAGTGCGTCGTCCCCCGTCATGGTCGCCCAGGAATTGGGTGTGCCCCGGCTGTAATGCTGGCCCTCGGCGGGCTCGCCATGCGCATCCGGGCGGTTGACATCCCACGCCCACAGAAACTTGCCCGTCTCGGCATCATAGCCACGGATCACGCCCGAGGGCGCCCAGCGACGCTGCCCATCCAGCACTTCATGATTCACCACGATCGCACCATTCACGATCGGCGGCGGCGCGGTCATGGACACGAAGCCGGGCACCGACTCCCCCATGCCCTTCATCAGATTGACCTGCCCGTGATAGCCGAAGCCTTCGCACAGTTTGCCCGTATCGGCATCCACCTCGATCAGCCGCATATCCAGCGTGCCTTCGAGAATCCGGTTATGGCAGGGCTCTCCCTCCGGCACGGTCGAGGAGGTATAGTACACCACCCCCTTGCACGCCGCCGTATAGGGAATGCTGGCATATTTCACCCCGGCGTCGTGCCGCCAGATTTCCTTGCCGGTGGCCGGGTCCAGCTTCATGATGTCATTCATGGCCGAACACATATACAGCCCGTCCCCCACCTTGATGGGCGTGGTCTCGGCGGCCCATTTGTTCACCTGCCCCGGCGCCGGCTTGCTGCCGGTGTGATAGACGAAGGCGCGCGTCAACTGCCCCACATTCGCAGGCGTGATCTGCTCCAGCGGCGAATAGCGCGTGGCATCGGTATCCCGCCCATAGGCCGGCCAGTCCCCATGCGCCGGATGGCTGCCGATCTGCTCGACGGCCGGCGTCACCTCCCCCGGCTCCGCGGGCGGCCCATCGGGAATATTCGCGGCATTCACCCCCGGCGCCTGCGGCGCGAAAGGCGACGGACCGGCGAACTTGTTACCGGCCTTCCCCGGCGCATCCGCCTCTCCCGGTCCGGGCGGTGCCGGCTGATAAGCACTCTGGGCGCGTGCCGGCGCAATGCCCGCCACGGAGGAAAGCAGCAGCAGGCCGCACAGCGAAGTGGCGGCGGAAAGATCTCTCCTGGACATCACGCAATCCCCTTCCGCACCAACGATGTTTTCTGCGCGCGACGCAGAACGGGAATGGTCAGCACCACCAGCACGGCAATCAGCGTCGGCCCCAGCAGGCGCGGCAGCAGCCCCCAGCCATCGAACCCGACTTCCCACAACGCCCACGGCCAGGTCAGCAGCCACGCCAGCAGATACAGCAGCGCCCCGGAAACCGACCCCATCAGCATGAGAACGCCGCCGGCAATAATCGCGGCACCCGCCAGGACATAGTAAAACGAGCCCCCGAGCAGGGCCAGTTCAGCGCCCATGATCAACAGGGGAAGCCCAAGAAGAACGAGCAGTACCGCAACCGCGCACGTCGCCCATTCAGCGGCCCTTCGGGGCCTGTATAAACCTGTCATTCGACAATGCTCCACACAAAACAGAACCCGAACGCTTCAGGATCTGTCGGGTTCATTGACAAAAGAGACGAATATAACTGAATAGTTCAAAATAAATTGCAATCATGGAAACGCGGTGCGCAACCGTGACCGTCTTCGTTCTTTTTTGAAAAAAAGAACCAAAAAACTTTGATTCGTTCAGGAATTTTGTGCTGGGAACACGCGATGGCCCTGAACGATTAAAAGTCTTTTTGCTTCTTTTTCTTCAGAAAAAGAAGAGACACCCCCGACCCGCCCGACCGATCAGGTCCCCGGATAAGCCGAGAGTTCCGCTGCGTCCTTCATCGCCTGCTGCGTCAGCCTCTGTTCGTTCTTCCTGAGGAAGAGACCCGAACCAACCAGACCGATCAGCGTCACAATGCCAATGGCAATGCCCGTCGGCCCGGAAACCTGCGAAATCTTGCGGCCGAGCATGTAGGTGCCCAGCGCATAGCCACCCGCCCAGCATGTGCCCCCCAGCGTATTGAAGAGCATGAAGCGGCGCCAGCGCATGTTGCAGGCCCCGGCCAGCAGCGCCACGAACACGCGCAGAAGCGAGACGAAACGGCCCAGAAAGACGATGGCGCTGCCATGACGGCTGAACAGATAGCGCCCGAGAATCAGCCGTTCGCGGGTCAGGCCGATGCGCGCACCATGTTTTTCGAGCAATGGCATGCCGAAATGCCGCCCGATCATATAGCCGAAATTATCACCGATGATGGCCCCGGCGATCGCCGCCAGCGCCACCCCCTGGATGGCCAGATGATGCGTCTTGAGGCAGTAAAGCGACGCCGTAATGATGCAGGTCTCGGCCGGAATGGGAACGCCCATGCTCTCCAGCAGAACGGCCAGGGTCACGATGCCGTAACCATAATGATGCAGCAGGCTATCCAGATGCTGAAGCAGGGGAGGCTTTCCTTGCGCTGATCGACCACCCGCTTGATGGCGGCAAAATACCCAGGAAGGGAAGAGGGAATAGCGCATGACAGCCCTTCCCCATCAACCGAAAGAATCCGACACGCCGAAAAATGGCGCAAACGCCACGACAACCGCCCCACGGTCGAAAACGGACAAATCGGCCGAAAATGCGTTCCGGCGGCGAGCCGACAGCCGCCGCCGCCAGCCACATCACCCGGCGTCGCCGAAAATATCCTGAAGCGCACGTTTCATGACGGCCGCATCAACCGTTTTCCCCAGCCATAATTCAACGCAGATCACCCCCTGATTGACGAGCATACCCAGGCCATCCAGCGGCGTACAGCCCCGCGCCCGCGCCTCGCGCAGAAGGCGCGTCCTGGGCGGATTGGGAATCACGTCGGCAACCACCTGCCCTTTCTTCAGGCTATCCAGCGCGATCGCCGGCATCGCCTCCCCGTCGCCCAACCCCACAGGGGTAGCATTGATAACGATGTCAATGCCGTCGGAAACCGTCACCGCACCGTCCCACGCCACGGCCGATGCGTCGCTCCCGGTATTGTCGCGCACCAGCGCCGCGATGGTTTCGGCCTGCGCGACATTGCGATTGACGATCGTGATATGCGCGGCACCGGCCAACCCCAGTTCCACGGCAATCGCGCGGGCGGCACCCCCCGCCCCCAGCAGCAGGATCGCCTTGCCGCGCGGGTCGGTCACCTCTTTAAGCGAGGCCAGGAAGCCCTTCCCATCCGTATTATCACCGGTCAGCCGGCCATCGCGGATCGTCACGCAATTGACCGCGCCGATAATCTTCGCGGCGTCCGACAGCGCGTCCAGATGCTCGATCACCGCGACCTTGTGCGGCAGCGAGCAATTGAACCCGACCCATTCCATTGCCTTCGCGCCCCGCACGGCATCGCCGAGATTGCCGGATGTCACATCGCAATTAATGTAGCGGGCGTCGATGGCATGATGCCGGTACGCCGCCTCGATCATGGCGACCGTCGGATTGTCGGCACACGGCGTGGAGAAAGATCCCGTCAGAATACTCAGGAAGTTCTTGTCACTCATTCGGCGCTCCGAAAACTGAGGGGTGCAGTCAATCAGGTTTCCCAGCTATGCATAGCCGGGGTCCGAATGTCCAAGATCAAGACATGACACAAAATTTAAAGCTGCGGCCGCCCCCGTTACGCGTTATCAATTGTACGTCAATCACGTTTTACACGATCCCGATCCCCATGATCGCGCGTAAGAACCTGGAATGCTACGGACAACGGGAAAATATGATGCAGGCGGGAGCGAAGATGCGACAGAATGGCAAGACAACCGGCGCGGCACTCGCCCTCTGCACGGTCCTGGCGCTGGCACTGGCACCATGGCACGCCCGCGCGGCCGACAGCGTGGATCATGGCGCCGCCCCTTCGGGCAACGTAACCATCGCGGCGCGCTTTGCCGACATGCAACCCTCTGGCATCGTCGTCCTGCCCGATGGCAGCGTGATCCTCGGCTTTCCCCGCAGCGCGCAGGACCATTCCGGCCCCAGGCTCGCACGCCTGACGCCCCACGCGGACGGCCGCCCCGACCTGACTCCCTACCCCGACGCCGCCACCCAGGCCCGGCTGATCTCCCCGCTGGGCATGACGCTGGACACACGCGGACGGATCTGGATCGTCGACGAGGGCACGGTCGCCGGCTCCTCCGCCCCCCCCAGACCGGCCCTCGTCATGGTCGACCCCACACCGGGCGGCGAGGGGGTCAGAATCCTGCCGCTGCACGCGCCCGCGATCCGTCCGGACAGCCACGTCAACGACGTGCGGATCGACCTCACGCACGGCCGCGCGGGCCTCGCCTTCATCACCGATACCTCCATGGCCGACCACCCGGCGATCGTCGTCGTCGATCTGGCCAGCGGGACCGCCCGGCGCATCCTCGATGCCGACATCTCCACCCGTGCGACACCGGGCTTCGCGATGGAGGTCGACGGCCAGATGCACCGCTTCGACCTGGTCCACCCCGCCATGGGCCAGGGCGGCGCCGACGGCATCGCCATCAGCCCCGACAGCAGCGTGCTCTACTGGCAACCCCTGTCCAGCCGCCGGCTCTACAGCGCCCCCACCGCCCTTCTCGGCGACCCCCGCGCCACCCCGGCGGCCCTGGCGGCCGGGGTGCATGATGAAGGCGAGACCGGGGTGGTGGACGGCATGGCCACCGCCCCGGACGGCAGCCTCTACCTGACGGAGCTGGAGCGCCACGCCATCCTGCACCGCGCGACCGACGGCACCTTGTCGATGGTCGCCCACGACCCGCGCCTGATCGCCCCGGACGGCCTGGCACTGCACGGCGACACATTATGGCTGACGATCGGCCAATGGTCCCGCCTGCCGGTCTTCCACAACGGCCAGGACCGGCAGGAACGCCCCTGGCTCCTCGCCCGCATCCGTCTCCCCTGAAAACCGCGGCCGAAAACGCAGCATCTCACCCGTGCAGCTTCGAAGGCGGTCCTGCGACACCCTCTCACCGACAGACCGCTGGACCGCTGGACCGCCGAACAGCCGAACAGCCTCGCCGCACGGACCGTCACGAGCGTATCCCGCTCCCGGATCATCCGGTATCCGACGCCTAACGTCGGCGCGACAGCCGAGAAAGCCCTCATCTCGACCGGATGCACCGCGTTGAGATCGGGGATAATGAACTTGCGCGAAGGACACGCCACCAGAGCGCATTTTAGGTCAGGCTCTCACAGAAATCTTCCAGGGCAAGCCGGTATGCGGGCCGCACTGGAAAATCGCTCCAATGGGCCTTCGTTCCTCAAAAATGATAACCGATTGTACCATATGCAACACGTTTATCACCGTAATAACAGAGGTCGGTAGAATTACACTGGACGTAGATCTTGTTAGCAACATTGTTCATGCTCAGTCTGATGTTCAGTCCTTTCATGGAAGAAAACACCTGCCCCGCGTCCCAACTGAAACCCGTATCGAACAGAACATAAGCGGGATTACGGAAGGAGTTGGCCTGATCCGCCCAGCTCCGGCCCTGATAGCGAACGCCAAAATTGATCGACAGACCCGGCGCGATCCCTTTGGGGAAACGATAGTCGATAAATCCGGAGGCCATGTTCGTCGGCTGCTGCGCGTGTCGCTTGCCAAGCAGCGAAACCGTTTCGCCTCCGATCGTCTGCCCGGTCAGATTCGTGCGTGAATTATAAACCCGGTTCCACGTGTAGTTCAAAATCAGGTCCAGACCCTGCGCCAGGTTGGCATGGGCCGAAAGTTCGACACCCTTGGATTTTACCTGACCGACTTCACTGCTATATCTTGGAAAATCCGGATTGCTCACAAGCACATTGTTTTCGGACAGATCATAATATGCAGCGGTCAGAAGGGACTGGGTATGCGGAATCTGGTATTTCAGTCCGCCTTCCCACTGATGTCCGTTCAACGGATCAGGCTGCACAATATTACCGCTTCTATAAACATTCCCGATCTGGGGCATGAATGATTTCGCGTAATTGAAATACGGTGCAAGACCGATGCTGGAAACATAGTTTATCCCTGCATTCCATGTAAACGGCCGGTTAAAAAGAGCGCCATATCCGTTCCAGTCCTGACGCCCGGCGAGCGTTACGTAGAAACGGCGCCACTTGATCTGATCCTGAAAATAGATACCGTCCTGCCAGTAGTTATACTTTGCCCACGTAGACTTCCCTTTCCCATAATCATTGTAGTCCGAGAATGTATACTGTCCATAAACCGGGTGGAGAATGCTTGCATCTGGGACTGTCGCAAAGTCGAACCCCCAGTAACCGTCCGACCATTGTGCGCGATAATCGACGCCAACGAGGAGAGCGTGCGAAATCGGTCCTGTTTTTAACTCATAGCCAAGATTGGCCGTCATCTGAGATGAACGTCCCTTGATCGAGCTATTACAAAATGCAGATCGACTGATCGTCTCGGTAGTTTGGTCGACGTTATTAAGCCAGAGACCACACCCCCCGTTACTCTGCGCATCGAAACGTGCGGTCGAATTAAACTGAAGATTTCGCGTAAATTCATGGTGGAAAATCGCTTCAACCATGTATTCTCGATTCCAGTTATAATTAAAAGACGGATCTCCGTAATATCTCGATACCGGAAGGCGACCAAAATTGGCTTTGATCAAGCTGCCATATGCAGGAACGCCAATCCATGGGTCGAGTGACTCCGGATCATAGGAAAACTGTCCGATGATGGTGAGATCAGTCTTTTTATCAATCTTCCATTCGATATCACCCTGAGCAGCCAGCCGCTTGTAGTGATTGTAATCTATCTGCGATCCCTGGGTAATACCCACTCCAATAAGGCGATAAAGCAATGTCCGGCTCTTATTGAGTGGGCCGCTGAAATCGACTTGCCCTTCGTAACGCCCGTAATTGCCAAAGCCTGCATTCGCCTGCCCCTGAGCCTTTTCGGTCGGGCGTTTGAGCGTCATGTTGATGAGACCGCCGGGATTGGCCTGCCCGTACATGACTGATGACGGACCGCTCAAAGCTTCGATCCGGTCCAGAAAGAATGGATCGCTGACGGACGTTCCATTCAGCAACCCATCCACGAATGTGTAGGATTCGAAGCCACGCTGATGCACCGGCTGGAACAGGCTGGCGGAAGGCGTACTGTCATTGGCGCTCAAGCTGACGATACCCGGCGTATAACGCAACGCCGCGCCGATCGTGAGCGGTTGCAGATCATCCATCTGCTTGCGCGTGACGACATAGACCGACTTCGGCACCTCGATCAGCGGTGTATCGGTCCGGGTGGCGGAGGCGCTGCGGGTCGCGACAAAACCGACGCCAGGGCCGTAAGCCGATTGCGCATCCCCGCCGGACAAGCGTGCCGTGCCGCCAACGCGCACCGGACCGAGCAGGATGGCAGAGGCCGCTTTACCGAGCGTCACGCTGTTCGGGCTCGTGAAACGGTATGTCAGGCCCGTGCCGGCCAGCAGGCGGGACAGTCCCTCCTGAGGCGTGAAATCGCCCGTCACGGCGACGCTGCGAACAGCCCCCGCATCGGACGTCGGATAGGCCACCTGAACGCCGGATTGCCGAAAATACGCCTGCAAGGCGCCGCGCAGAGGCTGGGCCGGGATCGAGAAATGCCGGATCGTCGCCGAGGGAACCGTGGGGATGATTTGCCCCTCGGCCGCGCGAGCGCCCGGCCCCGCAAGGCAAGAACCCATCAGCAGGGCAATGGCGTAAAGCCGCGAGAATGACCTGACTCCGCGATGGCACCTATGGACTGTCACCGAAACTTTCCCCGCTGAAAATGAAACGTATTCTTAAGAACTACAGACCTATGACGACGGAGCGGCGCCGCTCTCTACACCTGCTGCGCTCTTTTTTTGCCGTTCCCTCGGGGAAAGAGCCCGATGGCGTCGTCTTCCGAACGGAACAACAGTCACACTCATGGATTTGCGAACCATTCTCATGAATGGTAGGAGGCGGGGAGAAGCATCGGACAGGCGGCGCGTCATGCAGGACAACATCGCGGTTTTGACGGACCTGATTTCCGCGGAACGGCATAAACTGCTCAACGTCATCCAGCGGATCGTCGGCAACCCGGAAGCGGCCGAGGACGCCGTGCAGTCACTGTTCGAAAAGATCCGGCGCATCGAGAATGCGGCGGAGATCGTCAATCCGCGCGCCTTCCTCTATCGCCTCGCCTCCAACCTCGCGATCGACCACGCCCGGCAGGCCAGGCGGCGCGAGGAAGTCCAGAGCGACATCCACGATCTTCTCTGGATCGAGGACGACACCCCCTCGCCGGAACGCACGCTATTCGCCCGGCACGAGCTGGAAGAGATCGAAAAGGCCATCGCGGCCCTGCCGGAACCGATGAAAACCGCCTTCGTGCTCAACCGCTTCCATGGCGTTCCCCAAAAGGAAATCGCCGCGCGCATGGGCCGGTCCATCGCCCTTGTCAGCCGATATATCTGCCGCGCGCTGGATATCATTTCATCGTCCCGAACGGGCTGACCTTCCCGGAATCATGGTTCGTCTGTTAAATCGTGCGATGACCGTTCGTCTCAGAGCCTGACCGAGAATGTGGGCTGGCGAGCAAGAGCGGCCCGTATTGGACCGCGCCCGACATGTGTTTCCGAGCATCGGAGCGGAGTGGCCTTGATGGCCATGAGCACCGAAGCGCAGGAAACGCGCGGGGGGCACGCCGCCAGCGCGCATTTTCGGTCAGGCTCTCAGGAAGAGGGGCGAAAACACGGCGAAGGGCACTACGTGACAGACCAACCGCACGACATCGCGGAAACGGCGCGCCACTGGATTGTCCGCATGGCGTCCGGCGCCATGACGGCCGAGGAACTGAGCGCGTTCCGACGCTGGCGGGCCGCATCACCGGATAACAACGCGGTCTTCGAGCGGGAACGGGCGTTGTGGCGCGCGCTTCACCTCACACCGGAACAGGACCGCACCACGCGCGGCACCTGGCAACGGCTGGGTCAAAGGCATCGCGTGCGCCGGAGCATACGCCGGAGCCTGTTCCTCGGCAGCGCCGCGATGGTTGCGTCTGTTCTCGTGCTGTATGCCCCGGTCGCCTCAACCTGGCTCAGAGCCGATCAGTGGTCGGGAACCACGGTGCAGACGCTGACCCTTGCCGATGGGTCGCGCGCCATTCTCGACGCCGATACCGCCATTGCCACGCGCTATACCGCGACGGAACGCACGATCACGCTGCTGAAAGGCAACGCGCTGTTCGAAGTGAAACATGATCCGCACCGTCCTTTCCGGGTGGTGGCGCGCAATGGAACGACGGAGGATGTGGGGACGGCGTTCGAGATCCGCCGGGAAGAGGCAAGTGTCCGTGTGACGGTCGCGCGGGGCATCGTGGATGTTCATGCGCCGCACCACGCTCCCGCCCCCGTCAGGCTGAAGGCCGGAGACCGCACCAGTTACACCGACGGCACGATCGCGTCGGTCGAACATGGTATCGCGCCCGAAGAGATCGCCGCCTGGGCGCACGGCGATCTCATTCTGGACAACGCACCAATCCATGAGGCCGTCGCGGCCGTCGCACGATACCGACGCGGCCGCGTCTATGTTCTGGCCGATGACACCGCAACACCGCCCATCAGCGGGGCATTTCGTACTGATCAGGCAGACGCGGCCATCACGGCCATTGCCGCGACAGCCGGGATGACGGTGACGCATCTACCGGCGGGCATCTTGCTGCTACGAAGACAATAAGCATCCCATGCTACGTCAATAGGTTGGTGGTGCAAACTGCGGGACTCGAACCCGCTCGCTTTCGTCGCAACCAATCAAACAACTGATTGAAACAGAACGATAATTTCAGACGAAATCATCCTTCGCATAGTGACTGCGGGTTCACTCTGCGGGCAAAGCCGTGGGGCAGTCAAGAGAGGGATTTGTCTGGCCTCTGGTGGGAATATGATGTATATACGACGTATAAACTTTACGTAAGGAAAATCATCATGCAGGGCGTTGTCAGGAAATGGGGGAACAGTGCAGCCATTCGTCTTCCTGCTGGTGTGCTTGAAGCCGTCAGTCTGAAGATTGATCAGGCCGTCGATGTGCGAGAAGAAGATGGGAGGATTATCATCGAGCCAGTCAGAGCAGTTCCTCTCAAATTGGAAGAGTTAGTGTCTGGTATTACGAATAAGAATCGCCATGATGAAATCGATTTCGGTCCATCTGTTGGTGGTGAAAGCTGGTGAGTGCCAAAGCAACGACTGTCTGGGTTCCTGATTGCGGGGACATTGTCTGGCTTGAGTTTGATCCGCAGGCGGGCAGGGAGCAGGCTGGGCACCGACCTGCTGTTGTACTGAGTCCTGTCAGCTATAACGCTAAAGCTGGAATGATGCTGTGCTGTCCGACAACGACCAAGATTAAAGGCTATCCTTTTGAAGTGGCTCTGACTGGAAAAACTGCCAGTGTGGCCTTGTCAGATCAGGTGAGAAGTCTGGATTGGCGCGTGAGAAAGGCAAAGCTCAAAGGTAAAGTTTTACTAGAAGAGCTTGAGGCTATCCGGCAGCGTATCAGATTGCTGGTCGGGTGATAAAAGTAAGTTTTTCAATAATTTTTCAAAAACAAAAGAAAAACAGGAAGCCAGCCGTGCAAACCAGCGGACACGTTGTGTCACGATGGTTTGCAAACTGGTCAGGGGAAGAACAAAGCTCTCCCCCGTGAACCCCCTCTTTTTAGTTGCTTTCTGAGGTAAGATTTATATCGCTCTCATTTTCTGGTATTTCTATATTTTCATCGAGATCAATCTGCTTTACGCGTTCGGTAAAAACCTTTCTAAACTTAGTGATTTCTGTCAAAATCCACTCTTGTTGGCGAGGCCAGTTATCTTTGTCGGTAATACTTGAATTAGGCAAAGATACAGCAATTCTTGCGGCACAGCGGTCAGGTAGAGGTTGCCAATCCAAAGTTGTGCCGAAGTCTCTTTCTACACTGTCACGTTGTGCATATAGGGCGTTATAGGCTTGATTAGGAGGCATGTTTTTTTGATGCATATAAAGCTCAACTCGTATCTCATTAGTCGCACGCGCTATAGTCACAACAATCTTAAATCCGCCTCGACCTATACTGAAGGGGAGCCACTGTCGCGGCCAAGTTTTAGGAAATCTTCGGATATTTCCCAATTTTTCATAGGCTGCTTGTAGCGATATCCAGAATTCTTGATAAAGGAGACCTGTGCTACCTGTTGCTTCTGATGAAATGCGGCGTGCGGTTTGACGTGCTTGTTTAGCCCAGTCGTTTGGCATTGCTACTACATTGAAGCGTGGGGCAGGATCACTTTCGCCAATACGTAGAACTTCAATTTCGATCCCAAAAAAATCAAACCCATCAATAGTATTTCTGTTGAGCCATTCTATCGCAGCGCGATGTTCTTCTCGAAAACGGGTTGAAATCCAGATGATATTTGCCTCATCATTATTAATTCCAGAAAGATATGTTATTACTTGACCAAGATGACGGTGGTCGGTTAGTTCCAGTTGGTTTTCAATTAGAACTGGAGTGTCGTTTTCATCAACGGCAACAATGTCCGCAGAAAAATCTCCAACGCTAACTTCTGTCGCTTCTAATCTTAGTTCGCCAAGGTGTAAAACTTTCCCCAGAGCTATGAGGTTCTCAGCTTTAGCTAACCAAGGAGTAAAATGACTTGCTTCATTTTGCCAAATTGTACGAACCTCAACGGTTTCGATATGCCCTAACCTCATGTGATTTGTAATTCCATAGCGATTATATAAACTATTATATTTAATACCTTACGTTGGTTGGAAAAGGAAGACAAAATATAGTTTATCAATCTATAAAGGGGGTCAACGGGGGAAGCATTGACCTTGCCCATCAGTCCCTATCCAGGCCGGGGATAGCTTATCACCCTGTCCGAAAAACCGGGGTCAGCTCTGGGACCATGTCTGGCGTGAGGGCGGCTCGTTCAAAAAAGAGAATAGCCAGCCGTGCAAACCAGCGGACACGTTGTGTCGCGATGGTTTGCAAACTGGTCAGGGGGAGAGCATTGCTCTCCCGCGTGAACCTCCTCTTATTATAGCTTTAATCGTTTTGAGGCTGTTTGTGCTGCTTGCAATGCTTTCCCGTCCATCCATGCTCTACGGCTACGTTCAAGTGCCATTTGGGCTTCCGGAATTTCCGATGGGTCGCCATGATGAAACGGGGGCTGAGGTGCATACTGGATAATGAGTTGAATATGTTCTGCTGCGGCCTGCCCGCGTAATTGCGCTGCGAGAGTAAGCCCAAAATCAAGGCCAGCAGTCACACCGCCTCCTGTAATCCTATTGCGATCCTGCACAACGCGTTCGTGGCTTTCAATAGCCCCCATTAACGGCAGCAGATTAACAACACCCCAATGGGATGTCGCTTTGTATCCCTCCAATAACCCTGCTGCGGCAAGAATAAGGCTACCTGTGCAAACGCTTGTAATGAAGCGAGAGTGTGGTGCACGACTTATCAAGAAAGCAAGTACGTCGGGATCGTTCATGCAGGCAATTGTTCCCATTAGCCCGCCCGGTACAAACAATACATCCAGTTCCTGTGGGCACGTCGCTGGTGTGTCTGTTGGAGGGACAGGAATACCGACATCGGTGGAGACCGGCGTCATAGTCATGCCAACCAGATGAATTTCGGCACCTAGAATTTTAAAAATGGTCTGCGGACCGACAAGATCCTGAAGAACCATGTTCGGGTAAACAAGCATGGCAATTTTGATCGGGGGGCCAGAGAATTTCATACCTTGCATATGCTCCAGATGCTCTTTTTCAGAACTGCCCGTTGCTGCCTTGGCACTTTCTGAGACTATGGAGGCCATGATAAGAGTGGCAAGGGCACGTCGTTTAAGACCGGGTAAAGAAGAAGCGTCTGGCAGTAAATTTGGCATGATTGTTTCTTTATAAGAGGGTTTGATCTGAGCAAAAACAACGCACGAGCCGCTCTCAAGAGAGCTGTTGGGTTTCGTCATCAGAATGTCACCTGAAGTGAACCCAAAGCCGAACGGGGAGCTTCCGCGCGCATGGAGAATGTTCCATTCGTGTCATAAATTCGGGCATTGGTCAGGTTTGTCATATTAAGCTGAGCCCTGACGGGTCGTCCGTGTAAGGAAAACTTATACCATAAGGCAGAATCAAGCCGGAAATAGCCAGGAAGGTAGAACGAATTGGGAAGTGTTGCCTCCCGTCGGGTGGCGGCTCTAATACCCAGTCCCAAGCCTAGACCATGCAAAACTATTCTGTCTGCAAATTCGTATGTTGTCCAGACGTTTCCAGTATGTTTGGCAGCGCCAGCAAGAACACTATTGATGGGATACTTGTTGTCACGAGTTACATTGGCAAAAGTGTACGCGTAACTGAGAACGGCTTTCCAACCCGATAAAATCTCACCAGCTATATCAGCTTCTATTCCTCGACTACGCTGCTGGCCAACAGCAATGGAATAAAGTGGATGAGCAGGGTCTGTCGTGGCAACATTTGAGCGACGAATATCATATACCGCGACTGTCGCCTGAACGTGCTCATGAAACAGTTGTTGTTTGATGCCTGCTTCAATCTGGCGAGACCTTCCGGGTGAAAGGGGAGTTCCAGTGAAGGAAGAGGTTGATGTAGGAATAAAACTCGTTGACCAGTTAAAATAAAGAGACGTTGTTCTGCGTGCGGCATAGAGAATGCCAAGCCTAGGAGAAAATTTATTGTCAGAGACAGAGGTGTTGATTTCTTTTATTTTATTGAGAGAAGATGTTGTTGTGGCATCATAGCGCCCCCCACCAAGAACATAGAAGCGATCAAAAAGAGAAATGTAATCCTGAAAATACACAGAGGCGGCTTCTGCCTGTGTTGAAATATTTGAGCGCAATCGTGCAAGTCCTAGTGCCCCCGTATAAATGGGATCTGTAAGAACAAGTGCAGGAAGTGAGGCACCATAGGTTTTTGCACTATAATCTGTCTGATAGAGCTCGCTGCCGACCAGCCAGTCATGTTTTAGTGGACCAGTATGAAAAATACCTGAAAATTCATTCTGGAGATCAAAATCTTTACCCATCTGAGGGCCGCTGGATACTCCTCGGCTCAGGGTTCGTCCGTTCGGTGAGAGAGCAAAGGTGCTCATACGATCCGTACCGAAATCATAGTTGTTGATTGAGTTTGCAAAGCCTGAGCGAAATCGGAATGAATCAGAAAATTTATGTACCCAGTTGTATCCTAAACGCCAGGAGTTCTGATGCGAGGCTCCAAGAGCCTGATTATCGAAGTTATAGGAGAGGGGTAGGGCCAGAGCTTTTCGGATCAAAGGGGTTTGGGATGCACCCCAAGTATAGTTTGAAAGCTGCCAAGACGCGAAGAAATCAATCTTATCATGAAGAGACGGAGTCCACCGAACAGTGGGTGCAACATAGGTTGCTTCGTTGTAACCGAAGTCTCGGAATGTATCATCATGCTGATAGGCGAAATTGATACGCCCAACAATTTTTCCATCTCCTGATAGATCACGGTTACCGTCTGCGGTTCCACGGAATAATCCAAAACTTCCCCCTGATAATCCGGCATTCAGAAAGTTATGGTTTGCAATGGCTCGCTTTGTCGTGACGTTGACGGTACCGCCTGAAGAGGTTGAACCACCGTATAACACCGATGCGGGACCTTTGAGGACTTCAATGTTATCAACGCCCTGAATATCTTGGGTTCCGGTCTGTTCTCTAAAACCATCTCGCAAGGTTGTAGAAGCGTCCACAAATCCACGCACACGAAAAGTCAGAGAATTAGGGAAGGTCAGATTACGTTCAACACCGCTGACTGTCTCGATGGCCTGATTAATGCTGAGAGCGCCACGATCCTGTATGACAGCATGAGTGATGACCTGTACCGATGCTGGTGTTTTCTGAATGGAAACAGGAATTTTTAGAGCTGAACTATTGGTCTGAGCAAGATAATTTTCGGCAGGCTGCCGTGTTCCATTAACGATCACAAAGCTTTGTGACTGGGACGCGACCTCTATCTTTTTCTCTTTCTGAGGCAACATCCCAGTCTGGGGAAATGATGTTTTGTCTGTGCTGCTCTGCGCCCATAAAGGTGTAGCGGTAAAACCGTAAGACAGCACGACGACGCGCGCGATAACGCGACGCGCTAACGCTCCTTGAGCGCCACGGGTTTTTTCATACATAGTTAAAGAAAATCCTGAACTGAGAAAGACTCAGCACTGGGTCGTGCAGAAACACTCCCAAACACGCAGAAAAGCGGCGTATAGGGTGAGATGACGCACACCAGAAGCTGACGAAAGGCTCAGGAAAGTAAAGGGGGGCCGCGCGACGGTGGCAGACCTGTCAGAACAGATGGCGGCGCTCTGGGAGGATGCGCCCGCATTTCCTGTTGATATCGATACACAGTATAAGCAGGCAGTGCTGGGAGGTTCGTCAGAATAACAGCGACAAGTTCCAGCAACGGGCAAAGCGGACAGCTTTTGTCGTGATGATGTGTATTATGGTGATGACCTGACATGCTCATAGGCATATCCATCATCGCCATATCATGGCTCATGTTGCGCTGCGGGCTGATATCAATGCCCGTTAGCCGCTCAATTGCGCTCCTTGGCGTTTCGTCAGGTAGGGAAAAACCCTGAAGGAGAAGTTGTCCTAAAAACCCGACAAGAACCAACACCCTCGCAAGAATTGCGAAGAGTGGTGTATTGTGTTTCTGTCGAGTTTGGGGAGTAGTCAAGACTATTGATAACTCCAATACATTTCCGGTTTCATAAAGAGCTATTAGTTGACGATGTCAAGAAGGGTAAAAAGAGCAGCCATAAACGCAGACCTTCGCGGATAAGAGCCTGACCGAAAATGCGCCCTGGTGGCGTGTCCTCCGCGCGTTTCCTGCGCTTCGGTGCTCACGGCCATCAAGGCCGCTCCGCTCCGATGCTCAGAAACACACGCCGGACGCGGCCCTGATGAGCCGCTCTCGCTCACCAGACCGCATTTTCGGTCAGGCTCTGAGAGAATAATTCTGTGGTTCTGGCATGAATGAGTGATGCCCGTTTGCTGGCTTCGTTCTGGTAACCGGTTTTCAGGGAAACCCAGATTTCCCGCCGGTTTAACGCTGCTCGCAAGGCAGGGGGAACAATACGGCGAAAATGGTAAATGGTGCCTCGGACACAGAGCATAAAATCTTCCCTCGGCGGGGAAGGACGATGGAGCAAAGACAGCCTTTGCCCCCCTATCAGCCGAAAAATCGTGCCATTTCAGGTGCCTGTGGTGCGAACTGCGGGACTCGAACCCGCACACCCTTGCGGGCGCAAGATTTTAAGTCTCGTGCGTCTACCATTCCGCCAAGCTCGCCCGGTGCGCCCTCTAGCACACTCGCGAGACCAGTGAAATCCGGCAGTTGCCGTTTTCCGCAGGCTAAGCGGCGCGCAGCAGAGCCGGTCCGTGTCGGCGCAGCCAGGTTTCCGCCATATGGCGATGCGGCGTCAGGGCAGCCACCAGCACCCAGAAATCCGAGCCATGATTCATATGCCGCAGATGCGCCAGTTCATGCGCAATCACGTAATGCTGCACATCCACGGGCGCCATCACCAGCCGCCAGTTCAGCATTACCGTGCCGTTCGCACTGCAACTGCCCCAACGGCTACTGGTATCCTTGATCACCAGCCGCCGCGGCCGCAGGCCGGACGATCCCGTAAGCGCGGTCAGCCGCTCCCCCAACCGATGCCCGGCTTCCTGCCGCAGGAACGTCGCCAGCCGGCGGCGCAGGAACGGCGCTTCACCGCTCACCTTCACCACCCCGTCCTCGATCCACACTCCCCGCCGCCCATCGGGGCAATGGACGATGCCATGCGCGCACCCATCAAGCACCACCTGCCCCCCATCATGCCACGGCGCCGCCGCCGGCAGGTGATCCAGCCGCGACAGCGCCCAGACAGCATGGTTGCGCAGCAACGCCATCCCGGCCTCGCGCTCCGCCCTCGGCGGCAGGGTAATGACGATTTCGGCCTCGCGCGCATCGATCCGCAACGACAACCGCCGCGCCCGGCTCGACCGGCGCCAGCGCACCGGCACATCCCGCCCTGCGAGCCGCACAATCTCGGCCTCCGTCGGCCTCAGCCCGGAAAGGCCGGCCGTCATGCCCGATCGCGCGCTCGTGGCCGGCGCGGACGGGGCATCTTGCCGGGCCAGTCGACAATGTGATGCTCCAATTGCCCGGCCCGCCGCTCGCTGATCGCCCGCCCCCGCACCGAAACCCCGGCCTCATGCACGGTGTCGGGCGAGCCTGAAACCAGCGGATGCCACCATGCCAGCGGCCGCCCCTCGGCCACCAGCCGATAGGCGCATGAGGGCGGCAGCCAGTCGATTTCCGCCATGGCCTCGGGGGTCAACTGCACGCAATCGGGCACCTTGCGCCGGCGGCACGCATAGTCCGAACACAGGCAGGTTTCCAGATCCAGCAACCGGCAGGCAACATCGGTAAACAGGATCTGCTCGGTCACGTCTTCGCGCAGCTTGTGCAGGCAGCAGCGTCCGCACCCGTCGCACAGCGACTCCCATTCCTCGGTCGTCATTTCGTCCAGCCGGCGGACCTGCCAGAACGGCTTCATATCGGTCATGGCGACCGTCTTACTGAATCCCGGCTCCAGAGAGAAGAAAAACGCCGCCTACCCGTCGAGCACGCCAACCATCACGGCCCCCGCCACCGCCAGCACCGCCGCCGCGAGCGCCGACGGGCCCAGCAACGGCAACCACAGGCCGCGCAACCGCACCATCCGCCCCGCCCCCAGCCCTGCCGCCGTCCGCGTCAGTCCGGGCGGCAACCGGTCGAACGCGTGCAGAAGCGGCAACAGAACCAGCGGAACAAGGCAGACAGCCTGCATCACGACAGGTTCCGCACCACCGTCGCGCCAGGGGCCGGACAGCATCACGGCCCCCATCCATCCCGGAATTGCCAGTGCCAGGGCACCGATCCGGGCGCCCGACAGCACACGCCGCCCCTGCGGCCGTGCCCGCAACAGCAGGCCGAGCCCGCATGCAGCCCCAGCCGCCACACTTTCCACCAGCAGACTGACAACCAGCGCCGGCACCGAGAAAGCCGGCAGCCCGCTCATGGCGCGGCCAGCCAGTCCGCGAAGCGTTTGGAGAGATCGGGCAGATGCTCATGCCAGAAGGCGGCATCCATCAGCAGCGGCTGCGCCGAGCCCACATCGCCATGCGCGTGATAGAGCGACGCGAACCGCGCCACCTGCTCGGGCTGGGCCATGAAATGCAGCAGGCTGCGCGCCCGGTCGCGCGCCGCCCGGTCCAGATCGGGCGCAACCCCCCAGGACAGACCATCATCCAGGCTCTGCTCCCATTGCAGCCCCACATCGCGCTGACCCGTCGCGGCCGCCATCACCTCGCCCCCGGCCGCGCTGGTCATCAGCACGCTGCCATTGCCGATGATGCGCGCGGATTCCGCCGGACTGGTCCACCACTCGATATAAGGACGCAACTGGCTGAGCTTGCGGAAGGCCCGCGCCACTCCCTCGGGCGTGCCCAGCACGGCATAGACATCGGCCGGCGCCACGCCATCGGCCATCAGCGCGATCTCCAGCGTCGAACGCGGATCGCGACGCAGCCCCCGCTTGCCGGGATAGCGCACGACATTCCAGAAATCGCTCCAGTGCGGGGCCACCGGAATGCGCCCGCGAT
Source organism: Gluconacetobacter dulcium (assembly GCF_014174165.1). Classification (GTDB taxonomy): domain Bacteria; phylum Pseudomonadota; class Alphaproteobacteria; order Acetobacterales; family Acetobacteraceae; genus Gluconacetobacter; species Gluconacetobacter dulcium. The sequence continues at coordinate 5,244 of NZ_JABEQN010000029.1, read as the reverse complement.
CCCACGCCAGGGCAATTCCCTCGCGCATCGCCGGCACGCCGCAGGCATCGGCGCTGCCGGGGGCGCCGCCCAGACGCAGCAGAAATCCCTGCATGCAGGCGGCACGGGCGGTGCTGTCTTCCATCAGCGCCACAGTCCAGGCACGGCCGGCATGCCCCGACCGGGGCTGCGGATCGCCATCCCACACATACCGCAGAATACCGACCCCCATCTGGGCCGCGAAGGGGCGGAAAAACGCCTTGTCCTGGGCCGCACTCAGGGCACCGCCCAGACTGTTCACCACCAGCGCATGCGTGCGCCAGCCTGTCCGGGCGTTCCCGCCGGTCGGCACGATCGCCAGCAGCAGCAACCCGATCAAAAGACGGCGAAGCGATCGGAGAATGCGGGGCGGGCGGGACAGAGGAATGAACTTTCGCAGGAGACAGGATAAACAGGCGGCCACGCTAGCCCATTTCCCCCCGAAACGGAAAGGCCACCGCATGGGCCGGCTGCCACGCCAGCCGCGCGGTGCGTCCGGGCACGAGCCCCGTCAGGCTCTGCGCCGGCGGCCGGCGGACCAGAACCTCCTGCCCATCCTCCAGCCGGAAACGCAGCCGGATATGGTCGCCCATATGATGCAGCCCCGCCAGCACCGCCGGCAGCGTGTCCTCGCCATCGTCATCGGCGGCGGCCCGGCCGGTCGGAAACAGGGTGGCAATCCGGTCGGGCCGGACACACAGCGTGCACAGCATGTCGTCAGCCAGGCCCGGCCCCGCCATGGCCTCGACCCGCGCACCGCTGGCCAGATGGACCGAGGCCAGATCGTCTTCCACCCACGCGACGCGCCCGGTCAGGGCATTGGCGTCGCCGAAGCCGGTGGCAACCCGGTCGCAGGCCGGCCGATCGAACAGTTCGGCGGCATTGCCAACCTGCAACAGCGCGCGACCCGACAGCACGCCGATCGCGTCGCCCAGCAGCAACACGTCCTCCCGATCGCCGGTCGCCAGCAGCAGCGTCAGGCCCTGCGCCCGCGCCACCCGCGCCAGCAGGCGGCGCATCGCCAGCCGATCCCCCCGCGCCAACCCGGCGAACGGGTCGTCCAGCAACAGGACGGACGGCGCGAAGACCAGCAACCGGCCAAGCCGCGCCCGCCATTCATCCTGCGGATCGAGGGCGCGCGGCCGGCGAGAGGCGCATCCGTCCAGCCCCAGCAGCGCCAGCACCGCATCCACCCGCGCCACGATCGCCGGACGCGCCATGCCGCGCGCCTCCAGCGGAAAGGCCAGGTTCCGCCGCACGGTCAGATGCGCGAACAGCGGATCGCGCGCGCTGAACAATCCCATCCCCCGATGGCCGGCCGGCAACGCCGCCACATCCCGCCCGTCGAGCAGAACCTCGCCGGCCACACACGGCAGATGGCCGGCCAGCGTGTCCAGCACGCGGGAGAGATCGACCGCGCGGTCCCCCAGCAACGCCAGGCACCCGCCAGGCGCGATCGAAAACGACAGCGCGGGCGTGGAGGGCTCCACCGGCGCGCACACAAATCCGCGAACATCAAAACGTGGAGAGAGGGGAGCCATGCGAGAAGCGAAACCTGCCAGGACGGAGCGAAAGCCGGCGAGTGTAGCCAACCCGCATGAAAGATACGACCGATCTCGCGGCGCAAGCCCGCAAAACCGCCCGCACACGCTGCGAACGACCGTTTTCATCCCGCCATCGGCCAGGGCGCGCGCCATTGGCCGAACCGCGCACCGACGGCCCACGGGTCGTTGCCAAGCCACGCGAAGTGGCCGATCATCGGCCCGATATCCGAGCCGCCGTGCGCCGAATGCGACCGGCGGCCATCGCCAGCCATGCCGCGATCAGCTATCTGGCCGGGCGGGCATTCCGGCGGAGCGCCCGCCAACGAAGCAGAGGGAAGAAGCAAGGACCATGAAGATAGCCGAACTTGGCAAAGCCACTGTCCAGGCGGAACTGACCGTACGCCGCGAGATGGCCATCCGCATCGGCAGGCAGGTGGCGTTCCTGGTCGTCGCCGCCGTGTTCGGCCTGCTGGCGATCCTGTCGGGACACGCGCTGCTGTGGGCCTTCGCCTACCAGACGCTGGGGTTCAGCGTGCTCGGCGCGGCGATCCTGGTCTTCGCGGTCGATGGCGCCATGGCCCTGCTGTTCCTGCTGCTCGGCCGCCGCTCGATCATGACCGCGACCGAAATCCGCGCCCGCTTCGCCCGCGAACACGCGCTGAACGAGCTGCGCCAGGCCATGGCCCTGACGGCCGTGACGACCGCGATCGCCGGCCCGGTCGGCCGCCAGGCCCTGCGCGCGATCCTGCACCTCGTCCGCTCGGTCTTCGGCCGCAAGGGCATCTAACCCCTCCGATCAGCGCCGGATTGCCTGAGAGACGCCAAAGCCGGTTGGGGACCATGCTGAAATTGCATTGGCCCCCGCCCGCCATTTCTGGAAACGTATTCCCTGGTCACAATTTCATGAGCACGCAGACCTGATGCGTTCTCATGACAAGTCAGGGAAACCGGGTAGCTGTGGAGAAGGCGGACTCCGAGCGTAGTGCACGGGCACGATCCTTTGGACGTCGTCTGACCCATAAGAGCACGCCCCGACAGGGACGGGCCGGCCGTGATCCGTTGCCTTGCGGCCCGGCCACCGCAGGCGCGGCAATCCGGGCATGAGCATCCGGCTGGTTCCTCCGCACACGGCGCTGCATTTTCCGCGCTCGCTGGTCCGCTTCGGCGGTTTCGCCTTCCCCGACTGGAAGGCCCTTTCGCCGACGATCACCTACAGCATCCGCGCGCTGCTTGCCGTCGGGCTGGCCCTGTTCCTGGCATTCTTCTTCCAGCTCCAGACACCGATGTCCTCGGTCACGACGGTCCTGATCGTGGCCAATCCGGTCGTCGGCGCCATGGTCTCCAAGAGCTTCTGGCGTATTTTCGGCACCGTGATCGGCGCAACGGCGGCGGTGCTGCTGATGGCGGCCTTTCCCCAGTCGCCGATGCTCTATTTCATGGGCCTGTCGATCATCATCGGCATTGCCTGCTGCGTCTCCACACTGCTGCGGTTCTACAAGGCCTATGCCGCCGTGCTGGCGGGCTACACCATCGTGCTGGTTTCCATTTCCACCTTCGCCGACCCCGACCGAATCTTCATGGCCGCCATGTCGCGCCTGTCGGCGGTCACGGTCGGCATCGTCAGCACGGCCGTGGTGTTTCTGGTCACGTCGGTCAGCAGGCCGGAAAAAGTCCTGCGCCAGGTCGACCAGACACTGCGCAACATCACCGGCCAGTTCTCGCACCCGGCGGATCTGGAGGACATGGCCCCCGGTCAGACCCCCATGCCGGACGATGGCGGCCAACCGTTCTCGTTCCGCGCCATGACGCTGACCAGCTATGACGCTCGCGCACGCCTGCTCTCCCAGGCCAATGCCCTGGTCGAAGCGATCGAATATGCCGCCGCCGACAATTTCGCGATCGGCCGGCGGGCCGCCGGCCTGCGTGCCGGCGTGGCCCGGCTGCTGGGGCTGCTCAGCACCCATCACCCGATCTGGCGCGACGACCCGCCCGACAATCCGCAATCCGCAGCCGCCCGCGACCTGGTGCATGACGTGATGGCGCGCTTCGCCGTCATCCCCCCGGAAAACCTGCACCTCGACGATCCCGCCGGCATGCGTACCCAATTAGCCGCCGCCATCGACACCCTGGACGACCTGTCAGAAGAAACCAAAGACCTCCCCACCATCGCGTTCATCGACAACGAACGCGACATCCTGGTGCAATTGCGCAGCGCGCTGGACGATTTCGTGGGGCCGCAGGCACATGTCCGCCCGATCCGGCTACGACTGTTCTTCGACTGGCCGGCGGCGCTGCGCAACGGCACGCGCGGCGCGTTCGTCACCCTGCTGGGCTGCCTGACATGGTATGTCTTCCGCTGGTCGAACGGCGCCACCATGCTCGCCTACCTCATCCCGGCATCCTGCCTGCTGGCCACCAGCCCGGTGGCATCCCGCGCCAGCGTCATGTTTGCCAGCGGCACCCTGGCCGCGATTCCCGCCGCCTTCATCTGCCAGACCTTTCTCCTGCCCCGTATCGACGGTTATCCGCTGTTGTGGCTGTCCCTCTCGGTTTGCCTGCTGCCGGGCATCTGGCTTCAATTCCATCCCCGCCACGCCATGCGCGGCTTCGGTTATGCGGTGTTCTTCAATGCCATGGTGCAGATCCGCAATCCGATCTCCTATGACGACCTGTCCCTGATGAATGTCTGGCTGTCCTACCTGATCGCCCTGATCGGGCTGGCTCTGGTCTTCCGGGTCATCCTGCCGTCCGACCATCGGCTGGACACCGCCCGACTGGTCACGTCGATGAATCGCGCTACCCAGCAACTGGCCAGCCTGCCGCTGAACCGGCACGTCAGTTGGACGGTGTGGGAAAACCTGCAGATGCAGAAGATCCTGCGTATGATCCAACGCTTCTCGCTGGTCGCGCCGCCTGCCCGCGTCTACGAAACCACCGATGCGGCGTTCATCTGCGTCTCGGTGGGGCGCCTGATCGCGCGGCTGCGGCATCTGGTGCAGAATCCGGCGGTGCACGAACAGGACCGCGCCTGCACGCTGGCGGCGCTGGCGTCGTTCCAGCATCTGTGCACCCAGCCCACGCGCACCGCGCTGATCCTCCGCACCGCGGCGCAGGACGTGATGCGCGATGTCGAAGAGCGCCCCGCCGCATCCCACGTTCCCACCCGGCGCATTGCCGCCTGCCTCGAACAGGCATCGCTGCTGGTAGACTCGGCGCCCGGATTCTTTCACAAACAAGGTCCCCTGCAATTGCCTGGCGACATGCCGGGCGCCAATAACAGGCTGAATATGGCCATCCCACCCCAGACGCGTTCGTTCGGAATGAGAGCCGCGTGATGCTGACCGAGTTCAATTTCTTCGGCGTCTTCATGGCGCCGATCGTCGTCTACGCAATCGCCGCTCTGCCGGTGACCATGCTGATCCGCTTCGCGCTGTGGTGGACCGGCATCATGAAATGGTTCTGGCACCTCGCACTGTTCGAGGTCGCCCTCTACACTTGTGTTCTGTGCCTGATGATCCTGTTCGTCTGAGAAACGGTCGAACAACTGCCCCTGCAAGGTCCGAGATAGACAATGCCCCTTCTACGCACCCTGATCCGCGTGGTTCTGACCCTGAGCGTCGTTGTGCTGGCGATCGTTCTGGGGGTGACCCTGTGGGACACCTATATGATCGCCCCCTGGACG
>NZ_JABEQN010000028.1 GCF_014174165.1 Gluconacetobacter dulcium | reverse complement strand
AGGCACCCAAGACCATCCTTATCGCCATCGCACGCCAGCTTCTCGTCATCCTCAATGCCATGATCCAGAAAGGTCAGACTTTGCAGATCACATGATCAACACAGTTGCCCCTTTCATTGCCGAAAGGGGGGAAACCAGCCCGCGACGTCATTCCGCCATTGCAAGATCACGCACGCCGATCGCATTTTCCGCGCGGATACGCTGCGCATCCCTCGCCGGCGGGCTGCCGAACATCCGCCGATATTCCCGGCTGAACTGCGACGGGCTGTCATACCCCACCGCAAATCCGGCCTCGGCGGCATCCACCCCACCGCTCATCAATTGCCGCCGCGCCTCCTGAAGGCGCAGGCGGGTCCGGTATTGCAGCGGACTCATCATGGTGGCCGCCCGGAAATGACGGTGGAACGACGACGGACTCATGGCCGCCAGTCGCGCGACCTCCGCGATATCGAACGCTTGTGCATAATGCGTGCGGATCCAGGCGATCGCCCGGTTCAGATGGGAAAGATTGCTGCCGACGGTGGCGATCTGCCGCAACACCCCTCCCTGCGGTCCTTGCAGCAGGCGATAAAGCAGTTCCCGCACGATCGAATCCCGCAGAAACGCCATGTCTCCCGGCTCGTCCAGCAACCCGACCAGCCGCGTCACGGGGTCGAGGATATGCCGCGTCAGGTCGCTGACGACCATGCAGCGCGAACAATGCAGCGACTCTCCGCCCTGCCCGTGCTGCATTTCCAGCAGCACGTCGGCAATCTGCACGGGGTCCAGCGTCAGGCATAGCGCCAGATACGGCTCGTCCGCACTGGCACGGGTGATATGGCTGGTCACAGGCAGATCGACCGCCGTCACCATATATTTGCTGGCGTCGTAATCGAATGTCTGGTCGCACAGCATGACCTGCTTGCTGCCCTGCACGATCACGCAGAAGCGCGGTTCATACACCAGGTCCATGGGCGTGGTCGGCGCGTCGGCGCGAAACAGCAGAAGACCCGGCAGAAGCGTGTTCGTGCTCGGCTTCACACAATGCCGTTCGATCGCATCGCGCAGACGATCCAGCAGGTCTCGCGTCATCCTTCCCTCCCCGACAGGTTCCCGCTCCCCATAGCGCATATCCGATCCGATCACCGAGACGTTTCACCCCAGCAGCGCGGATCGTGCAATCTTTTGATCGGATCATGTCATCATAAAATACCAACCAAACAGAAATAAAAAAAATCATATTTATATACAGTCGTATAATAAGATCCCGCCATTCGACTGTTCCGCGCCAACCCGTCTATCTAACAGGATCATGCAATAACGCGGGCGGATCGCTCTACCGTTCCCGCCGTGAAAGGTTGCATGATCCCCGCAAGCCTCCGCCGGACGCGCTCCGCATCGTTCCACGACACAGCCATCGCGGACGGGGCAGCCCGGCATCTTCGGAGCACCCCGTCGCTCCTTCATCCATCACATAGAGAGACCCATGGGTATCGTCGCATTCGCGCTCCGACGGCCATACACGTTCTTCGTCGCGGGTGTCCTGATCCTGCTCACGGGCGTCACCGCACTGTTCCGCACGCCCACCGACGTCTTCCCCGCCATCGACATTCCGGTGGTGACGGTCGTCTGGTACTATGACGGGCTGGACGCGGCGGAAACGGAAAAACGCCTCAGCACCTATACGGAATTTTCCGAAAGCTTCTTCGTCAACAACCTGCGCACCATCGAAAGCCAGACCACCCCCGGCCTGGTGCTGCAAAAGCTGTATTTCCAACCCGGCGTGAATGTCGATCTCGCGGTGGCGCAGACCGTCTCGGCCACGAACTCGATCCGCTCCTTCCTGCCGCCCGGCGTGCAACCACCGATCATCATGCAGTACAGCGCCTCGTCCGTGCCCGTGCTGCAACTCTCGCTGTCATCCGACCACCTGACCGAGAGCGAACTGTACGATTACGGCGTCTATCGCATCCGCCAGCAGCTCGCCCCCATTCCCGGCACGATGCTGCCGCCGCCCTATGGCGGCAAGATCCGCCAGGTCATGGTGGATATCGACAGCACAAGACTGGCCGGCCTGGGGCTGACGCCGCTGGACGTGTCCAACGCCATCAATGCACAGAACCTCACCCTGCCCGCCGGGACGACCAAGTTCGGCCCCACGCAATACGATCTGCGCATGAACGGCATGCCCAATATCGCGGCCCAGCTCAATCAGGTGCCCCTGAAACGCGACCCCAGGACCGGCGCCATTGTGCGCATCGCCGACGTGGCGCAGGTGCGCGACGGCACGGCGGTGCAGCAGAACGTGGTGCGCCGCGAAGGGCAACGCTCGGTGCTGCTGTCGATCATGAAGGCCGGCAACGCCTCGACGCTCGACGTGGTCAACGCCATCCGCGACAAGGTGCTGCCGGTCACCCGCGCCGCGGCGCCGCCGGGCATGAAGATCGACGAACTGTTCGACCAGTCGGTCTTCGTCAAGGCCGCCATCTCCGGCGTGGCGTCCGAAGCCGTGATCGCCGGCCTGCTGACGGCGGCGATGATCCTGGCCTTCCTGGCAAGCTGGCGCTCGACGCTGATCGTCGCGGCGTCGATCCCGCTGGCCATCCTGTCCTCGATCGCCATTCTTTCGATGACGGGCCAGACCCTGAACCTGATGACATTGGGCGGCCTGGCCCTGGCTGTCGGCATCCTCGTCGACGACGCCACGGTCACGATCGAGAACATCCACCGCATCCGCCACGACGGCGCCGAACTGCGGCGTGCCGTCCTGGACGGCGCCGCCGGCATCGCGCTGCCCACCCTGGTCTCCACGCTGGCGATTTCCTGCGTGTTCGTCTCGGTGGAATTCCTGACCGGCCCGTCACGCTTCCTGTTCACGCCGATGGCTCTGGCCGTGGTCTACGCCATGCTGGCCTCCTACGCCATCAGCCGCACGCTGGTGCCGATCCTGGCCGCCCTGCTGCTGGGGGCGGAAGAAGAACAGGCCAGACGGCGGCGGGAAGCCGGCCTGCCACCCGGCCGCATCGCCCGCTTCGGGCAAAGGTTCGACCATTATTTCGAACGTCTGCGCGACCGCTATGTCGCCCTGCTGCACCGGCTGATCGCCAGTTCCTGGAAGGTACCCGCACTGGCAGGCGTCATGCTGGTGGCAGCGGGCCTCGTGGCCACCCAGGTCGGCCAGGATTTCTTTCCCGCCATCGATGCGGGCGAATTCCGCCTGCATGTCCGCGCCCCCGCCGGCACGCGGATCGAAAGCACCGAGAAGATCTTCGATCGCGTCGAAGACACGATCCGCCAGATCGTGCCGGACAGCGAGCGCGACCTGGTTCTGGACAATATCGGCATTCCATTCCGCTACAGCATGCCGTTCGACGACGGCACCACGATCGGCCCCAATGACGGACAGATCATGGTGGCGCTGAAGGAGCATCACCGCCCCACCGCCGATTATATCCGCACGCTGCGCACCGAACTGGCCCGGCGCTTCCCCGACTGCGTGTTCTATTTCCAGCCGGCGGACATCGTCACCCAGATCCTGAATTTCGGCATCCCGGCCCAGGTCGATATCCGCATCGCCGGCTACGACCAGGCCAACAATCGCAAGGTGATGCGCGCCATCCTGCACGAGGCCGCACAGATCCCCGGACTGGTGGACGTACACCTGCACCAGCAGATCGCGGCCCCCGAACTGCTGATCGCCATCGACAGGGTCAGGGCCGAGGATCTGGGGCTGACGCTGAACGACGTCGCGCGCAACGTCATGGTCTCGATGGCCTCGTCCAATACCGTCACGCCCAATTTCTGGGTCGATCCCGCCACCGGCATCCAGTATCCGCTGGCGGTGCAGACGCCGCAATATCGCGTCAACGGGCTGGGCGACCTGCTGAACACCGTGATATCCCCCGCCCGCGGCGCAACCGGTACGCCCTCCCTGCTCAGCAGCGTCGCCACGATCTCCCGCGGCATGGCGCAGAACGTGATTTCACACAGCAATATCCAGCCGGTTCTCGATATCGACGCCAGCGTCGAAGGACGCGACCTGGGTAGCATCGCACGCGCCATCGACCAGATCGTCGCCCGCCATCGCGGCCAGTTGTCACCCGGCAACACCATCACGGTGCAAGGCCAGATCGACAGCATGCGCTCGGCCTTCGGCCGGCTGGGCATCGGGCTGATGGTGGCGGCGCTGGCCGTCTACCTGCTGATGGTGGTCAATTTCCAGTCCTTCACCGACCCGTTCGTGGTGGTGCTGGGCCTGCCGGGCGCGATGTGCGGCATCGTCTTCATGCTGTTCGTCACCGGCACGACCTTCTCCGTCCCCTCGCTGATGGGCGCGATCATGAGCGTCGGCGTCGCCAGCGCCAATTCGATCCTGCTCGTCACCTTCGCCAAGGAACGCCGCGCCGACGGACATTCGGCGGCCGAGGCCGCGATCGCCGCCGGACAGGCGCGCCTGCGCCCGATCCTGATGACATCGCTGGCCATGGTGATCGGCATGCTGCCGATGTCGCTGGGGCTGGGCGATGGCGGTGAACAGAACGCGCCACTGGGCCGCGCCGTGATCGGCGGCCTGATGGTGGGAACCTGCGCCACGCTGTTCGTGGTGCCCTGGCTCTACAGCCGCCTGCGCCGGCACGAGAGCCGCCTTCTCGAGGATTATCGCGATGTCTGACATCTCTTCCCCCGCCACCCCGCCATCGCGCGCCGGCCGCACGACAGGCACCGCGATCGGCCTGGGCCTGATAACCCTGCTGGGCTACGGCGCCGTCACGCATGTCGAGCACGCCCGCGCCGTCCGGGCGCTGGCCGACACCCGCCGCAACCAGGTCCCCGAAGTGCTCACGGTGCGCGTCCACACCGATACGACACCGGTGGCGCTGGACCTGCCGGGCGAAACCGCCCCGCTGGAAACGGCGGCCATTGGCGCCAGGGCTTCGGGCTATATCGAAAAACGGTTCGTGGATATCGGCACTCCGGTCCATGCCGGCCAGGTCCTGGCCCTGATCCGCGCCCCGGAACTGGACCGGCAGGTCGCCCGGGCACAGGCGGCACTGGCGCAGGCCCAGGCCGACCTCGATCTGGCGCGCGTCACGGCGCGGCGATCGGCAGGACTGGTCGGCGGCGGCGCCGTCAGCCAGCAGAATTTCGACGTCGATCGCATCACCCAGCAGGCAAGGCTGGCCGAACAGGAAGCCGCACGCGCCGCGCTGGCCGACATCGCCCAGCGCCAGGCCTATACGACCATCACCGCACCCTTCGACGGCGTGGTGACCGCCCGCACGATCGAGGCCGGAGACCTGGTCGATGCCGACAACGTCCAGGCGGCACCGCTGTTCGTGGTCGCCCGTACCGACCGGCTGCGCGTGCGGGTCCATGTCCCCCAGGACCAGGCCACCGGCATCACGGTCGGCACGCCGGCCGCACTCTCGCTGCCCGCGCGTCCCGACCAGCGTTTCAACGGCACCGTCACACGAACCGGCCATGCGCTGGAACGCGACAGCCGCATGCTGCCCGTCGAAATCGAACTGGATAATCCGGATGGGCAACTGGCATCCGGCGTCTACGCCACCGTGCATTTCGACCTGCCACGCACGCACGGGGTCACGCTGGTCCCCGCCGAAGCCCTGAATTACGAAGCCGATGGACTGTCGGTCGAAACCGTCTCGCCCGACAACCGCGTGACGGTGCGACACGTCACGGTCGGGCGCGATTACGGCGACCGGATCGAGATCCTCGACAACCTCCCCGACGGCAGCCAGCTCATCGTCCACCCCCCCTCCGGGCTGCATGACGGCAGCACCGTCGCCCCCCACCACGATACCGAGACAAAGGGAGCCTGACGGTGCGGCCCATCAGACCCTTCGCGCCACTGGCCGCCGGCTTCGCCCTGCTGCTGTCCGGCTGCACCATGATCCCGGCCTGGCACCGTCCCGCCCCCGCCGTCGCAACGGCGTGGCCCACGGGCAACGAGGCCACCGACCGCACCGACCTGCCCGACTGGCGGCGCTTCTACCGCGATCCGGTCATGCGCCATCTGGTCGAACTGGCGCTGGCGAACAACCGCGACCTGCGGATCGCCCAGCATCAGGTCGAAGCCGCCAGCGCCCAGTTCGACATCGAAAATGCCGCGCTGTTCCCCACCCTGAATGGCGGTGCGCTGGCGAATGTCCAGAAGGAATATGCCAGGATCTGGAGCCTGTCGGAGACCAACGGCCCGTTCTACATGCGTCAGTACGCCGTGGGGTTCGGCGTTTCTGCCTATGAGGTCGATCTGTGGGGGCGCATCCGCAGCGCCTCGCAGGCCGCGTTCGACCGCTATATGGCCGACGCGCTGAACCGCGAGAACATGCAGTTGAGCCTGATCGCCGCCGTGGCATCGGGCATGCTGACCTGGGTCGCGGACAACCAGGCCGTCCTGGTCACCCAGCAGGTGCTCGACAGCCGCCAGCACACCTACAACCTGGTCCAGCAGGCGGCCCACACGGGCACGGTCACGGCGCTGGACGTGGCCCAGGCCGAATCCGCCCTGCACGATGCCGAAACCAGCCTGCAAATCTATACCCGCCAACGCGCCCAGGCCCTGGACCAACTGACGCTGCTGGTCGGCACCCCGCTGGACGACGCCACGACGCGGAGCTTGCAGACTCTCACATCCCTCGACGCCGTCACGGCTTTCCCCAACGTTCCAGCCGGCCTGCCATCGGACATGATCGCCCGCCGCCCCGACATCCTGTCGGCTGAAGACGTGCTGCGCGCGGCGAACGACGATATCGGCGCCGCCCGCGCCGAGTTCTTCCCCAAGATCCAGATCACGGCGGCGAACGGCACCGCCAGCAACAACATCACCCGCCTGTTCCAGAGCGGCATGGGCGCCTGGAACGTCGCCCCCCAGATCACCGTACCGCTTTTCGACGCCGGCCGCCTGACGGCACAGCTCCGCGTCGCGAAGGCGCGCAAGAAAGAAGAAATCGCCCGCTACGAAAAAACGATCCAGACCGCCTTCCGCGAAGTCGCCGACGCCCTGGCCGGCCGCGACACCTACCTGAAGCAGCGCCGCGCGCAGGACGCCCTGATCGCCGCCAACGACCGGCAATACCATTTGGCTCTCGCCCGCTTCCGCGCCGGCTACGACCCGTACCTGACCACCCTGGTGGCCCAGCGCGACCTCTACACGGCCCGCCTCGCCGGCATCACGACCCAACTCCAGACCATGGAAAACAGCGTGACCCTCTACAAGACCCTCGGCGGCGGCTGGGCCGGCACGACGCCGCCGCGCCCGACCGCATCCGCCGCCGGCCATATCCTGTAAGCCCTGCGGCCCCACCGGCTCCGGCCGCGCCGTTCGTCGATGGACAGGGTGCCACCGACGGTCGCCGCGCAATGCGGATCACGCCGCGGGGGCCGCGCCACGCCCCCGGACGCGGCAAAATAAACGCAACGACGCGGCGAGCGGCTTACGCGCGATGCGTACTCATATCCTCAAGCCCCGGCAAGAAGAATTCAGTTACTCGAGGAAGCCAAATCGCTTGATCTCAACATATCGCAGGCCTGCGAACAGGGGTTGAAGTCTGCGATCGCGTCGATCCGCGCTCAACAATGGCTCGCAGAAAACCGATCATCCCTTGAAGCATCCCGACAGTATGTCGAAGAAAACGGTCTTCCTCTCGCAGACTACCGGAACTTCTGAATGGCCCGTTTTGACGTGTATTGTCTGGCCGGACGAGATGAAGTGCGTTTCGTTCTGGATGTACAGGCAGACCTGCTGGACGAGTTGGGCACCCGCATGGTGGTGCCACTTTTATCACAGGAAGTGGCACCAAAACCGGCAAAGAGACTAAATCCTGTTTTTGTAGTCGACGACCATTCGTTCGTTATGATGAACGCAGTTTATGGCTGCTGTACCTGTCCGTGACCTAAAACAATCGTGACTTCATTGTCTATTTATCAGGATGAGATCACCCAGGCGCTTGATCTACTTCTAACTGGTTTCTGAAACAGAACCTTGATCGGTTTTCGTTCTCATCTCTGCCATCGAGACAGTTGTGGCAGCGTCCCGAAAGCGGATATTTTTCAGGCTTACTTCGATCGACAAAATTCGAAACGATACTTGCAACGTATCGGGTTCGAGGCGCAAAGAAGCAATAGCGTCAGCCAGATACACTCAATCTGATATAATGATCATGCTGCATCTTGCCCGCTGTTCATGACTGGAGATGCCGTGGGCACAGGTTCCGTACCCATCATCATGTGATAATGCTGCATGTGCCCGGTCTCTTCGAAAATACGTTTAAAGACGCCGAGATAGGCGTCCACTGTGGCAACATCCGTGGAGACGTATAGATCGTCATGCGTGCTGTGCGAGCCGTCGTTCACCCACGAAAAAAGCGATGCGCAGATTACCTTCTCACGGCCATCGAATTTCTCGATAATCTTGTCTTTGTCCATGTTGCCAAGGATTTTGAAATAGTTCTCCAGAATGCGGCGCAGTGTGTTCTGGATGGTGAGGTTGGAACGGTTCTCGTTGCGCACCTCGGACCAGAGTAACTCATAGGATGTCTTGATTGGGTTATGATCGAAGGATTCCAGCGTCGAGATATCATCGATCTTCTTGACGATCCAGAAGGTCTCGTGCGCGCGGCGCTCTCTCTTCCGCTCGGGATCGAACGACACCTCTTTGTGGAAATAAATGTTGTGGGTGAGCACGAACACCTGCCGAATCATGCTGTTCTGTGCACGACTCAACTCGAACACACGCTTGATCAAGCTGGAGACGATGAACAGAATATCGCTGTCGAGGCTCGAAATAGGGTCGTCGAACACAATGACCCGATTGCTCGTCATTCCGGATTCCGAAACGCTGCCGCGGATCAGATGGTAGAAATAAAGGAAGGTAACGAAAGTCTTCTCGCCTTCGCTCAGACTCCTAACGGCGTTGCTGCCGTCAAGACGGACGATCTCATATAGGTTGCCCTGATCGCCCGCTGTGGCGAGCTTGAAACCGCGAAAACCGAATGAGGCCAGCAGTGCATTGATCTCGGTCACGGTGGGCTTAACGCTCGTGATACCCTTCTCAAGATCACGCAACGTTTGCCGCATGGTTGCGAGGTCGCGGCGCTTGGTTATCAGGCTCGCTTCGATGCCGTTGATCGCTGCATCTACCGCCGTCTTGCTGGAATGGTAGTTATTGAGAACACTCTTGGCCTCTTCCAGTAGATACTTCCAGATTTCTCTAGTGAGCAGCGTCTTCTGATTGCCTATATCATCGACGGCTCGGTTATGTTCATTGATTGCCGCATTGGCGGCCATGAGAAAAGCCCGCACTTCCGCGAACAGGTCAGTGTTGTCCTCCACCGTGACGACGGCACTCGGCTCTTTCTGCTTTCGTGCGATATGCTGCTGATTGAGGGCAAGCCGCGCGGTCACACGTTCGACAAGGTCAGCCAGTTGATCAGCCTCAATGTAGCGTGAGCTGGTCTGCGATATCTCATTGAGCGCCTGGAGGTAGGCTACGCTCGCTGCCTCGTACCCTGTAACGAGACACGCGATATCCGCAATGTCGCGATCATAGACATCGTCGAAATAATCGCCGATGCGCTTCGCGAGATCGGCGTCGACATCCTGCTGACAGAATGGACATTGGGGCGCGCTCTTTACGAAATAGCTGATGCCCTGCTTCACCCAGTCACTGTTGCCAAGACGATCGATCAGACCGGCGATATCGACATCACCCTGACCAACGACTTTTTTCACGAGGATTGGCAACGCCTCCAGCCGGGTTAACTCGACACTATCGGGCACACGAATCACGCTCTCCCGTGCAAGTCCCTTTTCGAAAATGACGGCAGCACGCTTCTTCAAGTCCTCGAGCGGATGAAGCGTCGCCCGATTGGACGCCCACTGACTTAGGATTGCGTCACAGAAGCGCGCCCTGGAGCCGCGTAAGCCCGTGAAGGCGGAGTGGAAATCGGCGTCATAGCGGCTCTTCAGCTTCCAACATTCGTTCACGATATTCTCGTGCAGTACCGAACGGTCCCCGAGTTTACCGCTCGCGCCATCATCTCCATGAAGTACGATGTTACGCGCGCTGATATCGCGCTCAATCTCCGCAATCTTCCTTCGCGCCTGGTCGATCTGGTCCAGCACGGCTGCATCATGCTCGCCCAGCGTAAAAATGCCGGGCAGGTTAGACCGGAAATTCCGCTCCACGAAATCGGTGTTGTAGACGAGGCATTCAAGAGGCCGTTCATTGGCCCAACGGATCGTACACGCCGGATGATCTGCCGGAGCCGCGATTACGCGCGAGATGCTGGTCTTGCCTGAGCCGTTCGCGCCGTAGATAAAATTGATTTTTCGAAGCTCGGTAAGCCTCTGTCCCTCGACGCTATAGCTGGCGCATCCGGCGATTTTTATTTCTTCAATCAACGCGCCCCCTCGTTACCACGTCATCGGCTTGGCATGGATTATATACATCTAAAATACCTTTAGCCTTTATTGAAAGGCAAGCATGACGTATAGTCACCATAATCTTCGGTATCAGGGTATGCAAATCCAGACTTGAAACGACCATAATTGATCGGAAGCAGTCGATTCGGATTTATGCCTCTTATGGCTGACGCGGCCCGAATTCTGACCGGCAGGAAACTCGCCAAAGCGGCTTGTCTGCCAGGCAATCTTGAGCTAGCAGGCCGCATCCGCTTTCAACAGGTCATTCATGCCATCCTTTCTGCGGTCCGAAAGCGGACGGTGGTTCAGATATAACGCTACGAACGAAGACGGGCCGCAAACCGAAGTACCACTCACCGGCGACATTCGTAGCGCAGTTGCCATATAACTACCGACCGCACTCCCATTGAGGCCGTGGGACGCGGGCAGATAAGCATCTAATCTATAACGAAATCAACGTCGTGATTTTCGATATTATTTCCGGCGTAGCATTCGGCAGAGCATGGGTAGGTTTTAGGTGGCTTCGTCCAACCAACCTTCGACCGCAGCGTTGAACTTATCAATAATATCGGCGCGTCCGCACAAGCTTGGCGTCGTTAGATAGCTGTAGGTTTGCGTGACCGCGCGGCGCAGTTCGTCGGCGTTCAGTTCCATCGCGAAGACGTTGACGAAATCGTGAATGTCCACGACCGCAATGTCGCGACCATACGGCGCAAGGAAGCGTATCATATCGGCGGGTTCGGCAAGGTCGTCGTCGCTATTCACGTTCGACGCAATGATGGTGTATTTGCGCAGGCTCGCACCGTCCATCTTCTTACGGAAGTCGCCGACACGGTTCTTCCAATCAGGGCGGACCGTAACTTCGTAGGCGCGCACAAGGTCGCCGTTCAACATTTCCTCAATATCGCCAGCCGTCGCGTCGAAGCGGTCGGATGCATGAACGTGGTGTGTTCGAATGTCATAGCCGTGGCGTTGCCGATGGACGAACAGCAGCGCAGCGACAAGGAATTGCTGAACGTTGCCTTCGGACGGAATGGCAATCAGCAAATAAAATAGCTTCCGCGCACGGGCATAGGTCAACACGTCGTCTGCAACTGGCGGTAATGGCGCAATGACCTTCCGGCTTTCGGCGAACCGTGCGGCCATGTAGTCGGCGCATAGCGCCCGCTGTTCGGGGTTCATACCAGCAATCGCGCGGGCGAAGCCGTCGAACCGCACGTCGTTTTGAAGGCGGGAATTGGCGACGTTACCCTTCCACCCAAGGTTTTCGCCGAACGCTGTAACAGCGTTGTGAAGCGTGATGCTGCGAAGCCCCAATTGCGTCGCCAACCGCTTGTCGCCGTAAATGCCGCGAATGCCAGTCGGGATCGAATTGCAATCCCACGCCGTATCAACCGTCGCATAGAAGACGAAGAACAGCGACGCCAACCGGACGCTGTTCGAACCGTCGCCAAGCTGGCCGTCCATTGCAGCGCGGGCCGCAGCGTTGGGCAACGCCGTCAGCTTCTCGCCTTCAATGAAAGCATCCAGCCGTTCAAGCGCCACGTCTACCGCGTATTCGACCAACAAATTGCGAGACATTACGCTGTCATCAACAATGGCAATGAAGCTTCTGACTGATAGTGCGTCATCGGGCAAATCGTTGCGCCTTCAAGCTGGCGACGAAGTGCGACGCCAAGGGCGTGACCAAGCATTGGCGGAACAGCGTCGCCAACTTGCGTGTATTGGGACGACCGCGAACCGGCGAACCACATGTCGGCGGGGAAAGTTTGAATTAGCGCCGATTCTTCCAACGTCATTCGGCGCGCACCGGGAACAGCGCCATCGCGAGGCGCACCGCCTGCCATCAAGTGCGCCGAATACTCGGGCGCAATGTCCATCGTATCGATCCAATGCGTCTTGTAACCGCCCGCCGAAGCCAACAGCGTATGGCACGGCGTCGATAGGTCGATGGGACGACCTCCGCCGTTATAAACGTGACCGGCGTAGGGGCTTCGGCGCGGATCAGGATATTTCGCATACACGACCGGGCAATCGGGCGGTTCGCCAAGCGGCGATGCCTTGTCGATCACGCTACCCGACGCGACGTGCGGAATGTGAGCATCCGGTCCATGCGTTGGCTTCGGAAACCAAAACGTGCCCTTCTTCATGCCCACAATGATGAGACGCCGCCGCTTTTGCGGAACGCCATAGTCCGCGGCCGAGACTACGTTCCACGATACATTGAAGCCTAGCGTCTCAAATTCGCTCAACAATTCACCAAGATATTGAACCCGGTTGCGCGTTGCCAGGCCCGGCACGTTTTCGGCCAAGAACGCGGCGGGGCGGACCTCCTTCAGCACTCGCATAAATTCGGGAAACATGTTACGAGCATCGGCGGTACCTTTACGCAAGCCGCCTGTCGAAAACGGTTGGCATGGTGGGCCACCGAAAACTACGTCCACATTCCCGCGATAGCGTTCGAATGATATGCTACGAATGTCAGAGCGGTAGTGTTCAGCGTCCGGCGTGTGCGCGTCATACGTAGCCACCGCGTCCTTGCTTTTCTCGACGCATGCAACGGGTTCTATTCCGGCGCGCTTCATTCCAAGCGACAATCCGCCCGGTCCAGAAAATAAGTCGAGTGCTTTCATACGCTGAAACATGCAACACCACTGCGACGAAGGCAAGTTTGTTCCCGTTTAGTTTCGATGGACGCCACGACGAAACGTTCGCGGAGGCAGGGTAGGCGACCAACTTGCACCGCCTTCCCATGACCTACCCGACGCGGCCCCAAAGGCCATTTTGATATCAGCCGACTCAGGCGTGGTGCCAACGAATGGCCGCTCACCTCAGGTACTCGCCCCAAAGCCGCCATTCCGGTTTCCAAAAAAAAAACCGACCTCCCCAGGATGCTGAAAGCCGCCTCCACAAACAGCAGCAACAGGGACGACCACACCCCTTCCGGGCATAAGGCAGAGATCAGGCCCATAAGCGCTAACTCAGGATCCCTGATACTGCATTCCCGGCGCGCCAAACGGCACGCAAGCGAATGGCTGCCAGACAACAGAAGCCTCCGAAATGCAGTAAAAATCCCCACCTTCGCGCCTATGCAACAACACCGCCGTCAAGGCACCCCACCCCCCAGCGCCATCGCCAGCCTGACCGTCGCCAGCGCCCGCCCGTCTTCCGAGCGCACCAGCGCATCCTCCACCGCAATGGCATTCAGCCGCGCCTGAAGCGCGTCGAGCAGCACTCCCTGCCCGCCATCGAACAGCCCCATCCGGTCCCGCGCCTCACGCTGCGCCGTCGCCAGCGCGGCGGCGAGCCCCTGCCCCTGCCCGTCCAGCGCGGCACGGCTTTCATACGCCGTCTCCACCTCGGACAGCGCCGTCAGCAGCGCCTGGTCATACAGCGTCACGGCCTCGTCCAGCCGCGCATCGGCGCCCTGAATCTGCGCCTGGATACGCCCGGCGGTGAAGATCGGCAGATAGGCCGTCAACGCCATCAACCCGCCACTCCCCGACAGGCCGGGCAACCCGTCGAAGCGCAGCCGCCCGTTACCCCCGAAGAATTCCAGCCCGAAACGCGGCAGCAGATCGGTCCGCGCACTGCGCAACCGCTCCAGCGCGGCGGCGACCAGATCGCGCCGGGCCAGGATATCGGGCCGCCGCTCCATCACCGCCACGGGCACGATCCCGGCCGGCGCCGGCGGAATCACGAATGCCGCCGGTTCCGGGATGGCCGGCGCCTGCTCAGGCGGCAGGCCCGACAGCACGGCGATCCGCCGCCGCCGCGTATCCATGTCCGCCACCAGCATCGGCCGGGTCGCCAGCAACGCCCGCCGCCGCGCCCGCACGGCATCGAGATCCGCCCGCGTCGCCTGCCCCGCCGCCATCCGCGCGGCGGCATAGGTCTCCATGCGGTCCAGCACCGTCGCCGAACGGTCGATCAGCGCCACCCGCCGCCGGTCGTCCACCGCCCCGACATAGCTCTCCACCACATCCGCCGCGACCAGCATGCGGGTGCCATGAAGCTGCTCCTCCACCGACTGCGCAACCGCCCGCACCGCGCGCAGGTCGGCATGCCGGCCGCCGAAGAGATCCGGCTCCCACGCCGCCGCCAACCCGGCCAGATGCCCATCCGTCGCCGGATCGCCCAGATTGGGGGCCAGCACCGCCGGCACGGCCGGATTGCTCCAGCCCAGCCCGCCCCCCGCGATGTTCCCGGTCGCCTCCACGGTGGGATAAAGCGCGGAACGCGCCACCGCCACATAGGCCCCGGCCTGCCGCACATGCTCCCGCGCCACGGCCAGATCCAGGTTGGCCGCCAAAGCTCCCTCGACCAGCCGGTCCAGCACCGGATCACGCCATTGCGTCCACCAGCGGGCGAGGTCAGCAGGCGCCCCGCCCCCCGCCGGCGCCTCGGCAAAGCGCGCCGGCACCACCACCCGCGACGGCGGCGCGGCGCTGTCCTTTCGGGTGCACCCCCCGGCCAACCCCACACCCAGCGCCAGAGTCGCCAGCCACAGACAGCGGGACATTCGTCTCACACCCAATCTCCTCACCCCTGCCGCGCCAGCATGGAGCGGAACCGCACCAGCGCCGTCAGCAGAAACAGCACGGCCGACACCACGATCACCAGCAGCGGCAGCCACACGGTTTCCAGCCCCGCGCCGCGATACAGGATGGATTGCGTCAGGCTGACGAACTGCGTCGTCGGCAGCACACCAATCACCGCCTGCAACAGGCTCGGCATGTTCGCCACCGGCGTCGCGGCGCCCGACAGCAGATAGGCCACGGCATAGACCGGCACCGCCAGCAGGCCGAATTGCGGCATCGCCGGCGCCACCGTCGCCAGCATCATCCCCAGCGCCGAAACCGCGATCACATAAGCGAACAGGCACAGCGCGAACAGCGCCAGCGACCCCGCCAGCGGCACCCCCAGCCAGACATGCACCACCAGCAGCAGCGACAGCAGGGCGGCGACGAAGATCACCAGCCCATTGGCCACGATCTTGGCCACCGCGATCTCGCTCGCCGAAACCGGCAACACCAGCAGATGCTCGATCGTGCCATGCTCCCGCTCGCGGATCACGGCGGCCCCGACAAGGATGATCGACAGCACGGTCACATTGGTCACGATCTGCATCACCGAGGAAAACCAGGCGGATTCCGCATTGGGGTTGAAGCGGATGCGCGGCACCAGATGAAACGGCAGCGCCGGCCCCGCAACCGGGCGCGGCATCGCCTCGGCGATCCGGTTGAGAAAAATGGATTGCAGATACACGACGCCCAGCCCCGCCTGGGTCATGGCGGTGGCATCGACCTGAACATCCAGCGACGGCATCCGCCCCGCCAGCAGATCGGCCTCGAAACGCGGCGGCACATCGACGACGAAGATCAGCGTCCCCCGGTCCAGCCGCTCGCGCGCCGTCTCGCGGTCCACCACCACCGGGGTCTGGAAATAGGGCTCCTGCACATCCTCGCGCAACTGGCGCGACAGGGTGGAGCGGTCCTCGTCGATAAAAGCGATGGTGGCATGCGACACTTCGGCCTTCACCCCGTTGGCGACGACAAGGATCGCGGCGGTAAAGGCAAAGACGATCAGCCCCAGCAACACGCCGTCGCGGCGCAGGCTCACCGCCTCCTTGCGGCACAGCAGCCCGACGGTGATCCACCAGCGCCTCACCGCTCCTGCTTCCGAATCATCAGGCGCGCCCCCAGCATGCAGACGACCGCCGAAACCGCCAGCACCAGATAGGCCGTCACGAACGTCGCGGCCCCGACCCCCTTGGTAAAACTGCCCAGACTGATGATCTGGAACCACCCGGCGGGAAACCCCATCCCCACCCCATAGCCCAGCCCCGAAAGGGTCGAGACCGGATAGAGCAGGCCCGAGAAATTGACACCCGGAATCAGGCAGATCAGCGCCGCGCCAAAGATCGCGGCCACCTGCGAGGTCGTAAAGGCCGAAACCAGCAGCCCCAGCCCCGTCGCCGCGAACAGATACAGCAGCGCACCGAACGACAGCGCCAGGAACGACCCTTTCAGCGGCACCCCCAGCAGCGTCACCGACAGCAGCACCAGCACCAGATAGGCCACCAGCGCCACCAGCACATAGGGCACCTGCTTGCCCACCAGATACTGCCCCACCGTCGCGGGCGAGGCATAGAGGTTGATGATCGAACCGATCTCCTTCTCCCGCACCACCCCCAGCGCCGTCAGCATGGTCGGGATCAGGATCAGCGCCAGCATGATGGTGCCCGGCGTCATCGCATAAACGCTGCGGAATTCCTGATTATAGACGAAACGCGGCAGGATCTGGACCGGCGCGGCCTCCGTCCTGACCACGCCCTTCTCGCGCATCATGGTCAGCACCGCCTGCATCACCACACCTTGCGCGTAAGAGCGGATATTCGCCCCCAGGAACGGCACCGCCCCGTCGATCGCAAGCCCGATCGCCGGGTCGCGCCCGGCCGCCACATCGCGGCCGAACGCGACGGGGATATCGATGCCGATATCGACCTCGCCGCGCCGCAGCCGCTCCTCCAGCGTCGCACTGTCGGGCGACGCCGCCCGCTCCACGAAATAGCGCGATCCCCGAAACTGCTCCACCAGTTCCCGACTGGCCTGCGTCCGGTCATGATCACAGACCGTGAAACGGACGGTATTGATGTCGAACGAGATGCTGAACGCCGCAATCAGCAGCAGCACCGCCGGCCCGCCGACGGCGAACAGCAGCCGCAACCGGTCGCGCATCAGTTCCACCGCCTCGCGCCGCCCGAACGCATAGGCCCGCGCCACCCAGCCGCGCAGACCCGTCGCCGGCCCATGCCGGCCCGACGCGGCAACGGCCGGCCCGGCGGCCGCCTCTCCTGCCGGCACGTTCTCCCGGTCCCCCGCCATCGCCTCTTCAAGATACGCGACGAAGGCATCCTCCAGCGTCGCGGCGTGCCGGGCCTGCACCAGCTCATCCGGCGTCCCCACCGCCAGCACCCGCCCGCGATGCATGAACGAGATCCGGTCGCACCGCGCGGCCTCGTTCATGAAATGGGTGGAGACAAAGATCGTCACCTGTTTCTCGCGCGACAGCGCCACCAGATGCTTCCAGAACATCTCCCGCGCGGCCGGGTCCACCCCCGATGTCGGCTCGTCGAGGATCAGGATCGACGGATCGTTGATGCACGCAGCCGCCAGTTGCAGCCGCTGGCGAATACCCAGCGGCAATCCCGCCGGCCGCAGATCGGCCACGCCCTCCAGCGCGAAATCCGCCAGCGCCGCCCGCACCCGCGTCTCGGCCTCACCCGCCGAAAACCGGAAAAGCCTCGCCTGCAAAATCAGGTTCTGCCGAACCGTCAATTCCTCATACAGCGAAAACGCCTGCGACATGTAGCCGATATCCATCCGGCTCTCCAGATCGCCCGCGCGCACCGGCTTCCCGAAAACCTTGGCGCTTCCCGCGCTCACATCCAGCAGGCCGGTCAGCATCTTCATCGTGGTCGATTTGCCGCAACCGTTGGAGCCGAGAAATCCGAAGATCTCCCCCCGCCCGATATGAAAACTGACATGATCGACGGCCACGAAGCGCCCGAACTGCTTGGTCAGCCCATCCGCCTCGATCGCGGGCGCCCCGCCCGGATCGCGATAAGGCGGAATCGAGAAGGCCGAGGCCCCCGCCCGCTCGGCCTCGGGCAACAGAGAAATATAGGCGTCTTCCAGCGTGGCCCGCCCGGTACGGCGCAGGATGGCTTCCGTCCGGTCGCAGGCCAGCACCTGCCCGTCATTCATCGCCACCAGCCATTCGAACCGCTCGGCTTCTTCCATATAGGCGGTGGAGACGATCACGGTCATGCCCGGCCGCCGGGCACGCAACTGGTCCACCAGCGTCCAGAACTGCCGGCGCGACAGCGGATCGACGCCGGTCGTCGGCTCGTCCAGAATCACCAGGTCGGGGTCATGCACCAGCGCGCAACACAGGCTGACCTTCTGCTTCATGCCGCCCGAAAGCTGGGCGGCCGGACGATCGGGAAAAGGCGCCAGCCCGGTCGCCTCCAGAAGCTGCCCGATCCGCGCCGCGCGGGTCCGCGCATCCAGCCCGAACAGCCGCGCGAAGAAATCGATATTCTCCCGCACCGACAGGGTCGGATACAGATTCTTCCCCAACCCCTGCGGCATGAAGGCAACGCGGCTGAGAAAGGCTTCCCGCTCCCGCCGGTCGGCCATGTCGCATCCCAGCGTCAGCACCCGCCCGCCCTGAAGCCGCCGCACCCCGGCGATCAGCCCCAGCAGCGTCGATTTCCCAACCCCGTCCGGCCCGATCACGCCGATGGTCGTCCCCGCCGGCAGATCCACCGAAACATCGCGCAGCGCCTCGGTCTTCCCATAGCAATGCCCAACGTTCTCCACCCGTATCCCCGCCCCCGGCGCGGCAGGCGGCGGCACGGCGGGCGCGTCGGGCACGGACACGGCGCCGCTCACGGCGCGGCCCGGCGCGCTCCGGCGGGGCCGGCCGGCCATGGGGCCGAGGCATCGGTCCGCACATAGCCCTCCCCCGTCATGCCGGCCTTCAGCAGGCCCCCCAGATCCTTCTGGGCCGTGCGCTCCACCCGCAGCCGCACGCGATAGACCAGTTGCTCGCGCTCGGTCGCGGTCTCCACATATTTCGGCGTAAACTGCGCCTCGGGCGAGATATAGGAAATCCGCGCCGCAACCGCGCCGGTGCCCAGATCGTCAAACACGATCCGCGCCTCGTCCCCCACTCGCAGTTGCCGGACGACCCGCGCCGGAAAGAAAACCGTCAGATACGGGTCCACCGGATCCAGCAGCGCATAAAGCCGCCCGCCCGCCGGCAGCACGCTGCCCGCCTCGACAACGCGATATTCGATCCGCCCGCCGACCGGCGCACGGATCACCATGTCATCGACCGCCGTCCGGGCCTGCGCCACCATCGCCGCCGCCGCCTCCACCGCGCGGCCAGCCTCCTGAACCGCCTCCGCCGCACCGTCACGCGCGCGCTCGGCGACATCCAGCGCCGTCTGGCGCTGCGTCACTTCCATGTCGGAGACCAGCATCTGCCGTCGCATGGTCCGGGCATGGGCCAGTTCGTCCCCCGCCAGCCGCGCGGCCTGGGTCCGCGCCGCCAGTTCCGCCCGTGCCCGGCCGACCGCCGCCTCGGCCTGCCCCTGCCGGGCCACGGCCGCCGCAAGCTGGGCCCGCGCCTCGGACTCATCCTCGCGGGCCAGAATCTGGCCTTTGGTAACGACATCCCCTTCCTGCGCGTCCAACGCGCCGATCCGCCCCGGATATTTCACCGCCACGTCGATCCGCGTCAGTTCCAGCCGCCCGTTGGAATGATACAGGCCCGGCACCGCCCGTCCCAGTTGCCGGTCCCACAGCCATCCGGCCACGGCGATAACGGCCAGCAGACCGGCCAGACCGCCGGCAACGAGGATCTTGCGTGACATCTGCACCCGCTTCCCGTTCATCCCGACAGACACCCTATCCCGTTCTCCGGCCGGCAAGAAGCCAAAGTGACACGGGCAGTTATGCCGGTCCTACCCCGCCCGCACCGCAGACCCGGTTTCGCGAATGAACAGGGCGACGACACCGGCCAGCACGATCCCCACCACACCGACCGAGAAGCCTTCACGAAACACCGTCTCCGTCAATCCGGCGGTCCCGGCAAGCCGTTGCAGAAGCCACCCGAACAGCGGCGACGCCACCGCGCTCATCACGAACACCAGGAAATTGATCGCCCCGGTGGCGCTGCCCTTCACGCCGTCGGGATTCACTTCCTTGATGATGCTGTACGGGATCATGGCCGCCCCCGAGGCAAAGCCCAGGATAAAGGCCAGGATATAGGGCGGGAACAGGCCCGGCGGCGGATAGATGATCGCCACGGAAGACAGCAGCATCGCCACGATCCCCCCGAACAGCACCGGCTTCCGCCGCCCCAGATGATCGGCCAGATACCCCATGACAGGGCAGCCGAAGACCCAGCCGATCGGCACCATCGCGGCCCGACTCACGGCTTCGTGATAGCTCAGATGCCATCCATGCGTCATGAACGACACGCCCCAGGTCATGCTGCCCACCGTGGTCGGCAGAAACAGCAGGCCCGAACACAGGCCGCACAGCCACGATTGCCGATTGCCCAGCACGATCCGGTAAGGTGCCAGCAGCGACCCTTGCGGGGCCACGGCGCTCTTTTCCGGGCGCGGCGTGCCCAGAAAGATCGCCACCGCCACGACCGCCGTCGCCACCCCGGCATCGACCCAGAACGACCGCCACGGCACCACGCCATGGATCAGCCACGCCACGGTCGATTGCCCCATCGCCCCGCCCAGCATCCCCACGCACTGGGTCACCCCGATCGCGGTGGCCAGATAGCGCGCCGGAAAACCGTGCGACGCCAGATAGACCGCACCGACGAAGGCGAACGCCGCCCCGGCCCCCTGCAACAGGCGCCCCAGTTCCGCCATCCACACCGGCCCGGCGCCGAACATGGCGATCCCGACGGCCAGCACGAATGTCCCCGCCGGCAGCGCGATCTTCGCCCCCCACCGGTCCATCGACGCACCCGAGATCAGCGAGCACGCCGAATAGGTGTAGTAATAAAGCCCCAGCAGCGAGGCCAGCCCCGCCGTCGTCAGCCCCATGGTCGCGGTCAGTTCGTCCATCATGACGCTGGGCGCCGACCGCACGGAATATTGCAGGAAATAGAACAGCAGGCAGAACGCCCAGGCCAGCACATAGCCAGCCTGAAAGCCTCCCTTCGCCTGCACGCCGCCCACAGGCGGCGCACTGGTAGTCATGGTCATCGGCGTCTCCTCCCCTCGCCACGGCGTGGCGGGTTTTTATTGTTTTACCGAATCGAAAAAGACCGCTGCCGCCCCAGGCGGCGCCCTCATGCCACGCCGTGAGCCATGATCAGCGCAATGGCGCAGGAGGTCAGCCGCGCCTGCTCGGAATCCGCACGGCTGGTCAAAATCACCGGTACCTTGGCACCCAGCACCACGCCCGCGGCATCCGCACCGGCCAGGAAGGACAGTTCCTTGGCCAGCATGTTGCCCGCCTCCAGCGTCGGCACGATCACGATATCCGCCCGTCCGGCCACGGGAGAATCGATATGCTTGATCTTCGCGGCATTCAGGTTCACCGCATTGTCGAAGGCCAGCGGCCCATCGACGATGCCGCCCGTGATCTGCTTGCGGTCGGCCATCTTCGACAGCACGGCCGCATCCAGCGTGGACTGGATCGCCGGGTTGACGGTCTCCACCGCCGAAAGAACCGCCACGCGCGGTTCGGCCAGCCCCAGCACATGCGCGAAATCGATCACGTTCTGCACGATGTCATGCTTGGCCCGCACGTCCGGCGCAATGTTCACCACCGCGTCGCTGATCATCAGCAACCGGTCATAGAACGGCACATCCATGACGAAGACATGGCTCAGGCGGCGATCGGCGCACAGGCCGGTCGGGCGCGCCACCACTTCGTGGAGCAGCACATCGGTATGCACGGCCCCCTTCATCAGCAGGCGCGCACGCCCCGAGCGCACCAGCGCCACCGCCTGGACCGACGCCGCATGCGCGTCCTCGGCCTCGACAATCTCCAGCCCGTCGATCGACAGGCCGGAATCCTTGGCGACGGATTCGATCAGCGCCTTCGGCCCGACCAGGATCGGCTGTCCCAGTCCACGCTGGGCCGCATCGCAGGCCGAGCGCAGCGAGAGGTCATCACAGGGATAGGCCACGGCGATCGGCAGGGCCGGCAACTGGGCCGCCTTCTCGCACAGGGCGCGGAAACGGCGATGCGTCACGATATGCTCGAACGACGAACAGGCCATGACCACCGATTGCGGCGCCTGCGGCGCCTGGATCTGCATGGTGCCCCGCGCAACCTCGCCCCCGTCCTGCCGCACACTGACGAAGGACAGGTCCAGCAGCGCATCCGCATCATGCTTCGCCACCACCTGGCAGGTCACCACCACCCGGTCGCCGACCGACAGGACATCCCCTCCCAGCGTCAGCGCATAGCCGCGCACCACGCTGCCCACACCGGGGAAGCGGGTGCTGACCAGCCGCATGACCAGAATGCCGATCCACACGCTCGCCACCGACTGCGATACGGAAGCCGTCTCGACCCCTGCCCCATCGGGCTGCCATCCGCCCAGCAGATCCGCATTGTCCCTGGTCAGGATCTCGGTCACGTCGGCCTTCTCACCAACCGCGATATCCTTGAACAACCGGTTGGTCACGAGTTCCTGGGTCTTATCCACCAGCGATTTTCCTTCGGACAAAAAAGGATGAACGATCAATTTCCCGTTATAATACCGGCGAACAGGCAACCGCGTTGATCCCGGTCAAAGCAGACCCATTACTGCCGATTTTAGAGACGGCCAGAGAAATCGGCCCGCCGAGCGCGCATGCCGCAAAGCAGTACGCCCGGCGTGTATTTTCAAGCATCTGAGCGGAACGGCCCTGATGGCCGCCCACTTTTGCAGAAGTGCCCCGTGCAGCCTGACCGAAAATTCGGTCAGACTCTTACACAGGCTCTTACAGTCGCGAAGCCGATTGCGCATCATAGGTGGTCAGGATCGTCCGATACTGCGCCCGCAGGAACTGCGCCGCCTCATCGGGCTGCCCACCGGCCGCAAGCTGCCCCTTGAAGGCCGCCACCGACTCATGGCCCCGGCGCTGCATCCAGCCGCGCAGTTCGCCCAGCAACGTGCCCAGATACGCCGGCCCATGCCGCAACAGCGCGGAGGTCGTCATCACCGCATCCGCCCCCGCCAGCAGATATTTCACCACATCCGCCCCGCTCCACACACCCGTCGATGCCGCGATCGAGGTCGGAATCCGCCGCGACAACAGCCCGACCCACATCAGCGGCAGGCGAATGTCGTAAGGATTGCTCAGATGCAGGTCATCGCGCGCCGTCAGCGCCGCCAGATCGACATCCGGCCCGTAGAACCGGTTGAACAGCACCAGCCCATCCGCGCCGGCCTCGGCGAACTGCGCCGCCATATGGCCGGGCGCACTGAAGAAGGGCGCCATCTTCACGCTGACCGGCACCCCCACAGCCGCCTTCACCCGGCGCAGGATCTCCAGCGCCGCCGCCTCGACCGAGGCGCCGCTTTCCGCCGGGTCGGCGGGCACGCGATAGATGTTGAGTTCGATCGCCGACGCCCCCGCCTGCTCCAGCTTGCGGGCGAAATCGACCCATCCGCTGGCCGAACAGCCGTTCAGGCTGGCGATGATCGGCACCCCGGCCCGCTCCACCGCGCGCCGCAGAATTTCCAGCCGCCCATCCAGCACGTTGCTGCCCGCATCCGGCGGCCAATAACCCGCCGCTTCCGGCTGGGAGTCGGTCCCCATCTCCGTCATGGCCGCCTCGGCCAGTTCCTGGGCGACGATCTGCTCCTCGAAGATCGACGACAGCACAACCGCCGCCGCCCCCGCATCGGCCAGCCGCATGATGCCATCCAGATCGGCACAAAGCGGCGACGCCGAAGCAACGATCGGATGCGCCAGTTCAAGACCAAGATAAGTCGTTCTCAAATCCATATCCCCAACCCTCTCAAGACACCGGTTCTCAAAAAATCGTCAAATGTCATCGAAGTTTATGCCCGAAAACGTGGGCTGGTGAGCGAGAGCGGCCCTGCGGGCCGCGCCCGTCGTGCGTGTCCGAGCACCGGAGCGGAGCGGCCTCAATGGCCGTGAGCACCGGAGCGCAGGAAACGCGCGTCGGATCGCCACCAGCGCGCGTTTCCGGGCATAAACTCAGGGGATGTCTTCCCAGTGGGGTAGAAACCGGCTGCCGTCGCGGGCGGCCATGTCTTCATAGACGCGGTAGCGTTCCTGCGCCGCCGCCTCGGCCTGTTGCAGCAGATGCCCGGCCGATTCCGGATGCGTGCGCAGCAGGGTCTTGTACCGCAGTTCCCGATAGGCATATTCCTTCAGCGGAATACGCTGCGGCGGCGAATCCAGCCGGAACGGATTCAACCCGCTCTTACGCATCGTGGGGTCGAAGCGGAACAGCGGCCAGTACCCCGACGCCACAGCCCGCGCCTGCTGCTTCATGCCGGTCCGCATGTCGATGCCATGGGCGATGCACTGCGAATAGGCCAGGATCAGCGACGGCCCGTCATAGGCTTCCGCCTCGCGCATCGCGATCAGCGCCTGCTCCGGGTTCGCCCCCAGCGCGATCTGCGCCACATAGACGGTGCCGTAGGAAATCGCCTGCAACGCCAGGTCCTTGCGCGGCACCCGCTTGCCGGCGGCCGCGAACTTCGCGCTCGCCCCCAGCGGCGTCGCCTTCGAGGACTGGCCGCCGGTGTTCGAATAGACCTCGGTATCCAGCACCAGCACGTTCACATTGCGGCCCTGCGCCAGCACATGGTCCAGCCCACCATAATCGATGTCATAGGCCCAGCCATCGCCCCCGACGATCCAGATCGAACGCCGGACCAGGAAATCCGCCAGGATCAGCAGGTTTTTCGCATCCGGCCCGTCGATCGCGGCCAGCCGCGTCTTCAGCGCCGCCACCCGCTCGCGTTGCTCGACATAATCGCGCTCGGTGTGCTGCGTCCTGGCAAGGATGGTCTCCGCCAGATCCTGCCCCACCTTCGGCGCCAGCCGGGTCAGCAGATCGCGCGCCAGCCCGGTCTGCTTGTCCACCGCCAGACGGAAACCCAGCCCGAACTCCGCATTGTCCTCGAACAGCGAATTCGACCAGGCCACGCCGCGCCCTTCGTCATTCGCCTTCCAGGCATGGGCCGGCATATTGCCGGCATAAATCGCCGAGCAGCCCGTGGCATTGGCAATCTGCAACCGGTCACCGAAAAGCTGCGAGATCAGCTTGAGATACGGCGTCTCGCCACACCCCGCACAGGCACCGCTGAACTCGAACAATGGTTCGAGCAACTGCACACCCCGAACATTGGCCTGATTCACCGTCGTCCGGTCCGCCGTCGGCAGAGTTTCAAAAAAGCGAATATTCTCCCGCTCCTGCTCCAGGATCGGCAGCTTCTCGCCCATATTGATGGCCCGATGCACGCCATCCTCGGCAATGGCAGGGCAGTTTTCCACGCACACGCCGCAGCCCGTGCAATCCTCGACATAGAATTGCAGCGAGAAACGCGAATCCGGATACCCACGCGCATTGACGGGCGCGGAGCGGAAATGCTCCGGCGCCCCCGCCAGCGCATCCTCGTCATAGATCTTGGCGCGGATCACGCTATGCGGGCAGACAATGCTGCACTGGCCGCACTGGATGCACGCATCCTGCTCCCAGATCGGCACCTCGACCGCGATATTGCGCTTTTCATATTGCGTGGTGCCACCAGGGAATGTCCCATCGGCCGGAATCTTGCTGACCGGAATCGCCTCGCCCCGGCTGGCCATGATCTCGCCCGTCACCTCGCGCACGAACAGCGGCGCGGTCGCCGGCACGATCGGCGGCATCGCGACCGTCCCCGTGGCCGCCTGCGGCACCGTCACTTCATGCAGCGCGGCAACCGCTCCATCCACGGCGGCGAAATTCAGCTTCACCACCGCATCGCCCTTGGCGCCATAGCTCTTGGTGATGAAATGCTTGATCTGCGCCACCGCCTCGTCGGGCGGCAGCACCTTGGATAGATGGAAGAAGCAGGTCTGCAACACCGTGTTCACACGCGGCCCCAGCCCGATCTTCAACGCCACGTCCGAGGCATCGATCACGAAGAAGCGCAGCTTCTTGGCCACGATCTGGTCCTGCACCCGGCGCGGCAGCTTGTCCCACACCACATCCGGCCCATACGGGCTGTTCAGCAGGAAGGTCGCCCCGTCGATGGCCGGCCCGAGAATATCGCGCTTGAACAGGAATTCGAACTTGTGGCAGGCCACGAAATCCGCATGGCGGATCAGATAAGGCGCCGCGATCTGCGCCGTGCCGAACCGCAGGTGCGAAATCGTCTCGCCGCCCGATTTGTGCGAATCATAGTCGAAATAGGCCTGCGCGAACCGCCCCGGCTGTTCGCTGAGAATCTTCACGCTGTTCTTGTTCGCCCCCACCGTGCCGTCGGCGCCCAGCCCGTAGAACAGGCAGCGCACGGTATCTTTCGGCTCGATATCGAGGTTCTGGTCGTATTCCAGCGTGGTATGGCTCACATCGTCATCGATGCCGAGCGTGAAATTATTCTTGGGCACGGGCTTCGCCAGTTCGTCGAAGACCGCCTTGACCATGCCCGGATTGAAATCGCGCGACGACAGGCCATAACGTCCGCCGACCACGCGCGGCATCGCGGCAATCGTCCCGTTGCCGAACGCCTGCGCCAGCACGCCCAGCACGTCGGCATAAAGCGGCTCCATCGGCGCGCCCGGTTCCTTGGTGCGGTCCAGCACCGCGATCGCCTTCACCCCCGGCGGCAGCGCCGCCAGGAAATGCTCGGCCGAGAACGGGCGATAAAGCAGCACCTGCAAGGCGCCCACCTTCTCGCCGGGCCGGTTCGCTCCTTGGCGGTTCATCCACAGCGCGGTCTCCCGCACCACTTCCGCGCCCGACCCCATGCTGATGATCACGCGCTCGGCATCCGCCGGCCCGTCATAACGGAACAGACGATAGGCCCGGCCGGTCTGGGCG
This sequence comes from Gluconacetobacter dulcium, assembly GCF_014174165.1. Classification (GTDB taxonomy): domain Bacteria; phylum Pseudomonadota; class Alphaproteobacteria; order Acetobacterales; family Acetobacteraceae; genus Gluconacetobacter; species Gluconacetobacter dulcium. The sequence continues at coordinate 27,152 of NZ_JABEQN010000028.1, read as the reverse complement.
GCAAACCGGTCCATCACCTCCTGCACGATCCCCGGCACCTTCGCATAGTACGGGTTCACCGCCTCGCGCGTCTGGAAATAAGTATCGGGATTCTGCCAGGTACCGCGAATGAACGGATTGTTCGGCGTCAGCGCGCGGTTGCGATGCGCATGCACAAGGTCGTCGTCGATCATGGCCCGGATCACGCTGTCGGGCATGATCTTCAGCATGTTGTATTCGTGCGACGTGCGGAACCCGTCGGTGAAGTGGATAAACGGCACCCGCGCCGCCAGCGTCGCCGCCTGCGCGACCAGCGCCAGGTCATGCCCTTCCTGCACCGAGGCCGCACCCAGGATCGCGAACCCCGTCGGCCGCGCCGCCATGATATCCTGATGGTCGCCGAAGATCGACGATCCACCCGCCGCCAGCGCACGCGCCGCCACATGGAAGACCGTGGCGGTCAGTTCGCCGGCGATCTTGTACATGTTGGGCAGCATCAGCATCAGCCCCTGCGACGCCGTAAAGGTCGTCGTCAGGGCACCGCTTTGCAGCGATCCATGCACGCAGCCCGCGGCACCGCCTTCGGCCTGCATTTCCTGCACTTCGGGGATATCGCCCCAGATATTGCGCAGCCCCTGGTCCGACCAGGCATCGGCCAGTTCGGCCATCGGCGAGGACGGCGTGATGGGATAGATGGCGCAGATCTCATTGACCCGATAGGCCACATGCGCGACGGCGGTGTTGCCATCCATCGTGGCGGTCTGTTCGGTCATGTCGACCTTCTCCGTTCCTGTCATGTCGCTCATGCCCGCACCTTGAAGGCCGACGGTGCCGGAGAGGTATCCGCTCCCACGGCTTCCGGCTCCATTTCGATCGCATGGCAGGGGCACTGCTCGAAACAGGCCGCGCATCCGGTGCACAGATCCATCGAAACCGCATAACCCTGCCCCGGCCCCAGCCGGGTAATCGCCTGTTCCGGACAGGCGGCATAGCAATTATCGCACTCGAAGCAATTGCCGCATGAAAGGCAGCGCCGCGCCTCATAGCGGGCGTGGCGCTCGTCCAGCCCGGCATCGACCTCCGCGAAATCGTGGCGTTCGGCCACCGGCGTCTCGGCCTGCACGCTGCGCGGCGCATCGCGGTAATCCGGCAGATGCAGCATGTCGAAGCTGACCAGCGGATGCGCCGCCGGATGGTCGTAGGTCCGGCCCGCCAGCCACGCATCAATCGCCCGCGCCGCCAGCTTGCCGTGCCCGGTCGCCGTCGTCATGGTCCGTGCGCCACCGATGCAGTCGCCGCCGGCGAAAATACCGGCCTGCCCGGTCATCAGGTCGGCATCCACCGCAACGGTGCCGTCCTTTTGCACCGTCACCGCCGTCGCCTCCGCCAGCAGCGACAGGTCGGTGTGCTGGCCCACCGCCAGCACCACCGCATCGGCGGCCAGCCGCTCCGTCTCGCCCGTCGGCGTCACGCTGCCATCGGGGTTCATGGTCACTTTCTCGACCACCAGCCCATCGGCACCGAAATGATCGACCACGCTCAGCCAGCGCACCTTGGCCCCTTCGGCGACGGCCTCGGCCGCTTCGGCCGGCAGGGCCTCCATATGCTGCTGGTCATAGCGGAAGATGATGACCGTATCGGTCGCGCCGAGCCGCCGCGCGGTCCGCGCGGCATCCATCGCCACGTTGCCGCCGCCGACCACCGCCACCACGCGCCCCAGCGCCGGGCGCCCGCCCCGGCTGACATCGCCCAGCAGGCTGATCGCATCGGTCATCTTCCGGCCATCCATGGCCGGAATGTTCAGGCGGTTGGCCAACTGCGCGCCAACCCCCACGAACACCGCGTCGAAGCCCCCGTCCTGCTTCGCCCGCACCACGTCGTCCACCTTCTGGCCACACCGCAATGTCACCCCAGGCACCCCCGTGATTCGGGCGATCTCCCTCCCCATCACCTCTCGGGGCAGACGGTACGCCGGGATGCCGTAGCGCATCATTCCACCCGGCTGCTCCGCCGCGTCGCGGATCTCCACCTGGTGCCCCATGCGCGCCAGATGCCAGGCGCAGGACAACCCCGCCGGCCCCGCCCCGACAACCAGAACCTTCTTGCCGCTGGCCGGCGCCACCGAAACCTGCCAGTCCTTCTCGGTCGCCAGATCGCCCAGAAACCGTTCGACCGCATGAATGGCCACCGGCGCATCCAGTTCGCCCCGGTTGCAGCCGCCTTCGCACGGATGGTAGCAGGCCCGGCCATGGATGGCGGGCATGGGGTTGTTGGCGACCAGCGCGTGCCACGCCTTCTCGTATTCGCCCGCCTGGGCCAGCGCCAGCCAGCCCTGAATGTCCTCGCCGGCCGGGCAGGCATGGTTACAGGGCGGCAGGAAATGCTTGTAGACGGGCTTCTGCCAACGTCGGCTGCCAACCCCGCGCCGCGTCGTCTCCTGCAGCACCTGCGTCATGTCATCGAGTTTCAATACCATCCCAACCCCCAGCGCACCGGGCCGGCCCGCGCATTATTGGCGCGTGACCGACCCCTGCCGCACGATCGGTATCGCGACTCTTATCGTTTCGATACCGATCCAGATAAACCCTCGACCGGCTGCCGGCACAGAATTCGGCACCGTCCGCCCTCACAAGGATTTCGTGGGATTTGTGATAACATCGAACGACCATCGGCCCGTTTGACCGAGGTCAATTACGAAAAATTTCTCTGATCTGTCATGAAGATGGCCGCCCTGCCCCACGGAGGCAGAGACGCCCGCCGTCAGTGCCCCAGCACCGCCCGCAGATCACCACCATGCTCCCGGAGCGCCGCTTCGGCGTCCGCCAGGCTCATGCCATGCCGGATCAGCACCGCCCGCTTGACGTTGCCGCCCGAGGCTTCGAGCGCCTCGGCAATCTGCGCATCCGTGCCGCCCGCCAGCAGCCGCACCATCCGCGCCGCCCGCCTTTGCAGCTTGGCATTGACCACACGCATATCCACCATCTGCCCGCGATAGGCATGGCCCAGCCGGACCATCAGCGCGGTCGAGAGCATGTTCAGCGCCGCCTTCTGCGCGGTCCCCGCCTTCAGCCGCGTCGAGCCGGCAATAACCTCCGGCCCGGTCGGCAGCACAATCCCCAGTTCCGCCTCACGCAACAGCCGTCCATCGGGATTCGATGCAACGCCCACCGTCAGCGCGCCGCACACCCGCGCGGCGACGATCGCGGCGCAGGTATAGGGCGTGGCCCCGCTGGCGGCGATGCCCAGCACCACATCCTGCGGCCCCGGATCATGCGACAGGATCTCGGCCCGGGCCGCCTCTTCCTGGTCCTCGGCTCCTTCCACGGATTCGAACAGCGCAGCCGGCCCTCCAGCCAGCATCAGCACCAGCCGCTCACCCGGCCAGCCGAAGGTCGGCGTCAGTTCCACGCCATCCTGCAACCCGATCCGCCCCGACGTGCCGGCCCCGACATAAAACAGCCGCCCCCCGGCCCGCAGACCCGGCAGCGCGGCCTCGACCACCGCCTCCATCTGCGGCACGGCGGCCCGCACGATGGCCACCGCCGTCATCTGCGCCTCAGCCAGCGCATCGAGAATCGCGCCGGTCGGCCAGAGATCGATCTCGGCATAACGCGGATCGCATTGTTCGGTGCCGATACCCGGCACGGGGGCGGAAAACGGGCCTGTCGTCATGCTCTGATCACTTCTCGGCAACGGAATCCGCCCTGCCTGCAACGCGGGGCGCGGGAAACATCATGGAAAGACAGGCCGGTACCAGCATCATCCCGATCCCGGCCGGGACCAGCCACGGAAAGGCGATCACCCAGCCCACACGCTGGGCCAACATCATCAGCGCGGCCATGCCGGCAAGCGAGACCACGACCCCGAACGCCGCATCACGCCCCCTACCGGCCGGACACAGCATCCCGAACAAAAACGCCCCCAGAGTCGGCCCATAAGACCATCCCGCGACGGTCAATCCGAGGATCACAGCCGATTTCGTCCCCTCCCCCAGCACCATGGTCACGCCAACCAGCGCCACGGCCCAGAAGGCGGTCAGCGCGCGGGCAGCAAACAGCGGCCCCGCACGCCACCCGCAAGACGCCGCAAGACGCCCCAGAACCCGCGCCGGCACCGGCCCGAAATCCGTCAGGACAGACCCGGCCATCGCATTGAGCGTCGCGGACAGCGATCCCATGGTGGCGCTCAACACCCCCGCCACCAGCAGGCCGCTCAACCCCGCCGGCAGGCCGGTGACGATGAAATGCGGGAACAACTCATCCGCCGAACGAAACCCCAGCGCCGCCAGCGACGCCCCGCCCGACCGCACCCACAACTCAACCCCGACCAGCGACAGCAGCGTAAACAGCACCCCCACCAGCACGGCGCTGCCGATCAGCGCCATCCGCGCCGCCCGCAGGCTGCGCGCCGCCAGCAATCGCTGAACCATCAACTGGTCGGTACCATGCGACGCCACGGACAGGATCGCCCCACCCAGCAACGCGGCGGCAGGGGTAAACGGGTCGGCAAACCACCGCCCGCCGGGCCGAACGTGAAAGAGCGCCAGCCGCCCGGCCCGCCAGGCGTCGTGCCAGCCATCGGCTCCGCACCACAAAAGGCCCACGCACAACGCGGCGCCGAACAGATAGATGACCAGTTGCACGCTGTCCGACCACACAACGGCCCGCAGGCCGCCGAACAGCGTATAGGCCAGCGTCACCATCATGATCGCGACCAGTACCGCCCCCCGCCCCACCGGCAGGCCGGCATGGGTCAGCAGCCAGACCAGCGGCAACATCCCGGCCAGCAGGCGCACCCCCTCCGCCACCAGCCGCGTCAGCAGGAAGGCCCCGGCGGCGATCCGCTGCACCCCATGCCCGAACCGGCGGCCGAGATACTGGTAGGCACTGCTCATCCGCCCCTGAATGTAAAGCGGCAGAAACCACACGGCCACGACCACCCGCCCGATCAGATAACCCGCTGCCAGACCGGCAAAAACCAGGCCGCTGGTATAACCAACCCCCGGCACGCTGATGAATGTCAGGGTCGAGGTCTCGGTCGCCACCAGCGACAGGCACAGCGCCCACCAGGGCAGATCATGATGCGCCGACAGGAAATCCCCCGCCGAACGCCCCCGTCGCGCCAGAGTCAGCGTAACGGCCAGCAGGACCACGAAATACAGGCAGATCACGGCAATGTCGGCAGGTCGCATAGGCCCCCTCAGGCGGCGAAAATCATGAACCGCGCCCGGACGACCGCATCATACCGACGCAGTCGAACGCGAGAAAGTCCCGGCCTGTCAGAACGGCTTGTACGGCAGAAACTTGCCGGAAATCGTGACATGGACCCGATCCCCCGCCGGATCGGCCTCACGCCCCACCGCCATGCGGAAATCGATCGCGCTCATGATCCCGTCGCCGAATTCCTCATGGATCAGCTCCTTCAGCGCCGGCCCATAGACGCTGAGCATCTCATACCAGCGATACAGCAGCGGATCACTCGGCGCCCCACCGTCGAAACTGCCCTTGTACGGCACCGCGCACAGCCAGGGCAGCGCCGTCTGGTCCAGGTCGAACAGACCGATCACGATGCGCGCCTCGTCCTCCGAGAACACCATCTGCCCCAGACAGGCGCAGGTGGTCCATTCCTTGCTACGCCCGACCTGCCGGGCAATGTCGGCCCAGTTCAGACCCTTGCGAACCCTGGCGATCACGATCGCCTCGGTCACGTCTTCCCGGCTGGTATACATGCATGCCTCCCTTCGTCAGGCGATGTCGGAAGCCGGTCCCGCGACACGCTTCCGGCGTTCCATCCACTGGATCGCACCGGCCACCAGCACATTGGCCACCAGACCGATCATGCCGGTATTGAGCCCCGCCGGCTGCAAACCTGCAAGCGCGCCCCCCATGGCCACCACATCGCCCACCACCAACCCCGCCCCCAGCGCCCGCGCCGACAACGGCCAACGCCAGACGATCGCGGCAACACCGGGAATAAACTGCGACACGCCAAGGTAGTAGAAGCTGGTCAGCGTCACCATCAGCCCGGACAGATGCCCCGCCGCCAGGATCGAGAACAGCAGATAACACGCGATCACCGCCTGCGCCCCCCGCCGCTGCCCGGCATCGGAGAGGCCATGCAGCAGATTGCGCGACACCAGCGGACCGATGGCCAGACAGGTACCGGCCAGGATCACCAGTCCCGACAACGCGCAGGCACCGGCGACCAGCCCCACCATCCAGTCCGGCAGCAGCACCCCCGCCGCCACCAGAAACACCGCATTGGGCGATGGCACAGGCAGTTCCGCCGACCGCGCATACAGCGCCACCAGATAGAGAAAGGGAAACATCACCATATAAAGCGGCATGACGATCTGGTTGCGGCGCACCGTCCGCGCCGAACGCGCGGTAAACACGAAGGCAACGGTCTGGGGCGCCACGCAGAACGCCACGGCCAGAAGCGGAATGGTGGAGAGCGCATAGATCTGGTCCCGCAGCCCCACCGGGTGGCCGGTCCATGCCACTGCCGGCAGATGCGCCATGCCTCCGGCCCGCAGGGCGGCCAACCCCACGACCGTCACCGCGATCAGCACCAGGCTGTCCTTGATCACCGAGACATAAGCCGGCGCGCGTATGCCCGAGAGCATGATCCAGGCAAAGGTCAGGCCGGCGGCGGCGGTCGTCGTCCACTGCTCGGGCAGCGCCCAGTGAAACTGGTCGATGACGCGCAACAGACCGACAATCTGCAATTCGCCCATCGGCAGCAGGCACAGGATCGCGGTCAGCACCACCAGCCGTTCCAGCCCCCGGCTGCCGAAGCGGGCGCGGAACAGATCGGCCATGGTCAGGGCCTGACAATCCCGCCCGGCCCGCCAGATCAGCGGATTGAGGAAATAGCCGACCGGATAGGCCAGCACGATATAGCTGAGGAACCAGATGATGAACGACGTGCCGGCACTGTAAGCCGCCGACGGAAACCCCATGATGCTGCCGATGCTGTAGGTTTCCCCCACCGCCAGCATGAAGACCAGGATGCCGCCGAACTGCCCGGACGCCACGAAGAAATCCCGACTGTCCTGATGCCCATGGCCACGTCGCGAGAACAGCGCCACCATGATGGACAGCAGAATGACCAGAAAGAAGACGATGCTAGCCATCATCCCCTCCGCGATCGAACGCCAGCCAGACGACGACCAAACACAGCGACGTCAGGAAGAAGCAGCCGAACAGCCAGCACACCACCAACGGCACACCGAAGATCAGCAGCCGGCTTGAACTCAGGATGGGCAGCAGCAGCACGATCGCGGCGAACGGCACCCCGACTCCCACGCCGACACGCCAGACATCTTTCATGCATTCTCCCGTCGATCGCGGTTGCAGTGCGCCATAATCCCTTACGACATCGTTCCAATTTCAGCCACCCGGTCGCGGGGGCTCCTACCGCATTCTGCCAGCATGCACCCCACCGGCCCATCCCCTTCTCACGCGCCTGAACACCCAATCGTCCAAGGTTTCTTCCCCGATGAAAAGACGCATGTTTCTCGGCCTCACGGCCACCCTGCCCATGCTGGCAACCCGCAGGACAGAAGCCCGTGCAGCCGAGGGCAACCCGCTGCATCCCGGTCCCGGCCATGTCGGCCCCACCAACCTCATCACCGATGTCACCGGCCTGACGGTCGGCGAGGCGCATGACGCCAGATCCCGCACCGGGGTCACGGTCATCCTGCCCGACCAGCGCGTGGCCTGCGCGGTGGATGTGCGCGGCGGCGGCCCCGGCACGCGCGAAACCGATGCACTCACGGCCGGCAATCTGGTGCGCAGCGTCGACGCCATCGTGCTGTCCGGCGGCTCGGTCTACGGGCTGGGCTCGGCCGACGGCGTCGCCGCCTGGCTGGGCGCGCGCGGACGCGGCTTTTCCATGACGAAGCAACCCGGCGTGCCGCCCTCGCCCATCGTCCCCACCGCGATCCTGTTTGATCTCGCCAACGGCGGCGACAAGAACTGGGGCCTCAATCCGCCCTACCGAGACCTGGCATTGAGGGCCATGGACCACCCATCCCGCGGCGTCACCCTCGGCACCGCTGGCGCGGGCTACGGGGCACAGGCCGGCGCGCTCAAGGGGGGCCTGGGCTCGGCCTCATTCGTCACCGCCGACGGGCTGACCATCGGCGCGCTGGTGGCGGTCAACAGCCTCGGCTCGGTGGTCGTACCGGGCACACGCCATTTCTGGGCCGGCCCTTTCGAAATAGGCCGCGAATTCGGCGGCCTCGGCGCCAGCGCCGCCCACGTCGATCCCGAGGATTGGGGCCGGGCCAAACTCAACCCGGCGGCCCGCGCCAACACCACCATTGCCTGCATCGCCACCGATGCCGATATCGATGCCGACGACCTCAAGCGCATAGCCATGATGGCACAGGACGGCCTGGCCCGCGCCATTCGCCCGGTCCACTCCCCCTTCGACGGCGATGTCATTTTCGCGCTGTCCACAGGTCACCGCCCGCTTCCCCCCGGTCCGCGCGCGCTCTATGTCGCCCGGCTGGGCGCGTTGGCGGCCGATGTGCTGGCCCGCGCCGTCGCGCGCGGCGTCTACGAGGCTAGCCTCCCCCCAGGCATGGGCGGACCGACCTGGAAAAGCCTGCCAGGGTGAGGCACAGGCAGGCGCCTTCGCCCACGGTCACAATCCAAGCTCACTGAGCGACGGATGATCATCGGGCCGCCTGCCGGACGGCCAGTGGAATTTTCGGTCTTCCTCCCGGATGGCCAGATCGTTGATCGAGGCGATCCGCCGACGCATCAACCCGTCCTCGCCGAATTCCCAGTTCTCGTTGCCGTAAGAGCGAAACCACTGGCCGCCACTATCATGCCACTCATAGGCAAAGCGAACGGCCATCCGGTCGCCGGCAAAGGCCCAGACCTCCTTGATCAACCGGTAATCCTGTTCCCGCTCCCATTTGCGCGGCAGGAACGCCACGATCTCCTCGCGCCCCTGAATGAACTCGGCCCGGTTCCGCCACCGACAATCCGGCGTATAGGCCAGCGACACGCGCTGCGGGTCTCGGCTGTTCCATGCGTCTTCGGCCAATCGGGCCTTCTGCCGCGCCGTTTCGGCCGTGAAGGGAGGAAACGGTGGAAGATGCATTGCATTTTTCCTGGCAATGAACAGTGATATGCACCGAATTATGCTACAAAAACCCGTCCAGGAAGCAAGCCTACCGGCGCACGAGCCGCCGGAGCATATGCGCACTCACCTGTCCGAACCAACCCGGCGCGCCGGGGGCAATATGCAGCATCTCATGCCCTCCCACGTCGCGGTCGAAAGCGCCGACATTGCCGCGCTTCCGCCAGACATGTACCCCGAACCCACTTTCCTCCAGCCAGTCATGGAACGCCCACATCACGGATGCCCGGCGCCGCCCGATCGCCCGGATGCGCCACAGATCAATCAAGGGCGCAAAGAAGGGATTGCCCCGTTCATACGCCCAGATCTCCACCCGGATACCGGGCTCCGCGCTGACACCGCGCGCATGAAAGCCGCCGGTGTCGGCGACGATCAGCGTATTGGCGGGCACGGCCACGGCGCGCGGGGCCGCGTAGCCCATCGCAGCGATCGCTTCCGCGTCGACACGGAAAGATCCCCGCCCGCTCAGACGATCGCCGGAACCCGCCGCCTCCAGGCTCATCCGCTTTTCCCAGGCCTGCCGCGCCGGGTTCAGCCGGTGCGATCCGGGAACGTACACAAAGGGGCCACTCTCATCCGCCGTCTCGGTCAGGGTGAACCACGCCTTGACGGTAGGGTGGAACGTATCGGCATGAAACTGAAGCTGCGGATCTGGGTCGCCGGTAACGGCATGGGGCAGAATCGTCTGGACATAATAAAGCGGCTCACAATCCCGGCTGCCGGCCAGTCGGATCAGCCGCCCCAGAAGCGGCAGGTCCAGCAACCGCCGCACGCCGGGCATGCGGGTCAGGACACAGGGCTCCAGCGCGATGCGACGCGTCACCGTATCGCCCTGAATGGTCTCACGCGCTTCCCCGCGATACTGCCGGACATCCTCCAGAATCTGCCTGAACGTCTCCGCCGGCAGGAAATCGCGAATAACGACAAACCCGTCGCGATCGAACTCGGCGAGCAGATGCGGAGGAATTCCGCGCCTCAGCCGCCGCCGCCGCCAGGCAGCAGCCCGATGGGCCAGGCTCTGGCGCACCACGTGAAGGCCCGTCTCATTCAGCCGGCGGCTACCGATCAAGGGATTATCGCGAAAGGATTTCGTGCCGGTGAAAAGCTGAAATACCCACACGGGATAGGTCAGAACAGTCTTGATGATCTTATGCATAATATCCGGTCGGCCATAACGGCGAAGGAACGCTCCCCGTCTCCTGAAGTTGCAGTCTCGCTGCACCACGCAAGATGCAATAGCATCATCAGAATATGATGCAAAATCGCGCGCTAATGCACTTGAATCATAAAAGAAATTTCCACCAGAAAAACGACGGCCCCAGGCGCGATCCCGCCCCGTTCCTCCTCACCGACTCCGCATGCCGATCAGGCACCCAGACAGGATAAAAGCTCTTCCACCGGCCGGGGCCGCCCGAACAGATAGCCCTGGACCTCATCGCAGCCCATCCCGGCGAGAAGCCTATGCTGTTCGTCCGTTTCCACCCCTTCAGCCGTGACACACAGTTCCAGAGAATGGGCGAGGCTGAGAATGGTCTGCGTGATCCTGAGAACCTTGTCCTGCGACATCGCCTGGACAAATCCGCAATCGATCTTGATCTTGCTGAACGGAAAGGACCAGAGATATTTCAACGAGGAATAGCCAGTCCCAAAATCGTCCAGTACCAGTCGGCAACCAATCTCGACCAGCCTGCGCAGCGCGGCCTGATTCGATTTTTCATTTTTCAGGAAAGATGTTTCGGTAATCTCGATTTCCAGCCGATGCGCCGGCAGGCCGGTCTGCTGCAAGATTCTCAACACCATGTCGGGAAAGGCCGCATCGCCGAGTTGGATTGGCGACACGTTCACCGCCACCCTCACGCCAGCAGGCCAGGCTACCGCCTCACGGCACGCGGCCTGTAGAACCCACTGCCCCAGCGTGTGGATCAACCCGTTCTGCTCGGCCAGCGCAATGAACTGGTCCGGCATGATCAGCCCATGCACCGGATGCCGCCAGCGTACCAGGGCCTCGCAACTCGTCACCTGGCGGCCCGTGCGATCGTAGATCGGCTGGAAATGCACGGTCAGGGCATCGGTCGCCAGCGCATCGCGCAACTCCCCGGTCAGGATCGCGGCACTTCTCACCTCTTCGCTCAACGCGGCCTGGAACTGGGCGAAGCGGTTCCGCCCCTGGGCCTTAGCGCGATACATCGCCATGTCCGCATGCTGCAGTAGGGTCTCCGCACTGTCGGCATCTTCGGGAAAACGGGCAGACCCGATACTGGCCCCGATCACAATCCGCTTGCCATCCACCTGATAGGGCGCGCTCAGCGACGCCAGGAGCGGCGTCATCCGCCCGTCGATTTCCAACGGCGAGGCGGTATTGGGCCACAGAATGGCGAATTCATCCCCACCAAGACGGGCAATCAGGTCGCCGGGCCGGCTGTGCTCACGCAGACGGCCGGCCACCAGGCGCAGCAGGGCGTCTCCCGCTGCATGACCATGGACATCATTTACGGTCTTGAAATAATCAAGGTCGATATAGAATAGAACGCCCTGCCTGTTTTCGCCGCACAACGCCTCCAGTTGCACGCTGAACAGCCGGCGATTGCACAGGTCGGTCACCTTGTCATAATGAGCCAGCCGCTCGATCTGCCGCTCGTTATCCCGATAAACCGTCACGTCATCAAAAACATACAGATCCCATAACGGCGTCCCCGACTGATCAGCGATCAGCAGGCGATTGATGATCAGGTCCCGCCGGTTTCCCTGTGGGTCGTCCAGGGAACACTCCATGGTCGCCTGCCCGTCATCCGCCGGCACCCCATCCGTCATGCAGGATGCCATACCAATCATCTTTTCAGACAGGGCGAAGTCCTCGAACCGCTTTGCCGCGCGGTTCATCAGAATGACGTCCCCGTCCACAACCGACCGGACGATCAGCGGCGACGGCACATTCTGGACGATCCGGTCGATGAACAGCTTGTCACGCAGGATCTTCTCATTCGCCACATGCAGCCTGTCCGTCGCCATGCGCAGTTCGGAGAGCGCCGTCTGTTTGGCGGCATGCGCGTGACGAACCAGATCAATAGCCGACCCTACCCCCAGGCATATCCCGCGTTCGACCACAATGAAGCCCAGCAGCAGTTCCGAGGCGTTCGCCCCCAGTGCCTGCGGTAGAAAGTCCGCCACCAGCACGTCAGCCTCCACGATGGTCGGGCGCGGATCCATCAGCAGCGTGACCGGGCGCCGATGATAGACCGAATATCCATACTGGCCGGCCATCCGCACATGAAAAGTGTGACGGTCGACAAGCCCCAGCGCGCGTCCGCCGTGATCGACGATCACAATATACAGCAGGTCGGGATCACGCTCGAAATACTGCATGACATCCCCGCCAACGGCCGTTTCCGGCAGGATGGGCACCACGGCCGCGATATCGCGCATCGTCTGCGCGGCCACCGCACCATTCTCCTGCATCGTCATCGTGGAACCTTCAAATGCATTTGCAGCGAATTACAGAACACCCTATTTAAAGAATAAAAATATAGAACCCCATGCAAACAATTATGCATATCCGACCTGAACAAGAATTTTTTATTTCAGCCAGGCTCCCATGATCATCTGGCCAGAACGTCATCCGAACGTGTCAATGCTGTCCTGATTATATATCGCAACTGACGATTTCATTGTCCACTCTCTCATACCCGATCTTCGCCGGTGCCACCTGCACAACAACGCCGCTTACGAGCACATCCCTGTCAGATGCCGCGCCAGATCGCGAGCCTGCTGCCGAATCTCGGGAATCGCCGTCGTTTCGAACAAGGTCCCCGCCCGCCTCGGCCCGATCGCGTACGGCACGCGCGAACAGGCACCAGATGCGTCCTCAAGCGCACCGTGCGCATCAGTCACCAACGTCGCCTCCATATCCTCCGCAACCGCGTATCCTTCCAGGAACAGCATCCGCAGCAAGGGAGATTCGACCCGACGGTAGTCGGTGACCGACCCCGTGCAGTTGATGACGCACGAAGCAGCTAAACTCTCAGTCCCCCGTGTTGTCACGATCGTCAGCCGCCCGGCAACGCCCGAGATTGTTAATTTTCACCGAGAACTGGGTTCATCCGCACTTTGCGTGCAGGAGGTGATTGTACGGCGGCCGTAGATTTGGGAATGGCTGAGGATCTGCCACTGATCCGGATTTCGTGCCCTTGATCTCCCCTCGTCCTTGTCGTCTGGTCGTGCGGTCATTGTAGCCGACAGTATGCAGGTCGAGACGAAATCCCGTTCTCATGGAGCAGCCTGTCCGGATTGTGGCACGCTATCGCATCGGCTTCACAGTCATTACGTTCGCAAGCTCGCCGATATGCCGGCGCATGGACGTCGTGTTTCCCTGTCGATGACAGTGCGACGTTTCCGTTGCACCGATAAAGGATGTCGGTGCCGCACTTTCGTCGAGCCATTGGGGGGATTCGCGGCTCCCTACGCGCGGCAGACGTCCCGGCTGACAGACCTCCACTTCGACGCGGCCTGCGCACTGGGCGGGAGCGCGGGCGCCCGTATGGCGACGCGCCTGCGCTGCCCGGTCAGCGCCGACACGCTGATACGGCGTATCGTCAGGATGGTTCCGATTACCGAACGGCATGAAACGCCCCGTGTTCTCGGCGTCGACGACTGGGCCTGGCGGCGTGGTCATCATTATGGCACCATTCTCGTGGATCTCGAACGAAACAAGGTGGTCGATCTGCTGGCCGATCGGCAGGGCAGCACACTCGCGGCGTGGCTCCGCGATCATCCCGGCATTGAGATTGTCGCCCGCGATCGCGCAGGAGCCTATGCCGACGGCATTCGGCAGGGTGCCCCAGCAGCCATCCAGGTCGCGGATCGATGGCATCTGATCCGTAATCTCCATGATGCCTTCCTGACCGTCGTCGATCGGCACACCGCCCTGGCCAGACGCATCATGGCCGATATCACGAATGAGGTATCTCCGGTCGAACAGCCGATCGACGCGGAAATAGTGAGCAATCCGGGTGAGGCCGGGCCCGTTGCGTCCAGTCACGCCCGTCATGGAGAGAGAGAAGAGCAATACCGGCAGGCAGTCGCCATGCGGGCGAAGGGACAGACGATCAGCCGTATCGCGCAGACAATCGGCGCGGAACGCAAGACTGTCCGGCGGTGGTTGCGACAGGGTCCCCCCTCGACATGGCAGCGTCGCATCTTTCGGCCCGGCATCATGGTCCCCTATGCCGCCTATCTCGATCAACGCCTGATGGAAGGATGTCACAATGCAGCTCGTCTGCATCGCGAAATCATGGCCATGGGTTTCTCCGGCCGATATGGCAGCGTCAGGGACTAGATTGTATCGAGACGGTCCTCGGCAACTGCATGTCATCCTGTGCCAGCCAAGCCCATGCCCATGGGCAGAAATCTGGCACGGATGCTTACGACTGGATCCGACAATCGGTCGGAAAAAGACGTCCTGTTTATCCAACGCCTGATGACAGATGCGCCAGCGCTTGCGCAAGCCACGGCCTGGGTAAGAGACATGCAGGACCTTTTTACCAAAAAATCACAAACACCTCTGGAAGCTCTTCTCGAAGAAGGAGAGAAAACGCCTTTATCCCGTCTTGTAAATGGCTTGCGGCGAGACCTCTCTGCCGTTCAGGCCGCGTTGCATACCCCCCCTGGACCATCAGTCCCGTCGAAGGGCAGATCGGCCGCCTCAAGATGATCAAGCGCACCATGTTCGGCAGAGCAGGTTTCAAACTCCTCCGCGCCCGTGTCCTGCACGCAAAGTGCGGATGAACCCCCAAAAGGGTCACTTCTCAACGCAAATCAACATGTGATCGGTCCCGACCTGACGATCCGCACCGTCCTGTCCCATCCGCCCGCGCGCGGCAGGCATTTCAATGACATCATTCAGGCGGCAGAAGCCTTCGGGCTGGACGATATCCCCCTCCGCCCGGTCCGGGCGGCCTGAAACACCCGCTGCCTTACCGCGTTTCACTCACAGGAAAAGGGACAAGATCCGCGGCAGGTTCCCTGAAAAGCATATAGCCATCACGACCGGCCGCCTTTGTCGCATAGAGGGCGGTATCGGCGCGATGGATCAGTTCATCGGCGGTGATGCGGTCCATTCCGGTCATCACCGCGCCGATGCTCGCCGTAACCGACCGCGTGACGCCTGCAATGCAGTAAGGCGTCCGCAGCGCATCCGAGACCATGATGCACAGTGCCTCACATTCCACGGCGGAAAACGCACCTGGAATGAATGCGGCAAACTCATCGCCGCCAAACCGGCCGACACAGCCGCCACGCCACGACACAAGGTCGCGCAGCCGGACACTGAACGCCTTGAGGAATGCATCTCCCGCCTGATGCCCTAGACTGTCATTAACCCCCTTGAAATCGTCGATGTCGATGAAGAGAACCACACCCGGTTGCATCGCGTCGACCACTGACTTCAGCACCGTCTCGAATTTCTGCCGATTCATGGTCGATGTCAGCATGTCATGAGTCGCTGCATGTTCCAGATTAGCCTTCATCATCAGAAGCCTACGGGTATCGCGCCGCTTTTCGCCCACCGCATTATTGATCGGCAGCACGACCAGCAACAGCGAGAACAGGTACGGCTGCATCATGCCCTCGCGCATCAGACTACCGTCCGGCGACAATCGGGCGATCGGCCCCAGTCCCCACGCCGACAGGGCCGAGGCAAAGGTCGAGACGAAGAAAACGGCCGTCAAGCTCCACGCCGGCCTTGCATGAAAGGCGAGCATCGCCAACGCCGGATAGAGAAACAGAAATAGCGGAGAACGTCCCCAGACGAAGCTGAGGATCGTCAACATGATACACGACACCAGCAGGGCAACGTTCTCTTTCTCGACCCGCCAGACCACCTGTCCCGGCCGCGCATAGCGGAGTAGCGCCAGAACGGCGGGCGTAGCCAGCAGCAGCCCCAACGCATCGCACAGAACCCATTGCATCCATTCACGAACTGGTGGCGTGGCATCACCCAGCAGCATATACTCGGTGGCGACTCCAATCGCCGCCTCGATGGCCGCAGACAGCAGCGCGATGATGGTAAACGCCGCAAACCGGCGCGGTCGGGTGAGATCGATCGTCGCCCCGCAGAATCGGCGCGTCATCGGTGCCGCGACAAGCACCTGCACGACATTGAGCGCACAGGCAAGAAAGCTCACGGTTGGCGACAAGCCGCCGGCAAAACTGTTGATCTCGAAATTAAGAGCAAGACACGCCACCAGCACCAAAGCGGCCATACGCGGGCGCAAGCGCAACAGAGCGACCAACATCGCCGCATTCGGCGGCCAGAAGGAAGAATAGCCGAATGCATCCGTGACGAAGAAACGGGAGATCAGGCAACTTAGGCCAAAAACCGCCACAAGCATCGCGGCCGTTCCATTACCGCGTCTGATTTCCGCTGAACGATAAGGTCTCCAGCTCAATCAAGCCCCCCCGCACAGCATGCCTAGTACAATTAGTACCCCGATAACCATCAAAAATAAACGCTATTCAACACACGGGCGCGATGCCGTCTGTCAGCCGCGTCCCGGATCAGGCGTTCAGATAGTCGCGCCTCCCCGCCGATGGCAGGATCAGTGCCGCTGGGCCGCCCGCTCTCGCAATGACCAGCAAAGCGGAAAACACGGCCAGCTCCCAGTTCCAACTCCAACGTCAGATCATATCAATGGTCGCTCCGACCGATATCAATCGTGACTTCGACCGATCCCTGCGGAGGCACAACTGTACTGGCCTCGGTTTTTGAGACATTTGGTTGGAACGTAAGCGGCGAGAGCCGCGCTGGAAAGGGCTTTGGCGCGCACGGCGGCAGGAGACAGGAGACAGGAGACAGGAGACAGGAGGCCGTGCCGTTCGATGAGCCAGGTTTCATTGTATAGATCGCGGAATTCCAGCAATGCCTGTCGAAGTTCCTCGACGGTATCGAATGTCCGGACCCAGAGCAGGTTTTCCTTCAGGGTCCGGATGAAGCGTTCGGCGCATCCGTTGCCCTCCGGGGCTCGGACGAAGGCGGGCGAACTTTCGATGCCGAGGAAGCGAATTTCGTTCTGGAAATCATCGGACATATACTGGCTGCCGTGATCGTGGCGCAGGGAAAGTCCGGTTGCTCCTTTTTCGGCGAATCCGCCAAAGCAGCGCTCAGAAAACCGGGAGGCGGGAGACAACCATCTCCCGCCGCGTCTCCCTGTAAACGTCCGTGATCACAATCGTGTCCACGACGCTGGCATGCAGGCCCAATCGCAGCATGACCGCATCTGAAGATACTCCCTCTCCCAAGGTCACCGCGAATCCGACGACGCAGATCGCAAAACGTCGATAGAAGCCGTTGGGGGCATGTATCGTCACCGGCCCATCTCCCGCGCACGCAAAGACATGGCTGTCCTCGGCCCCGACCGTGTAAGGACGCACACTCCAGGAACACAGCCTCCTGTGCGCCCGGCACAGGCCAGCCGAATCCTGCCATCAGCCTCCAGATCGGCATGCAGATCATAAAGGAAGGGGCCAAACCGGGCGCGACCCGACTTCATACCGGGCAGAACCTGCGGATCGGGAATGCCTGGCGGCGACAGGCGGCACGAAGCCCGGGGTCGGGCCGGATAGACCGCCGTATCCAGCAGGCCCTCTGGCCATGACCTGCGAATTGACCCAGCCTCCCGTAATCCCGGGCTATATCAGAAGAGCCGGCACCCTGGGGCCAAGGTCCACCGGTACACCATCATACACCTCGCCCGTCAGCGGAATGCTGCTCACTCCCCTCCTCCCCCAAGGCGGCAAACAGGAGGCGGCACCTGGTCAAAAAAGCCGTCTTCGCCCAGACATCCGGATGCCGCACAAAAATATCCATCAGGCGCGAGATCAGAACTTCCCCATAGCCGGGCGGCGCATCGGGATGTTCCGAAAGGACAGCGGGCGGCACGATCCACGACACTTACGGGAGGCAGCCATTCGTCACATCCCGCTCGAACGCCTCAACCAGATACCGGCCGTCCGAATTGTGCATGTTCGCGCGATTGGAACCAGCAACGATTCGCCGCCCGCTGATATTGGCAGGATTGCCAATCCAGGTCACGAAAGGCGACGAACGCACGCAACCGGCAGAGTATGTCGAGGTCAGTGGCATATACACCCATCCCGACCGTCGTGGCCGCGGCTCTGCCGGTTTCTTCATGCGGGAAGTCGCGACCCGTATCCTGGCGCGCGGAACCATACCCTTCCTGCATTGCCATACAACCAATAGTGGCGCGATTGCCCTTTACAGACCTCTGGGCTTTACGCCCTTCCAGACCGTCACTGCCGCCATCTTCTCAGCCACATGACAAGTGAGGGCGTATCTCGTCCCACGGCACGAGAACGAAAAAGGCGGAGCGATAAAATCGCCCCACCTTCCTCGGTTTCACCCTTCCGGCCAGCAGCTAACGCCCAGTCTGGACCGATGTCGTCCCCATGTCGAGTGCCGGGGCCCCGCCGCTCAGATTGTCGAACGGTGTCTCGTCCCGCACGCTGTCGATGCCACCGGTCGGAGCGGGATGATGCAGCCCGTCATATTGCAGCACCGAGAACGTCATCGTCTGGTCCGGCGTCGGCAGCAGCCGGTCGTTCCATCCACCGCCAAGCGCGCGGATGAGTCCGATTTCCGCCTGGAAATAGCGTGTCTCGACCTGCACCTGCGCAATCTGGGCCTCCAGTGCCGCTTCCTGGGCGATGATCGCGTCCAGATAGGCGGACACTCCCCCCTTGTAGAGGGTCATGGTCATGGTCTGCATGTCCAGCGCCGCGGACGTCGCCGCCTTCAGGCGGTCATTCTCGGCCCACAGCCGGTTGGTGCGCGAAAGCCCGTCCTCCACTTCGCGGAACGCCGCGAGCACCGAAGACCGGTAATGATCGCGCGTCTCGCGATAGCTGGCCCAGGATGCCTGCAAGGCCGCGCGGCGCATGCCGCCCTCGAAGATCGGCATCGAGGCGGAAGCACCATAGGACCACATGCTGTTTGCCAGATTGGCCAGATCGAAGCCATTGGCATCGAACCCACCATTGGCATGGAGCGAGATATGCGGATAGAACGCCGCCCGCGAAACCCCGATGGCGCGATTGGCCTGTGCCATCTCGCGTTCTGCCGAAGCGACGTCGGGGCGCCTCTGCAACAGGTCGGAGGGCACACCGACCGGGATATGGGCGCGCACGAACGTCAATGTATCGGTCGGCGCGATGTGGAAATCGGACGGTGCGCTGTTGGTCAGTACCGCGATCGCATGTTCCGTCACCTCACGCTCGGCCTGGATGTCCAGTTCCGCCGCCTGGGTCACATACAGGCGGTTCTGGGCACGGGCGAGGTCGAGACGCGGCGCCGCCTGGTTGACGAGCTGCGTCTGCGTCACCTTCAGGGCCTGCTGGTAATAGGCGATAGATTTGCGATAGATCGCATCCTGCGCGTCATAGCCACGCAATGCGACATAATCGCTGGCCAGTTCCGACTGCAGGCTCAGTCGGGCACCGGCGTAATCGGCTGCCTTCTCCTGGGCGGAAAACTTCGCCATGCGCACCTGGTTGCGGATCTCCGACCAGAAATCCGGCTCCCACGACGCCAGGCCGCCATAGAACTCGTCAGTCTGCGTCAACGCTCCCTTATAACGGAACAGCCGGTCGGCCGACTGCTTGTTGTCCGACGCCCCGAAGGCCAGACCGAAATGCGGCAGCAGGTCCGCGCGCGCGCTCATGACCATGGCCCGCGCCTGGACGAAGCGTTCGGCCGCCGCCTGCAAATCCGCGTTCGCGGCAACGGCCCTGTCTTCCAGAGCGTCGAGCTGCGGATCATGCAGCAGTGTCCACCAGTTGGAAGGCAGTTGCGTGTCCGCCGGCGTCGCGGTGGCGAACGCCCCCTGACCATGCCAGCTTGCGGGCACGATATAGGTCGGGGGATGGTAAGCGGGCGCCAGATCGCAGGCAGACAGCGCCACCAGCGACAGCATCGCCCCGCCGGACAGCATGGTCCGGCGCAGAGACCGCATGATCATCCCTCGATTTCCTCGTTTTCCTGGTCGTACCCCTTGGCCGGCTGGACGACATGCACCTTCTGCCCCTCCAGCAGGTCCGCCGGCGGGTTGTTGATGATCCGGTCAGAGGGCGAGACCCCCGACGTCACGTCGGTCTCGGCATCGGCCATCCGCCCCACCTGGATGTTGTGGTAATGCACCACATCGTTGGCATCCAGCACCGCGACCTGCATGCCCTTCTCTTCGAACACGAGGGCGGCCGTCGGAATCTGGAACACGCCTGGCGTCGAGGGTGCGGTCATCTTCACCGATGCGAAAGTGCCGGGCCACAGCTCATGCCTGTCGTTATCTATGGTAAATTCCGTAATCGCCGTGCGGGTGTTGGGATCATATCCCCGCGCGATGGTCAGGAAATCGGCCTTGAAGGTCCGGTTTGCAAACTGCGGAACGCTGACCTCCGCCGTCATGCCTGGCTTAAGAATATAGGAGAACGTCTCGGGCACCGACACGAACAGGCGCATCTTGTGCATGTCCGATACGGTGAAGAGCTGGCTGGCATCGCCATTGCTGCCGTGCTCGCCCGTCCCGCTGCTGACATAATCGCCCACATTGATATCGCGCGACGTCACCACGCCGTCGAACGGCGCCTCGATGGTCTTGAAGCGTTCCAGCGCCTCGAACTGATCGACCTTGTGCTCGGCCGCCTGCATCATCGCCAGCCCGGCCTTCTCGTTCGCATCGGCCACCGAGACCGACTGGCCCGATACCGCCTGCGACTTGGCCATGGCCCGCCAGCGATTGGCGCTGACGACGGCCAGGTTGTATTTGGCCTGTGCCTCCGCCAGATCGGCCTTGGCCTGGGCGTATTGCGCGTCCAGGCTGGGAGCGTTGATCTCGGCCAGGACGTCGCCCTTCTTCACTTCCGCGCCGTAATCCTTGTACCACATCTTCACATAGCCCGATGCCTGCGGAAACAGCGGGGCCTGGTACCAGGCGTCGATATTCCCCGGCAGGGTCAGGGTCACGGTCTTGGGCGAAGGCTTCGCCTGGATCACCGCGACGTCGGGCAGCGCATTGCGCACTGTCTCGGCGCGCAGTTCCGTCACCGCGTGAACCCGGGTGACCACCTGATAGCCGACCAGCCCGACCAGGACACATGCCCCGGCGGCCAGAAGGGTGTTGCGTGACAGGGAAGCCATCAGACGGTCTCCTTCCGGCTCGACGAGCGGTTGTAGATAATCGCGTAGACACAAGGAACGAACAGAAGCGTGGAAATGGTGGCAACGATCAAGCCGCCGATCACCGCCTTGCCCAGCGGCGCATTCTGCGAGTTGCTGATCGACATCGGCACCATGCCGACAATCATGGCGGCCGCCGTCATCAGGACGGGACGGATACGCCCGTATCCCGCCTCCAATGCCGCCTTCAACGCATCTCCGTGCACTTCAAAACGTTCACGGGCATAAGAGACGACCAGGATCGAGTTCGCAGTCGCGGTTCCCATGCACATAATGGCACCTGTCAGGGCTGGCACGGACAGGTGCGTATGCGTCAGGAACAGGCTCCAGGCAATACCCGCCAGCGCCCCCGGCAGAGCCGAGATGATGATGAACGGATCGAGCCAGGACTGGAAATTGACGACGATCAGCAGATAGATGAGCGCGATCGAGACGGCGAGACCGCCAACCAACTGCACATAGGCGCTGCGCATCGTCGTGGCCTGCCCTTCGACATCCACAGCCGCGCCGCGCGGCACGTCAGCGGCCGTCTGCGCGATGACCTTGTTGACGCCGGCCAGCACGCTGCCCAGATCGGTGCCTTCCGCCGACACGTAGATGTCGAAGGCGGGCATCGAATTGTAATGCGAAACCTGTCCGGGCGTCCCCTTCGCCGTAATCGTGCTGATCGCGCCGAGCAACTGCATGCCCTTGCCCGAGGGATCGCCGTCTCCCTTGTCGACCGGGATCGACAGGAGGTCATTGAAATGCGTCAACTGGTTCTGCGTCACATACGTATTCAGCAGGAAGGTGACGCCCCAGACCGGATCATACCAATATTGCGGATCGACCGTCGAACTGCCCGACAGGGTCATCAATTCGTTGTCCGCCAAGTCAGCCGCATTGACACCGGTCGCCTGGCTGAAGCTCCGGTCGCCCTGCACGAACAGCGTCGGCGTCTTCATCGTCTGCTGCAATGTCACGTCGCTGGCGCCGGGGACGAGGCGCAGCTTGTTCACCAGTTCCAGGGCGTACTGATAGCTCTTGCCCAGTTCCGGTCCCGCGATCTTGATATCGATCGGCGCCGGGGAACCGAAATTCAGGATGCGCGCCGTCAAGTCGGCGGGCTGGAAGGTAAAGACGGTGCCGGGGAAGCTCGCCGACAGGCCCTTGCGCAGCACGGCGCGATAATCCCAGACCGGCGATTCGGCATTGGTCAGCGTGATGGTCAGGTCGCAATCCTGCGTCCCGATCGTCGGTGTCGGAATGAATGCCTGGTTATGAGGCCCTTCCGGCAGGCCGCAATTGCTCACCACGTCATCGACCTTGCCGGGCAGCAACTGGTGGATGCGGTCGCCGACGAGCGTCGCGATTCGTCCAGCCACCTCGATGCGGGTCCCCAGGGGGGCACGCATATGCATCTGCAACTGGTCGGATTTGATTTCGGGGAAGAAATCACGACCCGCCACGATATACAGTCCGAGAGACAGGACGGACGCGCCGAGGAAGATGGAGACGAACCGCCCCCTGCGGGCGATCGAACGCTCGAGGAATCTGCCATAGGCCTCACGGAAGGCCGTGAAACGGCGCTCGAACCCCCTCTGGAAGCGCGAGAAGATATTCCCGCCCTGGAGGTGGTCCTCGTGCCCGTCGTGCCCATGGGCACCGTGCGTCTGCCCGGCGAGCAGGAACTTCGCCATCGTCGGCACCAGCGTGCGCGACAGGATGAAGGAGGCGATCATCGCGAAGATGATGGCTTCGGCCATCGGCATGAACAGCCAGCCCGCAACGCCGCCCAGTTCGAACAACGGTAGCCAGACGATGCAGATGCAGGTCGTCGAAACGAAGGTCGGGATCACGATCTGGTTGGCCGCGTCGATGATCGCGACCTCCAGTTCCTTGCCCATTTCCAGATGGGTATCGATATTCTCGATCATGACGGTGGCGTCATCAACCAGGATACCAACTGCCAGGGCGAGGCCGCCCAGTGTCATGACGTTGATGGTCTGCCCGGCCCAGCCCAGACAGATGACCGCGCAGAGGATCGCCAGCGGGATCGAGGTAGCGATGATGATCGTCGAGCGCCAAGAACCCAGGAACAGCAGCACCACAAGTCCGGTCAGGAACGCCGCCGTCACCATTTCGCGCAGCACGTCGACGATCGAATCCCGCACGAAGCCGGACGCATCGTTCAGCACCGAGATATGCGCTGTCGACGGAATGACCTTCTGCAGACGGGGCATCAATGCCTTCACACCCGAAACCACGTCCAGCGTCGAGGCCTCGCCGCTCTTCATCACGACCATGATGACGGCCTGCCGCCCCTTTACCAGCACGAGGTTGGTCTGCGGATGGCCCCCACGATACACCTGTCCGAGGTCATGCATGTAGATGACGGAATTGCCGACACGCTTGATGGGGATGTTGGCCAGTTCCTCCATCGACCTCGGCTGGGCATTGGTCGCGACCATCCAGTCGGTCGACCCGATCTTCTGGTCGCCGGCTGGGCGGACGATGTTCTGCTTGTCCAGAACATTCTGCACGTCCATCGCCGACAGATGGTGCGCCTGCAACTGCTTCTGATCGAGTGCGAACATCACGAAGGCGTCCATGCCGCCGTAGGGATGCGGCACGATCGCCCCGGGGACGGTCACCAGCAGTGTACGCACGCGGATCTGCGCCAGCTTGAACAGGTCCGACGGCGTCATGGTATCGGAGGTCAGTTCAAGCGTGATGACCGGAACCGAAGACGCCTCCAGCTTCATGATCATCGGCGCCGGAATCTTCTCCGGCAACTGCATCAGCACGGTCTGCGAGATCGCGGTCACATCCGCCTCGGCCGATCCGATATCCGTGCCGGGCTGGAAGAAGATCTTCACGATGCCACGGCCGTAATAGGAATCGGACTCCATGTGCTCGATTCCCTCGACCGTCGAGGTCACGCCCTGCTCGTAATTGTACATGACGCGGGCCGCGAACTCGTCGGGCAGCAGACCGCCATAGGTCCATACCACGGCGATCGCCGGAATTTTGATATTGGGAAAGACGTCTGTCGGCGTCTTGAGGGCGGACATGACGCCGAACAAAACGATCAGGATCGACAGAACGACAAAGGTGTACGGCCGCCGCAGCGCCGTCACGACGATTGCATTCATATGTGAGCTTTTCCCCGTCCAGGGCTTTTACCAGCATCAGGAAGAAACAGGCCGCACGGCCGGATCCGGAAGACGGGATGTGTCAAATTATTTCTCATCAGAAACAATTATCGGCACACCTGCTGCCGCCAGGGCCGCGTCGGCCAGGTCACCGCGCCGGGCGCGGGACAAGTTTCCTGCTTAGATCAGGGATTATGCAGTGTGATAGTCATCTCGAGCTCCCCGTGCGTGCGTGCCCGTCAGAGCGACGCTGTCTCTCAACAGCCTATACATAGGTATATTTCAAAACATGTATGAAAAAATGTCCATGTTCTGAAAACAAATTTCATGAAGCCCGTGTCATCGCACAGATAGGGCCATTTTATGCCCAACTCTTCATCATTTTATGGAAATTTATTGCGCAACGTAACATAAAACAGACATCATTACGTTGTAATGACAAGAAAGCGGCCGAGTTTCCCCGGCCGCTTTCTTTGCCCGACATATTATCCGCGACTTATCCGCGACGGCGAAGCTGCCCCACATCGCGCACCGCGCCCCGCGCGGCGCTGGTGGTCAGCGCGGCATAGGCCTGCAACGCGACCGACACGGAGCGTGTGCGATCGGGCTGCCAGGCGGCCTCCCCCGTCTCTTCCATCTGCAACCGGCGCGCGGAGAGTTCCGCGTCCGGCAGGTCGACGCGCAGGACCCGGCCGGGAATATCGATCTCGATCACATCCCCTTCGCGCAGCAGGCCGATCGCCCCGCCCTCCGCCGCTTCGGGCGAGATATGGCCGATGGACAGGCCCGAACTGCCGCCCGAGAAGCGGCCATCGGTGATCAACGCGCAGGATTCGGCCAGCCCCTTCGATTTCAGGTAGCTGGTCGGATACAGCATTTCCTGCATGCCGGGGCCGCCCTTGGGGCCTTCATAGCGAATCACGACCACATCGCCCGCCACGATCCGGTTGCCCAGGATGGCCGACACAGCGTCGTCCTGGCTCTCGAATATCCGCGCCGGCCCCTTGAAGCGCAGCAGGCCCGCCGCCACGCCGGCCGTCTTCACGATCGCACCGTCTTCGGCGATGTTGCCGTACAGTACCGCCAACCCGCCATCCTGGCTGAAGGCGTGTGCGCCATCGCGAATAGCACCGTCCGCCCGGTCGAGGTCGAGCGCACGGTATCGGCTGGCCTGCGAGAAGGCCTGCGTGGTGCGCACCCCGCCCGGTGCCGCGCGGAACAGTGTCTTCGCCTCATCGGCCGCGTCAGGCGCCGTCACGTCCCACTGTTCCAGTGCCTGAGCCAGCGATGGCGCATGCACCATCGACACCTCGCGGTGCAGCAGACCCAGCCGGTTCAGTTCGCCCATGATGGCGAAGATACCGCCCGCATGATGTACGTCCTCCATATGCACGTCGGCCTTCGACGGCGCGACCTTGCACAGATGCGGCACCCGACGCGACAGCCGGTCGATATCGGCCATGGTGAACGGCACCCCGCCCTCATGAGCGGCAGCCAGCAGATGCAGCACGGTGTTGGTCGAACCGCCCATGGCGATATCGACCGTCATCGCGTTCTCGAACGCTTCCATGGTGGCGATGCCGCGCGGCAGGGCACTTGCATCGTCCTGTTCGTACCAGCGACGGGCCAGGCCAACGATCCGCCGCCCGGCCTCCAGGAATAGTTCGCGCCGGTCGGCATGGGTCGCCACCAGGCTGCCATTGCCCGGCAGCGCCAGGCCCAGCGCCTCGGTCAGGCAGTTCATCGAATTGGCGGTGAACATGCCCGAGCACGATCCGCAGGTCGGGCAGGCCGACCGTTCGATCGACTGGGATTCGGCATCGCTGACACGCGGATCGGCCGCCGAGACCATCGACGTCACGAGGTCCACATGCCGTTCGATGCCGCCTTCCGTTATCCGGCCGGCCTCCATCGGGCCGCCCGAGACGAAGATGGCGGGGATGTTCAGCCGCATCGCCGCCATCAGCATGCCGGGCGTGATCTTGTCGCAATTGCTGATGCACACCAGCGCGTCGGCGCAGTGGGCGTTGCACATATATTCCACCGCGTCGGCGATCAACTCACGCGAGGGCAGGCTGTACAGCATGCCGCCATGCCCCATGGCGATCCCATCATCGACCGCAATGGTATTGAATTCCCGCCCGATTCCACCTGCTTCGGCCACCGCGCCGGCCACGAGCTGGCCCAGATCCTTCAGGTGGACATGCCCCGGCACGAACTGGGTGAAGGAATTGGCGATGGCGATGATCGGCTTGCCGAAATCGGAATCCTGCATGCCCGTGGCACGCCACAGGCTGCGGGCCCCGGCCATGTTGCGGCCATGCGTGGTGGTGCGGGAGCGATAGGCGGGCATGATATGTAAAGCCTTTCCGGACAGGGGCGGATCGTTGCGGGGATGCGGCCCCGGTGCGCCGAGTCCCGGCGCGCCCCCCTTATATGAGACGTTTCCCCTCGCCGTGAAGCACCACGCTATCCCCGCCGTGTTCTCACGCCATCATGAACGGATGCAGCCATTGTTCCGCGGCCGGCCCCCCTGTCTGTTGGTGATGTGCGAGGATGTATAGCGGAAGGGAGCCCGTCCCCCCCGAGGGTCTGGAGCCCGTTTGGGAGCATGGGTCCCTTCCGCCTTTGCTCAACCC
>NZ_JABEQN010000027.1 GCF_014174165.1 Gluconacetobacter dulcium | reverse complement strand
TCCGACGCCCGGAAACCTCTCCAAAAGCCAATTGGCCTGCGCTACACTCTGTCTGCATCGGGTCTCTGGCCTCGCTCGCGGATTTTCCTTTTCCAACAAGAACTTTCGCCGATTTCAGAGCCCGATGCTCCTACCCGTGTGAGATATGCGGGCCAGCCCGCCGGGACCATGTGTATGGGAACCGGATGCCACAGGCGCCTCGGCGCGGCATGACACCCAAACGGCCGATCACATGTCGCGCAGGCTGTAGAATCGAAAAACCGTCATGAAGGCGCTCAAAGTTCGCTATCCCGCGTCGCCGTATCCGCAAGCAGGATCACCGCATCCTCGTTCGCCATGACGACGAATTGCGGCTCGCCATCAATGCGCGCGGCATCCCCAGCGCCAAGGCCGACATTCTCCAGGGTCACGGCGCCCCGCACCACGACCAGATAAAGCGCTCGCCCCGGCGTCGTCTGGTAGCACGCGCCTTCCCCCGCAGGGAGCGCCGCATGCAGCAGGCGGGCGCGGGCGCGCAGCACCACCGGCGCCCCATCGGTCACGGTGCCGGCCGCCTCGGGGTCATCCTCGGGAAAGCCGGAAGCGAGAATGCGGAATCCCCCATCCTCCAGCCCCGCAAAAGCCGGCCGCGCCTCCTGCGCCGGCGTACCGCCCTCATCGTCGGGCAGAAACCACATTTGCAGGAACGACGCCCCAGCCGCCCCCGCCCGCCAGCCCATCGACAGGCACCCGGCGGCGGTCGAAAACAGATGCAGCCCGCCGCTGCCGACGGTCGCATCGGGGAACAGGTCGCTGCGCGCCGTCAGCGTGCCGTCCACCACCCAGGTGGCGATCTCGACATTCCGCTCCGGCCCCAGCACATACGCGGCATTGGCCGCCAGATGCCCGGCATTGACCACACGCAGGCGCCCGTCATGCACATGCTGCGGGTCCTGAAACGCCCCGAAGGCAAAATGACAATGCAGCAGCGCATCGCCCTGCCGCACCTGGCCCAGACTGCTCGCACGCCGGATCGTGATCATCGGGGTTCTGTATCCTTGTCAGCCGTGCGAAACCGGGGTGGCGTCAGGATAGGTGCCCTCCCACCCGCCGCCAAGCGCACGGTAAAGCTGCGTCACCGCGCGCGAAATCTCGGTCGTCGCATCCACGAAGCGCGCTTGCGAGGCCAGAAGCTGGTTCTGCACCGTCAGCACGGTCAGGAAGTCCGAGGCCCCGGCCTTGTATTGCATTCGTGCCGTCTCGACGGCGATCTCGTTCTCCCGCACCGCCTCGCGCAGCCGGTCGCGTTCCGATTGCGCGGTCGCCAGGTCGGCCATCGCGTCATCCACTTCCTGCCAGGCTTTCAGCACGGTCCGCCGCAGCATGATCGCGGCCTCCTTCTGCTGCGCCTTGCGCAGACGAAGCTGCCCCGTCAGCCGCCCACCCTCAAACAGCGGCAGCGTCGCCGTCGGCCCGAACCCGTATTGGCGCGAGGCCCACGACCCCAGCCCGCTGAATTGCAACGCCTGGATATCGAGGCTCCCGGACAGCGTGATGCGCGGGAAGAAATCCGCGACCGCCACGCCGACACTGGCGGTCGCGACATGCAGCCGCTCTTCCGCCATACGGATATCCGGCCGCCGCTCGGCCAGTTGCGACGGCAGCCCGATGGGCAGATCGGCCGGCACCGGCGGAATCGGCGCCGGCTTGCCAAGCTGGGCATTCAGCGCCCCAGGCTCCCGTGCCACCAGAAAGCTCAACGCATTGAGCAGATGCACCTGCTGGCGCTCCAGCGGCGACCGCTGGGCCTCGAAACCCCGCAACTGCCCCGTCGAATCCGCCACGTCCAGCCGCGTGGCGGCCCCCCGGTCGAAGCGCATCGTCGTCAGCCGCACGCTGTCGCGCGCGATGGCGATGTTGTGGTCCAGAATCGCCAGCCGCGCCTGCACGCCCCGCAGGTCGATATAATCCTGCGCGGTCTCGGCCATCAGCGACACCAGCACGTCGCGGCGCATATCCTCGCTGGCGCGCATGGCGGCCGTGGCCGCCTCGACCTGCCGGCGCACATGCCCCCACAGATCGACTTCCCACGAGGCATTCATGCCGTATTGCGGCAGGTTGAACGACGGATTGCCCACACTGCCCGGCAGCGCGGTCGGCCCGAACCCCTGCGTGCCGCTGGCCACGGTGCCGGCCTGCTCGCGCTCCATGGTGCCCAGCAGGCCGAGAATGCCGTTGGTGCTGGCCCGCTCCCGCGCATAGGACGCATTGGCCTCGGCATGCGGAAACTGCGCCGCGCTGGCAATCCGCCGCTCGGCCGCACTCTCCATCAGCCGCAGCGACGCGGCCTGAAGGTCGAGGTTCTCCGCCGCCACATCCTGTTCCAGCGCCGTCAGCACCGGGTCGTTGAACTGCCGCCACCATTGCGGATCGGTCGAAGCCGTCACCGGATGGCTGGCCGCCGGCGTCACGCTCTGATGCCACGCACTCGGACCCGCCACGACCGGCTTGTGGTAGTCGGGTCCGACCGTGCAGGCGGTCAGTGCCGCAAGGCCAAGAATGACGGCCCAGGGCCGGAGGCGGGGCCGTCCGGTACACACCATGGTGGAACCTGCCTGAACATGGGGGCCGTGAGGCGAGAGCGCCCCAACGGCCCGCGCCTGCCACGGGGTTTCGCGCACCGAAACGGAGCGGAGAAAACGCGCGTCCGATCGCCGCCGGCGCGCATGCCCAGCCATAGCCTTAACGCCAGACATAGCGTGCGTCATGGGCATGCGGGCCTGCGGGTTGAGAGGCGGTATCGATGCTGACTTCCACCGACATGCCGACACGCACCCTGGCCGCCAGCGGCTGGCCGGGGTCGAATGTCAGCTTCACCGGCACGCGCTGCACGACCTTGGTGAAATTGCCGGTGGCGTTATCCGGCTGGATCGGCGCAAACGCCACGCCGGTCGCCGGCGCCAGCGAGTCCACATGCGCCTTCAGCGGCTGGCCGGGAAAGGTATCGACCCAGACGGTCGCACTCTGCCCCGTCTGTACATGCGTCAACTGGGTTTCCTGGTAATTCGCCAGCACATAGGCCGCCTGCGTCGGCACCACGGCCAGGATGGCGGTGCCCGGATGCACATAGGCGCCCACGCGCACCCCGCGCTCGCCGACAATGCCGCTCACCGGGGCCGGAATGGTGCAGTAGGACAGGTTCAGTTCCGCCTGCCGCGCGTCACCCTGCGCCTGCAACAGTTCGCCCCGCGCCCGCGCAAGCTGCGCCTTCAGCACATCGACCTGCCGCACGGCGCTTTCGGTCGCGGCCTCGTCGCGCGCCACGGCGGCTTCGGTCTCCTTCTCGCGGGCCTCGGTGGCCTGCTTCTGCTCCACCGTGCCCGCCCCGCCCGACGACAGGTCGCGATAGCGCGCCATGTTCTGCCGCGCGAATTGCAGCGTCGCCTCATCGGCCCGTACCGCCGCCTTCGTCCCGGCAATCACCGAATCCTGCCGTGCCAGTTCGGCCTCCAGGTTCGCCACCGTGCCCTGCGCGGCCTGCAACCGGCCACGGGCCACATCCAGTGCGGCGCGGTAATCGTCGTCCTCGATATGCGCCAGTTCCTCGCCCGCGCGCACCGCCTCGTTATCCTCGGCCAGCACGCGGTCGATCCGGCCGGCAACCTTGGGGGCCACGGCGGTGAAATCGGCGGTCACATAGGCATCGTTGGTATATTGGTCGACACCGTTGCCCATCACCAGCCGGCTGCCGCCCCAGGCGGCAAGCGCGAGCACGATGGCGGTACTACCGGCATATAGCAGGGGTTTTCTGTAAATCATGCGATAGGGTCCGCGAGGTTCAGTGGGCGGGAGCCGTCGCCGACGGCGGGCGAGGCGGATAGACGCGACGGGGCAGGACGACGTTCAGCACGGCGTAGAACAGGCAGACCCAGATCAGGATGAAATAGATATCCGCCAGCCCGAGCACGAGCGCCTGCTCGTGAATAAAGGTGTGGAAGACCTCCAGCGCATTGCGCGCGACATGCCCGGCATCGGGCGAGGTCCCCGCAAGCTGCTGGCCGATCGGCTCGCCCAGCCCTTGCAGCGCCAGCCCGTGCGTGCCGTGGTGGTCGAGCAGCATGGTGGAGTGATATTGCTCCCGCCGCCGCGTCAGCGTGGCGAACAGCGCGAAGGCCACGGCATTGGCCAGCCCCTTGAGCATGTTGACCATGCCCGAGATGAACGGCCCGTCCGCCGGCCCCAGCGCCAGCGTCGCCAGCATCAGCGTCGGGATCACCGTCATCGGCTGGCCGAACACCTGAAGAACCTGGATGAGGTAGAAATTGTCCCGCACCCAGTCGGGCGTCAGCCAGGTGCCGCACCACGCCGCCGCCGCCAGGCACAGCATGCCGCCGGCCAGCACATAGCGGCAATCGACGCGCCGGCTGTTGCAGAGGGCGGCAATCAGCGGAATCATGACCAGTTGTGGCAGCGCCACCACCAGCGAGACCGGTACCATCTGGATCGGCCGATAGCCGCGCACCTCGGCCAGATAGGTGGCCGGCAGTTCCGCCATCAGGCTGCATATCGCCAGAATCCCCACCAGCGACAGCAGCGAGGCCTGGATATTGCGCGACAGCCAGTAATGGATCTTGAAATACGGGCTGGGATGAAAGGATTCGTTGATCAGGAACACGACGAACGCCGCCCCGCCCCAGAGGGCGAGGTTCGTGATGACGGGCGAGCGGAACCAGTCCAGCCGGTCGCCCTGATACAGCACGATCACCAGCGAGCAGATGGCGGGCAGCCCGACCAGCAGCCCGAGCCAGTTGAATTTCGCGAACCGCTCCAGATGCATCGGGTCGCGCGGCAACCCGTAGGCCAGCATGCCGATCGCCAGCGCCGCCATGGGAATGATCTCCCAATACAGCCAGTGCCAGCCGACATGCTCGAACAGGAAAGCTTCCAGCGGCAGGCCCAGATTAGGGCCGAAGGTCGCGCTCATGGCATAGCCGCCGATGCCGAAAACCCGAATTTCCGCCGGCAGATATTTCAGCATCACGGTCATCAGCACCGGCGGCAGGCACCCGCCCGCCAGCCCCTGGAAGGCCCGCAGCACGCATAGCGCGGTCATGTCGGGCATGAAGGGGGCCGGAATCGCCAGCAGCGCCATCACCGCCGTGATGAAGATCGAAAAGCGATAGATCGAGAACGTCATGTAAAACCACGGCGTAAACGCCATGGATGCGATGTTGAACGCCTCGTAAATTGTGGTGACCCAGGTCCCCTCGTCGTGGCCCAGATGCATGGCCCCGCGAATGTCCGACAGGCCGATCTCCGTCACATGCTCGTTGAATCCGGCCACATGCACGGCCAGCAGCATCCCCAGACAGCCGATGACCGTCCGCAGCCCGAAGGGCGGGATATAGGACGGCATCGGCGGCGCGGCATGGATCACCGGCGCCGCGGACGCGGGCGAGGGGGCTGCCGGCGCAGCCATGGCCGGCCCGTCCGGGGCTGCCGCACTGCCGCGTTTGTCAGGATGGTCCGAAATCATGCCCGGATCATCATCGAAATCGAAACGCGGAATACCTCCATTCCGATCAGGTCTGGATTCCACTTTCCGGAAGCGTTTCGGCTGGTCTTTCCCCTGCATGAAAAGATAGGCTGCCCGGATGCGTGGATACGATCTCGACCTGTTGCGCTTCCTTCAGGTGCTGATTGAAGAGCAGAGCGTCTCCGTCGCCGCCCGGCGCATGCATGTCAGCGAACCGGCCATGAGCCGCCACCTGGCCAAATTGCGCACCGTGTTCGGCGACCCGATCCTGGTGCCGTCAGGTCGGCACCTGATCGCGTCCGCCTTCGCGCTGGGCATTCGCGACCGGGTGCAGGCGGTCGTGCGCGCCGCCGACGGGCTGATCGAAACCCAGGTTCTGGCCGACCTGCGCAACATGGCGCCCAAATTCACCATCCGCGCCAACGATGTCGTCGTCGCCCCGATGGCCCTGCCATTGATGCGCGCGCTCCGGCAGGACTGCCCGAACTGCGAACTGGTCTTCGCGCCCGAAGTCGACGACGCCGCCAACCAGGCCCTGCGCGAGGACACGATCGACCTCTATATCGGCGCGACCGACATGCTGAAGCCGGAAATCCGCCGCCAGACCATTTTCTACAACATCATGAAGGCGTTGGTCCGCAAGGACCACCCGCTCTTCGCCGAGGGCATCACGCCCGACGCTCTGACCCGCTACGACCATATCAGCATCTCGCGCCGTGGTCGCGCCCGTGGCCCGATCGACCGCATCCTGCGCGACCAGTATGGCCTGTCCCGCCGCGTCGTCCTGGTCGTCCCGCATTACAAGGCCATGATCGACAGCATGCGCGACACGGACCTCATCCTGACGCTGCCCGACATGGCCCTGTATCGCGTGCCGCTGGCCGAACGCGGCCTGGCGCTGTTCGACTACCCGTTCCCGCTGCCTCGCGTCGAAGCCTTCCAGGCCTGGCACCCAAGACGCGACAACGACCCGGTCCACCGCTGGCTGCGCGAAACCATCTTCCGCGTCGCCCGCCAGATCCAGAGCGAACTGAACTGACCCGACCTGACGTTGCGCGGGTCAGACCGCTTCGCGCGCATCAACGACGCCTGACGCCTTCCGTAATGTCAGCGACAGCGTATTGTTCCCAACATCTGAAAAAACCACGACAAATCGCGATTTTGGCTCTTGCGTGCGAGGAAACGGATGTACAACCTATTGTTGCATATCACATCATAACGTTGCATTGGTGCGTGATGTCCAATCTGGCGATCCACTCTTCCTCAAAGCAGGAACGGCATATTTCCGGTCCGTATTCCCGGACGGACCATCCGGCTGGCAACGCAACCGGCGGCAGGGCGTATGACGGCATCCCGGCCGCAGACGCGATCCCGGACAAAATCGATGCGCCCGCCGCGATCATGGCGATCGGCCGTCGCGCCGGTTCAGTCCTTCCGGAAGATCGTTTTTACGGGTATCACCGGCAGCCGGCGTTTCTGAGCGCCCTTGCCGCCCGGCATGACCGACAAAGGGGTCACGTCGCGGTACCCGCAGTCCAAACGCCCCTCTCGCGCGCCGCGACAGGCCAGGCAGACATGCCCGGTGTCTCCGGACAGGCGACGGACATACAGGACAGCAGCCAGTCCCTGTCCTCGCCATCCTCCACGCTATCCGCTCGGCCGGCCATGACCGTCATGGAATTCATGTCCGACAGCGACGAAGGTGGATTTTCTGTTTCGGCGGGAGATGATGGCGGCGGAATGGATGGGAGCGACAATGGCGAGGGCATAACGGTCACAGGCTCTCCCCCTTCATCCGGAGATGGCGGCAGCGACCTGTCGACCTCCGACAGCACAATGCCTTATACGCCGCCTGCGCCGCCCGCATCCGGCGCGAGCACGGAACATATCACCGTTCATGGCCACGCCGTCACCGTCATCAACGGTGTGGCCTACCTGACGAGCGATTCGGGAAACGGGATTGCGACCTATCAGTCGTCGTCGGGCGCATACGTTCCGATCAAGCTGTCGGATATCGACCAGAACATCGCGGACGACACCCAGAACCTGCTTGGCCGCTCCGCGAGCGAGAGCGATTATAACTCCGCCTACCAGCAATTTTCCGAAGGCCAGTCGCCCAATCAGGTCCGGAACGCCATGGCGCATTCGTCGGGGGCGCAGGCCGCTCTTCAAAACGTCTATCACGACGTTCTGGGTCGCGACATCGACCCGGGCGGCCTGACGACGTACGAAAACGGGCTGGGCACGTCCATGACGCTGTCCCAGGTCCGCACCGTTGTCGCCTATTCGCAAGAAGCACAGAACGACGTCAACGCGATTTATCAACAGGTTCTGGGCCGGCCCGTTGAAGCCCAGGCGTTGGGCGATACCGAGAACGGACTGGCCACCGGCATGACCCTGGCGCAGTTTCGAAGCAACACCGCCCATTCGCAGGAAGCGCAGAACGACATCAATAGCATCTATCTCCAGGTGCTGGGGCGTAATGCCGATCCGGGGGGAATGAACTCCGCCGAAGATGGCCTCGCCACCAATCTGACTCTGGACCAGCTTCGCTATAATACCGCTCAGTCGCAGGAAGCCGCCAGCGCGGTCGGCAACGTCTATGATCTCCTTCTCAACCGAGGGGCCGATAGTGGCGGTTTGCAGACCTATCAGAATGAACTGGCGAACGGCACCACGCTGAACAGCGTCATATCGGAAATCGCCCAATCGGGTGAAGCCGGCACTCAGATTTCCAATTTCCTGAACGGCACGCTCGGCGAGGTCTCCGACGATCTGGCGCATGCTGGACAGACGATGCTGACCGGCATCACGCAGGCTTATGAGACGGTCAAGAATTACACGTCGGATCAGCTTCAGGCTGCGGCGAATGGCTTTCAGGCCACATTTTCGTCGGCCGGAAATGTTCTCGACAGCCTGATGCCCAAGACACAGGACCAATGGCTCGGCCTGGCGGCGACGATGGCGGTTATGGTAACGCCCGCAGGCGAGGCCGTCGCCGCCGCAGACCTCCTTGCCGTGGGCGGCGAGGAATTGCTGGCGACGGCTTTGGACGCGGAACTCGATACCGCGACAGTTTATTCGGCGACCGGGGCGTCCGTTTCAGGGCTTTCGGCGGAAGCCTCGGCAACGTTTGATGAACTGACAGCTTTTGATCCTAAAGCGTCCGGTGCTACCTTGCAACTCGATGCGAACACGACAGTCACGCAGGTAGCCAGCACGAGATATCAGAAGCAAAATCTCAACTTTTCCGGAGGAAATGAGGCAGCGGTAGAGACATTTTTTCGAAAGCTAACTGGATATACGGGAAATTTGGATAATGCCAAGGTGGCGTCATTTGGAAATGATGGTGTTGTGTATTCAGTTCAAACTTCCAGAGGATTAGTATCACTTCGCAATGTCTCTGCATCGGGAAAGGACTGGACTATTCAGTTTGCTCCTCTCTTGAGCAATGGTGTTAGAAAAATAAAATTCGAGTTCTAATGGAATATTACGATGATGGAATATAAGAACAATTTTGATGATTTTATTCTAAGTATAAATACTGAAAATGGTCTCGGCATATGGTGGGCGCTGGATCTTCATAACGAAAAACAAATGACAACAAGAGAAAAATTCTTAAAACTAAAGGAATTTTTTGAATATTCTATTTTCCATAACAGGATTATCGAATACGATTTGGAAAACCAGAAAGCTATCTTCTCCGGCGATGAGCCTGGCACTGTTTTTGACCGGATTTTCGCGGATTTTCCGTTGGATCAATTGCCGGAATATGATGGCGATAACGATAACAGATTCTTTGCTTACATGGCTGTTAAATTTAATGGCTGGGCTATTCTCAATGAGGGAACAACACTTTGTATTCCTGATTGATAGTGCGGCTGTCGAGTAGGAAGAGCCCGGCATCACGCAAGCCTGCGAGACGGTCAAGAACGATACGCTTGGATGGGCGAGACTCTCCCGCACAGGGAGGAGATTGCCAATGGAAGAGGGGACCCGCCACGAAGCCGGATTCCGCAGGATGGCGGCGTAGGTGCCGTCCGAAGATAGCCCGTCTCGGCGTCAGTGAAGCCGATCTGGTCCCCGGACTTGTCTTGGCCGCCCGCCCGCCCGATCGATTGCGGCAACGCATCCCTTCCGCGCCGATTGCGTCTGTGATGGCGACGATGGCACCGAGGGCCCGAACGCGAGGATGCCGATCTTTCATCTTTTCCATCACATGCCCGTCCTCAGTGCGGCATCTCCGGCGGCAGCGGGCGCGGGCGGCGTTCATCGTCGATGGCGACGAAGGTGAACACGCCCTCGGTCACCTTCACCGTCTCGTGCGAATGGCGGGCCCGGCGCCATGTCTGCACATGGATCGACATCGAGGTCCGGCCGGTGCGGATGATGTCGGTATACAGGCTCACCTCATCGCCGATCAGCACCGGCTGGTGCAAAATCACCTTGTCGATCGCCACCGTCACGCAACGCCCCCGGGCACGCAGGGCGGCGGCGGTGCCGGCCGCCAGATCCATCTGCGACATCAGCCAGCCGCCGAAGATATCGCCCGCCGCATTGGCATCGGCCGGCATCGCCACCACCCGGATGGTCGGCGGCCCGGACGGCGGCACGGGGGCGGCGGATGGCTGGTCTGGATCGGTCACGCACTCTTCTCCTTGCTCTGCCCGGAGCGATGTCTTCAGCGGAACGGGGGCTCGTCGAACCCGCGTAGCTTGCGCGAATGCAGGCGGTCCACCCCCTGCGTGCGCAACAGACGCATCGTCTCGATTCCCACCGTCAGATGCTGGGCCACCCGTTCGCGGTAGAAGGCATTGGCCATCCCCCGCAATTTCAGCTCGCCATGCAGTGGTTTGTCAGACACACACAGCAAGGTGCCGTACGGCACGCGGAAGCGAAACCCGTTGGCGGCGATGGTGGCGGACTCCATGTCCACCGCGATGGATCGCGACATGTTGATCTGCGTGAACAGCGCCTTCAGCCGCAATTCCCAGTTCCGGTTGTCGGTCGTCATCACCGTGCCGGTGCGCAGCCGGGTCTTCAGTTCGGAATCGCGCAGCCCGGTCACCCGCGCCGTCACGTCCTGCAACGCCACCTGCACTTCGGCGATCGGCGGCACCGGCACCCAGGGCGGCAGGTCGTCGTCCAGCACATGGTCGTCGCGCACATAGCCATGCGCCAGCACGTAGTCGCCCAGCCGCTGGGTCCGCCGCAGGCCGGCGCAATGGCCCACCATCAGCCAGCAATGCGGTCGCAGCACCGCCAGGTGGTCGGTAATCGTCTTCGCGTTGGCCGGTCCCACGCCGATATTCACCAGCGTGATCCCGTCGCCGTCCGGCCGGCACAGATGATAGGCCGGCATCTGCGGCAGCGATCCGCCCAAAGGCGGCCGGGCGGCATCCCCCCGCCGATGGATCTGGTCGCCGGGCTCCACGAAGCGGTCATATTCGCCGCCCAGATCCACCTGCGCGCGCCCATAATCGCGAAAGGCATCGACATAGCGCTGATAGTTGGTCAGCAGGATGAATCGCTGCACATGCCTGGGCGCGGTGCCGGTATAATGATGCAGCCGCGCCAGCGAATAATCGGTGCGCTCGGCGGTGAACAGCGACAGCGGCCGCGCCTCGTCCGGGTGCGGGATTAGCGCGCAATTGGCGATGCTGTCGTCGGTGGCGTGCAGGTCCGGCAGCGCGTAATGACGCTGCAACAGGCGCAAATCATCCTCGGTGATGGCGGTCACGGCCTCTTCCATCACATAAGGCAGCGGGATCGGCCGGCGCGACCGCCCCACCAGCACCGGCTGGCGGTAATGATGCAGCAGGATGCCGATCTGCTCGCGCCAGTAATCGCGGAACAGTTCCGGGTGGGTCAGGGTGGTGCCGTAGAATCCCGGCTCCAGCACCACGTCGAAGGGCGGCCTCGTCTCCTCGGCCAGCGGCGCGCGGCGGACGGCGAAGGCGAGGTAGGGATAGGTCGGCACAACCGGTTCGGCGGGCTGTCGCCGGCCGAAGGCGGCGCGCAAGGCATGCACGGCGGTTTCGTAAAGGTCGGCAATGCGCCGCACCGCTGCTTCGGCATCGTCGAAGGCTTCGAAATCCGTCCCCACACGGTCGCGGATCGCGGCGAAATCATCGTTCATGCGCCATTCCTTCCGCTGCAAGCGTCCTCCTTTCCAGCGCCCTCCGGCCGGGGGTCAGCGCCGGATCAGGATATAATTGATCGTCACGTCGATATCGAAATGGTCGCCCGTCATGTCGGGGGGGACCGGCGGCAGTTCGGCCCCATGGAACATGCCGGTGGTCGCGGCATCCAGATAGTACGATCCCGACTGGCCCGTCAGCCGCACCCCGCGCACCCGCCCGCTGCGGTCCAGCACCACATGCACGGTCGAGGCCCCGTCGTCGCCGGCACGGGCCGCTTCCTCGGGATAATACATGTGGGTGCGGATCCAGCGGTCGATTTCCTCGCCATAATCCTCGCTGACGCCCCGCACCTGCGTCTGGCTCGAATAGGGCGCGTTCAACTGCCCGTTGCGTACCACCGGTCCCACCGACAGGTCGATCGGCCCGCCGGAGCCCCCCGCGCGGCCGCGCCGCTGGCGCACCGGCCCCGGCGACGGGGCGAAGGACAGGTCCATCGGGTGGTCGAAGGGCGAAGGCGCATGGCTGGGCGTGCGCTGCCGGTTCGGCTGCGTATGGCGCGGCGTGGGGTGCGCCGTCGGACGGGCCGCCTGGCCGGGGCTCTGCATCGCCGGGTTGGGCGGGGCGGTGGAAGGCTGGTCGGGCAGGGTCTGGTCCGACGGCGTGCGCGGCAGCGGCGGCGCCGCCGGCGTCTGCGGCGAGGGCACGCTGGGCGAAGGTGAGGAATCGCTGGGCTGCGGCTCGTCGGGCTGCGGCGTGGTCGGCGTCGGCTTGGCGTGCGACCCGCTGCCCCCCGCCTGATCGGGCGAATTGCGCCCTTGCAGGCCGCTGGAGGCCGGGGGGGTGAACATCATCTCCACGGTCGGCGCCTCGGGCGCGGACGACCCCCCGGCATGATGGCGCGCCGCCTGAAGAATGATCGCCAGCAGCACCAGATGCAGCGCGGCGGAAATCGCGAGCACGGTCGCAACGCCCGGCTCCGCCACCGTATCCGGCCGGATCATCGGCGCGCCGGACTGTTTCAGCGGATTGTAGCCGGGGGGACGGGTGACGGGCTCGGGGCGCAGACCCTCGCGCCCGTGAGGGCGTTCCGGCGGCTCCGGCGGGCGTGCCGAACGCGCCCGAACATCCGCACGCGGGATCAGGACGGGCTCCTCGGCCTGGCGATGGCGGGAGGAAGGACTGAGTGTCACCGTCATGAAGTGCCGGAAGTCTCCGCGTGGTCGCCTGCGGCGCGTGGTCTTTCCGGACCCTAGCCGCTGGCGGACCCGTTGTCATGATATCTTGCCGTCATGATATCGTATCATGATGTCACCGTCGGCCCGGCGTTACCACGCCGAACGCGGAACCGGGCCGAAAATCCGCCCCCCATTGCCGCTCACCCGCCGCTCCGCCAGGCTCTTACCCATCATGTCCTCCGCCATTGCCCTCTCCGACCACGCCCTTCGTGCCCATCTTTCCGCCGCCGACCCCGATCTGGCGGCCCTGGTGGCGCGGGTGGGGCCATGCGGCCTGCGGGTGGACGCCGACCGCGCGCCCTACGAGGCGCTGGTCAATGCCATCGCCCACCAGCAACTCCACGGCCGGGCGGCACTCGCCATCCTGGGCCGGCTGGTCGCGCTGGCCGGCGGCGCCTTTCCGACGCCCGAGGCGCTGCTGGCCCTGCCGGAGGCCGATCTGCGCGCCTGCGGCCTGTCCGGCACCAAGATCCGCGCGATCCGGGGCGTCGCCCAGGCCCGGCTCGACGGCGTGATCCCTTCGCGACACGAGGCCGAGTCGATGACCGACGAAGACCTGATCGCCCGGCTGACCACCCTGCGCGGCGTCGGGCGCTGGACGGTGGAAATGCTGCTGATCTTCTCGCTGGGCCGCCCCGACATCATGCCGGTCGACGATTTCGGGGTGCGCGAGGGCTGGCGGGTCATCAAGCGGCTGGACACCCAGCCCCGGCCCGCCGAACTGGCCGCGATCGCCCGCGACTGGAGCCCCCACCGCTCCGCCGCCGCCTGGTATCTCTGGCGCGCGGCCGAGGCGGCGAAGGCCAGGCACTATGTCGCCCCCTGATGGGCGATGCGCGCCGGCGCGCCCGCCCGGTCCGCTTTCAATAACGGTTCGTGAACTCTTCCACGAGGGCCGCGAAGCGGGTGGGGTTTTCCACATGCAGCCAGTGGCCGGCATGCTCGATCAGTTCCAGATGATAGTTGGGGAACAGCCGGCGCATCACCGTATAATGTTCCCGCCTGATATAGGGTGAATTTCCACCGGCCAGGAACAGGGTCGGGCCAGGATAGGTGTACCCCTCCGGAATATAAGGCCAGCTCTCGATATTGGTCATCGAGTCCACGATTTCCTTCAGCCCGATGACCCATCCGGGCTTCTCGCCCAGCCGGATGTTCTGCAGCATCAGCGCCCGCACGTCGGCATTGGGGATCTCGGGCAGCAGCAGGGCATCGGCCTCGGCGCGATTCAGATAGTGCGGAAACCGCACCCGCAGCATCTGCTCGCCCAGCGAGAACTGCCCGTGCCCGGTGCGGGCGGGCGGAATGTCGGCCACCACCAGGCTGTGCACCATGCCCGGCCGGGTCAGCGCCAGCGTCATCGCCACCTTGCCGCCCATCGAATGGCCCACCAGCGTCGCGGGCAACGCCGCATGATGGGCCAGCGTGTCCAGCAGGTCGCCGGCCATGGTGT
The DNA here is from genome assembly GCF_014174165.1 of Gluconacetobacter dulcium. Lineage (GTDB taxonomy): Bacteria > Pseudomonadota > Alphaproteobacteria > Acetobacterales > Acetobacteraceae > Gluconacetobacter > Gluconacetobacter dulcium. The sequence continues at coordinate 42,933 of NZ_JABEQN010000027.1, read as the reverse complement.
TGTAGTCCATCGGCCCATGCGGACTGTCGCCATGGTTGCGCAGGTCGATCGCCAGCGTCCGCCGGGTCCGCGCCAGCCGCCTCTGGAAAAAGCCCAGATTGCGGGCTCGGCCGAACAGGCCATGCAGCAGCACGATGGGCGGACGCGCGGAATGGGCGTCCGACCGGTCGTCAGGTCCGCGCTCGATGACGTTCAGCAGCACGATGGCATGATCCTTTCCCTGGGGCGGCGCGGAAAACCGTAACGGCCGGCGCAGGACTCCCCGCCGAGTCCGAGTGGCCCGGCCAGTGTTATAACATTAACGCAGATCAAGCACGATCTTGCCCGAATGGCTGCCCGACTCCATCAGCTTATGGGCTTCCACCACCTCGGCAAGCGGGAAGGTGGCATGGATCAGCGGCGCGATGGTCCCATCGGAGAGCTTCGGCCACAGCGTCCCGCGGAGCCCCTTGGCCACGCGGGCCTTGTAGGCCCCGTCGCGCGGCCGCAGCGTGGTGCCGGCCACCGTCAGGTGCCGCGTCAGGATGCGCCCCACGCCCACCTCCTGCGCCTTGGCTCCGCCTTGCAGCGCGATGATCACCAGCCGCCCGCCCGGCGCCAGGCAACGCAGGTTGCGGTCCAGATAAGGGCCGCCGATCACGTCCAGCACCACATCCACGCCCCGCCGCCCGGTCAGGGCGTCGATCCGCGCGACGAAATCTTCCTCCCGGTAGTCGATCGCGGCCTCCGCGCCCAGTTTCCGGCACAGCGTCGCCTTGTCGGCCGAGCCCACGGTCACGTAAGGCACGGCCCCCAGCGCCCGCACGGTCTGGATCGCCGCGGTGCCGATGCCGCCGGCCCCGCCATGGATCAGCACGGTCTCCCCGGCCGCGACATGCGCGGTCATCACCAGGTTCGACCAGACGGTAAAGAACGTCTCGGGCAGGGCGGCGGCGCGGATGGCGTCGAACCCGTCCGGCCAGGGCAGGCACTGCCCGGCCGGCACGGCGCAATACTCGGCATAGCCCCCGCCATTGGCCAGCGCGCAGACCGGCGTGCCGATCGCCGGCCAGTCCGCTGCGTCCGGCCCCGTGCCCACCACCTCGCCGGCGATTTCCAGCCCCAGCAGCGGGCTGGCCCCCGGCGGCGGCGGATACAGCCCCTTGCGCTGCATCAGGTCGGGCCGGTTCACACCCGCCGCCTGCACCCGCACCAGCACCTCGCCCGGTCCGGGCACGGGCAGGGGCAGGTCGGTCAGAACCATCGACTCGGGCGCACCGGGCTCGCGCACGATCACGGCACGCATGGCGGAAGGCAGGGCAGGGGACACGGGCATTTCTCCGCGATCGGGGGCCGCAAGCGACGGTGAGGTATGGTAAGACCGAATTCCGGTTGATCCGACAGGCACATCACTTCAAATAGTCGCTACGGGCGACCCGGTGCCGCACATCATCCGCCGGCCGCCGCGCGAAAGTGACCTGCCGTGCCGTCCTCCACTCTCGGCCTGCTGAACCATCTGCGCCGCCATCGCGGCGCATTCCTGCCCCCGGACGGGGCAGAGGGCAGCGTGCGCGATGACCGGGTCGCCTACGTTCCACGCCTGCTGCGCGCCCTGGTCCGGGCGGACGAATTATGGCTGGTGGTGCTCGCCGCCTGCGTCGGCGCTGGCGCCGGTGTCCTGGTCAGCGTCATGAACCACGCCACCCTGCTGGCCCACCGGATTCTGTTCGCCGCCCCCGGCGAGGGCCGCATTTCCGGGCTGGCCGCCATCATCCCCCTGCGCGCGGTCCTGGTGCCCACATTGGGCGGCCTGGGCCTCGGCCTGCTCGGGATCTTCATCGCCCGCTGGGCGCCCGGCCGCCCCGTCGACCCCATCGAGGCCAACGCCCTGCATGGCGGCCGCATGTCGATGCGCGACAGCGCGATCGTCGCCCTCCAGACGGTCTTTTCCAACGCCGTCGGCGCCTCGGTGGGGCTGGAGGCCGGCTTCACCCAGATCGGCGCCGCCACCGGCTCGCGCCTGGGCCGCATGTTCCGCGTCCGGCGCGAAGACCTGCGCCTGCTGGTCGGCTGCGGCGCGGCGGGCGCCATCGGGTCGGCGTTCGACGCGCCGCTGGCCGGCTCGTTCTATGCGTTCGAACTGGTCATCGGCACCTACTCGCTGGCCAACCTGGCCCCGGTCGCGGCGGCCTCGGTCTGCGCCATCGGGGTGGCCCACCTGCTGCACAGCGCCGCCCCCGGCGTCACGGTCGTCCTGCCGCCCACCCTGCGGATGGACGACTACCTGCCCATCGCCACGCTGGGCATCGTCGCCGCCCTGCTGGGCGTCGGGTTGATGTATTGCGTCACGCTGGCCGAGGCCCTGTTCCGCCGTTCCCGCCTGCCGGCCTGGATGCGCCCTGCCATCGGCGGGCTGGTGGTCGGCCTGCTGGCGCTGGTCTCGCCCACGGTCATGTCCTCCGGCCACTGGGCGATGCGCGTCGCGCTGGAGCATGATTACCCCACCGGCTGGCTGCTGGCGCTGCTGGCCATGAAGGCGCTGGCTTCCTCGGTCTCCATCGGCGCCGGCTTCCGGGGCGGCCTGTTCTTCGCCTCGCTCTATCTGGGCGTCCTCACCGGCGCGGCCTTCGGCGGCGCGCTCGCCCTGATCTCCGCCACCCCCCTCTCGGCCGAACTCTGCGCCCTGGTGGGCATGAGCGCGATGGCCGTCGCGGTGGTCGGCGCCCCGATGACCATGGTCTTCCTCGCATTGGAAATGACGGGCAGCCTGCCCCTGACCGGCGCCGTTCTGGTCGCCTCGGTCATCGCCAGCCTCACCGTCCGCCGCACGTTCGGCTATTCCTTCGCCACCTGGCGCTTCCACCTGCGCGGGGAATCGATCCGCTCGGCCGTCGATGTCGGCTGGATCCGTACCCTGACGGTCGGCAGGATGATGCGCCAGGATGTCAAAACCCTGTGCCAGGACACGACGGTCAAGGCCGCGCGGTGCGTCTTCCCGCTGGGGTCGGCGCATCGCATCGTGCTGGTCGACCAGGCCGGCCGCTATGTCGGACTGGTGCTGGTGCCCGATCTGTATGTGGACACCGCGCTGCCCGACGAAACCGTTGCCCGCTTCGCCCAGTATCGCGACCAGATGCTGGTGCCGCAGATGAACCTGCGCGACGCCATCGCCCGTTTCGAACAGGCCGAAAGCGACGCGCTGGTGGTGGTCGACAGCGTGGAAGGCCGGCAGGTGCGCGGCATGCTGACCGAGCAGCACGCCCTGCGCCGCTACAGCGAGGAACTGGACCGCTCCCGCAGGGAACTGGCGGGAGAAAAAGGCCCGCCCGCATAGCGGCCCGGAGCCGCAAAACGCCCAGGCAAAAAACGCCCGAACAAATCGGAAGTTTTTTGGTTCTTTTTTTCAAAAAAGAACGCCGGACCCTCACGGACCCGGCGCCCTTTACCATCAATCCCGCAAAATCGGAATCAGACGGAGTAGTACATCTCGAACTCGACCGGATGCGGCGTATGTTCGAACTTGTAGACTTCCTGCCACTTCAGTTCGATGTAGCTCTCGATCTGGTCCTTGGTGAACACGCCACCGGCCAGCAGGAATTCGTGGTCGGCGGCCAGCGCGCCCAGCGCCTCGCGCAGCGACCCGCAGACGGTCGGGATCTGCTTCAGTTCCTCGGGCGGCAGGTCGTACAGATCCTTGTCCATGGCGTCGCCGGGGTGGATCTTGTTCTTGATGCCGTCCAGGCCGGCCATCAGCATGGCGGCGAAGGCCAGATAGGGGTTGGCGGTCGGGTCGGGGAACCGCACTTCGACGCGCTTCGCCTTGGGGCTGGTCGCGTAGGGGATACGGCACGAAGCCGACCGGTTGGCGGCCGAGTACGCCAGCAGCACCGGCGCCTCGAAGCCCGGAATCAGACGCTTGTAGGAGTTGGTCGAGGGGTTGGTGAAGGCATTCAGCGCCTTGGCGTGCTTGATGATACCGCCGATGTAGTACAGCGCCTGGTCCGACAGGTCGGCATAGCCGTTGCCGGCGAAGACGGGCTTGCCGGCCTTCCAGATCGACTGATGCACATGCATGCCCGAGCCGTTGTCGCCATAGATCGGCTTCGGCATGAAGGTCGCGGTCTTGCCGTATGAATGCGCGACATTGTGCACGCAGTATTTGTAGATCTGCATGAAGTCGGCGGATTCGACCAGCGTGCTGAACTTCGTGCCCAGCTCATGCTGCGACTGCGCGACCTCGTGGTGGTGCTTCTCGATCGGCAGGCCCATCTCGCCCATCGTGGTCAGCATCTCGGCGCGCAGGTCGCTCTCGCTGTCCACCGGCGGCACGGGGAAGTAGCCGCCCTTCAGGCCGGGGCGATGGCCCATGTTGCCTTCCGGATAATCCTTCAGCGACGCGCCGGGGCCTTCGATGCTGTCGAGCTGATAGATGCCGAAATTCGGGCCGGTGCCGAACTTGACGTTGTCGAAGATGAAGAACTCGGCTTCCGGGCCGAAGAAGGCGGTGTCGCCCAGGCCGGTGGACTTCAGATAGGCTTCGGCCAGCTTGGCGGTCGAGCGCGGGTCGCGGTTATAGAACCGGCCGGTCGAGGGCTCGATGATGTCGCAGATCAGGATCAGCTGCGGCTTGGCCGAGAACGGGTCCATCACGGCGGTGGTGGGGTCCGGCAGCAGGACCATGTCGCTTTCGTTGATGGCCTTCCAGCCGCCGATCGACGAGCCGTCGAACATGAAGCCGTCGCGGAACGTATCGTGTTCGATGGTCGAGACATGCTGGCAGGTATGGTGCCACTTGCCGCGCGGATCGGTGAAGCGCAGGTCCACCAGCTCCACGGAATGTTCCTGGATCAGGCTGAAGACCTTGGCGATAGCCTCAGCGGAAGGGGACGGAAGGGTGGTCGGAGCTGAACTCTGGGCTTTCTTCGCCATCGATATACCTGCCTTGAACTGAAGGTGCCGTATGACACGGCAGTGGAACGGTTACGAAACTAGCGCCCCGTTGTCGATAGGATGACTGGGGCTCCGCCATGCCCGGCAGTCCCGTGCGGGGCGGAAAAAGGGCATGGGTCAGGGGTCAGATGGCCTCATGGCCCCTTTCCCCGGTGCGGATGCGGATCACATCCTCCACCGGCATGATGAAGATCTTGCCGTCGCCGATGCGCCCGGTGCGCGCGGCCGCGACGATCGTCTCGACCGCGCGATCGACCATGTCGTCGGCGCAGACGATCTCCAGCTTCACCTTGGGCAGGAAATCCACGATGTATTCGGCGCCGCGATACAGTTCGGTATGGCCTTTCTGGCGACCGAACCCCTTGGCCTCGGTCACCGTAATGCCCATCAGGCCGATTTCGTGCAGCGCGTCCTTCACTTCGTCCAGCTTGAACGGCTTGATGATGGCCTCGATCTTCTTCATGCCCGCGTCGCCACATCCTGGGGCGGTGCCGGGGGCCGGGACCGCGCTGTGCCTGGGCCGACCGGCCCGGCCGACCGCCCCCGATACCGTGGCACGGGTCGCGCCCGCAAGCAATCGGAGCGGATTGCAAAATGCCGGGATTTTCCGCACATCTGCACGCGCGCGGCCGCAAGGGTGCCCGCAGCCGGGAAAGAGCGATCATGAAACCGTTGAACAGCCTGCTGTCGGGCCTGCCGACGACCATCTTCACCGTGATGTCCGCCCTGGCCGTGCGTCATGACGCGATCAATCTCGGCCAGGGCTTCCCCGACACCGAAGGCCCGGCGGACCTGATCGAGGCCGCCGCCGCCGCCCTGCGCGACGGCCGCAACCAGTATCCGCCCCTGACCGGCGTGCCCGAACTGCGCGAGGCCGTGGCCCGCGCGAACGCCCGGTTCTACGATCTGGCGATCGACCCGGCGCGCGAGGTCATCGTCACCTCCGGCGCCACCGAGGCCCTGGCCGCCTCGCTGATGGCGCTGCTCGATCCGGGTGACGAAGTCGTGGTGCTGGAACCGCTCTACGACACCTACGTGCCCATGATCCGCGCCCTGGGTGCGATTCCCCGCCCGGTCCGGCTCACCCCGCCCCACTGGTCGCTCCCCCGCGCGGAGCTCGAGGCCGCGTTCGGCCCCCGCACCAAGGCCATCCTGCTCAATTCGCCGATGAACCCGACGGGCAAGGTCTTCAACCGGGACGAACTGGCCGTGATCGCCGAGCTGGTCGCCCGCCACGATGCCTACGCCATCTGCGACGAGGTGTACGAACACCTCACCTTCGGCGCGCGCCACATCCCGCTGATGACGCTGCCGGACATGCGCGAACGCTGCCTGCGCATCGGCAGCGCGGGCAAGAGTTTCTCGCTGACCGGGTGGAAGGTCGGCTACATCACGGCCCCGGCCTCCCTCGCGGGCTGCGTGGCCAAGGCGCACCAGTTGCTCACCTTTACCACCGCGCCCAACCTGCAACGCGCGGTGGCGATGGGGCTGGACAAGGAAACGGATTATTTCGCCACCCTGGCGTCCGACATGCGGGCAAAGCGCGATTTGCTGTCCGAGGGCCTGCGCGGCGTGGGGTTCGACGTCCTGCCCTGCGACGGAAGCTATTTCGTGGTGGCCGACATCCGCCCCACCGGCTTCGCGGGCGACGACGTGGCCTTCTGCCGCGCCATGACCGAACGCTGCCGCGTCACCGCGATTCCGGTCTCGGCCTTCTACAGCACCGCAGAGGCGCCGGGCCACCTGGTACGATTCGCCTTCTGCAAGCGCGAAGGGGTCCTGACCGAGGCCGTGGCCCGCCTGCGCGCCGGACTGCCCGACCTGCGCGGCGCATAGCGCAGGCGGGGACGGGGCAGGCGTTTTTTTGCCCTCATGTGGCCTGGGCGATTGACGGGCGGGAATCAGTTCTCTACATGACAGCCCGCTGTGGCGGACGTAGCTCAGCTGGTAGAGCGCCGGTTTGTGGTACCGGTGGTCGCGGGTTCGAGCCCCGTCGTTCGCCCCAGCGGGTCAGATCAATCTGACAAACCCTGATGACATATCGGCATCACGGGTTCCTGCCCAGGCGGCCCCAGGGGCCGTCGGCCGCGCCATCCCTGAAATAACGCTCCGGTCCCACAGGCGCATCATCCCGCGCATGGCGCCCGCTTTCGCGCCTCACCGCGATTCGGTATGACAGGGCCAAATGCGGCCGCCCGTCCGCCGCTCGACAGCCCATGCCGGAAGGAATGGCATTTCAGGTGCGACGCCGCACAAAGCCTTCGCCGCAATGCTTCGTTCCTTTGTGGATCATGGCCGCAGCCTGGGCCGGCACCGTCGCCACCCGGCAGGCGATCGCCCAGACCGGCGGCAACCCGGCGGCCGCCCCCCTGACCGTCTCCTCCCCACCCCCGGCGGATCGCGCCGCCGAGGCCATCACCGTCACGGGCAGACGCAGTGCGGGCGCGGTGCTGGGCGACGACAAGCCGATCACCCGGATCGGCCCGGAGGAGGTACGCGCCTACGGGGTGGACACGGTGTCCGACCTGCTCACCGCCATCGCGCCCGAAACGCGCTCGGGGCGCGGAACCGGCACCAATCCCCCGGTCGTCCTGCTCAACGGGCAGCGTATATCCGGCAATCAGGAACTCCAGGACCTGCCGTTCGAAGCCGTCGCGCGCGTCGATATATTCACCGAGGAAGAGGCCCTGCGCTACGGCTATTCGGCGGACCAGCGCGTGGTGAACATCGTCACCGTCCGCCGCTTTCATGCGGGGCGCATCAATCTCGCGGCCGGCCAGTCCACCGATGGCGGCGCGCGGACCATCGCGCCCTCCCTCAGCTTCACGCATCTGAACGGCGACCGGCGCATCACTCTCAGCGCCCGCTACGGCGCGAACGCCTGGCTGCGGGACAGCGCGCGCGGCGTCGTGCCGCCACGGGCCGGCGGACGGTACGACAATGCGGGCAATCTCGTCGCGGCGGATGGCGGCAGCCTCGATCCGGGGCTCGACGCGCTCGCGGGCCGGCCGGTCACCGTCGCGGGCGTCCCCACGCTGGCCGAGGGAGAAAGCCCGGCCCTGGCCGACTTCCTGCCCTACGCCGACACGCCCCGCTCCAGCACCGATTCATCGGCCTATACGCTCCAGCCCCGCAAACATGTCGGCACGCTCAACGGCGTTCTGGCCGACCGCCTGTTCGACGATGTCTCCGCCGCGCTGAACCTGACCTACACCCATCAGGATCAGGAGAGCCTGCAAGGCCCGGCGCGCGGCATTCTCGACCTGCCCGCCGACAATCCGTTCTCGCCGTTCGCAACCGACACCCGGCTGTACCGGGACTTCACCGAGGTCTCGCCCCTGCATCAGCGCGCCCGCACCGATTCCGGCCATGCGGGGCTGAATGCCAACGGCAGGTTCGGCACATGGAAATGGAACGCCAACGCCAGCTACGATCACGGCGTGACCGTCACCCGCACCGAAACCGGCCTCGATCTTTCCACGGTGCAGGGCCTGCTCGACGCGGGCGATAACGGGTTCGACCCCTATGTCCCCGTCTCCCGCTGCTATCTGGGGGTGCGCACACGCAATAGCGGCCGGTCGGTCAGCAGTACGGGCAGGCTCAGCGTCCTTTTGTCCGGCACGGTGACCCGCCTTCCGGCGGGCGATCTCTTCGTCAGCGTCGGCCTGACAGGCACCCTCGCCGCCCAGAACGCCACGTCGCATATCGGCGGCAGGACCGAACGCGGCGACATCCGGCGCGATGTCGGCAATCTCCACCTCAATGGCGACATCCCGATATTCGGCGAGGATTTTCTTCCGGCCGCGGGCAAGCTGGGCGCCAACGTCAACGGCTCGGTCAGCCGCGTCTCGCATTTCGGCACGCTGGGCGCGGTCGGTGGCGGCCTGACATGGTCGCCCGTCGACTGGGTGCAGTTTCCGTTCTCCTACACCACGCGGCGCGACGCCCCCACGGCCGCGCAACGCGTCTCGCCCACCATCCAGACGCCCAACGTCACGACCTACGATTACGTCCGGGGCCAGTCCGTCCAGGTCACGACGCTCACCGGCGGCAATCCGGATCTGGCGGCGACGCGGCGTCGGGAACTCAGCCTCGGCGCCATCGTCAACCCGCCCTTCCTGAGCGACGCGCGCCTGCACGTAAACTATGTCCGCGCCCGCACCGACAACGGCGTCCAGTCCCTGCCCACCGCGACCGCCGCCATCGAAAACGCCTTCCCCGACCTGTATCGCCGCGATCAGGCCGGGGTGCTGGAGATCGTCGATCTGCGGCCGGTCAACATAGCGCGCGAGACGCGCAACGAATGGAACGCCACCTTCGTCTATTCGCGCCCGTTTCCATCGGGCACGAAAAGCCGGAAGGGCGCAAAGACCAACGGCAAGACCGATGGAAAGACCGAAGGCGGCCGGATCTATCTGATCGCAACCCAGGTCTGGCGCCTGAAAGACGATATCCTGCTCCGGCCCGGCCTGCCCGCGCTCGACCTTCTCAACGGCGGCACGATCGGCGCTTCGGGCGGGCAGCCGCGCCACGAGGCCACGATCCAGGCGGGCCTCTACGACCAGGGCTTCGGCGTGCGCCTGGTGGGGAAATGGCAATCCGGCACATCGGCCCTCGCCTCCAGCGCCGCCAGCAGCCTGTTCTTCGGGGACCTGAAAACGCTGGACGCAACGATGTTCGTCGATCTCGGCCGCACCCCCAGGGGCAGCCGCGCACCATGGGCGCACAATCTGCGCCTTTCGCTGGCGATGGTGAACCTGTTCAACACCCGCATGCGCGTGCGCAACGGCGCGGGCGCGACACCGGCCGGCTACGCGCCCGCCTTCATGGACCCGCTGGGCCGCACGATCACGCTGACCTTGCGCAAGGCCCTGTAGGGCGGGCTCCGCCGACGGTCAGCGCCCGAACAGCCGCCCCAGCCCGTCCTCCAGGCCGATCGGCACCACGCCCAGATCCCGTGCCATCGGCCCCGTGTCGAACGCCTTGTCTTCCAGCAGGCGCCGGATTTCGGCGGTCCCCACCGGCGGCAGGCCCGGCAGCACGCGGGTCGCCCACGCGGCCGCCATCATCGCCGCGGCCGGCACCGGCAGCACGGGGCGCGGCCTCAGGCCCGCATGCCGCGCCACCATGGCGGCGAAATCCCGGTAGGAGAGGGCGGTCCCCCCCGCGATCACCAGCGCATGAGGCCCGTCCCATGCCCGGCCCAGCGCCGCCAGCATGCTGCGCGTCACGTCGTCCTGATGGATCGGCTGCACCAGCGCGTGCCCGCCGCCGGGCAGCGGCGTCACCGGCAACCGGCGCAGCAGCGCCGCCAGCCGGCGCACATTGTTCTCGCCCTGCGCGCCATAGATCATGGTGGGGTGCAGGATAACCCCGTCGCGGCCCGATGCCATCAGCGCCGCCTCGCCGGCCAGCACGCCGTTGCCGTGCGCGTCGGGCCAGCGGGTGAATTTGCGGGTGCTGCCCAGACACACCAGCGCGGCCCCTTCGGGCATCGCCGCCAGCAGGGCGGGCACATGCCGCGCATGCGCGGTGCTGGCCACCCGTGCCGCGCCCGCCAGCGCCCGGCGCAGCCCGTCCGCCGGCCCCGTCAGGTCCGCGATCACGGGTTCGCCCGGCAGGCCGGTCGCCCGCCAGCGGGCGGCATCGCGCACTACGGGGACAAAGGGCGTTCCCTGCTCCAGCAGCGCCCGGCACAGGGCCACCCCCGACCGGCCGGAGGCACCGATCACATGCACAGGCCCGCCGGGGAGCGGGGGAGGGCTCACGGGAGGCTGATCGACAGGCCCAGCATGCCCGCCGTGGCGGGGTCGCCGGCCATCGACAGCGCCACGCCCAGCATCAGCACGCTGATCGGCCGGGGCGGCCGCAGCATCACGCGCAGCCGCTGGTCCGGCCGGGCCAGGAAATGGCCCAGCGCCTGCATCGAGGGGTCGGGCGTCTCCGCCAGCGCGGTCTGGATCTGCTGGCGGTAGGCATCGGGCGCCACCTGCCGGGCGCGGGCCAGCCCGTCCAGCACATGGTCGGCCAGCGAATGGTCCTGCCAGTCGATGGTGGCGGAGACGATCCGCGCGGTCTCGGGCAGGTTGGCCAGGTCATCGACCGGTATCTGGTCCAGATCGGCCAGGATGGTCATATGGCCCATGTCCGGGGCGTCGATATCCAGCGGATGCAGGGTCATGGTTCCGCTCTGGCGCTGAAGGGTGCTGACGGCATGGATGCGGCCGGCGAAATGGTCGTAGCCGATCATCCGCAGCAGCGACTGGTCCTGCGGCGGGCTGGGCCAGGCGGTCAGGTCGGTGATGGTGGTCTCAAGCTCGTCCTGGCTGGTGGTGGCTTCCTGCTCGGCTTCCAGATGCCCCACGCGCAGCAGCGGGCTGGCGGTATCGATGGTCAGGGCCGAGATGTCAAACCGGCGACGGCCGACCGTATGGATCAGGTGCCCCGATTGCAGCAGGCTGGCGAGCTGGCCGGCAAAATCCGGCCCGTCGATGCGCAGATGGCCGATGCCGATGCGGCGCGACGGCGCCAGGCGGATCTGCACGGCAAGCGTCTCGATATCCAGGTGCGAGGTCCGGCCCAGCCCGTAATCGCGGAGGGTGGCATTGGCGATCGTCAGGTCGGTCTGCCCGCCCGGCACCGCCACATGCAGGTCCTTCACCTGCGCCGAATCCAGCACCATCGAGTCCAGGCGCGGCGGGGTGGGGGTGCGGAACAGGTCCGGCCCGCTATTGGGCAGCACCAGCCCCTTCAGCACCAGCGACGCGATCGAGGCCGTGGCCCCCGGTTCCATGATCTGGACGTTGCGCAGCGTCAGCGCGCCGATATGCTGGCCATCGACCGCGTTTCCGGTCACGCGGCCCACGATGGCCTCGGAGGCCGTCAGGGTCAGTCCGGGGTTGCGATACGTCACCGCCGTCAGCCGCGCGCCACGGGCGAGAATGCGCGGCGAGGCGGTGGCATAGGTAAAGCTGGCGCCGGAGCCGATCGCCGTCCGCAGGTCGGCAATGGCGGATTCCATTCGGCTCTGGGCGAGATGCCGCAGGCCCAGCCCTCCCACGATCACGATGATCAGTAGCAGAACAAGGGCGGAAGTCAGTTTTTTCACGTATGGGGCACCCGTCTATGGCCGGTATGACAGCTATAACATTCCCATGCGGATGGGCAATCTCCCGATGGAGCCCAGGATGTGGTATGGGGATACCGCATCGCTAGTTGCCCGAAAAATCGGCGCAAAACCCGTTTTTGTCTTGACGGAGTGGCCGCGTGCGCGGATAACGCGCCACCCGTTACCGCTCCCTATCCATCAGACGGAACACAAACAGATGAAGACCACCCTCTCGCTGAAGCCCGCAGAGGTGACGCGAGACTGGATCCTGATCGACGCCGAAGGCCTCGTTCTGGGACGTCTCGCCGCCATCATCGCGCAGCGCCTGCGCGGCAAGCACAAGCCGCAGTTCACTCCGCATGTCGATTGCGGCGACAACATCGTCGTGATCAACGCCGAGAAGATCAGCCTCACCGGCAACAAGGTCGGCCAGAAGCTGTTCCATTACCACACGGGCTATCCGGGCGGCATCAAGCAGCGCACGATCACCCAGCGGCTGGAGGGCAAGAACCCCGGCCATGTGGTCAAGAAGGCGGTCGAGCGCATGATCACCCGCGGCCCGCTACAGCGCGCGCAGATGAAGCACCTGTATGTCTATGCGGGTACCGAGCATCCGCACGCCGGCCAGCAGCCCACGACGCTCGACGTCGCGGCGCTGAACCGCAAGAACACCATCAACACCCAGAAGGTCGGGGCCTGATAGAATGTCTGAAACCCAAGAGCGTACAGGCACGCTGGCCGACCTGAAGGATGCCGTCGCAACCGGCCAGGTCGTCTCCACGCAGGATGCCCCGGTCTACGAAGCCAAGCGCGACGCGCAGGGCCGTTCCTACGCCACCGGCCGCCGCAAGGACGCGGTTGCCCGCGTCTGGATCAAGCCGGGCAAGGGCGACATCACGGTCAACGGCCGTCCGGTGGGCACCTACTTCGCCCGTCCGGTGCTGCGGATGCTGATCACCCAGCCGTTTCTGGTGGCCGACCGCTACAACCAGTTCGACGTTTACTGCACGGTCACGGGCGGCGGTCTGTCCGGCCAGGCCGGCGCGGTCCGTCACGGCATCAGCCGCGCGCTGACGCATTACGAGCCCACGCTGCGCGGCATCCTGAAGGCCGCCGGCTTCCTGACCCGCGACTCGCGCGTCGTCGAGCGCAAGAAGTACGGCCGCGCCAAGGCCCGCCGTTCCTTCCAGTTCAGCAAGCGCTGATTGCTCCATCCGGCCAGGGCGCGCACAGCGCCCGGCCGGCGCGGACATCAAACGGGGGATATCCGGCCCATGCGGCCGGGTATCCCCCGTTTTTTTTGGCGATCGCGCCGGCGCCCGCGCAGCATCCTGTCTCTCGCATCCCGGCTCCACGCGCCTTTCGCTGGACGTCGCGCGCCATGTGGCCATGATGTTTCATCACCGCCCCGTCGCATGATCCGATCCGCGAGACCGCCAATGCACCGCCCTGCCGGCCACAGTCCGGCGCCGACATGATGTGGTGCCTCCCAGGCGTCTTCCGGTCGCTGCGCATCGTCAATTACCGCATCTGGGCCGCCGGCGCCTTCGTCTCCAATATCGGCACCTGGGTCCAGCACACGGCGCAGGACTGGCTGGTGCTGACCGAACTGACGCACCACGACGCCTCGGCGGTCGGTCTGGTCATGGCCCTGCAATTCGGGCCGCAGATGCTCCTGCTGCCCTGGACGGGCTTCGCCGCCGACCATTTCAACCAGCGCCGCCTGCTCATGGTCACCCAGGCGGCGATGGGCGTCCTCGCCCTGGCGCTGGGCGCGCTGACGGTCGCGGGCATCGTCCGGCTCTGGCACGTCTATGTCTTCGCCTTCCTGTTCGGCTGCGTCGCCGCGTTCGATGCCCCGGTCCGCCAGACCTTCGTGGCCGAACTGGTGGGCGAGCGCGACCTGCACAACGCGGTGGCGCTCAACTCCACCTCGTTCAACGCCGCCCGCCTGATCGGCCCGGCCGTCTCGGGGCTGGTGATCGCGGCCATCGGCACCGGCTGGTCCTTCCTCATCAACGGGGTCTCCTTCGTGGGCGTCCTCCTCTCGCTGGCCACGCTGCGCGTCGCCGCCCTGCGCCCGAGCGCCCGCGTCCACCGCCGCAAGGGCAATTTCACCGAGGGGTTCCGCTATGCGTGGGGCCGCCCCGATCTCCGGGCGATCCTGATCATGCTGTTCCTGATCGGCACATTCGGCCTCAACTTCCCCATCTTCATCTCCACCATGGCCGTCAGCGTCTTTCATGTCGGGGCGCGGGGTTACGGCATCCTGTCCTCCATCATGGCGCTGGGCTCGATGGCGGGCGCCTTTTTCGGCGCCGCCCGCATGGCGCCGCGTTTCGAATCCCTGCTGACGGGCGCATTCGTTTTCGGCCTCGGCTGCGCGCTGGCCGCCCTCGCGCCGGGCTACTGGCTCTTCGCCGCCGCGCTCGTCGTCATCGGCGTCGCGGCCCTCACCGTCACCAACACGACCAACAGCCTGGTGCAGCTTTCCACCCCGCCCGAAATGCGCGGCCGGGTCATGGCCCTGCGCGTCGGCGTGGCCCTCGGCGGCACGCCGATCGGCGCCCCCATCGTCGGCTGGGTCGCCGACAGTTTCGGCCCGCGCTGGGCGCTGGGCGTCGGCGCGGCCGCCGGACTGGCCTCCGCGCTCGTCGCCCTGCTGGCCCTGTCGCGGCGGGACGCAGGCAACCCGCCCTGAACCCGTGCATGGAAGAAGCGGGCGCCCACGCGTGCCGAACGCCCCGCCTCATCCTGGCAGAGCGGCCACACCGCGTGATACGCACCTCTCGCACATCGTCCCGCGCGGCAGGCGGATTCTCTCTCGCCGGGGCGCGTGCGCGAACAGAGGGATGGAAATCGTGGCGTCATGAAACGCACGGCTGATCTTCCGCATCATCCGCCGCCCGTCGTGGGTTTCGCGGATCACTATGTCGGCGGGTTCGTGGACGGGTTCCATACCCATGACCGTGGCCAGCTCTCCGTGTTTCTGGCCGGCACGGTGACGGTCGGCACCTGTCGCGGCAGCTTCACCCTCGGCCCCGGCCAGGGCCTGTGGCTCCCCGCCAACACGCTCCATCAGGCGACCTGCCGCACCGATCTGGCGTTCCAGGTCGTCTATGTCGATCCCGCTCTGACCGGCGCCGACCTGCCGCCCAGGATGTTCGACGTGTCCACCCTCATGCGCGGGCTGGTGGACGAGATCATTGCCATGAAATACGATTTCACGATGGACGATCGCATGTCGGCCATCGCCCGGCTCCTGGTCGATGAAATCGGGCGCGCCCCCCGGATCGCCGAACGCCTGCTTTTTCCACAGGACCACCGGCTGCGCCGCGTGTGCGAACTCATTACCGCCCAGCCGGGAGACTGCCGCGACATCGACCATTGGGCGCGCGAGGCCGGCATGGCGCGGCGCACCTTCACCCGCCTGTTTCACCTGGAAATGGGGATGGGGTTCGCGGCCTGGCGTCGCCGGGTGCGGGTGATCGAAGCCGCATCGCGCATCGCGGCGGGCCAGTCCATCGCGGAAGTCGCGTTCGATCTCGGCTATGAGAATGCCGGCAGTTTCAGCACGATGTTCCACAGAACCTTCGGCGTCGCCCCCAGTACGCTGCGGCCCGGCACGGGGCCGGCACCGCGCCCGTAACAGAACGGGCGCCCCGCCCACCGCGCACGGCCTTCCCCACCCTCCGCCACACGATCGCCCCCGACGCCATCGGTCCGATCATGCGCGCCGTCCCGCAAACCGCGATGTCGGCGATCAGGCCGAATGTACTGGCGTTCAGGCCAGCCGGAGGTTCGTCGCTTGATGGGACCTCCAAAGAGGGCTATCGGCGCAACTAAGTCTTATTCTTAATATCAACATCGATCACCGTCTTCCGCAGGAAGATATCGGGTCACGAAACAGGTCGGGTATGCAGCGCAGCAGGATTGTCTACACGGTTCTTTTTTCCCTTGTTCTGACCGACGCGGCCGCCGCCGCCGGGCAGCAGAAAAAGACCGACACGCCCCATAAGGTCGGAACGCCCCCCGCCGGCCAGACCGCCACCACCCAATCCAAGGCACATGCCCCGCAGGCGGAGCAGATCGAGGTCAGGGGACGCATGGCCTCGACCGTCGCCTCTTCCGCGACCAAGACCAATACGCCGCTGGTCGAGACGGCCCAGTCGGTCACCGTCATCACGCGCGACGAGATGGATGTGCGCGGCGTCCTGACGCTCAACCAGGCGGTGCGCTACGCCGCCGGCATCACCGCCGATACGCGCGGCGGGGAGGGCACGCGCTACGATCTGTTCGACCTGCGCGGCTTCACGGTGCCGACCTTCCTCGACGGGCTGAAAGTGCAGAGCAGCCCGACAGGTTTCGCGGTTGCCCAGACCGATACCTCCCGCCTGGATCGCGTCGAACTGCTCAAGGGCCCGGCCTCCGCGCTGTACGGCCAGTCCAGCCCCGGCGGCCTCACAGCACTGTCCAGCAAGCTGCCGACCGACCAGCGATCCTATGGCAGCGTGAACACGACCGGCGGCATGTTCGATCTCTATCGCGTCGATGCCGATGTCGGCGGCTTCGCGACGGACGACGGCCTGGTCCGCTACCGGCTATACGGAACGGTGAACGGGCAGCACACCCAACTCAGCAAGACGGGAAGCCGACGTTTCAGCATAAGCCCGTCCTTCACGTTCGGCGGCACCGGGCCGACCACCCTCACCCTGCTGGGCAATTACCAGTACGACCCCGAGAACGGCTCCTATGGCGGTGTCCCGCTGATCGGCTCCCTCAGGCGGGCATCCTACGGCTACCTGCCGCGAAATTTCTACGATGGTGATGTCCCTTCGGAAAAATTCAACCGCAGGCAGGGTTCGATCACCTATCTCTTCAACCATCGTTTCAATAACGACTGGAGCTTCAGCACCCGCGGACGCTACGACGATATCATGACCGAATATCGCAGCGTCTATGACAACGGCTATTACGACGACGGCGGCGACGGCACCACCGGTACCATGCTGTCCCGCTCCGCATACGGCACGCGGGAGCACGTGTACAACCTGGCATTCGACAGCCAGTTCAAGGGGCATGTCCGCACCGGGCCGCTGCGTCATACGCTGATGTTCGGGTTCGACTACATGCAGCAGAGAGCGAACGACAAGGAATCCGGCGGCGATGCGCCCGATCTGGATGTCCTGCATCCCGATTACCACATGGTCATCCCCCCGCTGACGCCGACTCAGAACTACGTCACGGAGTCCCACCAGATCGGTGCCTACGGCCAGGACGAGATCCGCTGGAACCGTCTGATCCTGACCGGCAGCCTCCGCAACGACTGGTACCGGTCCCATCAGGTCGAGTTTCTGTCCCAGTCCGATACGCGGCAGAATGCAAGCCAGATCACCTGGCGCGCGTCCGGCCTCTATCATTTCGATTTCGGCCTTGCGCCCTATATCAGCTACGCCACGTCCTTCCAGCCGCAGTCGGGCAGCGTCTCCAACGACGGCGGGGCCACGTTGCGCCAGGCGAACCCGTCCGTCGGAAAACAGCTCGAAGGGGGGCTGAAATATCAGCTTCCGGGCACGTCCCTCCTGCTCACCGCGGCGGGCTTTCATATCGAGCAGAGCAACGTCCTCGTCTCCGTCGCCAATACGGGCTACAATCTGCAAAGCGGGCTGGTCCATTCGGACGGGTTCGAGTTCGAGGCCCATGCCGATCCGTTCCGCAACCTCATGCTCACGGCGGCCATCAGCGTCCAGCGGGTGCATGACGATTCCACCGGCAAGCCGCTGATCCAGTCGGGCAAGGGCAATGCCTCGCTGTTCGCCTTCTACACGATGCCGTCAGGCCCGGCGAAAGGATTGGGTTTCGGCGGCGGCATGCGCTATTCGGCAAAAACCTATGGCGGACAAGCGACGTACGGCAGCGTATGGCTCCCGCAATATGCGCTGTTCGATGCGTCCATCAGCTACGATCTGTCGAACCTGTCCCGCGCGCTCCGGGGATGGAAGGTTTCGGCCAGCGTCCGCAACATCTTCGACCGGCATTATGTCGCCAACTGCTTCGCCTACGGCTACGCCGGCCAGTATTGCTATTATGGCGAGCGCCGCAACGCCCAGGCCAGCATAGGATATAGCTGGTAGACCTCCCTCGCCGCGCAAGGTTCTGAACGCCTGACCCGTCATGGGGCGGGCAACCGCCCAACGCGGAAACATCGCGCGACCGGTCAGGATTTCTCCCGTTCCAGCAGCCTCTCCTTGCGCGCGACCCCCCAGCGATACCCCGAAACCGTGCCGTCATGGCGGATCACGCGATGGCACGGTATGGCAACGGCCAGCGCATTGGCGCCACAGGCATTCGCCACCGCCCTTACCGAAGCGGGGGCGCCGATCCGACGCGCGATGTCGCGATAGGTCGCAATATTCCCGGCCGGAATCTCCCGCAGCGCATCCCACACGCGCTGCTGAAAGGCCGTGCCGCGAATATCGAGGGGCAGATCCAGCCCGATGGCAGGCGCTTCCACAAACCCGACCACCCGCGCCACCAGTGCTTCGTAATCCCGGTCGCCCCCGACAAGCTCGGCACGGGGAAAGCGATCCTGAAGATCGCGCACCAGCAGTTCCGGGTCATCCCCCAGCAGAATAGCCACGATCCCCCGTTCGCTGGAAGCCACGAGGATCGCCCCCAGCGCACACGCCCCCACGGCAAAGCGCAACCGCTCGGCGACCGCCCCCCGGCGCAGCGCGGTCGGCGTCATGCCCAGCATCCCGGCGGATTTTTCATAAAAGCGGCTGCTGGACCCATATCCGGCGGCATAGATCGCATCCGTCACACGCGGCGCGGCGGGCAGGGCCGCGCGCAGGCGCCCGCTCCGGCAGGCATCGGCATATCGGCGCGGCGAAAGCCCGGTGGCGCGGGTGAACACACGCTGGAAATGGCCGGGGCTCCACCCGACCGCGCGCGCCAGGGCGGCAAGGGTCGGGCGCCTGTCGCCGGCTTCGATCAGGCGGCACGCCTGCACGACGCGCGCATTCCGCCCGTCCGCGTCCGCCGCCGCATCGGGGTCGCAGCGCAGGCAGGGCCGCGCGCCTGTCGCCCGTGCGTCCGCGATGGTGTCATGAATCCGCACATTGTCCGGCCGGGCCATGCGCGAGGGGCAGGAGGGCCGGCAATAGACCCCCGTGGTGGTCACGGAATACCAGAACCACCCGTCGGCCCGCCGATCCCGATGCACGATCCCGCGCCAGCGCGGGTCCCGTTCGGTGGCGTTCCTGTCCGCGTCCGATCCCTCCATCTCCGCCTCCCGTCAATTGTGATTGACCCCGACACTATGTCCGTCGACGATGCCGCACACTCCGAACCGTGCGATCAAATCCCGATCATCACGCCGGTCTCGTCACCCGGCCGCCAGATGCGCCCGCCGAAAAAAGGGAAAGAAGCCGTTTTGTCGAAAGCCGATCATTCGTCCAGTCTTGCGCTGTTGTCCCTGGCTTGCGGTGCCTTCGCGATCGGGGTCACCGAATTCACGCCCATGGGGCTGCTGCCCGTCCTGGCCGAGGGCGTCCATGTCAGCGTGCCCAAGGCCGGCAGCCTGATCAGCGCCTACGCTTTCGGCGTCATGGGCGGCGCCCCCTTCGTCACCCTGCTGCTGGCCCGCTATCCGCGCAAATACGCGCTGATCGGGCTGATGGTCCTGTACGCCATCGGCAATCTCACATCGGCGGCCAGCGCCGACTACACGCAGTTGCTGCTCTCACGGGTGCTCACCAGCATGGCCCATGGCGCCTTCTTCGGCCTGGGCGCGGTCGAGGCCGCCAGCCTGGTCGCGCCCAACCGCCGGGCCAGCGCGCTGGCCAGCATGTTCATGGGCCTGACCGTCGCCAATATCTTCGGCGTCCCGGCCGCCACCTGGCTGGGCGATACGCTGGGCTGGCGCAGCGCGTTCGCCGTCATCTCGATGCTGGGCGTGGTCGCGGCGGCGGCCCTGTCGGTCGCCCTGCCGCTGGCCGAGGCCGGCCCAAGGCCCGACGCGGCGGCCGAACTCAAGGCCATCCTGCGCCCCAACGTGCTGATGGCACTGGGCGTCACGGTCATCGGCGCCGGCGCGATGTTCGAACTCTACACCTATATCGTGCCGATGCTGGAGCACATCACCAAGGCCGGCCCGGCGCTGACGACGGCGGCGCTGATGCTGATCGGCGTCGGCTTCAGCATTGGCAACGCCATCGGCGGCCGCGCGGCGGACCGCTCGCTGGCCGGTACGCTGCTGGTGTTCTTCCCCATCCTGGGCCTGATCATGCTGGCCTTCCCCTTCGCGGCGCAGACGCCGGCCGGCGCATTGGCCGGCGTCCTGCTCTGGGGCACCGCCAGCTTCTCGCTGATGCCGGCGTTGCAGATGCGCACCATGCAGGCCGCGCACGACGCGCCGGGCCTGGCCTCGTCGGTCAATATCGGCGCGTTCAACCTGGGCAACGCGCTGGGTGCCGCGCTGGGCGGCGCGGTCCTGTCCTTCGGGTTCGGCTACCCGATGGTCTCCGCCGCCGGCCTGGGGATCTGCCTGCTGGGCGTGGTGCTGGTCCTGCTGTCCCGCACCGGGCGGCTGTCACCGCAGGCCGAATAGCGCGGCCTTGCCGACAGGCCGCCACGTTGCTACGCATGGCGTGTCGGAAAAGGCAGATCTGGTCTGGTAAGCCCAGGTCCTTTCGGTAACGAAAGCTCTGGTCTTTGGCCTCGCGCACAAGACCCCCGCGACGAACAACGGATGCTCTCCCGGGCATCCAGTCGTTCGTCCGGCGCGGGGGCAGATGCCAGGAACGCTCCGGTCGAACATCGACAGTGGAGCCGTTCATGCCTGTAGAGTTTCCGAAATATCATGATGTAATCATCGTGGGCGCCGGCCCGGTCGGGCTGTTTCTCGCTGGCGAACTGTGCCTCGCGGGCTGTTCGGTCCTGATGCTGGAGCAGGCACAGACCCCGGCATCTCCCCTGAAGGACCTGCCGTTCGGACTGCGCGGCCTTTCGGTCGCGACCATGGAAACATGCGATCGCCGCGATCTGCTCGACCCACTCAAAAGCCGTGCCGCCGATCGCGACGTCACGGCCACGGCGCACTGGATGCGACCAGGCCGCCGCGCTGCCGGTCACTTCGCCGGCATCCCGTTCTTTCAGGATCAGATCGACAGCGCGACATGGCCCTATCGTCTGCCCGGCCCCATCGGCGGCATGGCGGCCGATATGGCGGGCATCGAAACCGTGCTGGCCGATCGTGCGCTCGCCATGGGCGCCGAAATCAGGCGCGGCTGTAAAGTCGAGGATCTTTCACAGTCCGAGACGAAAGTCAGCGTGCGCGCCAATGGTCGCACGTTCGAAGGTCTCTGGCTGGTCGGCTGCGACGGTGGCCGCAGCAGGGTGCGCAAGGCGGCCGGGATCGCCTTCACCGGAACGGAGCCGGAATTGACCGGCTATTCCGCCGAAATCGCATTGGCCGATCCGGCCAGCCTCAAACCCGGCCGCCACGCCACCCCCACGGGCCTGTACACCTACGCCCCGCCGGGCCTGGTCACGATGGCCGATTTCGATGCCGGCGCATGCCACCGGACGCAGCCGATCACCCGCGACCATATCCAGGCGGTCCTGCGCAAGGTCTCCGGCACCGATCTCGTGGTCACGGCACTGAAACGTGCCACCACGTGGACCGACCGCGCCTGTCAGGCGACCGACTACCGTCGGGGGCGCATCCTGCTGGCGGGCGACGCCGCCCATATCCATTCGCCGCTGGGCGGGCAGGGCCTCAATCTCGGGCTTGGCGACGCGATGAATCTCGGCTGGAAACTTGCCGCGACAATCCGCGGCCACGCGCCACCCCACCTGCTCGACAGCTATGCTGACGAGCGGCACCCTGTCGGTGCGCGGCTCCTCGACTGGTCACGGGCACAGGTCGCACTCATGCGCCCGAGCCGCGCGACACGCGCGCTCGAAGCCATCATCCGCGATCTGATCGAAACACGCGATGCCGCAACCTATTTTGCCGAGCGCGTATCGGGCATCGGGCTCCGCTATGATTGCGGCGGAACGCACCCGCTGGCCGGCCACAGCGCACCAGACTTCGCCCTGGCCGACGGAACAGGGCTGAACGACCATCTCCGCACCGGGCGCGGCCTGCTGCTGGATTTCGTCGCGCAACCATCGCTTCGCGCCCTTGCGGATCGCTGGGCCGGACGGGTCGATTATGTCGCGAGCGATGCAGAAGAGCACCTGGGGCTGCACGCGGTACTGGTAAGGCCCGACGGTTATATCGCCTGGGCCAGCGACCATGCCACCGATGACGAAGGGGCGTTTCAAGCCGCCCTGAGATGGTTTGGAAACCCTCGGAAAGAACGTTGATCTCCCAAAGGCGGATGCGTCGGGCATCCCCGGCAGAGGCGTTACCCTTGACCGATAAAAGGGTAACGCCCTTTGCAGAACCGATCCGTTCTCTTCCGGTCTTCATTACGATCGGCCGAACTTCCAACAGGACCGGCAGAATGCCGGTCCCACCCGGGCCATCGCGCACATACGCTGCGCAATAAAGGCTTTTTTTCTTCTCTCGCGTCAGAAAGTGAAGAAACCTACGACACAAACGCCAGCAGGTCCGCCTTCAGCCGCGCATCATGCGTCACCACAAACCCGTGCGGCGCGCCGTCGTAAACCGTCAGCGTCGCGTTCGCGATCATCTTCGCCGCCAGCGCCCCCGTGGCGTCCAGCGGCACCACCTGGTCGTCATCGCCGTGGATGACCAGCGTGGGCACGTCGATCGTCGCCATGTCCGGATGGAAATCCGTTTCGGAAAAGCTGGTGACGCAATCAAGGGTCGCCTTGAGCGACGCCTGAAGCGCGATCTGCAAGGTCTGCTCCAGCACGCCGTCTGAAACCGCCGCGCCGTGATTGACGCCATAGAAAACCGGTGAGAAATCCTTGAGAAACTGCGCGCGGTCCGCCCGCAACCCGGCGCGGATCCCGTCGAAGAGGCTCTTCTCCGGCCCCACCGGATGGCCCGCGGTTTTCATGAATTGCGGGGTGACGGCCCCCAGCAGCGCCAGCTTGCCCACCCGTTCGCTGCCATGGCGGGCGATGTAGCGGGTCACGTCGCCGCCGCCCATCGAAAACCCGACCAGCACCACGTCCCGCAGGTCCAGATGCCCGATCAGTTCGGCAATGTCGTCGGCCAGCCGGTCGTAATCATACCCCTGCCACGGCTGGTCGGAGCGCCCGAACCCCCGCCGGTCGAAGGCAATGGCGCGAAAGCCGTTTTCCGCCAGATGCAGCATCTGGCTGTCCCACATGTCGGCACTCAGCGGCCAGCCATGGCTGAACAGCACGGGCCGGCCCGTGCCCCAGTCCTTGTAATAGAGGCCGACACCATCGGAAGTCGTAAAGCGTGTCATGGTCCTGTTTCTTGTCCGGGCCGCGTTCGCGGCCACACGGGGGAGGGGAGTGGAGGCGTTGTCAGAGGGCCGGCACCCTGGCGGCCCGGCCCAGCCGCAGGGCAAACCGTCCCGGTCCGGCCACGGCCAGCGCGATCAGCCCGCCGGCAATGCCGATATTCTTGTAGAAATGGATCATCATGTCGTACCGGAGCATCCCCTCCATGGTCCAGAAATGATGGCCGATAAAACCGGTCACGACGGTGTAGGCGGCCAGCAGTAACGCCAGCGGTTCGACGAACACCCCCAGCACCAGCGCCACCCCGATGCCCAGTTCCACCCCCGTCGCGATCAGCGCCGACAGGGCAGGCAGGGGGGCGCCGGTCTGCGCCAGGTAAGCAACGGAGCCGGAATAATCCGACAGCTTGCCCCACCCCATGACGAGAAAGAGGGCCGAAAGGGCGATACGGGCGGCAAGCAGGGCGACATCGCGGGTAGCGGGCGTAATCATGTCAGGCAATCCTGTGGCGAAATCAGGGGAAAGCGGAAAATCCGAAGTTTCCGTCTGTCGACGTTGCAATCACGTTATGAGCAACTAGTCGATGATGAAATAGAAACAACGGAAATACATCGGTTCCGTTTTTTACCTCAAACGCCTTGTCCGCACGGTCCCTGGCTGTCGTGGAAAGGATCGTCCGTGTAGCCCCGCGCATCGCCGCCATAGAACGTCGCGCGGTCGGAGCGGTGGAGCGCCCAGTCATGGCGCAGGCGCTCCACCAGCTCGGGGTTGGCGATGAAACTGCGCCCGAACGCGATCAGGTCGGCATCGCCGGACGCAGCAGGAATACCCTACAGCCGTCCCTCCGCCGCGATTTCCTGCATGTCCAGGTCCTGTTCCATCTCCCGCAGCACATGGTCATGGAGCTGTCCCTGACGATACAGGGCCAGGATTTCGGCGCGCGCCGCACGAATGGCCGCCAGCACCGCCTCGTAATGCGCGATTTCCTCCGGCCGGTGGGCGGGCATGTCGTGGGCATAGTCGCGGGTCACGCGCAGGCGGTAGCGGTATTGTTCCAGCAGGCGCGGGTGGCGCTCGGTGCCGTCGGGCTGGCGTGACGCCTGCTCGACGGCCCGAAGCTGGGCCTCGGCCATCCGCACCCAGGCGACGTTCTCGTTGGTCTGGATGTGCGCCGCGTCGTCGTCGGTCACGTTCAGGGCACGGACCAGCGGTTCCAGCGTAATGCCCTGCAACAACACCGTGACCAGGATCGCGGCAAAGGCGCAGCACAGCGCCAGGTCACGGCCCGGCAGGCTCTCGGGCAGGGAAAGGGCGGCCGCCAGCGTCACCACCCCGCGCATGCCCGACCAGCCCATGATGATCGTCTCGGGCAGGGAGGGGGCGGCGAAATGGCGCGGCCACCAGCGGCGCAGCACCGCCCGCACCGCATCGGCACCAAACAGCCACACGAAGCGCGAGACGATCATGGTTCCCAGAATGGCGGCGATCGGAATCACCAGATGGTGCAGCAGGTCCGTCGTCCCTTCCAGCCGGTGCAGCACCCCGCGCAGCGACAGGCCGATCAGGATGAACAGCACCGATTGCAGCAGAAAGACCATCACCTTCCAGAAGGCCAGACCGCGCACGCGCGTGCTGGCGCTGAAATCGGCATGCTGGTTCCATCCCAGGATCAACCCGGTGGTCACGGTGGCCAGCACGCCGGAGACATGCAGCCGGTCGGCCCCGATATAGGACGCCGCCGCCAGCAGCACGGTCGCGGTAATCACCAGGTCGCTGTCGCGCAGCCGGCGGATCAGCCACAGCCCGCCCCACCCCAGCACCGCCCCGATCGCCACCCCGCCGACCGAGACGAGGCAGAACGCCCCAACCGCCGCCATCGGGTCGAACAGCCCGGTCAGCGCCGCCGCCAGCGCGAAGCGGAACAGCACCAGCCCCGTGGCGTCGTTCAGCAGGCTCTCCCCCAGCAGCAGCGATGTCAGGCGTCCCGGCAGGCTCAGCCGCTCCATCGCGGCCTCGGCGGCCACGGCATCGGGCGGCGAGACGATGGCCCCCAGCGTGAAGCACACCGCCCAGGGCAGCGACGGCACGGCCAGCCGGGCCACGACGCCCACGGCCAGCGTGGTGAATAGCGTCGTGCCCACCGCCAGCGCCAGAATGCCACGCAGGTTGCGGCGAAATTCGTGCCAGGCCGTGAACCACGCACTGCTCATCAGCAGCGGCGGCAGGAACACGACCATGACCAGGTCGGGGTCCAGCGTCAGTTCCGGCGTCTCCGGCAGCAGGGCCAGCCCGGTGCCCCCCAGGATGAAGGCCGCCGCCGGCGGCAGTGCCAGCCGCCGCGCCAGCCGCTCCAACGCCAGAATCACCAGCAGCAGGAACAGGAAATACTCGTAGCGGGCGACATCGGACATGGAAGGGATCCGCGAAGAGGGCATGGAGACGGGATGCAGCTATGCATAATTCATAGAACGGCGGATTCAAAAACACCGCCCCGCTTTTCGCCGCGGTCTCCGGGGAGCGGACGATTGTCTCAGCTTTGCGACAGTCGCCAAGGGGGCGAGACACGTTCGTGTGAGAAAGCTTACAGGATCGTAGCGACCGGAAAACCTTCCTGCCGATAAGCAGGCTCGTCGGCAATAGCCATGGGGCCGCAGCCTCACGAGTTGTTCCGGATCACGGAAACTTCATTATAGAATAGGAACATACGCGAAATGAGTAGTGTGTTCTCGATCGTCACCTCGATCCTGCTGGCCCTTGTGGGGCTCTTTCTTTTCCTCGGCGGCGGCTATCTCGCCGTCCTCGGTGGGTCCTGGTTCTATGTCCTGGCCGGCGCCGTCATGATCGGCGCGGCGGTGACAGGGATCAGGTCGCCCAGACTTGCGCTGCGGCTCTATGCCGGGCTGCTGCTGGTTTCGACCCTGTGGGCGCTCTTCGAGTCCGGGTTCAACATCTGGAACCTGGAAGTGCGTCTGCTGACCCTGGTGGGCATCGGCGCGTGGATGCTGCTGCCATGGGTCTGGAGCCAGGGCGGCAGGTGGCTGGCGGAAAAGCGCGAAATGCTCGGCGCCGTCGGCGTCAGCGTCCTGGCGCTGGTCATCAGTTGCTTCACCTCCTATTCGATCGACGGCACCGTGCCGGCCGACCGCATGGCGGCGCAGGAAGCCGATTCAGCCGCCGACGGCATCCCCGCCGGCGACTGGCAGGCCTATGGCCGCACTATGGGCGGCGATCGCTATTCGCCCCTGGGCCAGATCACCAAAGCCAATATCGGCCAGTTGAAGCGCGCGTGGGTCACCCGTACGGGCGATGTCCGGCAGGATGGCGAAGGCACGGTCGCCGGCCCCGACCAGGGCCATGAATTCAACCTTGAAGTCACACCCATCAAGGTTGGCGACACGCTCTACATGTGCACGCCCCATAGCTGGGTGATGGCGCTGGATGCGGCGACCGGCAAGGTCAAATGGAAGTTCGATCCGCATCCCGCGCAGGCGGATCAGGAAAAGAACGTCTATCTCTCCTGCCGTGGCGTGACCTATTACAAGATCCCGGACGAAATCCAGACGAGCTGCCGCACGCGCATCTATTCGCCGGTGGCCGACGTGCGGATCGTGGCGCTGGATGCCGAAACCGGCAAACCGTGTGACGATTTCGGCGATCACGGCTTCATCTCCCTGCGCCAGTATCTGGGCCATGTGCCCCACGGCTTCCACTTCGTGACCTCGCCGCCGCTGGTGGCGAAAAACCGCCTGATCACCGGCGGCTGGATCTTCGACAACCAGGCCAATTTCGAACCCTCGGGCGCCGTGCGCGGCTTCGACGCCACGACGGGCGAAATCGCCTGGGCCTGGGATGCCGGCCACACGCCCGAAACCTGGAAGCCCGGCCCGGATGACGTGCTGACGCGCGACACGCCGAACGCCTGGGGCGTCTACACGGCCGACCCGGAACTGGGCCTGGTCTACATCCCCACCGGCAACTCTCCGCCCGACAACTGGGGTGGTTCGCGCCGCCCGTTCGACGACGCCACCTCCTCGGCGACGATCGCGCTGGATATCGTGACGGGTGAACGCCGCTGGACCTACCAGACCGTGCATCACGATCTGTGGGACATGGACATCCCGTCCGGCCCGTCGATGGTCGACCTCCCCGGCCCGAACGGCGAGATGATCCCCGCCCTGGTGCAGAGCACCAAGCGCGGCGAGTTCTTCGTGCTGGACCGCCGCACCGGCCAGCCGGTCCCCGGCTACCCGGTCGAGGAACGCAAGGTGCCGACCGCCGGCATCGCGCCCGACGACCGCGTGTCGCCGACGCAGCCCTATCCGACCGCCATGCCGTCGGTGTCGCCGCCGGACCTCAAAGAGACCGACATGTGGGGTGCCACGCTGCTGGACCAGATGATCTGCCGCATCCAGTACCGCCAGTCGGCCTATGACGGCCAGTTCACCCCGCCGCATATCGGCAGGACCACGATCGTCTACCCGGCGTTCTACGGCATCGTCGACTGGCAGGGCATCACGATCGACCCGCAGCGCAAGATCATGCTGGCGAACGCGAGCTACCTGCCGTTCCGCATCAAGCTCGATCATCGCCAGACGCTGGAAGGCCCCGGCACACTGCCGAAATGGGACGGCAAGGGCGAAGAACCCGCCGCCAAGGGTGACGCGCTGTCGGTCTCGCCGGATTACGGCACGCCCTACATCGCCTACACCAACCCGTGGCTGAATCCGTTGCAGATCCCCTGCAAGGGCCCGGTCTGGGGCACGATCACGGCGATCGACCTGGTGACGAAGAAGATCGTGTGGCAACACCCGGTCGGCACCACCCGCGACACCGGCCCGTTCCGGACGCACACCAACCTGCCGCTGCCCACCGGCATGTATAATATCGGCGGCAACATCGTGACCAAGGGCGGCGTCGTCTTCATGGGCGCCACCGCCGACGACTACCTGCGGGCCTTCGACCTGGCGACAGGCAAGGTGATCTGGAGCGACCGCCTGCCGGCAGGCGGCCAGGCCACCCCGATGTCGTACGAGGTCGGCGGCAAGCAGTATGTCCTGATCGCGGCCGGCGGCCATGGCGGCCTGGGCACGCGCAGCGGCGACTACATCATCGCCTATACACTCGACGGCGCGCAGGGAACCGGCGCGACCGCCCAATAAGCAATAATAATAACAACAGGTACCGGGCGCGCTTCAGGCGCGCCCGGCATCGCCCCCAACGGAATCAAACCAATGCGTTTGACAGAACGGCCGGCATGGCTCCGGACCCTCGTCCGCTTTTCCATCCCCGGCGCCTTCCTGCTTGGCGCGCTCCCGGCGGCCCACGCCTCGGATGTCACACTGGGCATCATCGGCCCGCACGAATACGACCTGCCGGTCGATTTCAAACCGTTCAACGTGCTGGTGCAGTACGGCGACGGCAACGCGGCCGGCTCGTACTACAACGGCTCGGGCCAGCGCACGGCGGGGCAGGGCAGCCACACCTGGTCGGGCCTGACCAAATACGTCCATTTCCGCAGTTTCGACGCCCTTCCTGGTGTCGGCTTCGCCTTCGAAATCATCCAGGGCGAGAGCTTCACGCTGGCCAACGGCAAGAATTACGGCGGTCTCGGCCCCACCATCGTCGGCCCCGCCGCATGGTTCAAACCCAACGCGCACAGCACCTTCGGCTTCCAGACCTTCATGCAGACGCCGGTCGGCACGCGCGACGCCACCTCGCCCAATTACTGGTCGAACATCTCAAGCTTCATCTTCGATTACGAATGGACGCATTTCAGCTTCGACGGCGACGTGGGCACCGTGGTCGGTTCGACCAAGCATATCAGGGGCCAGAACAGCTATTTCCCCGGCGTCGTGTTCTATTCCAACCTGCGCTGGAGCTGGAAGGCCACCAAACTGCTCGAACCGTTCTTCGCGCTCGACTGGCAGAACGTGACCGGCACCTACAACAACACCCACCGCGCCTACGTAAAGGATTCCAGCAGCCGCGAAGTGGCGCTCGGTGTCGGCATGATGTTCAATATCGCGAAGAATTTTTCCTTCACAACACGCTATACGCACTCGGTCGAGGGTCGAAACACCCCAGAGAGCAATGCCTATTACATCAAGCTCGTCTATCTCTGGTAGCTCCCTGTCCCGGAACAGGGGCGGTCATCGCGCCCTCCTGCTCTCCGCGCCCGATCCAGAAGCCCTAATCAGGAGACTGACTCGGTGAAGACTACAGAACGCATATAGGTTTTATGCGCAAAATAGGGCACGGAAGAGCCCGACAGGCTCAAGCGATGCCGTTCCTGCACGGAAGAGGCAGGTGCGGCAGGGCTGGGCGTATTGTGAGCGATGCAGGCGCGGCAAGCGATGGAATGGGCAATTCCCAATAAGAACAATACCAGCACGGCGCGAAACAGCGCCGGCGGCATCATGGTGGAACGCTCGTGGCACCGATGCGCCGCCTCCCACCACGTCGATCCGGCCCAGGGCTGGGTGGCCGATATTTTCAGCGGTGCCGAATTCCGCCATCTCAGCGGGCGTTCCGCTCCGCTGATGCGGGCGGCCCAGCCCGAAATGCGGCGCCTGTTCGATCTGGCGCATCCCATGGGCCTGCTGGTCCTGCTGGCGGATACCGACGCCATGCTCCTGGCCCGCTGCGCGGACGAGGCCCAGTCGACGCATTGCCGCCGGATGGGCCTGCAACAGGGCGCGATCTGGGACGAAGCGATTGCCGGCACCAACGGCGTCGGCACCTGCGTCCGCGACGGCACCCCCATCGTGCTGGGCCAGGGCGAGCATTGGCGTTTCTGCTTTTCCCTGCTCGCCAGTTTCGCAACGCCGATCTTCGATGCACAGGGCCAGATCATCGGCGCGCTCAACCTCGCCGCCTTCCATGGCGATTCCTCGCGCCACGCCGCCCCCCTGCTGATGGACACGCTCATGCAGGCCGGCCGGCGGATCGAAGATCAACTGTTCCGTAACCGCTATGAGGGGCGCAAGATCGTGCTCCTCGACACGGCCGACGGCATGTCCGCGCCGCTGGTCGCGGTCGATGACGACGGCCAGGTCGTCGGTGCCACGCGCGCCGCCCGCACCCTGATGCAGTGGACCGACGAGATGCTCCGCGAGCAGCCCAACCTGCTCTCGACGCTGGAAGGCGACGATTCCCCCAGTTTCCGCAAAGCCGAAGAGAGCGTCATCCGCTCCGCCCTGGCCACCACGCAAGGCAATGTAACCCGCGCGGCCCGCGGCCTGGGCATCAGCCGCGCCACTTTTTATCGGAAGATGCGCATGCTGGGCATCGAATGACCCGCGCGGAACCTCACCGAAAATACGGAGCGGCCGCAGGTTCCGTGCGGCCGCTCCGATGCGTGCCAACCAGCACCCACCAGCGCCGGCCGCGCGCCGGATGCCCCGCTCCCATGCCCCATCCCCATCCCCCATCGGTGCGTCCGCACCCTCTCCAGACCGCGCATCACCCGCCCGGACTGTGCCGCCTTGCACGAACGTTGCACGTTCGATAATGTGCGAATAATTCGCATTAACATGGTGGCGCGTGCTTCGGAAAATTCATCGCTGGATCGGGCTGGCCCTGATCCTGCCGTTCGCGTTGCAGGGCCTGACCGGGCTGCTGCTGGTGGTCCTGCCGCTGATGCTGGCGGGCCGTCCCGCCGCCCCGGTGGCCGGCCCGCCCATGGGGGCCGAGGCCATGATCGGCGCCGCGCGCGCCGTGGCTCCCACCGGCACGCAGCCCCTGCGCTTCGACCCCGCCCGCTGGCCGGGCGACAGCGCGGTCGTCGCCTTCGGGCCGGCCGGCGAGCGCCACCCGGAATTTGAGGTGATGGTCGATCCATCCCACGCCGCGGTCATCCGCACGCATATCCTCCCCCACGGGCTGCGCGTGCTGCACAACCTGCACGCCGACCTGCTGCTGCTGCCCTACGGCCAGTATGCCACCGGTGCCATGGGCATCCTGCTCAGCGTCATGGCCATCACCGGTCTGCTCCTGTGGTGGCCGCACCCGGCCTTGTGGGCTTCGGGCAAATGGCGCCGCACGGTCCTCGTCTCGTCCAGGGCGAGGGGCTATCGCCTGTGGCGCGAAACCCATATCAGCTTCGGCTTCTGGACGCTGGCGGTCATGCTGTTCCTCGCCCTCAGCGGCGCGGTCCTGGCCTTCCCCTTCGCCCGCCCGCTCTTCGGCGTCCAGGGCGGCGGCGGCCGCCCGGCCCAAAGCCGCCCGCACCACCCCGACCGCACGCCCGCCATCCCCGGCGAACAGGGCCTGGACGCCGCCCTGGCCGCCGTGCACACCCAGATGCCCGATGTCGTCCTCATGTCAGCCCATTTGGGCGGCAACCCGGCCGAGCAATCCTTCAATATCGTCCTGCCGGCCTACGGCCCCAACCGCCCGGCCACCGTGCGGTACGATGCCGATGCCGGCACGGTGCGCTTCACCCGCGACCCGGCCCGGCAGCGCACGGGCGAACTGACCTTCATGTGGCTGCACACGCTGCACGAGGCCAAGCTGGCCGGCCCCGCCGTCATCGCCGGTCTCTGGCGCACGGCGGTCGGCATCGCCGGCGCGGCGCTGCTCTATTTCTCGATCTCCGGGGGCGTCATGTGGGTCCTGCGCCGACGCGGCGCTGCCACCCGCAAGGCCCGCGTGGCAGCCGTGCCCGACCCCACGCGCACCGCCTGAACACCCCAACCGCCGGAAAGCCATGCCTTTTTCCGCACACTGGTCTCCCCACAAGGCTGCGTGTTATAACAAACGCCCAGGCGACCCCACGCCTGAAAAAGGGACATGCAGAAGATGCGGAAATACGAGCTTTACGCTCTGACTTCGATGATCGTGATCATTTCCGCCGTCATTTATTATGTGCAAGGGCATTACGCTCCCGTTTCCACGGGCTGCACGCTGGGTATCTGTTTTTAAGAGCCTGTTCGCCAGGCCACCGGGTCGGCATATCCTCCGCTCCGATGCGCGAAAAGACAGAACGGGCGTGCCCCGCGTCCCGCTCTCGCCGTGTCATCTCTTCCGTACCCGGACAATCCGTAACCCATCGCGAAAATTCAGGGTCATAAGCCCAAGATTGACGGACCCGGCCAGAAGTTCCACACTCTGCACGCCATAGAACACCCCGTCCAGGCGCAGTTCCGCTGCGCGGGCCGCAAGGAAAAAGGCACAGGGAACGAGCATGCAGATGCCATTGATCCCTATGATCCGCATGCGCTTCAGCTTCACGATTGCCAGACCGCGCGGCGCCCCGCCCGCCGCGCGGTAACCCGACAGACCGGTCAGGGCCAGACAGGGAATGAGAACCATCAGTCCCCACAGAATACGACCTTTGGTGGCAGCGATGATAAGCGCGTCTCCGTATAATTCAGAGGCGACAGACGCCGTCATGAAACTGACGATGCAAAGGATAGCGATCCCGCCTGCCAGCGGATGGAGGCGGTGGAGCAGTTTTTGCATGATATCGCCCTTGCGAGAATGAACGGGAAGCATTTACATAGCTAGCCATGATAGAAGATAGCAAGCCATATAAATGGCAGACCCGAGAGCACTCCCTTGGCTATATGGTCAACTGGGCGGCCAGACTCTTCGCACGAGAGATGGATGACGCTTTGCGTCCTTTCGGTCTCATGTCGGGGCAATTGCCGGTATTTTTCGCTCTGGCGGATGGACAACCACGGTCCCAGAGCGCGCTGGTGCGCCTTGCGGCGGTAGAACAGTCGACCATGGCCAAGACCCTCTCGCGGATGGAGCGGGACGGGCTGATCGAGCGCACGCCCGATCCGAATGATCGACGGAGTGCATTGATCTCGTTATCGTCCGCGGCGTCGGAAAAATTACCAGATATCGCTGCCGCCGTCGCAACCATCAATGCCAGAAGTCACGCGTGCCTCTCCGGCGACGAAAGCCGATTGCTGCTGCAATTGTTACATCAGGTCGTCAACGGTCTGGCAACCTGATCCGGCACCCCGCCATCCCGATCCATTACGCCGGATTCTCCTGTAAAATGACGACGTGTGCAGAACACGCATCACGAAAATCGACTGCAAAAAAAATGGGTTTCCAAAGGCACCGCCTTTGGCGGGTCCAGGGTGGAACCCTGGCCTTCCACCACCCCCACCCGACACACCCTCTCCTCGTCCACCCGCGCCACGTTGAACCACAGTCACTCGGCGGCACTCCCATCGGCGCTGAACAGCGTCCCCGGCGCGAGAACCACCCCACGCGCCCCGACAGACCGAAGCATGACCATCAGCATCTCACCGAAAAGACAGGCAATGCCGACCCCGACGCACGATCCGGCGGAAAACAGGGCGACGATCCACCCCAACCGCGCCACCGGCACGACATCGGCCGGGAGGGAATAGACGACCGCCACCAGCGCCGCGTCGCCGATCCCACCCCCATCCGGCAGATGAACAGACGCGCAAACCCGTTGGAGAGTCCCCAGCCGATCGTGGCGAGGCTCCACAGGACCAGACCGCCAACGACGATCGGCGGCCGCAAAACCGGCCGGTCACCATCGAGATCGCCAGCCCGAGCACCGAATACAGCAGCGCGAACGCGAAACCGTTCAGGATGGCCAACCGAACATCATCCAGATGCAGATCGGCCCTTCCCGGACCGATCATCAGCGAAAGGATCGGCCGATCGATCAACGACAGCACATAAGCGCAGCCGAACAGGATCGTCGTGGCCACCGGATGCACCGCGCGCGCGGCGGATATGGACATCTCTATCCCCGTTCCCGGCCGGCCCTCTGCCGGATGCAGCACCCGCCGCAAAGAATCATGCGGACCCGCGTGAGGGAGTTCCGCTGCCGCGTCAAAACCAGGCTGGAACAGGCTTCCGTCCGGCATGTGTTTTGCACATCGCAGCCCGGTTGACGGCGACCGGCCGCGAAGGGCCGCAAACGCCCATCGGCCTGCCGGCAGCATCATGTTTCAAACAGGTCTAACGGCCCCGTCACCCGTTTCCTCTGCCAGGACCGTGGACCGGCCCAGGGGCGGCGAGGGGACGCCACCCCGGAATGTCGCCGATGAGGATTCGAAAGGCGCGCCTCCACCCCTGATCGTGATTGCCGACAGATTGACCGGTATGGGGCAACCCTGCACTCTGCATGGCATGACACATGATTCCGCCTTCACCCCCCTGCCGGCCGTCGGTTCATGACGGCCCCCCTGCACATCTGCATCGCGGGGATTGGCGCCATCGGCGGCACGCTGGCGGCCTGTCTGACACGCGGAGGCGCATCGGTCTCGCTGATCGCGCGCGGCGAAACCCTGTCGCGCCTGCGCACGCACGGCCTGACCGTGACCGAAGGCGAGACCACCTTCACCTGCCACCCCGCCGTCGCCGAGCGCGCGCCCGGCCCGATGGACGTCCTGTTCCTCGCCGTCAAATCGCATCAATTGTCCGACCTGCTCCCGGCGGTCCTGCCGGCGGTCGGCCCCGACACATTGATCGTCCCCATCATCAACGGCATCCCCTGGTGGATGACGGCAGACGACGCCCCGCCGGCCTTCCGCACGCTCGCCCCCCTGCTGGACCCGACGGGCCAACTGGCGGCCCACCTGCCGGCACGACAGATCGCGGGCTGCGTCGCCTACGCCTTTTGCGCCATCGAAGTCCCCGGACAGATCCGCTCCCTGCGGCCGATGCGCCTGGTGCTGGGGCGTTCCGCACCCGACACGTCCGACACGCCCGACGCACCCGGCCCGACCCGCGACCGACTGACCCATCTCGCCGGCCTGCTCAACGCCTGCGGGATCGACGCTCACGTCACCGACGCCATCCACGCCGAAATCTGGACCAAGCTCGCCACCAACGTGGCCACGAATCCCCTGTCGGTGATCACGGGCGCCACGCTCGAAGCCATGGCGACCGACCCGGCCACCCGCGCGATCATTCGCGCCTCACTGGACGAGGCGATCGCCACCGGCGCGGCCTGTGGCATTTCCACCCTCAAACCGGCCGAGACGATCTGCGCCATGATG
Source organism: Gluconacetobacter dulcium (assembly GCF_014174165.1). Lineage (GTDB taxonomy): Bacteria > Pseudomonadota > Alphaproteobacteria > Acetobacterales > Acetobacteraceae > Gluconacetobacter > Gluconacetobacter dulcium. The sequence continues at coordinate 7,485 of NZ_JABEQN010000027.1, read as the reverse complement.
GCGGCAGCAGGCCCCCACGAAACCTCGATGTTGCAGGATTTCCGCGCTGGCCGAACCCTGGAGACGGTAGCGATCGGCGACGCGCTGGTGGCGCTGGCGCGCGCACTGGCCGTGCCGACACCGATCATCGACACCCTGCTCGGCCTCGTCGCCTTTCAGCGCCGTTCCCTGGCCGGAAAGGAACAGGCATCATAACCAGCGACGCGATGCACGACGAATGGACCCTGCGGGTCCATTCGGCGGAATGCTACCACCGCGCCAGCGCACATTGTCAAATGCAAACGAGCCGGACATCTATCCGATATTGATGCATAAAAATGACGAGCGAAGCGTCGTCGCCCTAAACGGCCCCGTCCGGTTGCCCATAATTTTTTGACGCTTCCACCGTGCGCGCAAATACGGTGCCGATGGCGTGGCACGGTACTTCCCCCGTTTCTGTAGGCTACTGTCTATCTGCTCATTTTCCTCAAGCAGACAGGCAGCTTTGGGGGGCGCGGAATGTCGGCTGTCATCACCGAACTACATGAATCTCGTAGATATGGCTTATATAATTCGGTGGAGAGCCTAGGGGTGAAATATCTTTGCGGTCGATAACTGCTGTTACCGAAAAAACAGGATTATCGCTAGAGCTACGTTTGAATATATCGGATCTGTATTTCTCCGGTATATTCGACAAGGAAAAGCGAAGGCTGGAGGAAGTGGATGGAAACATCGGATAATTTAGAGGCATAGCAGACTCACAAAGCAGATCTGTTTTTTGTTCTCCTCCAATGTCAGTAATGGCTCCAGATGGAGAATTTTGACAAGTCATGAAATTCTGAATAACTTTTACCTTGTCGTGACCTTTGCATCCAGACAAAATAACCATAGCTATGGTCGGTAACAGTAACTTGCTAAACATATGGGCATTCTCCGAGCTTGTTCCCAACGAACTTCAATAAAAACTTCATATAATTACTCAGGAATCGTTGCGGTTTGTAAGTGATGAAATTTAATAAAAATTAGCGTGAAATAGTGCCATGAAGTGCAGACTGACGTCAAATTGTCCGGAATGAGGCGGTTGCTGCCTGTCTGATCCCGCATCACAGATCAGACAAGCAGTTCAGGTTACTCAGCCGCTCATGCTGGGCATTATTGTGGGTTTCCGTGATACGCTTCTACGGGCCGAACCGGCGTTAATGTCGTGATTTCGATGAAGTAGCCACCCTTCGCTCGAAAGTAGAAAGACCACGCGCCATGTGCGTCGCGTGGTACCTGCACCTCCCAGCCGTCCCCGCTCAGGCGCTTATAGAGAGCATCGACGTCCTCGCGAGACTTTTGGATGAAACCAATGTGCAGAATGTCGAATCGCTTGGGATAATCGAAGCCTTCGAGTTTGTTGTCGAAATGGTTGACGATCAGTACCAGCCCATCATTGTCCTGCATAATGGCCATCTTGGTTCCACGCACAACGAGAGTGCGCAGGCCGAAATATTGTTCGAACATTGCGCGATCAGCCTCAGTATCGTGGCTGTAGAGGTTGATGTGGTTCAGCTTCATGACTGTGTCTTTCCGTTGGTGAGACGGACACGAGCCGGTCGCAACATGGACAACGACGACCGACCACGGACGAGGCCAATCCTCGTCGTGTCCGGCCATGGTCAAGAGCGGGTTTATTCGCTCAAGCGTGACTGTCTCCGGAGAGACCGCAGGTTGTCACCGTACCTGCATCGCTGTCTTTTTAGGCAAAATCGACTTTGCTGACGCCAGCAGCAGCGGTCAAGCGGCATCTTCAGTCAAGTCCGCTTCGTAGAAGCTTATTGAATGACGAAAACGACCAATAAGAGGCGAAGCCGGAAAAAGGGTGAAAGCTGTAGACGACCAGATGGGAATCGGTGTTTCGCTACCGATATTCGCGTGTGTTGTGCTGGCGGTGTTGGCGTGGGTTATGTTAAAGTAATTGGCGGCGGGATGTGCCGTTTTCTGGGATTGAGGAACGCGATTCGTGGGTTCCGTCTCCTCTTGTTTCAGGTTTTTCGTGTGTCGGTGCGAGCATGTGGCGGCGTGGCGCTGGTGGCGGACGGCATCGTGGGGATGTGTTTTCTTTCTGGCTCTGACGGCGCTTGCTGCGTCCGCTCGTGCCGATGATGGGGCGCCGTTCTCGGCGCTCGATTTGACCGGCCCGTTCGGCACCGCATCCCGCTGGACGCTGACGGCGACGCGAGGCGGGCCGACGCCGGACCCGAGCGGGCTCGATCCCTCCATCCCGGGTGTCATGACAATGTGTCTTCAGACGAGCGCACGGCCGGGATGCGCGCGCGATCTGCTCGATGCGCCGCCGGTCCACCCCGGCGACGATCCCGTCTGGTCGACCACGCGGAAGGTCGATCGCGTCGCGATTCTTTCTCTGCCCGTCGGGAAACGTCTGCTGGTGGAAACCTCTGGCCCACATAGCGCCAATAACAGCCATTGGATCTTGACGCAGGTGCTGGCCTATGACCGGGGCGCGGATCGGTTCCGGTCTCTGTTCGCCCGCGCGGTCGGGAGCAACCATAACCAGGAAATCCGTGTCATCGAACATGGTCCTCTGGCGAGCGATATCGTCATGGTCGAACCGACCGCCGATGCGCCTTACGGATACTGGATCACGGTCTTTGGCCAGGCTTCCACGATCTATCGTCCAGAGTTGCGCTTTCGGAGTGCCACGCATTATGGCGACGGCAATCCGCTGGCTGTCATCGATGCGGAAATGCCCAATATTCTGCGCCGCCTCGGCAAGCCCGATCCTCTGCCGCGTGCCTCCGCGGCCTGTCCGATGCCGCATCTGCACGATGGCGCTCTGTGGTGTACGCGGCCAGAGGAAACCCGGTAATCAAGCCGGATGAGCGGACGGTCTGCCGGTCCTGCGCGACCTGATGACATAACCCCCCTTTTCTGATCGACGAATGGGGATGCAAGGGCCAAGGCCCTTGCCGGGTTCGGGCAGAGCCCGACCTTATTTTCCGTGCGACCGCCCCATATCGGGCTATCCCACGATGCTTGCCTGTCTGGTGGCGGTCGTTGCCATTGGTGTGATCCGGAGGGTAAGCCCTCCATTCACCTGGACTGGAGAGAACCAAGATAGGCACAGAGCATGTCGGCCATGGCATGTGAGAACGCTTCGACTTCCTCGGGTGTTCGAGATTTTTCGGAAAAATGTTTCCCCACCTGGCTCAGGGTCGTGCCGATCAGTTCACCCGCCAGTTCGCGCGTGCAATCCAGTGCGTCAGGGAGAACCTCCCGCATGAAGTGCTGGAGAATGGCGTCTCCCGAAGCCTGAGCGGTTCGTGATTCCGGCGCATCCCGATAGAGCGGTGCTGCGTCGCTGAGCGCCACGCGCATCTCCGCTTCATCGCACTCCGACTGCACGAAGGCATGGACCAGCTTGTGTACCCGCTCGAGCGGGGGGATCCTCGTGTTCTCGAGTATGTCGCGCAGGAGATCGGTTGTCCGCGTCCATTCATCGCTTTGAAGCCGAAAGAGGATCGCGGCCTTGTTTGGAAAATATTGATAGACCGACCCCACGCTGACGCCGGCTCTCTCGGCGACCCGGGCCGAGGTGAAGCGTTGGGCGCCTTCCGCAGCCAGCACCTGAGCCGCCGCCTCCAGGATCGTGGCGACAAGGTCCGCGGAGCGGGCTTGCTGGGGGCGCTTGCGTAGGGAAATCGAGGGATGTCGGCGATTTGACACGGCATTTGCCCAAAGTGGCTCGTCAAAACAATAAACTAGAGCATCGGTCGGGCGGTGCAAGGTCGGGCGCGACACTTGGCGTTCATGGGGCGGAACCATTTTTTCGATCCTGTGCGGAGCCGCTTCAAAACCTGAATAGCGACATTCAGGAGGGCGGCGCGTGTCCGCGCCGCGCGGTCTGTTTGGTGTAGTTTTTTATATAAAATTCAAATACATACAAAATTTTTCCGTCGAGATAAAGGCAATGCGACTACGCGATATGACGGATTCGTCGTATTTTCAGCGTGAGGCAAGCAACGCCTTCAGCATGACCGGAGATCTTTATGAACACGCTGACGACCGCCCCGCTGGCGCCTCTCCTCGACCGTCTTTTCGAAGAAGCCGAGGCGGCGTGGTCGGGCAATCCTTCCGTGGCCGCGTATTGGTCGACGCTCTCGGAGCAGGATCAAGCGCGCCTGATGTGCAGCAAGACCGAGTATCGCGATTTCTACGCGCGCTTGAAGGATGTTCCGCTCGCCGTCTCGCGGGAGACCGGAGCGCTGCTTTACATGCTGGCGCGCAGCACGGGCGCGAGAAAGATCGTGGAATTCGGCACGTCGTTCGGCATCTCCACACTGCATCTTGCAGCAGCACTCCGGGACAATGGGGGTGGGCGCCTGATCAGCGCGGAGTTCGAGCCGTCCAAAATCGTCAGGGCACGAGCGCATCTGCTGGAAGGCGGCCTGAGCGACCTGGTGGAAATCCGGGAGGGCGACGCCCTGCAGACGCTGGCGGCCGGGCTGCCGGACGAGATCGACCTGCTGCTGCTGGATGGCGCGAAGGGACTTTATCTTCAGGTTCTGTCCCTGGTCGAAAGCCGGCTTAGGCCGGGAGCGCTCATCATCGCCGACAATGCCGATTATTGCCCCGATTATCTCGACCGGGTCCGTGCGCCGGCGCAGGGCTACATGTCGGTGCCGTGCACGGGCGATGTCGAAATGTCGATGCGCGTTGTCTGAGAGACTGACCGAAAATGCACGCTGGTGGCGTGTCCTCCGCGCGTTTCCTGCGCTTCGGTGCTCACGGCCGTCAAGGCCGCTCCGCTCCGATGCTCGGAAACACACGCCGGGCGCGGCCCTGACGGGCCGCTCTCGCTCACCAGCCCGCATTTTCGGTCAGGCTCTGAACCGCCCACAGGCTTTTCCGCGTGGTGGAACGCCAGCCGTCGCAAAAGCAGAAAACATGGATGTCGAAATCTGGAGTTTTAAAATGACCGATATGTCCCGTACCGCAATCGTCACCGGCGCTTCCAGGGGTATTGGCGCCGCGTTGGCCAGGCGCCTTGCCGCCGACGGTTTCCAGACGATCGTCAACTATGCTTCCAGCGTTACCGAAGCAGAGGCGGTGGTGGCTGCGATCATCGCGGCCGGCGGCCGCGCAAAAGCGATCAAGGCCGACGTGGCTGATCCTGAAGCCGTCAAAACACTGTTCGACCAGACGGAAGCCGAATATGGCCCTGTCGATGTGCTGATCAACAATGCCGGGATTAGCAAAACCGCGCCGCTGGCCCAGGTCTCCGACGAGGATTTCCAGCGCCTGATCGCCGTCAACCTTGCCGGCGCCTTCAACGGCATGCGCGAGGGTGCCCGGCGAGTGCGTGACGGCGGTCGTATCATCAACCTGTCGACGAGCATCATCGGCGCCTATCTTCCCGCCCACGGTGTCTATGTCGCCACCAAGGCGGCGGTGGAGGGGCTGACCCATGTCCTGGCCAAGGAACTCGGCGCCCGCCGCATTACCGTCAATGCCGTCGCGCCCGGACCCGTCGCCACCGAGCTGTTTTTCGCCGGCCGGTCCGAAGACCTCATCCAGCGCCTGATCGGCGACATCCCGCTCGGTCGTCTCGGCGAGCCCGACGACATTGCCCGCGTCGTGTCCTTCCTGGCCGGCCCGGAAAGCGGTTGGGTGAACGGCCAGGTCATCAAGGCAAATGGCGGCCGCAACTGATCGCAACGCCAGAGCCTTTCCATCGAAACCGGTTCGGTGGACATGCTCTCGTTTATTGTTTTGACGAGCATCTTCACCTCTTTGAATGCACGCATTCAAAGAGGATCTGCTCCAGGCGGATCGTTCCCATATGACCTACCGATCGATACGTGACCCGGCGCAGGCCCGCCTGCTGGGGCTGGTCGTGGTCCTGTTCGTTTCCTATCTATGCGTCGCTATTCCCATGCCGGTCGTCCCGGTCTACGTGACCGGGCGCCTCGGGCTCGGCAATGCTTGGGCGGGGCTTGGGGTCGGCATTGCCTTTCTCAGCACCATCGTGATGCGCGGCTATGCCGGCCACCTGTCGGATCGCCGCGGCGCCAAGGCAGCGGTGGGACGTGGCCTGGCCTTCTACGCTGGCGGGGCACTGGTCTCGTTGGTTGCCGGCCTGCTCACCCAGGCTCCGCTGACAGGTTTCGTCGTCCTGGTCGCCGGCAGATTGCTGCTCGGGCTCGGCGAGAGCCTGGTGGGCGTCGGTGTGATCGCCTGGGGAATCGGCCTGGTCGGTTCCGCGCGATCGGGGACGGTTCTGGCCCTGGTCGGTGCCGCGATCTACGGCGCGCTTGCCGTCGGCGGCCCCATCGGTCTCGTCCTGTTCGACCGGCTGGGGTTCGTCGGGGCCATGGCGGTCAGTACGCTGTTGCCCTGCCTCGGCCTCTTGGCCATCCTGGCGATGACCGGCGTCGCGCCGCATCCCCACGCCGAACGCCCGTCCTTTCTGAGCGTGATGGGCCGGATCTGGGGCTACGGGCTGATCGTCTGCCTCCAGGGCATCGGCTTCGCCGCGATCGGTTCGTTCTTCGTGCTGTACTTCCTGCATCGGCACTGGAGCCATGCCGGGCTTGGCTTCATGGCTTTCGGCGGCGGGTTCGTTCTGGTGCGTCTGCTCTTTGGCCATCTGCCGGATCGGTTCGGCGGCTTGCCGGTCGCCATCGGCTCGCTCGCCATCGAGGCGCTCGGGCAGTTCCTGATCTGGGGCGCCCACGGTCCGATCCTCGCCCTTGCCGGCGCCTGCCTGACGGGCCTGGGCTGCTCGATGATCTTTCCGGCCATGGGGCGGGAGGTGGTCCACCTCGTGCAGCCGCATCTGCGGGGTACGGCCATGGGCGGGTTCACGGCCTTCCAGGACCTGGCCTATGGGCTGACCGGCCCCCTTGCGGGTCTCTTTGCAGACCGAGCCGGATATAGTGGGGTTTTCCTGATTGGTGGCATTGCGGCGGCGGCAGGTTTCCTGATCGCGCAGGCCCGATGAAATCGGCCGCCGATGTGCAGAGTTGCATGGAGGTGCCTGACATGACGATAATCGTCATGACGGGTGGCCGCCTTCAGTCAAGCCGCATGTCTCATATGAAGGCGGAAGCGGCCATGTTCGAAGAGGATAAAATCATCCTCACTCCGCCTTCGACGGATCATCCCCAGGGTTGACGTAAGTCATGCCGAAAGGCCCAACACCGGAAATCTCCATGATAACCGAAGCATCCGCCGTTCGCAGAGCGTGCGGGGTCTCCCTGGGCAGATGGACGAATCCCCCCAATACTGTTCACTTAGAGTGATAATCTGCTAGGTTCTCTCCGATAGGAGGGAAGCGGCATGGCGCGAATAGCAGCGGCGTTCGATGGAGACGCGGGAATTGGTGATCGACTCGGGATAGCGACGATCAGCCGCAGCTTTGGCCGCGAACAGATCGGAGAGGCGTTGCGCGCGAGCGGCCGCAAGACGCGGCGACGCCGTGATATGCCGGAAGACCTGACG
>NZ_JABEQN010000026.1 GCF_014174165.1 Gluconacetobacter dulcium | reverse complement strand
TCACCGCGGCGTCAAGCGGCTCAAACCACGTTATCCTCGTCGCCATCGTGGCAGGCCTCCACCCTATCGCCCCAATATCGTCATTATACCCTCTAAGTGAACAGTATTGGGGAGAGACCCCTCCCCATCGGTCGCCCTTGCCGTTGCTACCCCGCTGCTCGCCGCGAGGCAGAGGAACAGCGGGGGCTGTTCCTCGCGGAACTAAGGGCAAAGACCATGACCGGCAACACCAACACGGCAACCGATTTCCGCAATATCATCCTCAACGGCGACAACGTGGAACTGATGCGGGTAATGCCGCGTAATTCGGTGGATTTCATCCTGACTGATCCGCCTTACCTGGTGAACTATCAGGGCAGGGATGGGCGGAAGGTTCGCAACGACGATAATGCGCGCTGGCTCCGGCCCGCTTTCAACCAGATGCACCGTGTTCTGAAATGGGGCGGGTTTGCCGTTTCGTTCTATGGCTGGAACCGCATCGACTTATTCGCCGATGCCTGGAAGGCGGCGGGGTTCCGCATGGTCGGGCATATCGTCTTTCGCAAGTCCTATTCGTCCTCTTCCCGGTTTCTCCGGTATGAACACGAAAGTGCCTATCTTCTGGCCAAGGGCAATGTAACGCCCCCGGCAAAACCTATCCCCGATGTGCTCGACATGCCCTATTCAGGCAATAAACTGCACCCGACGCAAAAGCCGGTGGCGGCCTTGCTTCCCCTGGTGGAAGCTTTCTGCCCTGTAGGCGGTCTGGTGCTGGACCCGTTCGCGGGTTCCGGTTCGTCGCTGGTGGCGGCGCAGCATCTTGGGCGCGATTGGCTGGGCATGGAACTGGACCCGGAGCACGCGGCCACGGCGACCCGTCGGCTGGCCTGGCACGGGGCAGGGAGGGCGGCGGCGTAAGCCGCCCTTTTCTTTCTTCACGCTGACCGGGCGGCCAGAAAATCGCGCCGGTCCTTCGGGACCGGCGGTGGGGACGCGCTGCCCGCACGTGCGGCGCTCGCCGGCATGGCCGGCTCGCAAGGTTCAGTGAAACAGGGGGCTGGACCGGCGCCCTTTGATCCAATCCCAACGCTGCCAAGTCAACGCGCCGCGTTCCTGGCGCGAGCGGAAGGCACCGACAAGGGCGCCTCGGTCAGGATTGTCCGGCGCGCTCCGCGCGCTGTCCCGATCGTGAAAACGATGTCGGGAAACTGGCTTCTATTCCCTGGATATATCGGAACCGTCCCGGCATGTGTGAGATATTCCATTCCACGGAAAGGATGCGATCCATGCTGCTCGGTCTCGGAATTGCCCTTGGCGTCGCCGGTATCGGTTTCCTGTGCTGGCTGCTGTTTCTCTGTGCGGTCTATGCAGCTCCCCTGTTTGTGGCGGCAATGGTCTGCACCACATTTTATGACCACGCCATGATGTCCGGCTCTCATGCCATCCTTGCTGGTATCGCCGCCGGGATCATGGTTCTGGTGCTCGGTCAGGCGATCCTCGTCTCCTCGCACGATCCCGTCCTGCGGGTTACGGTCTCGCTCCTGCTTGCTTTGCCAGCCGCGCTGGCTGGATTTGGCATGACGCTGGGGTTCAGCGGTCTGGGCGATATGGGTGCCATTCCCTCGTATATCTTCGCGACATTCGGGGCGCTGTGTGTCGGTGGGGCCGCATGGACGCGGCTATGCGCCATCCAGCCCGCCTGAAAGATCGTTCCTTCGACGAACAGGAGGGGCTGAGGGTGGTCAGTCCCCGTTGCGCAGGGCAGCGTCATGGGGTGAGTTGACGCACTTCCCGCATCGAAAGGGCAGGGCACGGACCAGTGGATCGGAGGTCGGACCGTCCAGCTTCACGCTGAGATACACCTGTTCATACGGTGCAATGCAGGATCGGTGCTGCCCGCTGCCGTTTTCCTGCCCGGATGTGGGGGAGCAATAGATACAGGCCCGCTGTTCGATACGTGAACTGGTAACGGCCCCGGATTGTCCCGAGACGCAGAGAGACATCCCCATCAGACCCACGCCCCAGTCATGCAACACGACGGACTGCCCTGTCCCCACGCAAGGCTGACGGCGCCGCACATCATGGCCTCGGATAATGGCCGATCTGCCCGAAGACCGGCTTCGCCTCGCCCGGCTATGGCGCAACGGCGTCCCGCAACTTTCTTCCCCTGCCGGCTGCGCCGTCATTCCTCGCGAGGCAACAAAGTTCCGTGCCGCCGTCCTCCGCGTTGCTCCGGCCTGCCAGCAGGTGCGCCGCCGGTCGTCTCCGGGCTGACGATGGCCATCGAGGCCGTGGTGGTCGCGGCCCGATACAAGCCAGGAGACAGGACAATGATCATCGGTTCATTCAAAAAGGTCGGCGAGGGTTACGAAGGCGAAATCGTCACGCTGACACAGAAAATCCGGGGTATCCGCTTCGTGCCCGAAGCCAACCGGGCCAGCGACAATGTCCCCAACTTCCGGGTGCAGATCGGAAAACTGGAAGCCGGGGCCGCCTGGATCAAGCACACCACGGACTGGCGCAAATATCTCAGCGTGAAGCTGGACGATCCGACCCTTCCCGGTCCGATCTTCGCCAGCCTCTTCGAAGAGGAAGGTGGCGCCTACAACCTGGTCTGGAGCCGCCAGCGCCCGCGTAACGGGGACTGACCACCCCCGGCCCCTCCGGTTCGCCGGAGGGGCTTTCTTCTTCAGGCCAGTTATGGCTTCCCGCCGGTCGGTGCCTCTTCTGTTGCGACAACGTGGCTTTCATCCAGTAACGCCGCCGGCCGCACGCCCAGCGCCTGCGACGCATGCCACAGCGAAAGCAGCGTCGCGTTCTGTCGTCCGGTCTCGATCCAGCTGATATAGGCGCGGTCCACGCCCATCCGTTCCGCCAGGGCTTCCTGGCTGAGACCGGCGGCGCGTCGCAGGCGCCTCACGTTCGCGCCGAAGAGTCCTCGGATGTCCATCCGCAGGATAGGAACGATTTGTGTATTATCACGCTACGTATTATAATACACATGTGGTTTCTCTACCGCCGGAGTGATGTGCCGAGCGCATCACGTAATGCCGGAAAAACCGACATTTCCCGCCCGCGTGGCCTGAATCTTCCTCCTTCCTCCAAATAATCCCTATCAGGCCAAAGATTTTCGGGATCACCTCCCTGAGTCTTCGGGACTACCCGTTCTGGTCCTGCACCGGATACTGGGGGGAATCCATGACATATCGGGGGAGGAGGGCGTGCCGACAATCCGGCCGTGGGATGCCGCACCCCTTCGTCGCGCCTACGCCGGGCTCGACCCTGCCGGTCTCGCCCAGGAATGGCTGCGACATAATCCGGCCTACCGGCGCGATCATGCCGCAACCATTCGGACGAGCAAGGTTGACGCTGAGGCTTGGCGCACCTTCGCCCGTCGCTGGGGGTTGCGTTTTCCCTGTCGACCCTGATCTCCCAGCCTGGCTCGCCCCCGCTTTCTGGGATCCGGACATCGCGCCGGAGGTCGCCGTGCGTGGCGATGGGGGTGACATTCTGTCCCGTCTCGCGCCGTATGCGCGGGCACGATACGACGGTCCCGATGGTGTTCATCTCGTGCTGGACAGTGCAGCGGGTCTGCTGCGCCTTGTGATAGTCGTCGATCGGCAGCCCGATGCGCCAGGAACCTGGTTCATTATCGACGATCAGCACCTCGTGGCCCGTCTGGCCTGCGTCGCACGCTTTGGCCGCCTGCTTGCTGGCGAGATGCCCGGTCCTCTTCCCTCTACGCTGCGCCTGAGTCCCCAGCAGAAACTGCGGCAGATACGCATGCTCTGCATTGCCGAAGGCCGGCGCATGGGGGTGGCGGTCCGACGGATCGCGGCCGGCATCTACGGTGAGCATATCCTGCGCCTGTCCCGCAATGAATGGCGTGCCAGCTCATGGCACCGCGCCTTCTACCGCGATCTCGACGGTGCCGGTTTCTATCTGAACGGCGGACACATTGCTCTCCTTCAGGGGCTGAAGCAGGGGGGTGACAGTCTGGCGGCCTGAACTTTGTCATCCCTCCCCACAGCCCATTCTCCGGCAGCGTCCTCCCATGAGCCGCGACATCCCGCCAGCGGCCCGATACACCGGGAGAAAGACCCCATGCGTGTTCAGCCGACACTGCCACCGCGCTATCTGCGCACCCCGGACGCGGCCAATTTCGTTGGCCTGTCCATCCGCACCCTCGAAAAACATCGGAGCTGTGGCACCGGTCCGCTCTACCGCCAGCTTGGCGGCCGGATCGTCTATGCCGTCGAAGACCTCTGCGCCTGGGCCGATCTGAACGTCCGGCTGTCCACGGGTGATGGAGGCGGCATTCCCATGCCGTCCGATCCCCGCGCCTATATCATCCGCCTGCAGGCGAAGGCCCGTAAGGCACAGCGGAGTGCCGGACGATGATGCCGGCCGCTGATAGCTGGCGTCAGCCCGACCGCCGCTTCGTGGTCACGGGGTCGGCAAGGCCCCGTGACATTCGTGATCTCATGGGGCGTCCGTTTTTCGCATTGGGAAAAACGCCGCGCCTTACCCCGATCGATTACCAGGCACGACATATCGCGGTCATGGTTCGGGCTGAAAATGCCGGTGGTATGGCGACCGTCTGGGACGTCGATGTTCTGATCTGGCTGACCGGGCAGATCGTCGATGCGCTGAACCACGGATTGTGGGTGTCACGCCATGTGCGCTTCACACCATGGCGTCTATTTCAGGATCTGGGCTGGGCGACGGGCGCGCATGAGTATGATCGCCTCCATGGCGCGCTCGCGCGTCTGTCGGCGACAACAGTCATAACGAACATCCGCCAGGGCACTGACTGGAGGGAAAGACCGTTCCCCTGGATCAGTGATGTCCGGATATCCCGTGAAGATGGCGTGGCCCTGACGCTGCCGGAATGGCTGATGGAAGCCGCCTGCGATCGCTCGCGCGTGCTGAGCGTTGACCCAGCCTATTTCTGCCTTCGTGGCGGTCTGGAGCGGTGGCTTTACCGCCTGACGCGTCGGCATGCCGGACGGCAGAAGGAGGGGTGGCGCTTCGATCTGGCGGAGTTGCACGCACGCTCAGGCAGCCTGACCCGGCGTCGCGATTTCATCGCGAAAATCCGCGCCATTGTCGTCAGCCAGATCATCCCCGGTTATGCGTTTCGCGTCATTTCTGGCGGAAAACAGGGAGTTTTATGCGCTGTTCCAACGAGTCAATCCACCGAGGGTGTGGATAACGATGTGAAACATGTCGTTGGATCAACGGCGCATTATATCGTGGGAGCGACGGCGGATTTATCGTGGGATCATTGGCGAAAATCGGCGCAACGTGTTGTTTTCAAAAGAGGAATCAGCCCCGTAACTTATATAACTAATATAATAACTTATTATGTAGGGAATTTCGGTCTTTCGGTTCCCCTTCCGGCAGCCCGATCGGGACGTGCAGAAAAGGCTCGGGAAGCGGTCGCGGATCGCCTGGTCGGTGTCCCATGACCGCCCGTTCTTTCAGGCCGGACGATGCGGTCCTCACCACGGTTGAACTGACGTGGATCGAGAAGCGCATCGAACACTGGATCCGCTTCGGCCATCCCGTCGAGGATCGCATTCTCGATCGTCGGCGCAGGCTGATGAGTTTTGCGCCGGGCAGCGTGTTCGCGTTCATCCGCTGGGCCGCCAACGATTTCGGCACCGTGGTGTCCTGCATCGACATCGTGCGGGCGGTCGGGGCTCAGGAAGCCTGCCAGACGGTGCCGTTCGTGCGGCCCGGTGGCGAGAGCCTGCTGCGTCAGAGCGGCTGGCCCAAGGTGCGGCGCGTGCTGGAGGCCATCGACGGCGTGGAGGTGCTGGGGATCGATCCCGCCGCAGCCTGTCCCGATCACTGGCGGCATCTGCATCACCGGCTCACGGCGGCGCAGGAGCCACGTCCTTACACGTCAGAGCGCCATGAGGCATGGCTGCGCCGGAGGGCTGTGGCATGACGCATGGTCATTCCCCCATGGGTGACATCTCACCCCGCACACCCTTCCGCGTGCTGGACCTGTTCGCGGGTGCGGCTGGCGGCTGGACTCTGGGCCTGCACCGGGCGGGCTTCGTCACCGTCGCCGCCTGCGAGATCGTGGAATGGCGGCGCGTGCTCTATGCGGAGAACAATCCCCATGTCCGCCTCTACGACGACGTCCGGACCCTCACGGCAGGGCGACTTGTTTCCGACCTCGGTTTCCTGCCCGATCTCATCACGGGCAGCCCGCCGTGCCAGGACATCAGCAGCGCCAACATCAGGGGCAAAGGGATCGACGGCGCGCGGTCGGGCCTCTACCGCGAAGCCGTCCGCCTGGTCGGAGAGTGCTGCCCTCGCTGGTTCGCTTTTGAGAACAGCGCTAACCTCAGAACTCGCGGCGCGGACCGGCTGCTCGATGCGCTGGAGGCGCTCGGCTACGCCTGCGAACCGTGCGTGGTGGGTGCTGGAGACGTCGGCGCCTGCCATGTCCGCAAGCGGTCCTGGCTCATCGGTTTCGACCCCCGGCAGCTTGCCGACGCCGGTCTCGCAGTCGCAGCAGGGCGGGATGCGGATGGAAGGGGGATCGGGCGCGCGGGCGGCGATGAAGGCGTCGGGTCTTTACGATGTGTTCCGCACGGATCGTATGGCGACGCCACGGGCGTCGGATGCCGCGAAGGGTGGTCGGGGCGACGTGCTGGCGCAGATGACGGGGCAGGAGAACCGTCATGCGGGGATGCTGGGAACCCCGACTGCCAACCCTGCGCCACGGGGCAGCATGCTGCGTCGGTGCAGGGGGCGGATGACACCGGAGCAGGGCGATTTCAACCGTACGCCGACGATCGGGGAAGCGCTGTATTTCGAGGAGCACCAGCCTCCCTGCGGGATGCTGCCCACACCGCTCGCGCCGAATGGAGGTCGCCGGCTGAGTGCGGGGGAGATCAGGACAGGCCGTCGGGCGAACGGATCCAAGGCCCAGATCGACACGCCGAACCTACTCCGGCACGCGGATCTGGAAACGCTGCCCACGCCCACGAAACGGGACCGCCGGATGGACGGGTGGAGCGATGCCTACGACCGCCGCAAATCCCCGACGATGGACGCGGTGATGGATGGTGCGATGACGGGCCGAGCACCCCCGGACCGCTGGGCTGGAGCGCGGGCGCTGGCGGCGTTACTGCGGAGCCATGGGCTGACTGGAACGGCGGCCCTGCCGCTCACCTACGGCTGGATGATGGGCTTTCCGCCTGGCTGGCTCGCACGCGCGTTGCACTCGGCGATGGACGCCGGGCGTCTACCGCCAGCCTCGTCGTCGAGGCGTTCGGCGACGCGGTCGTCCCGGACATCCCCGAAGCCATAGGCAACGCCATCCTGCGGGTCGAACGCGCGCTCGACGCGGTCTTCGTGCGTGCGGCGGCGGGAGAAGTGTCATGACCCGGCGCGGCTGGTTTTTCACCACGTATTTCACCGTGCTCGGTGTGGGTGCTTCGCTGGCGTTTCATCCCACGCCGCACTGGGTCTGGAACGAGACGGCCAGCGTGCCGGTCGGCCTGTATCGCATCCAGCCCACGGTTCCGGTGCGCGTCGGCGACATTGTCGCCATCCGTCTTCCCGAGCACGAGGCAACGCTGCTGGCGACGCGCGGCTACCTGCCGTTCGGTGTGCCGCTGCTCAAGCCTGTGGCAGCGCTCGCGGGTCAGAGTGTCTGCCGCATCGGTGCGCATGTCAGCATCGACGGCAAACCTGTCGGTGACGCGAAATCTGTCGATCATCGAGGCCGCAAGCTGCCGGTCTGGCAGGGCTGTCAGCGTCTCGGTCAGGGGCAGGTGTTTGTCATGAACGCCGCCGTGCCGACCAGTCTGGACGGGCGGTATTTCGGCATCCTGTCGATGGACACCGTCATCGGGCGTGCCGTGCCGGTGCATGTGCGCACAGGCGAGGCCGAATTGCCTCCGCCGCATTTCGATCCCCTCCCGAAACCGGATGATTCCGTGAGGAAGGGACTGCTCCTGGCTCCGCCCATGATGCCCGCGAAAGAGAGCGAACCGCCGACCGAATGATGATCGTAAAGCACACGGATTTTCCATCATCCCTATCATTTCCGAAAGGATTTTTCCCATGAGCCAGATCGGATTTTTTACCCGCACCGCCGATGGTTTTGCCGGGCGGGTGCGCACCCTGTCGCTGGACGCCGAACTGACCTTCGTGCCAGCGGAAAACAATGGTGCGGAGCATGCGCCGGACTATCGCATCCATCTCGGTGACGGAGACGCTGGACCGGAGATTGGTGCCGGGTGGACCCGCACCGGGGAGCGTGCAGGCGAGTATATTTCCATTGTGCTTGATGATCCCAGTTTCATGCAGCCTGTCCGGGCCACGCTGTTCCAGGCGGGACGCGGTGGGCGTGAATGGCAACTGGTGTGGAACCGCCCCGCAAAACGTCCGGGAGGCCGGGAATGAACGGCCGCTTTTTCCTGCCTGGCCGCATGCTGGTCGTGCTCGCGCTGACGCTCTCGCCGACCATCGTCCGGGCGCAGGATTTTGACGATCTGGTGCGGCAGGCGGCGGAACGGAATGCGATCCCGGCGACGTGGGTGCGGGCGGTCCTGCAAGCCGAAAGTGCTGGCGATCCACATGCTGTTTCGGGTGCTGGTGCGATGGGGTTGATGCAACTCATGCCGGGCACCTGGAAGGAGGTCCGGCGCACGCTCAATCTGGGCGCCGATCCCTTCGATCCGCGTGACAATATCGCGGCCGGGGCAGCCTATCTGCGATGGCTGCACGACCGCTATGGCGATGCGGGATTTCTTGCCGCTTACAACGCCGGTCCCGGTCGCTATGACGATCACCTGGCGACTGGTAGGCCCTTGCCTGCCGAGACGATTTCCTACGTGGAATTCGTCAAACGGCTGATGAAAAACCGATCGTCTGACCTTCATCTTCCCGCTGCCTTTTTGCCCTTTCCGGCTCGTTCCTGGATGACGGCTGCGCTCTTCGTTTCCGGTCAGCCCGATGCGTTTCGGACCACAACTTCACGTCATGTCGCTGTTCCCGAGAATCTCTTCGCAGGGCATGCCGGGAGTACGTCCAACATGGTCCCGGTGAGGGGATCGGATCAGGTCCAGTGA
Organism: Gluconacetobacter dulcium; assembly: GCF_014174165.1. Lineage (GTDB taxonomy): Bacteria > Pseudomonadota > Alphaproteobacteria > Acetobacterales > Acetobacteraceae > Gluconacetobacter > Gluconacetobacter dulcium. The sequence goes on along the minus strand of NZ_JABEQN010000026.1, from coordinate 49,070 downwards.
GGCGTGAGAACCCCGGAAAACCAACAGAAAAGGGAGGGCTGGATAAAAGGCCGCACATCGCGGCTCGGTTGGGGTGTCTGTTTTCCGGGGTTTTTGAAGTCTTGTCGCGAGGTGCGTGGATTTTCCGCACCTCGCGACACGATGTCATCTCTTTGATCCGATGTGATCTTTCGCGCGGTGCGGGACATTTTTCATGAACAGGGATGAGGACTTCCGGGTTCGGCCAGGGCGTCTCCGCTCCACCCGCGCCCGGCAGGCGCGGCCCTTTGTGACGCAGGTGCTGGCGTCCGTGCAGCGGGCCGGTGGCAGGGTTTCCCGCTCGGGGAAAATCAGTGCCGGGCGTCGCTCCACCTTCGGGCGGGGCAGGGCCGCCGTCCATGCGGCCAATCGCCTGCTGACCAGCCGCTCGCGGGGCGTCGTCATCAAGGCGCGCGTCGTGCGCCACGCGCCGCGCGCCACACCATTGGCAGCACATCTGCGCTATCTGCGTCGGGAGGGGGTGACGCGGGACGGAGAGGATGCGCGCCTGTTTGGCAAGGACAGCGATGACATCCGCGCTTCGGACTTCGCGGAACGCTGCGATGGGGACCGGCATCATTTCCGTTTCATCGTCTCCCCGGAGGACGCGCCGGAGATGTCGGATCTGCGGGCTTTCGCCCGCGATCTGATGGGCCAGATGGAATCTGATCTCGGGACGAAACTGGACTGGGTTGCTGTCGATCACTGGAACACCGCCCATCCCCATCTGCACGTCATCGTCCGGGGTGTGGCGGAGGATGGGTCCGATCTGGTGATCGCGCGCGATTACATCCGTGAGGGCATGCGTGCCCGTGCCCAGGATCTGGTGACGCTGGAACTCGGGCCTCGCACCGATCATGACATCCATCAGGCGGTCGAGCGGCAGGTAAATGCTGACCGCTGGACCCAACTCGACCGACAGCTTCAGAGGGATGCCGGTGAAGATGGCATCATCGCTCTCGGGCGCGCGCCGGGCGAAACGCCGGACGCCTTCGCCACGGTGAAGCTGGGTCGCCTGCGTCGCCTGGAAACCATGGGGCTGGCGCATCAGGTCGGGCCGGATCGCTGGAGGATGGACGAGAGTGCGGAGGCCACATTGCGGGAGATCAGCGAACGCAACGACATCATCAAACGGATCCATCGGGGACTGGCGGAACAGAAGATCGATCGCACCGCGTCGTCCTGGGTGCTGGCGGGTGAGGACACCACCGATCCTGTGATTGGACGACTGGTCGATCGTGGCCTCGATGACGAACTGCGCGGCACGGCTTATGTTGTCATCGATGGAATTGATGGACGCACGCATCATGTCCGTATGCCGGACCTTGAAGCCGCTGGTGACGGAGCAGTCGGCTCCATCGTCGAACTGCGACATTTCATCGATAAACAGGGCCGTGGCCGTGCCGCGCTGGCCGTGCGTTCGGACGTCACGCTGGAGCGGCAGGTGACGGCGGACGGCGCTACCTGGCTCGACCGACAGGCCATCGCGCGGGAGCCTCTTGCGCTGGCCTCCACCGGGTTCGGCGCCGAGGTCAAGGAGGCGATGGAAAAGCGCACGGAGCATCTGGTGGAGCAGGGTCTGGCCAGCCACGATGGCGGGGGTATTCGATACGCGCGGAACCTGCTCGCCACGCTGCGCCAGCGGGAACTGGAGATGGTAGGACGGAACCTCAGCGGGAAGTCTGGGACACCGTTCCGGCAGAGCGGCCAGGGTGATCCCGTCACAGGCACCTATCGGCAGCGTTTCAATCTGGCGTCGGGCCGGTTCGCCATGATCGATGACGGGCTGGGCTTCGAACTGGTGCCATGGTCGCCCTCGCTGGAAAAGCAGCGCGGACGGGAAGTGTCGGGCATCATGCGCGGTGATGGAGGGATCGACTGGTCGTTCGCGCGGAAACGCGGGTTAGGTCTTTGACTGGGATGAGATGTATGTTGGCGGCTTATCACTTCAAAATAATTGCGTCTTAGGGGCGTCGGTATTCGAAGTGATACATTCTAATTGTTTCTTCGTATTTGTGATCGTGGATTGTATTGTCGAGGGTGTCGTTTGACACTCCCATATTGTTATAACTTTCCAGCCTGCCTCCTCCAGGAGAGACTTATTGCGTCGGTCGCGAGCGGCGTTTGCTTCAAGTTTGGGCTCCCAAAATTCTAACCGTGATTTGGGTAGCCGGGCGAGTTTGCAATTCGGATCTGAATGGCGGTGCCAGAAGCATCCGTGGACGAAGATGACCGTTTTCCGAGAACGAAAAACAATATCCGGATGTCCCGGAAGGGATTTGTCATGGAGACGATATCGAAAGCCCGCCGCGTGCAAAGCGCGGCGGACGCGAAGCTCGGGTTTCGTATTCTTCCCCTTTACCAAGGCCATTTGGGCGCTTCGTTCCGGAGAGACGTGTTCTTTCGCTTTAATCCGTGCCATCGTCCTCTGGACCTGGACCTCGGAAATTCACGGGTGGTTTAAGCTCTTCCGTCTCCGTCTCAAGTGCAACCGTATCATCCTGCCGAAATGCGACCAGCATTTCCTCAAGGAGTTGCTCGTGACTTCGACGCGGTGGCGTGCGCTCCAGCAATTCGCCAATACGACGCTGAATTTCGCTTGGGGAGAGCGCGTCTTCCTGCTTCTCGTCCGTTGTGTCGGCGGCCCATGCTTTGCCGGGATGAATCACGTGCCATGGTGACCGTTTATTTTTTCGGGTTTTATGGGAATCCCCATGTTTGCTCATGCCCCAGCAGACTTTCGTCTCGCTATTCCATAATGGCCAGAAAGTGGAAATGAGATGTCGTTCGGCGACAAGCTGGGCGTTTGTGGCGCATACCAGACGACGGCATTCGAAATCTTTCAGGCGAATAGGAAATAATCCGTCGGGAAGATGATTTTCATGGGCGTGCGCGTCAGCCGCTCGAATGGTTTTCGCGTGCTCTTTCAGTCGAGAGGTAAGTTTCGATCCTTGTTCCCGTGGAGTGTTCGCCTCGGGAGTCTCTGGATCAGCCTTTCCCACGTAGATCGGAGTTTCGGTGTGGCTGATGGCTTCATAGAATGGGTGATCGCCATTGTAGTAGATCGCGTAGACACCGGAACCATAGGCGTCTGGCACGGAGGCGAGCGGCAGCCGTGGTTGAGCTAGGAGAGCAAGGGCGACCATTCGGCCGACTGTTTTGGGATCGCCGGGGTCAAACGACGCCTTTGGTAGTTTAACCGTATCGGTGCTCTCGCGAGCGGTGTCTACTTTCTCGGCGAACTTGGTCAGTCCGTTCCGAAGCTTGCGCGTGGCATGAGCGGGCAGATCGGTGGACGCCAGACGAATTAACTCATCAAGGCCGTTTTCCAAGTCGGCTAATACCTTCTCGGGTGAGCTATCATTTGTCCCGAGAGCCGAGTTTGGCTGCTTCAGGCGGCCCGCCGTGCCCCGTCCGCTCGCGCTAGTAGTCTTTTTAACCAAAGTCCCGCAGCCTCTCCGAGCTGCGCTGGAACGGCGTTCCCAAGTTGACGCATGCTCTCGGTCCATGATCGCGGAAAAACATACGAGTCGGGAAGCCCCACAAGGCGTGCCGCCTCGCGAGTGGTGAAATAACGGACCCCACCATCATCGAGCACCGCCATGTTTTCGCCGCCGGGAACGCCATGATCGCCCGCTTTTAGGGCCTTGGCGGGGAGATCCAGAGGACTGCCGGTGTGTCCAGGGTAAACACGCGCACCTGGCTGATAGACGTGGTTACTCTTGCCGTTGGGCTCTCCAAGACCGAGCAGAGCGTCACGTACCGTAACCCATGGAAGCCCGATAGGTTCGACGTTCGATGCTTTGAGACGAGCCACGCGCGCCGCGTCAACCCCAGTCACGGGAGCGGTCTTCGTTGGGAGGCTATGTCGGGACCAGTACGTTCCCGTTACATATTGCTCCCAAAGCAGCCGATCTCGCGAATGAGTCGGAGACATGGGTTCGGGATTGATGCCAAGACGCGAGGCGATGCCAAAAATAAGGACGCGATGACGTATCTGCGGCGCGCCGTAATCAGCCGCGTTCACGACCTGCACCAAAACCTGATAATCCCCAAGGCGATCGATCTGTAGGAGGCGCTGAAGATGCCCGGCGTAAGTCTCGTTTTCCCGGCGCGTCATGCGCGGATGACGGAGGTGTGACGCGATCCATTCCAAATAGCTCTGGAACTTGGGGCCAGCGAGATTGCGGACGTTCTCGAACAAAAAAGCATCAGGTCGGGTTTCCCGTACCGCGCGAATGGCTTCCGGCCACATGTCGCGATCATCCTCGTGGCCGCGCTTCTTGCCACCGATGCCGAAAGGCTGGCACGGTGGGCCACCAGAAACCACCCTAAGCTTACCCGCGAGGGGTGACCAATCAATGTCTCGGACGTCGGTCTCGCCGCTAATCGGCCATTGCGCCACATGTTTGATGCGTCGCCGCTTATTATGCAGCAGGGTCGCAACAGCCTCGTTATTCCATTCCGCGAGGAGCGCGTGCTCGAAACCGGCGCGGGACATGCCGAGAGCGAGGCCGCCACATCCACAGAATAACTCCGCGCTAAGCATTGGTCTCTCCAAGGGCCAATGGGAGAAGGGGGCCGCCGTTTTCCTGCTCGATAAGTCGCTCACATGCTCGCCGCACAAGCCAAGCGGTCGTCATTCCATACTTGCGCGCGATGCGTGCCATTTCCGCGTGTTGCTGCTTGGTCAGGGTGGCGGTGACCCGATGCGCGTCTTTTCCGTCCTTGCCCATCACATGCTCCGATTCTATCCGCGGCTATCCGCATCTCCTTAATGTTTGGCTTCTCAACGCTCAAATCGCAACCAGAGATTTGAATGATCTCTTTAAAATTTTTATTAGAACATATAGAGAACATGATCAACGTTGGAAGCGGGCTTGGCTATGACGCGGCCTATACCGCACTCAAAGTGATTGTTCTGGATATGGACACCGAGCGGGATCCCGGTTTCGGTAGATCGCGAATTGCGGCATCGGATCAGAGCGTCGAGAACTCGTCACTCAGGAAGCCGTGCCGAATGTGCAGATTGTTCACCGCGTCGATCACACCGTGGTGCCTCCTCTGCTCTTCCGTGTCTTGCTGATCGACGCTGTCGTCAGACCGGAGCAGGTTCCGTGGGCCAGTCATGGCGCGACTCCTTCCGAGGGAACTCCCAAGTATGATGGGCGGGTTTGGCTGTAGCCCGCAACGCGCAAGTATTTTTTCGCTCCTGCCCGCTCCGGTACGACAACCAGTGGATCATGCTTGCGCCTTGGAAAAGGCCGGTTCTTCGCTGTTTCCCATGACGGGGGGAGGTCTCGATGGACCAGCCGGGAACACGTATCCAGTGGGGGCAGGCGCTCGTGGTCCTGTCCATGATCGTGCTGTCGTGGTGGACGGCGACACAATGGACGGCCAGGGAGCTGGCGTTCCAGCCTGAACTCGGCCGCCCGTGGTTTACGGTCCTGCATCGCTGGCCGGTCTATGCCCCGCCGCTGTTCTTCTGGTGGTGGTACGAGTTCGACGCCTACGCGCCGGCGGTGTTCGCGCGCGGCGCCTGGATCGCGGGTTCGGGCGGGGTTCTGGCTTTTGCCGCAGCCGTGGCGCTGTCCGTCCATCGCGCCCGCGAGGCAAAGCGCGCGGCAACTTACGGCTCCGCCCGATGGGCCGATGATGCGGAAATCCGCGCGGCGGGGCTGCTGGGCGAGGATGGCGTTGTGCTGGGCAAATACCGCCGCAGCTATCTCCGGCACGATGGCCCTGAGCACGTCCTGATCTTCGCGCCGACGCGCACGGGCAAGGGTGTGGGCATGGTGATCCCCACACTCCTGACCTGGCCGGGGTCGGCCATCATCCACGACATCAAGGGCGAGAACTGGCAGATCACCGCCGGTTTCCGTGCCCATTTCGGGCGGGTGCTGCTGTTCGATCCCACCAATCCGGCGTCCTCGGCCTACAACCCGCTGCTGGAGGTCCGGCGTGGAGCGTCGGAAGTTCGCGATGTGCAGAACATCGCCGACATCCTGGTCGATCCCGAGGGTTCACTGGAGCGCCGCAACCATTGGGAGAAGACCTCCCATGCCCTGCTGGTCGGTGCGATCCTGCATGTGCTCTATGCCGAGGAAGACAAGACCCTCGCCGGGGTGGCGAAATTCCTCTCCGACCCGAAGCGGTCGATCGAGGCGACCCTGTCCGCCATGATGCGCACGAACCATCTGGACGGGAAGGGACCGCATCCTGTCGTGGCGTCGGCGGCGCGGGAACTGCTGAACAAGTCGGACAACGAGCGCTCCGGCGTGCTGTCCACCGCCATGTCGTTTCTTGGCCTCTATCGCGATCCGGTGGTGGCGACCGTGACCAATCGCTGTGAATGGCGGATCGGCGATCTGCTGGAGGGTGAAAAGCCCGTCTCCTTGTATTTCGTCATCCCGCCCTCGGATATCAGCCGCACCAAGCCGCTGATCCGCCTGATCCTCAACCAGATCGGGAGGCGGCTGACGGAGGATCTATCTGGCCGGGAGGGGCGGCGTCGCCTGCTGCTGATGCTCGACGAGTTTCCGGCTCTGGGCCGTCTGGATTTCTTCGAGAGCGGGCTGGCCTTCATGGCGGGCTACGGGATCAAGGCGTTCCTGATCGCCCAGAGCCTGAACCAGATCGATAAAGCCTACGGCCAGAACAACAGCATTCTCGACAATTGCCATGTCCGGGTCAGTTTTGCGACCAATGACGAGCGCACCGCGAAGCGCGTGTCCGATGGGCTCGGCGTGGCCACCGAAATCCGGTCGCAGAAGAACTATGCCGGCCATCGACTGTCGCCATGGCTCGGGCATCTCATGGTGTCGCGTCAGGAAAGCGCGCGGCCACTGATGACGGTGGGTGAGGTCATGCAGCTTCCGGCGCGGGATGAGGTGGTCATGGTGGCGGGCTGCCCACCGATCCGCGCACGGAAGGCGCGGTATTTCCGGGATCGCCGCTTCGTCGAGCGTGTCATTTCGCCACCCGATCCCGCACAATTACCTCGCCAGGTCCAGCCTGATGACTGGAGTGGACGCACGCTTCCTGCCATCCCGCCGCCGGAGAAAACGTCGGCGGCAGAGCCTGACAGGCCCGACGATGCCGATAGCGATGAATCGCTCGGCACGGGGCGGAAGTGGTCGCGCGAGCATGATCCGGCGGAGACCGACAAACGCAAGCGGCGTGCGGCACCGGACCTTTTTGGTGAGGAACCGCCACAGGATCCAGAAGCGCGGGATCGCGCCGACCTGACGCGGATTGCCCGGCAGGCCGGGCTCGACCGTGGCAATGACCTTGGGTTGTGAGGGTGCAATGAGAACATCCCCGAAGAAGGCGCGGCTGTCGGTCTATCTGGAACCGAAACTGCTGGACGCCCTGACCGCGCATGCGGCGCGGCGCGATCTCTCCCTGTCCCTGGTGGCGGAAGCCGCCATCGCATCCTTCCTGTCGCCTGATGCCGATGAGCGGCGGGAAGCAGCGATGAGCCGCAGGCTGGATCGTCTCGACCGGCAGGTCGCCCGCATGGAGCGCGATCTCGGGATCAGCCTTGAGACGCTGGCTCTGTTCATTCGCTACTGGATGACGGTCAGCCCGCCCTTGCCGGAACCAGCGGCCGCTGCCGCGCGGGTGCAGGGGGCGGAACGCTACGAGGCGTTTGTAGCGGCTCTCGGTCGGCGACTCAGCCGGGGGCCGGTCTTCCGGCAGGAAATTCCCGACGACGTGTCTCCAGGGCCAGAAACCTGATCCCGCAATTCGCAAGTAAAAACCGCATCCGGTACGATCCTGTACTATGGCTGGAAAATACTGTTGAAATCAGGAGAAAGCAGCACTCTCTAATTGTCCCCGTCGTCGTCCGGAGAGGCCGGATGATCCGCAGAGACGGGGATTTCCATGGCGGTCACATCGATTGAAAGTGGTGCGCGCCAGCGCGGCATGTCCATGCTGCGCACGGCGATGGGACCGGCCATTGCCCGGTACCTCGCTGATCCCGCGATCGTCGAGGTGATGCTCAATCCCGATGGCAGGCTGTGGATCGACCGTCTGTCCGAAGGGCTGTCTGACACAGGCGAGACGATAACACCGGCTGACGCCGAACGCATCGTGCGGCTGGTGGCGCACCATGTCGGGGCAGAGGTCCACGAGGCAGCCCCACGTGTGTCGGCGGAATTGCCGACGGGTGAGCGGTTCGAGGGTTTGCTCCCACCCGTGGTGACGGCCCCGAGTTTTGCGATCCGTAAACCCGCCGTCGCCGTCTTCACGCTCGACGATTATGTCGCTGCCGGGATCATGACCGACGCCCAGGCCAGTTTCCTGCGCCATGCCGTCGTGGATCGGAAGAACATCCTGGTCGCGGGTGGCACATCCACGGGCAAGACCACTCTGGTCAACGCCCTGCTGGCCGAGGTCGCGAAAACCGACGACCGCGTGGTGCTGATCGAGGACACGCGCGAACTGCAATGTGCTGCGCCGAACCTCGTGTCTCTGCGCACAAGAGACGGCATCGTCACGCTGTCCGAACTGGTCCGGTCAGCGCTACGGCTACGCCCTGACCGTATTCCCATCGGCGAGGTGCGCGGCCCCGAGGCGCTTGACCTCCTCAAGGCGTGGGGCACGGGTCATCCCGGCGGCGTGGGCACGCTGCATGCTGGCACCGCCATCGGCGCGCTGCACCGCATGGAGCAACTGATCCAGGAAATCGTGGTCACGGTGCCCTGTGCACTGATCGCTGAGACGATCGACGTGATCGCCGTTCTGTCCGGGCGTGGCACGCAGCGCCGGCTGTCCGAACTCGCCACCGTGGACGGGCTCGACCCCGCCACAGGTGCCTATTGCATTTATTCAATCGATACCGATGGAGATTCCCAATGAACCTCACGCTGTTGCGCGTGCGTCGGCACGCGCCAGCCGTCTCTGTCATGCTGCTGTCCATCGCATGGTGCTCCTCGGCTCTGGCCTCGGGCTCTGACATGCCGTGGGAGGAACCGCTCAACCAGATCCTGGAATCCGTGCAGGGGCCGGTGGCGCGTATCGTGTCGGTGATCATCATCACCGTGACCGGCCTGACCCTGGCCTTTGGAGAAACATCCGGCGGGTTCCGTCGCCTGATCCAGATCGTCTTTGGACTCAGCATCGCTTTTGCGGCGTCCAGTTTCTTCCTGTCGTTCTTCTCCTTCTCCGGGGGAGCACTGATCTGATGGCGGGATATGACGATGATGCGGTGCCGGGCTTCCATGTCCCGGTGCATCGCGCCCTGACCGATCCGATCCTGCTGGGTGGTGCGCCACGCGCGGTCGCCATTGCCAATGGCACGCTGGCGGCTGCGATCGCGCTGGGCCTGCGCCTGTGGCTGATCGGCGCCGCGTTCTGGGTCGTGGGGCACACGCTTGCGGTCTGGGGCGCGAAGCGTGACCCTTTCTTCATTGAGGTCGGTCGGCGGCATCTCCGTTATCCCGCCTGGCTCCGGGCGTAGGGAGGGCAGGGCCATGATGTCCCTTGGCGAATATCGCAATCGTGCCGCGTTCCTGTCCGATTTTCTCCCCTGGGCCGCACTGGTCGGGAAAGGTGTTGTCCTGAACAAGGACGGCAGTTTTCAACGCACCGCCAAAATACGCGGTCCTGATCTGGATAGCGCCACGCCAGCCGAACTGGTGGGTGTCACGGGGCGTCTGAACAATGCCCTGCGGCGTCTTGGTTCAGGTTGGGCCGTGTTCGTGGAGGCACAGCGCGTCCCGGCCACGATCTACCCGGACAGCGATTTCCCGGACGCTGCCAGTCAGATGGTCGATCTCGAACGCCGGGAGCAATTCGAAGATGAGGGCGCGCATTTCGAGAGCCGGTATTTCCTCACCCTGGTCTGGCTACCGCCTGCGGAATCATCAGGCCGTGCCGAGCGTTTTCTCTATGAGGGCAGGGAACGTGACGGCCCCGATCCACATGGCATGCTCCATGCGTTCGTGGATCGCAGTGATCGGCTTCTTGCCCTGCTGGACGGGTTCATGCCCGAAGCGGCCTGGCTGAATGATGGCGAGACGCTGACCTATCTGCATTCGACCATTTCGACGCGGAACCAGCGCGTCAGGGTGCCGGAAATTCCCATGCATCTCGACGCGCTGCTGGTGGACCAGCCGCTCTTGGGCGGCCTGGAACCCAAACTGGGCGACGCGTTCCTCAAGACCCTGACGATCACCGGTTTCCCATCGCGGACATTTCCCGGAATCCTCGACGATTTGAACCGGCTCGCGATGCCCTATCGCTGGTCCACCCGCGCTATCCTGCTCGACAAAACCGATGCGACGAAGGTGCTGACGAAGATCCGGCGTCAGTGGTTTGCAAAACGTAAGAGCATTGCGGCCATTGTCCGCGAAGTCATGACCAACGAAGCATCCGTTCTGGTGGACAATGATGCCGCCAACAAGGCAGCCGATGCCGATCTGGCCTTGCAGTCCCTCGGTGCCGACGATGTGGGGCAGGCCTATATTACCGCGACGGTGACGGTCTGGGACGGCAGCGCCAGCATTGCGACCGAAAAACTCCGTCTGGTCGAGAAGGTCATTCAGGGCCGCGACTTCACGTGCATGGCGGAAAGCCTCAACGCGGTGGAAGCCTGGCTCGGTTCTCTTCCCGGCCATGTCTACGCCAATGTGCGGCAGCCCCCGGTTTCGACGTTGAACCTCGCGCACATGATTCCGCTCTCAGCCGTGTGGGCAGGGCCGGAGCAGGACGGGCATTTCAAGGGAGCGCCGCTGTTCTATGGCAAAACGGCAGGGGCTACGCCATTCCGGTTTTCCCTACATGTTGGCGATGTGGGTCACACGCTGATCGCTGGGCCAACGGGGGCGGGGAAGTCTGTGCTGCTGGCTCTGATGGCGTTGCAGTTCCGCCGCTATGTGGGCGCTCAGATTTTCGCCTTCGATTTTGGCGGCTCCATGCGCGCCGCCACGCTCGGCATGGGAGGAGACTGGCATGACCTCGGGGGTGGGCTGACGGATGATCATCCATCGGAAGAACAGGGCAGCAGCGTCTCACTCCAGCCCCTTGCAGGGATCGATGATCCGGACGAGCGCAAATGGGCCAGCGAATGGCTGGGGCAGATCCTTGTCGGCGAGGGCGTCGCGCTGACGCCGGACGTCAAAGCCCATCTCTGGTCGGCCCTGAATTCGCTGGCGTCATCGCCTGACCATGAACGCACGATCTCCGGGCTGGTGGCATTGCTCCAGTCTAACGCCCTCAAGCAGGCGCTGGCCCCGTACTGCCTGGGCGGTCCCTATGGTCGCCTGCTGGATGCGGACGCCGAGCGACTGGGCGATGCCGATGTGGTGGTGTTCGAGACCGAGGGGCTGATTGGTTCCGGCGCGGCATCATCCGTTCTGTCCTATCTGTTCCACCGCATCGAAGGCCGTCTGGACGGTCGCCCGACGCTGCTGGTCATCGACGAGGGGTGGCTCGTTCTGGATGACGGGAATTTCGCCGGCCAGTTGCGGGAGTGGCTGAAAACCCTGCGCAAAAAGAATGCCAGCGTCATCTTTGCCACGCAGTCTTTGTCAGACATCGCCAACTCACCGATTGCCCCGGTCGTGGTTGAAAGCTGCCCGACGCGGATCTTCCTGCCCAACGAGCGGGCCATCGAGCCGCAGATCATGGCGATTTATCGCGACTTCAGTCTGAACGACCGTCAGATCGCCATCATCGCACGTGCGGCCTCGAAGCGGGAATATTACTGCCAGACCCAGCGTGGCAACCGGCTGTTTGAACTCGGCCTCGGTCCCGTCGCTCTGGCCCTGTGCGCCGCGTCCGGCAAGGACGACCACAGGCTGATCGATGCGGTTCTGGCGGAACATGGGCGGGATGGCTTTCTGCCTGCCTGGTTCGAGGCGCGTGGTGTCATGTGGGCGGCTGACCTTCTGCAGGAAGGAGGTGTGCCATGAAATACGGCATGCGTCTTTATGTCGCCATTGGGGTCATTTCGATCACCATCATTCCGTCCGCCCGTGCCCAATGGGCAGTGTATGACGGTGCGAACCACGTCCAGAATGTTCTGATCGCGGCCCGCACACTCCAGCAGATCGACAACCAGATCACCTCGCTGGCTAACCAGGCCCAGATGCTGGTCAATCAGGGACGCAATCTGGCGAGCCTGCCGCTTTCGACATTGTCGACGCTGCAATCAACAATTTCCCAGACGACGGCTCTGCTCGCACAGGCGCAGAATATCGCCTACAGCGTCCAGTCCGTCGAACAGCAATACCAGCAGGCATACACGTCCGTCTCTTCAGGCATGTCCGACAGCGCCCTGTTTTCTCAGGCGCAGACCCGCTGGCAGAATTCCGTGGGTGGGTTCGAGGATGCGCTGAAATTGCAGGCGCGGGTGGTGGGCAACATCCCCAGCGACAGTTCGGCCATGACCCAGCTTGTCTCCTCCAGCCAGACCTCTTCAGGGGCGTTGCAGGCGGCGCAGGCCGGAAACCAGCTTCTGGCCCTGCAATCCCGCCAGTTATCCGACATTCAGGCCGAACTTGCCGCCAATGGTCGCGCCACTGCCCTGCAACAGGCGCGTGATGCCGCCACGGAAGCGGAGAGCGAGGCGCAATACCAGCATTTCTCCCAGCATGACGTCTACGTGCCCGGCACGGTGTCGATGTTCGGTAGCAGCGGGAACTGACCGCCATGGCGATGGGCGATGTGGGCGTTATCGATAGCTTCCTGAATACCTTCACCACCACGATCGACAGTGGGTTCGGTCTGGTGGAAGGGAACGTGATCTCCCTGGCCGGAACGCTGTCCGTGCTGGATATCGCTCTGGCCGGGCTGTTCTGGGCCTGGGCGGCGGATGAGGACATCATCCAGCGTCTGGTCAAGAAGACGCTGTATATCGGCTTCTTCGCCTTTGTGATCGATGATTTTGACCATCTGTCGAAGGTGGTGTTCGACAGTTTTGCGGCTCTCGGTCTGAAATCCGGCGGTGGAACGCTGGCGCTTTCGAGTTTCCTGCGTCCTGGCCGTCTGGCTTCCACCGGTTTTGACGCAGCTCAGCCGCTTCTGGACTCTGTTCACAATCTCCTCGGGCCTGTCGCTTTCTTTACGAATTTCATCCAGATCTTCGTGCTGTGCCTGTCCTGGCTGATCGTGCTGGCGGCGTTCTTCATTCTGGCCGTGCAGCTTTTTGTCGCCCTGATCGAATTCAAGCTGACGACGCTGGCAGGCTTCGTGCTGATCCCGTTCGCCCTGTTCAATCGCACCGCCTTCCTCGCCGAGAAGGTGCTGGGCAATGTCGTCTCGTCGGGTGTGAAGATCATGGTGCTGGCGGTCATTTCCGCCATCGCGTCTGTATTGTTCAAACAGTTCACCATCTCCTACGGCAGCGATGTTCCTACGATCGGGCAATCCGTATCGGTGGTGCTGGCCTCGCTCGCGATCGTCGGTCTGTCCATTTATGGTGGCAGTATTGCCAACGGTCTGATCTCCGGCGCGCCGCAGCTTGGCGCGGGTACTGCCGTCGGCACTGGCATGGCAGTCGGCGCGATGGGAGCTGCAGCGGTGGCTGGTGTTGGAGCCGTTGCTTCTGGCGGCGCCGCAGCCGTCGGTGCGACAGCTGCTGCCGCGCGTGGCGGAGCTGCGATCGCAGGGGCCGCCACGACCGCCTATTCCGTCGGTGCTGCCGGGCAAACTGGTGCCGCTGGTATGGCTGCTGCTGCCGGGAATGTTGGTCGCGCCGCCGGTAGCGCGGCAGTCAACGCCGTCAAGGGCAAAGCAGCCTCCGCCGCGTCATCCCTGAAGGACAGCTATGCCGCCGGCAGCCAATGGGCCGCGCGGGGCATGGGGGGCGGGAAGGGTGGTGAAACCGGTGGTTCTGACGGCGGCGGATCGCCGCCATCCGGTGGTGGTCCTGCTGGAGGAGGTGATGCACCCACAGGCGGTGGTCCGGCAGGTGGTGGAGAAGGCGGCGGTCCTGACGCTCAGCCACCCCGCTGGGCGCGAAATATGAAGCGCCGCAATGCCGCAGCCCATGCCGCCGAGGCTGCCCATGTCATCCGCTCCGCTGATGGCGGGGGCGGAAGTTCCAGTATTGATCTCTCGGAGAAAGAATGATGTTCCGTCGCTCCACCACACGCTACGGGAGCACGCCCGAGCCGGTCACCCCGTATCAGAAAGCGGCGCAGATCTGGGACGAGCGCATCGGCTCCGCCCGTGTGCAGGCCCGCAATTGGCGGCTGATGGCCTTCAGCTCATTATTCCTGTCCGCCGGACTTGGCGCGGGACTGATCTGGCAGTCCGCGCGCGGCACGATTGTGCCGTGGGTCGTGCAGGTCGATCGGCTGGGGCAGGCGCAGGCCGTGTCTCCGGCGACAGCGGGTTACACGCCTGCGGACCCGCAGATCGCGTGGTATCTGGCGCAGTTTATTGGCGATGTCCGTGGTCTGTCGTCGGATGCCGTTGTGGTCCGGCACAACTGGCTGCGGGCCTATGATTTCACCACCACGTCCGGTGCTGTGGCGCTGAACGACTATGCCCGTCTCAACGATCCCTTCTCACGCATCGGACATGAGCAGGTCGAGGTGGACATCGCCTCGGTGATCCGCGCCTCGCCTGGCAGCTTCCGTGTCGCCTGGACCGAGCGGCATTACCGCGACGGGGCCTTTACCGGCACCGAGCACTGGACCGCCATCGTGTCCATTGCTCTACTCACGCCGCGCGACGCCGACCATCTCCGAAAAAACCCATTGGGTATCTACGTTTCCGCCATCAACTGGTCGAAGGAGCTGGGCCAATGATCCGTCATGCGCTTCGTGTCCTGCCGCTGCTGATCCTGCCTCTGGCCGGATGTGCGCAGCAGTATCATCCGCCCGTCATCCGCTATGATGACGCTATGCAGGCGACACGTCTGCCAGACCCACCAAAGCCGGTGCAGGTAGTGGAAGTCCCGAAAATCCTTCCCCTGCCGGGGCAGCTCAAGCCGCTGTCGTCCCGACGCACGGCCCATCCGGCTTCCGAAGCAGCCGACCCGGCCGCACGGGTCACGCAGGCCAATCTGGCCGCGCGTATCCAGCCCACGCGGGCCGGGTTCATCAATGCCGTGCAGGTCTATCCCTATAATCCGGGCGCTCTCTATCAGGTCTACGCCTCGCAAGGAGAAATCACTGACATCATGCTCCAGCAGGGCGAAAAGCTGGTGGGTACCGGGCCGGTTGCCGCTGGTGACACCGTGCGCTGGATCATTGGTGACACCGAAAGCGGGGCTGGGACGACAAAACGCATCCATATTCTGGTGAAGCCGACACGGCCCGATCTGACCACCAACCTGATCATCAATACCGACCGACGGACCTATCTTGCCGAACTGCGCTCCACCCCTGCTACCTATATGGCGTCGGTCTCATGGAATTACCCCGAGGATGACCTGATCGCCCTGCACCGGCAGGATAGTGCGGCCGATGACGAAGCGCCCGTGGATGCAGGGCTGGACCTGAACGCGCTGAACTTCCGCTACGCCATCCAGCCGGTGAAAGGCGGGACACCGCCCTGGCTCCCGAACCGGGCGTTCGATGACGGGCACAAGGTCTATATCGCCTTTCCGGCCGGGATCGGGCAGGGGGAGCTGCCGCCGCTCTTCGTGCTGGGAGCCGATGGCGGGCCGGAACTGGTCAATTACCGGGTTCGGCAGAACTGGATGATCGTGGACCGGCTGTTTGCTGCTGCTGAATTACGGCTGGGAGACAAACACTCCGAGCAGCGGGTGCGCATCGTACGGACGGACGGCAGGAAGTCATGAGTGGGGAAACTCCAGCAGGCGAGAGTAATCCTGCCGCACCAGCAGCATCTCCACCGCCAGATCTGCGTTTGCGGGCGGAGCAGCCTCGTGTGGTGCGGCTGTCACGCACCGTGGTCTGGTCGTTGGGAGGTGCGGCCATGATCGCGGTGGCGTTCGCTCTGGGCTATGCGCTGGAAAGCAGCCGTCAGACTTCATCCTCGGCTGTCAGCCAGGACACGGATGCCCGCCCGTCCGCCGATGGTCTGGCCGGCCTGCCGTCCGACTATGTTGGCAACAGCGCGCCGAAGCTGGGGCCGCCCTTGCCCGGCGATCTTGGGCGCGCGATCGTGCACGCGCAGGGGCAGGGAAAGACGGCGTCAGGCGGTGAAGATCATCGTGCCGCGCAGGAGGTCGAGGCTGCGATTGCCAGCAGACTGTTTGTGCAGACCGGGACTGATTCGCGGGATCAGGTCAATCCCGCCATGGAGAGCGACTCTGGTGGCCAGGGACCGGCGGCCCCTTCGGCGGACGCGCAGTCTGGCAACCGCGCCTTTCTGGCGGGGCAGCCCGACCGGCTGACGACCGGCCCGGATCGCATCATGCCTCCGGTGTCGCCTTATATCCTCCAGGCGGGCACTGTCATCGCGGGAGCGCTAAACACGAAAATCAGCTCCGACCTGCCGGGCCAGATTACCGGCCATGTGACCCAGAACGTCTATGACAGCCCGACCGGACGCTTTCTGCTGATCCCGCAGGGGAGCCTGCTG
The DNA here is from genome assembly GCF_014174165.1 of Gluconacetobacter dulcium. Taxonomy (GTDB): domain Bacteria; phylum Pseudomonadota; class Alphaproteobacteria; order Acetobacterales; family Acetobacteraceae; genus Gluconacetobacter; species Gluconacetobacter dulcium. The sequence continues at coordinate 32,543 of NZ_JABEQN010000026.1, read as the reverse complement.
TTCGGAGCCTATAACAGCGGCATTTCTTTCGGGCAGCAGCGCACCCAGATCATCTGGACCCGGCTGATCTTCCCGAATGGTGACAGCCTGGTGCTGGAAAAGCTGCCCGGTGGCGACGCCATCGGGCAGTCGGGCCTGTCTGATGAGGTGAACAACCACTGGGGTCAGCTTTTCAAGGCCGCCATCGTGACCACGCTTCTCAGCGTCGGATCAGAGGCCGGAACCAGTCAGAGCGAGAACAATCTGGCGCAGGCGATCCGCTCCGGGGCCAGCAATGGCTTCTCGATGGTAGGCAACCGCTTGATCGACCGTAGCCTGAACGTCCAGCCAACGCTCACCGATCGGCCGGGGCTGCCGTTCACCGTTCTGGTCGGGCAGGACCTGCTGCTCAAGCCCTATCGGGATCAGGGAGATATACGATGACGGACCTGAAAATCCGGGAACTTCCCGATGAGAAACCGGTCAGAATGACCGTGGCGTTACCTCTCGATATCCATCGCGACCTACTTGCTTACGCAGCACTTCTTTCCGGTAGTGGCGAGGCAATGGATCCAGCCAGGCTGGTTGCACCCATGCTTCGGCAGTTCATGATGTCAGACAAGGGGTTCGCCAGGGCGCGGCGGCAGGCAAAAGCGGCATCGCCGGAAAAGTAGGCTCAGGGCCGATGGTCTTCGAGATGCCGGGCGAAGGTTTGGGCGCAGGGATTTTCATTGTCGGGTCGCCAGACAATGCCGAATTCCAGATGGGAGGAACCATCCGCATCCCGGATTTCCAAGATCGCGACATTATTGCCCTGCTGATCGCGGATCAGCGGCAGCCACGAGGCGGGCAGCAGGGCGATGCCTTCCTTGTTCTCGACGAGAGCGATGACCCGGTTGCTGCCGATATCATGACGGCGGATTTTCGGGTGCATATCTGATTCGCCAAGTTTTCGTCGGATAAGTTCCTTGAAATCCTGACCGGCATTATCACGTCCGATCAGAAATGTTTCATGACGCAGGTCCGCCCAGGACACTTCCAGCTGTGTCGCTAGAGGGTGGTCGGCGGGGAGGGCGGCTACGATACGGTCGCTCCAAAGGGGCGTGACCCGCAGGGCTGGAGACAGATTGCGGCGTGTGACGACCGCGAAATCGATCTGCCCGCGTTGGAGCCGATGCAAAAGCCTTTTGCCTGTGCCCTCGGAATAACGGAAGACGATATCCGGATGTGTGGTGCGGAACTCCGCTGTGAAGGCGGAAAATCTTCCAGGCAGGACGCAGGTCTGGATGCCGACGGAGATCTGGCCGCTCTCGCCCTTGCCCGTTCGCCGCGCGCGAGCGTTCATGCCCGCCACATTGTCCAGGATTGTCTTGGTCCAGAGGACGAATTCCTCACCGAAGACGGTCGGAGCGGCCCCGGCGGGGGAGCGGGTGAACAGCCTGATATCAAGCCGCTCCTCCAGGTTGTGCAGGGACCGACTGACGGCCGATTGCCTTGTGTTCAGGAAACGCGCCGCGCCATGGATACTGCCGTGCTCGGCGATTGCCCGCACGCATAGCAGTTGCCACAGATCGAAGGGCGGGCGGCGCACGGCCTGTCACACCGTCTTGCTGCGGCGCGGCCTGATGACCGTATAGACCGAGGGCAGCACGAAGAGCGTCATGGTCGTGCCGACGATCATGCCGACGACGATCACCGTGCCCAGCCCGAAGCGGCTGTTGGCTCCGGCGCCCGACGCCATGACAAGCGGCAGCAGTCCCACCACCATCGCTCCGGTGGTCATGATGATCGGCCGGAAACGGATACCGGCCGCAGTCCTGATCGCCGTCACTCGGTCGAGATGGTCCCGGTGCAAAAGTTCGTTGGCGAACTCGACCATCAGGATGCCGTGCTTGCTGACGAGGCCGATCAGCGTGATCAGCCCGATCTCGGTGTAGATATTCAGTGTCGTCACGCCGAGGGCGAGCGGGATCAGGGCGCCAAAGACCGAGAGCGGCACGCTGATCAGGATGATGACCGGATCGGTGAAACTGTTGTACTGGACCGATAGCACGAGATAGATCGCGATCAGCGCGAATGCGAAGGCAAAGACGAGCGCCTTGCCTTCCTGCACATATTGCCGCGCGTCGGACTGCCAGTCATAGCTGTAGCCGGGCGGAAACTCCGCAGCCCGTGCCTTGAGGAAAGCCACGGCGTCGCCCATCGTGGCCCCTTTCGCGAGAATGGCCTGGAACGTGGCCGAATTCTGCTGGCCGAACTGCGGCAGGCGGTTGGGTTCGACATCGACGCGAATGCTCGCCAGCGCGGACAGGGGCACCTGATGTCCGTCCCTGTCGCGGACATAGTAGGTTTTCAGCGCGTCGGGGGAGAGGCGCGCCCCAGGCACCGATTGCGGGATCACGTCATAGGAGCGGCCGTAATAGCCGAAGCGGTTGACGTAGTTCTCGCCGATCATGGCGTTCAGGGCATCGCCGATCTGCTCCATGCGGATGCCCATGGCGTTCGCTTTCATCCGGTCGACCGTGACCCGGACGACTGGATTGTCGAAGGCGAGATCGCTGTCCACCACGGCGAACAGCCCGCTTTTCTGGGCCTCCTCCCGCAGATGGGAGACGACGCCGAAGACGTTGCGGTAGGAATCATCGCTGCGGATGACCATCTGGACCGGCAGGCCGCCGGTCGACCCGGGCAGGGACGGGAGCTGGAATACGAAGACGCTGGTGCCTTGGAGACCGGCGACGCGCTGTTGGAGGTCCATCTGGATCTGGTCGGCATTGCGTCGGCGCTCACCCCAATCGTCCAGATTGACCCCGCCTACGCTGTTGGCGATCCCTTCGATGCCGTTCATCATCCAATGGCTGTGCCCTTCCGGGATTTCATCCATCTTGTCGTAGAGCGCCTGGGCGTAGGTCTCGACATAATGGAGGTTGGCATATTGCGGCGCCTTCACCGCCGTCAGGACCAGATCCTGGTCTTCATTGGGCGCCAGCTCGCTCTGCGAGACATGCAGCATCACCGGGATCAGGAGGAAGATCACGGCGGCCGAGCCGAGGGGGATCCACCGATGGTGCAGCGAGAAATCGAGAACGGCCTCGTAGCGCGCGTTCATGAAGCCGAACACATGCTCCGCCATTCGCTCCATGAAGCCTTCCTTCTCCTTCGCTTTCAGCAGTTTGGCGCTCATGATCGGCGAGAGGGTGAGGGCGACCACACCGGACACGACAACGGCGCCGGCCAGCGTCAGGGCGAATTCCTTGAACAGCGTGCCCGTCAGTCCGCCCATGAAGGCGATGGGGGTATAGACGGCTGTGAGGGTGAAGGTCATTGCGATCACTGGGCCGGCGACTTCGCGCGCGCCGAGCAGGGCGGCGTCGAAGGGCGATTTGCCCTCCTCGATATGGCGATGGACGTTCTCGATCACCACGATCGCGTCGTCGACCACCAGCCCGATCGACAGCACCATGGCCAGCAGGGTGAGCAGGTTCAGGCTGAACCCGAAAGTGTACATCAGCCCGACCGCACCAAGCATCGACAGCGGAATGGTGGCGATCGGGACGATCACCGCCCGCACGGTGCCGAGGGAGAGATAGATCACCAGAATGACGATGAGCAGCGCCTCGATGAAGGTCTCGGTGACCTCGTCGATCGACGCCTGGATGAAATGCGCGGTCTCGTAGGGGACGCGGACATCGATCCCCGGTGGCAGTGTGGCCCGGAGTTTGGGCATGATCTGGTTGAGACGGGCGATGATCGTCAGCGGATTACCAGTCGGCGAGGCTTCAAGGCCGATGAAGATCGCGGGTCGCGGCGTTGGTTTGCCGCGCGGCGGGCGCAACGTGCTGGCCTCGGAACTGGTATCGGTATTGTCCGGGCCGAGGTCCGCGCGCCCGATATCGCGGATCCGGATGACCCGGCCTCCGATCGAGCGCAGGACCATGTCGCGGAATTCCTCGACACTTTTGAGGTCCGTGTTGAGGTTGATGTTGCTGATCGTATAGATGCCCCGGATGCGGCCGGGTGCGGCCTGGAAATTATTCTGCCGGATGGCCTGGGCGACGTCCTCGCCCGTCATGCCGTTCGCGGCCAGCTTCTCGGGATCGAGCCACAGGCGCATCGAGAGGCGTTGCTCGCCGAAATAGCTGATCTCCGACACACCATCGATCCCCGAGAGCATCGGCGCCGCGACGCGGTGAATGTAATCGGAAATTTCGTAAAGCGGCCGCGTCGTGCTGGCGAAGGCGATATAGGCGACGGCGGTGAAGCCGCCCGAGGTGCGTTTGATGACCGGATCATACGCGCCTTCCGGCAGCCGGTATTTGACCGCGTTCACCTTGGACATGACGTCGGTCAGGGCGCGCATGGAATCGTAATTCAGCATCATGCGCACCGTCACCACGCTGAGGCCTTGCGTCGTGGTGGAGGAAAGATAATCAATTCCCTCGACGGACGCGACGGCCTCGCTGATCGGCTGGGTCACGAAGCCCTGCATAAGATCGGAGGACGCGCCCGGATAGCGGGTCGTCACCATGATCGTCGAGGTTTCCAGCGTCGGGTACTGGCGGGTCGAGATGCCGCCCAGCGCGCGGATGCCGAACAGGATGATCAGGATCGTCACGACGATCGCGAGCACCGGACGCCGAAGGAAGCGATCAGTAAAACTCATTGTGCCAGCTCCCGCAGGCTGGCCAGAGGCAGGGCTTCTGGGATCTCGCGCACCTTCATGCCGGTGACGAGGCGGTTCTGGCCGCTGGTGACGACGCGGTCATCCGGCTTCACCCCGTCGTCGATGACCACCCACCCGTTGCGGCGGTCGCCCGCGCGTACAGCCGTCGCGGTGACGGTGGGGCCATCGGTGGACGGCTGCTCGACGAAAAGCGTCTCTCCGTAGGCGGTATAGGTGACGGCGGTTTCCGGGACCACGAGATGTGGCGCCACCTTCGCGGCAATGGAGACATGGGCGTAGGTGCCAGGATGCAGGTCGGTCGGCGGCGCGTCGAGCAGGGCCTGGATGGAGAGCGTATGCGATCCGTCGATGCGCGGGTCGATGGTGGTGACCGTGGCGGTGAAATCCTGCCCCGGCGTCGTGTCGAACGCCAGGTGGACGGTCTGTCCGAGCTGCACGCTGGCGGCGTTCTCTTCGGCGAGGATAAAGTTCACCCGCATCCGGGTGTAGGACGTCAGCGTGGCGATGGCGTCACCCGGATTCAGATACTGGCCAAGATTGACCTGTCTGATCCCGACGGCGCCGTCGAAGGGCGCGCGGATATGTTTCTGGTCGATCACCGCCTGCACTCTGGCGACATTGCCTTTCGCAGCTTCGAAGCGCGCCGTGGCTGTCTCCAGATCCTCGTGGCTCTCCACTCCGGTGCGGATGAGTGAGCGGGCGCGGGCAAGATCGGCTTCGGCCGCCCTCAGTTCGCCGCTCTGGCGGATCAGCTCGCCCTGTTCCGGTGCGTCATTGAGGATCAGGAGCAGCTGGCCTTTCCGGACGGTCGCCCCGGAATCGAAATCCAGTTCCGTGATCCGGCCGGCGATCTCGGGGGAGAGCGTTACCCCCTGCAACGGCTCGACCTGACCGATCGTCTCGATATGGGCGGCGAAAGGGACAGGTCTGACCGGCCAGACGGATACTGCCGTTGCCGGAGTGTCCGCAGCCCTGCCGGCGGCGGACAGGGACATCAGCACCGCGAGAGCGGTGGCATGGTGCCAGGGGACGGAGAAGCGTCGCACAGAAATCTCCCGAAGTTATTGTTATACGCGGATATACGTACCTATAGGGCTGGAAAGGCCGGACATTGGAGGCCGGACGTGCGTCAGATGCCGGTCATCGCGCCGCGAGCCGGACGGATCGCCACTGATCGGGGGAGACATGGGGGGCGGCCAGGCCACCGCCCGTCGCCACCATGATCCGTACCGTTTGACGGAACATCTCGGTCTGTGCCCGGACTGTGTTCTGGCGCGCGAGCAGAACGAGCCGCCGGGCGTTGATCGGCTGGAGGATAGTCTCCCGGCCCGCCTGATACCCGGTCTGGCTCAAGGTCAGCGCGTTATCGGCCGAGGTTAGGGCCTGTCGTTGGTTATCCAGTTCCGTCGCGGCGTTCTTCAGGCCGTTCAGACTATCGGCGACTTCCCGGAAGCCATTGATGACCACTGACTGGTAGTGATCGAAAGCGATCCGGTAATCTTCTTCCGCCTGTTTTTTCCGGGCCTTGAGGGTGCCCCCATGGAACAGCGGCAGAGCAGCGCCTCCGACCAGGCGCCATGCCGCGCCAGCGGGGCCGCCCATCAGACCTTCGGCAGCGGCGGCCGCGCTGAGGGTCAGGCGCGGAAAGAGGTCGGCGGTCCGGACGCCGATTTCGGCATTCGCTGCACGCATCATGGCTTCGGCGCCGATGATGTCCGGACGGGCGTGAACGAGTTCGGACGGCACCACCACAGGGATGTCAGGCGGGAGGCTGAAATCCGCGAGGGTCAAGGTCGGTGCGGTCCAGTTGGCGGGCGAGTGCCCGGTCAGGACGGCCAGCGCCGTTCGCGCGGCTTCATGGGCATTGACCAGCGATGGCAGGAGAGACTGATCGTGCGCCAGTTGTGCTTCGGCGGTCACGACATCCAGTCGGGGCCTCCTGCCTGCCTGCCAGGCGAGTGTCGCCAGCCGGAGCGTTTCCCGGTCGGTGTCGATCACGCCCCGGATCACGGTGATCTGGTCTGCTGTCGAGGCCACTTCGAAGGCGGTCAGGACCGTGTCGCCGACCACCAGCAGCATTGTGACATCACGTCGCTCCCGTTCGGCATCCTTCTGTGCGCAGGCCATCTGCACCAGACGGTGGTTGCCACCGAAAATATCGGGGTCATAGGAAACGTCGAGACCGGCCGAATAGGCGGAGAAGGCCGGGAAGGTCCAGGCCCAGGGACCGAATAGGGCGGCGCCGTATTCCTGTCGCCCCTCGGTACCGGTCGCGTCGATCTGGGGCATAAGGCTGCCTTGGGCGGCGTGGAGCCCCTCGGCCGCCTTGCGCAGGTTGGCCTGGGCCGCCTGGATCGACCAGTTGTTCCGGAGCGCCTCTGTGACGAGGGCGTCCAGCCGAGGCGAACGAAAGAGACGCCACCAGTCCAAGGCTGGCTTTCCAGCGGCCTTATACGGGGAGGTAGCCGAAGCGACGGTCGCTGTGTCCGATCGGGTTTCGCCGTATGTTGCGGCGTCCGGTGGCGGGGGAGCCTTGTAGGTGGGGCCGACTGTGCAGCCTGTGAGGCCCGGTACGAGAGTAACGAGAATCAGTCGGGCCGCGCGTGATGCTGCGGCAATCCGCTGTTGGCTGTGAGTAGGAATCAGGAAATCGGGTGGCAAGGCGGCCTCCGGTCGTCATGAACGAGTCTCATTGATACGAACATAGACGTACATACGGATTAAAGGCCAGCCTTATCGAGAAACTGGTTTACGAAGGGGGCTCGGAAGCAGCGTTTTCTTGACCCGCTCCCATGATACGCGTACCAATCCACGCATGATCGCACGCCATCCGAAACGCGAGGATATTCGGCTCGACGCCGTGCTGACGGCATTGGGTAATCCTATCCGCCTGGCTGCGGTGCGGACGATCGCCGTGGGGGGCGAACATCCCTGCTGTGATGTGCTGCCGCAGATTCCGAAATCCACCATGACCCATCACTGGCGCGCGTTACGTGACAGCGGTGTGGTCTGGCAGCGCCATATCGGTCGGGAATACCGTCTTGAGCTGCGGCGCGAGGATCTGGACAGCCGGTTTCCCGGTCTGCTGGATTCCATCCTCGGCCCGCTTGTCAGCGATCCGCTCACGCAGGAGACGATCGCCGAATACGACCGTTCCCGCCAGGGCGCGTCTGCCTGACAGGAACAGCGGCGGGACGGTTTTTGCTCAGAGAGTCCCGGAGCCGGAAGGCGGGATAACGCATTCCGTGCTGTCGCAGGTCATGCCGGCGGCAGGATTCTCGGACGCCGTTTTGCGTGCCTCGTTCCATGACTGGCGCAGGGCGGCCAGCAATTGTGCTTTCGGCTGCGCACCTGAAAGAGCGTAGGCACCGTCGAAGACAAAGAAGGGCACGCCATGAACGCCCGCCTGTGACGCACGGGTTTCATCGTGCCTGACTGCTTCGGCGAAGTCGGTGCTCGACAGCATGACGCGTACGGTGTCGGTATCAAGACCGACATCCTGCGCAAGGCCGACAAGCACATCATGGTCGGCGAGGGGGAGATTGTCGGTGAAATAGGCCCGGAACAGCCGCTCCGTCATGTCCGCGCCGCGTTCGTGCTGCTCGGCGAATTTGGTCAGCCGGTGCGCGTCGAAGGTGTTGGTGTAGCGGACCGAGGCATAACGCATGTCGAGACCGCATCTCTCGCCCATGGATGTGATATGGTCGATCATCGCCTGGGCGTCGCTCCGGCTTTTGCCATATTTCCGCATGATGCGGTCGAGCGTTGTGGTGGTCACTGCCGGACCCGATGTCGGATCGAGTTCGAATGCTCGGAAGACGATCTCGACTTCGCGGGCATGTTCGAATTCGGCCAAGGCGGCTTCGAGAAACCGCTTGCCGATATAACAGTAGGGACAGGCATAGTCGGACCAGATTTCGAGTTTCATGACAGCCTCCGCATGCTTGATAATGTACGATTATACCCGTACCATGGTTTCATCAAGCATTACGAACGCCAATGGTGAAAGGAGCAGGGGATGAAGCCGCTGAAAGCGCTGCAGGTCGAAACCGGGAAAAATCCCGTCGCGTCGATCATCCTCATTCACGGCTTGGGGGCGAGTGGCCGGGATCTTGCAGCCATTGCCCAGGCGCTTGATCTGCGCTCCGTTGGCGCGGTCCGGTTCATTTTTCCCAATGCGCCCGTCCGACCGGTTTCGGTCTGCGGCGGCGAGCGCCTGCCGGCGTGGTATGATCTTCTCGCGACTGACCTGCTTCTGCGGGAGGATGAGGCAGGGCTCCGTGACGCCCAGGCCTATCTGGCCAGCCTGATCGACCAGGAAGTCGCGCGCGGCATTCCGTCCCGGCGCCTCTTGATCGGCGGGTTTTCCCAGGGCTGCGCGATGTCACTGATGACCGGGTTGCGTTACCCGTTGCCCTTGGCCGGGATCGCCGGTCTGTCCGGCTATTTGCCGCTGGCCGGGCAGACGGGAAGGGAGGCGACAGAGGCCAACTGGGCAACGCCGGTTTTTCTGGCGCACGGTGAGGGCGACACGGTCGTGCCGCTGGCAGCGGCCCGCCTCGCACGGGACTGGCTGCGTGCCGAAGGGCATGACGTTGCCTGGCATGTTTATCCGATGGGTCATGAGGTCATTGGCAAGGAGATTGCCGATCTCAATGCCTGGTTGATAGGGTGTCTCGTGTCATGATCACATCGGTCAAGGGAAGCGGTGTGACGCATCTCAGACTTTTAATAGCCCATCTTGATCTAAGTGGAGGCAAGGTTAGCAGACCGGCTCGATACCGAATTTTCAGTTTCTGACGATTTTGTCCGGATTGGGAGTAAGCAGCAGGTCGGCTGTTGTGCGCATGACAAGCGGAGCGGACATTTACATCGAAGGTCTTTACGACGATTATATGCTCATTTATGTCGTTTGCTCGGTTGCACTCGGATCCTGAAAGCAGCCGCATTGGCTTTAGGTTCATCCGCCGAGCGACCTCAGTGCGTTGGAGCTAATATCTTCCTGCCGGGACCATAGGCTATTATCTCAAGGATGCGGAGCGCAGGGTTGATAGAGCGGATACGAAACAGACTCGCGAGAGCATTAGAAGCGCAAGGCTCCGGCAAAGCCATTCGCACGTACAGCGGTGTTGTGATTGGATCAAGTGTTGGGCAGGTGCGGAAGCGCAATGAAGATTGCTGTCTCGTCGCGCGAGTGTCCTATGCACATGGTGGTCGCACGAACTTCACCATTGCGATGGTTTGTGACGGTCTTGGTGGCATGAGTCAAGGCCGGGAGGCCGCGATCCTTGCTGCCAGCTCCTTTACGGCTTATTTGTTTTCGACCCCAATTATCGGCTGGAAAGAGCGCCTCTCTAAGGCAATCGCATTTGCGAACGCGCAAATTTATCAGCGACTGCATGGTGCTGGCGGCACGACGCTGTCTGCAGTAATTTCTTCCAATGATGGGGCAATATTTTGTCACGTGGGCGATAGCCGCATCTACGGTGTCATGCCCGACCGCGTGGTAGAGCAATTAAGCCGCGACGACACCATCAATGCCCTTTTGAAACGACAAGAAGCTCAGGCGGAAGCTCCAAAGGATTCGCGGTTGCTGCAGTTCGTCGGGATGGGCGAGGAAATGGAGGCGCAAATTGCCCCCGTTCCAGGCCACTGCCGTTCGGTGCTCCTGACATCTGATGGTGCGCACGATGTTCCCCATTCTGTATTCCAGCGTGTCGTCAGTGCCGCTGCGGGAGGGAGTGACCTTGTCCGCAAATTGCTGATGCTGTCCGACATGACGGGTGGCCGCGACAACGCCTCCGCCATTTTTTTTCCTATAGGAATAGAGGCAGAACTCTACGATCATAGCGGAGATAACGAACTGCTTGCCATCCTACCAAACGATACCTTGGCGATCCATTTCACGGGGCCGGACGCATGGGAACGTTCGGAACGCATACGCAATGCGCCGCTAAACTGTCGGCCTTCTGAGCCGAGCGACCGGATCGAAGAGCTGCCCTCCTCGGAGAAGACCGTCACTGCGGAGCACGCCGGCAGCAAGGAACCGCAGCCTAAGCCTGCTGCCTCCAAGGAGAAAGCGCGGACAAGCAAGACGCGCAAACCCAAACGTAGGGTCGCGACTCCAAAAGCCGATGCTGTCGCCCAGTTGCCGCTTGATGAGCCCGGCAACGAAGTCGATGTCCAGTTTTCGTCTCCGGCCACCCAACCGGAAGAGGACAAACAATGAAGTTGCCGCCCCGCTATGAGAAAGTTGGCTCCTCTTTTTGCGGTGGTGGGATGTCGACCGCTTTCAAGTGCAAAGACAAGCATCTGGATCGCCATGTGCTCGTCAAGGTGCTTCAACCGGGGGTTGACCAGAAACGCATTCTCGACGAAGTCAAAGCCCTGAGTGCCATCCGATCGAAACATGTCGTTCAGATTTACGACGTGCTGAAAGATAGTTCCGGTGCGGTTACGGCGCTTGTGGAGGAGTTCCTTCCTGGCCAGGATATGAATGCCGTCATCCCGATCAAAGATGTCGACACGTTTTTACGCTATGTTTATGCGATTGCCTGCGGTCTAGCTGATATTCATGTGGTCGGGGTGGTGCACCGCGACATCAAGCCCAACAATATGAAAATCGATGCAGAAGGTTGCCTCCGAATTTTCGATTTCGGCTTGTCTCGTACGGACGGTGTGAATTGTGAAACAATCGGGACGATCGGCACACTGGGCTATATTGCGCCAGAACTTTGTGCTCCACCGAATCAAAAGGTTAACTTCACGACGGCGGTCGACGTTTTTGCCTTTGGTGCTACTGCGCTCAAGCTAGTCCGAGGCAAGCTACCCAACAATCTGCGCACGATTCCGCCCAGCCTACCCAGTGCGGATGCGGACTTCACCAGCCAAACGCTCACCCTTCCGCCAGAGATCGCCGCTATCCTCAATCAGTGCCTATCAAAAAAGGCAGCCCGCCGCCCAAGCATGGAGACCGTCCGGGATACTGTTGGGCGCCATTTGTTGCATGGCCGACATAAGGCGACCATGATTGTCGGTGAGAAAATCCACTACCTCGAGAAGATCGGTCAATCCGTGAAACTGAGCGCAGGCTCACTTGGTTCGGTAAACGTGAGTTACAACGGATATAATTTCATCGCGACCAATGTCGTTGGTGATGTTTTTATCAATAATATGAACATTGTTCCGCCACAGAATTTGCCTGGCGCTTGCGTGATTACGCTCGGAGCACCTAGTCTTGGCGTCAGAAGACGATACATTACTTTTGACGTGACGCATCCGGAGGTGGTTCTATGAGTGGTGTGTTGCATGCGACTGGCGATCTTGTGGGCGATCGGTACGAAGTGGCCAACTATATCGGTCAGGGCGGTATGCAGGAAGTCTATCGCGTCCACGATCAGTTGCTCGAACGTGACGTCGTTCTCAAGTCACCCAAAAACCCGACCGCTAAAAAGCGTTTTAGCAGAAGTGCTACTCTTAGTGCTCGCGTTAACCACGACAATGTTGCCAAGACGCTCGACTATGTCGAAGAAGATGATCGCTTCTACCTGGTCGAAGAACTGATTGAGGGCTGCGACCTAGGCCATTTCCTGAAAAACTATGTCGCGATGCTCGATCCTTTCGCTGCCGGACGCGTAATGCATCATTTAGCCAAAGGACTGGCGGCATCTCACCACGTCAATGTGATCCATCGCGACCTCAAGCCGACCAACGTCATGGTTGTAGGAGGCCGAGATTTTATTGGTTTCAAGATCACGGACTTCGGCATCGCAAAGATGGCTCAAGAGGAGATCCAGGAAGCCGTGGCTGGTGATGAAGAAGGCCTCACGAGTTCTCAAACCGCGCTCGGGGCCTTGCCTTACATGGCACCGGAAACGATTGACGATATGAAGCACGCAGGCAAGCCCGCCGATGTTTGGGCGATCGCCGCACTAACCTTCGAGATTCTGACCGGCAAACGACCATTCGGCGCTGGTTACAAAGCCGTACCGCTTATTCAAGCAGCACAGGTGCCCCCGCTACCTGCTCCTCTGATAAGTAAAAGCCAGTTTACACCATTTGTCACAGCGATATTCGATCTCATCAAGCTATGCATGCAGAAAGATCCTGCAGCGCGTCCAACAGCCGACCAACTCGTTGCGGCCTGCGAGGGCCTCTATTACTCGACGGTTCCACGCGAATTTGGGACTATAAAAAGATTCGACAACAATAACTGGGGCTTTGCAACTACAGTGGGCAGCGATATTTTCTGTCATGTTGACTCGGTTTATGCCGAGCCCGCTTTGGCCATTGGTGAGCGCGTCTGGATGAGTCCATATCCAGGTTCGCCCTCGCGCCGGGCTTTTCCAATTGTAAAGGCCAAATAGGTCGATGCTTCGGCATTTACCCAAGTAATCCAAATTTAAGCGTTACCTGACATGTCATAGCACAGTACGTCGACCTGCGGGCGTTGTAACAAACGGTAGATCTTGCCGTTTGAGTCTTCCAAAGGGACAAATACGCCGATGTTTAAACTCGGCAGTGGCACTTTGTCGGCTTAGAGGAAGGCCATCAGAAGATCCATATGTCCGACATGAGGGGATTGTGTTGAAAAAATCCCGCGCGAGCTGGCACCGACCATTCTGATTCGATATTATAACATATAGAGTATTGTAATCATTTGGAGTTTTTTTGTTACATAAAAAACCATGAGTGTAAGCTATGAACAGACTGTTTCAACACAATCAGGGCGTAAGCGAACATGGCTTTGAATAAATAAACTCTCTGTTTGGCGAGGGCTGGGGGCTATTAATTTCGGCAAGGAGTCAGGCATGAGCAGAAAAAATCTTATCAAAACAACTTAGTAATCGTGCTTTGTTCTCAACTTGTGATTTCTGCAATTTGAGAAGCAATCCTGCCCCCGCAATACCCGATACCGACACTCCCGAAGCCCTGGCTCCGGGAGTGTTCGCGTTTCTGGACCCCTGACCGCCTGAGGCGGCGAAGTCCAGCAGCGTGCCAAGCTCGCCATGGAGCGTGGCGTGCATCTCGCCCCGACCCTTGCCGGGATGGAGCACGATCTTCTCGATCAGCGCCCGGATGGCCTCGGAGGCTTCCTGCCGGTCCTCCGGATGGTTCAGCGTCTCGGCCAACCGCTCGACCTTGTGTTTGAAGATCCCGGCGACATTGGGGTGGATGTCCGGCACATCCTGCGGCTGGGCGGCGAGCAGGGCGACCAGTTCATCCTCGCGGGCTTCCATCTCGCGCATCCGCTCGACCATGCCGCGCGTGTAGCCGCCATCCTCGATCACCTGGAGCATCTGTTTCAGCCCCTTGCGCAGCCTGGTCAGTTCCGTCTGCCATCCTGCCGTGCTGGCGCGGCGCTCATGATTGGCGCGGTTCGTTTCCTCGACATAGGCGCGCATGGCCTCCGCTGCCGCTTCGGGCGTCATCAGCCGGTCCTTGAGACCCGACAGCACCCGGTCTTCCAGTTCCGGCCGGCGGATTGTGGTCCTGTTGGTGCAGGAGCGGTTGTCCATGTGGGTGGAGCAGGCGAAGCGGTCGCCGCCCCGGATCGAGCAGGGACCGCCGCATACCCCACAGAACACCAGGCCGGAGAGCAGGGATTTTGGACGGCGCTGGCCATTGAGCTTGTTGATCGAGGCCCGGATGCCGGCACTGATGTTCACGCTCTTCTCCGCGATCAGCGCCTGCCGGTCGCGCACCGCCTGCCAGAGATCGTCATCCATGATCCGCAGTTCGGGAACGTCGGTGATGATCCACTCCGATTGCGGGTTCAGCCGAGAGACGCGCTTGCCGGTTTGCGGGTCTTTCAGATAGCGCAGGCGATTCCAGACGAGGCGTCCGATGTAAAGCTCATTGTTCACAATGCCGGTGCCGCGCAGGGCGTTGCCCCGTAGCGTGGTGTTGTTCCATTTGCCGCCGGTAGGGCTGGGGATACCTTCGTCGTTCAGGCGGCTGGCGATGGCAAGCGCGCTGCGGCCCGAGGCGAACTCATGGAAGATGCGGCGCACGATCTCGGCCTGGACCGGATCGATCTCGCGCTCGCCCCGGATCAGTTCGCCCCGCGCGTCCATCTGATGCACGACGCGATAGCCGTAGCACAGGCCGCCGCCGGATTTGCCCGCTTCGACACGCCCGCGCAGGCCGCGATGAGTTTTCATCGCCAGGTCCTTGAGGAACAGGGCGTTCATCGTTCCTTTGAGGCCGACATGAAGCTCGTTGATCTCGCCCTCGCCCAGGGTGACGATGGTGACGCCGGCGAATTGCAGGCGCTTGAACAGCGTTGCGACGTCAGCCTGATCGCGGGACACGCGATCCAGGGCTTCGGCCAGTACGATATCGAACTGCCCGGCCTGAGCGTCGCGCAGCAGGGTCTGGATGCCGGGACGCAAAATCATGCTGGCCCCGGAGATGGCCGCGTCACGGTAGCAATCGACCAGTTGCCAGCCCTCGCGTGTGGCGCGTTCCTCACAGAGCCGGAACTGGTCCTCGATTGAGGCTGCCCGCTGGTTGTCCGAAGAATAGCGGGCATAGAGCGCGACACGGGTCATGACCTTACCTCCTGAATCCTGACCAGTTCTCCACGATCAGCGACGCACGGCAGCACTTTTCTTCTGCCGGGCGAGGGCGACGAACTCCGCCTTGATCCGGGTAAACAGGCCCGGCGGAATGAAGCCGTAGGCGAAGACGCCGACCTTGCCGGGGACCGGCGACACGCCGCCGGTCGGCCATTCATCGACGTTGTGTTCCGAGACGATGACCCAGCTTGGCACATCGTCCAGTCCGATCGCCGCCTTGACCTTCGCCGGTATCTCGATCCCGACCGTATCGCCGGAAGGTGGCGTGTGGGTGATCGGCAGAAGCACGACATAGCGGGGCCGCAGCATGCTGTCGCTGGCCGCGACGAGGCAGGCGGGACGATCTTTGCCCTGGTCCTGTCCCCGCGTGGCCTCATGCGTCCACAAATAATCGTAACGGACGACGAGGCCCGGTTTGGGTTCGGGAAATGACACGGACGGCCCTTATTTCAATAACTCGTCGAGATGCGTGTGTTCGGGGTCCATCTCGGCGCGTTCCACGGCGGCCAGCACCACGTCGGACACGTCTTCCGTCCGGTGGCTTCGCTGGGCTGTTGCGCGGAGCCAGTCGTAATGATCGGCGGACATCAGCACATATTCGCGACGACCGTGACGGGTGATCTCGACCGGCTCGCGCTGGGCCTGATGCTGGAATTCGCCAAATTTGCGCTGGAATTCGAGGGCGCCGACGGTGGGCATGGGCAGGGCATCCTACTGGTGGAATGGTGATGCCCAAATTATACGTATAATACCTCTTTCTCAAGGATAATCTCATTCCTCATGCTCCGACGCTGCTGTACCGGCCGGATCGTTGGCGTTGGCGATTTGGCCCAGCCGCTGCTCGAATTCTTCGCGGGCGATCTGCCGTCCCAGCAGGCGCGCCAGGACGAGGATCAGTGCGTCCGTTCGCGCCTTCATGGCCGGATCGGGAAGAGCGGACTGGATATTGCCCGCGGGTTTGTTATCGTTGGCCGGAGAATTCGGTCCGGCGTTCGATATGCGGTTTTCGTCCGTCATCGTCCTGCCCTTTCCGTCTGGAGAGGACAGCACCATCACGCGCTGAAAAACGGCGTGCAACCGGAAAAATCAAGCTATTCCAATGGATTGTCGGTGTGTGTCGGTTGCGGCGGGCTGTGGCGTAGTCAGGCGTACATTTGGCGGTATTTTGTTCGCAAACCAAAGAATCACAAGTTGGTGAATTTTTGCTTCGAGGGTACGACTCGCTGATTGGGTGACGACGGCGGCTTCCGCCATTCATCGAACCGTCAAGCCCTCCCAGTAGCGGCCCATTGCCGGTTTTTCTTGACGTAGGAAGTGGGAGCGGCCAGCGGTGAGGCCATGGATACCATCAGCCTCCTTGCCCTGCTTCTGACACTTTCGGCAGGCTTCAGCATTCTCAATCACCATACGCTCCGCGTTCCAGTCACGATTGGCGTGCTTGTCTTCTCGTTGCTGACATCGCTTCTGGTCATGATCCTGAATCCGCTGATCCCGGCCTATGATCTTCAGGCTCTTCCACGGTCTGTGCTCGGATCCATCAATCTGCCTGTGACACTTCTTAATGGTGCGCTGTCGCTGTTGCTTTTTGCCGGGGCCATGCAAGTGAATGTCGGGCATCTGCGCGCAAAGCTTGCCTCGGTCACGGCCCTCTCTGTTCTGGGGACCGTGCTGGCTGTCGCCTTTCTGGCGATCGCGGCGTGGTGTGTCTTTCCCCTGTTAGGCCACGCCATTCCTTTTGCATGGTGCATCGTCCTCGGCGCTATTCTCGCACCAACCGATCCGGTTTCGGTCGTGGGAATGCTGAAACGTCTAGGATTGCCGGGACCGCTTCAGGCTGTTTTCGCGGGGGAAAGCCTGTTTAATGATGGCGTAGGGGTTGTCATTTTCGGTGTCACGATCGGACTCCCTACCGGGGACAGTCAGGGGGCAACCACCTCCGAGATTGCTCTGAGTTTCTGCCGCGAGGCGATCGGTGGCGGTTTGCTGGGCGCATTGACCGGATGGATCGCGCTCAGTGTGCTTAAGGGGCAGCGGGATCCGCATATTGATCTGCTGACGTCGCTGGCTCTGGCGACTGGAACCTTCAGCATCGCCAACCAGCTTGGCATGTCGGGTGCGATTGCCGTGGTCGTCGCGGGACTGTGTTTTGGAACAAGCTATAGTCACTCCGTTTTCGATGAGGCATCCCGCAAGGAACTCGACAGCGCATGAACACTCATTGATGAGGTGCTGAACGTGCTGCTGTTCATGCTGATCGGCTTTGAAATCCTTGAGATCACGCCGCATCTGTTTACGGTGCTGGCCACGCTTGCCGTAATCCCGCTGTCCATTGCCGTGCGGGCATTGAGCGTGCTGTTTTCAACGCTTCCGGTTCATCTGAGGCAATGGGAGCGGGGCCGCGTTCTCGGTATTCTGACCTGGGGCGGCCTGCGTGGTGGCATCTCCGTCTCTCTGGCACTTGGATTGCCGCCCGGAGACTTGCGCGACCTGCTGTTGCCGGTCTGTTACGGCGTCGTCGTGTTCACCATCATCGTGCAGGGGCTGACCATGGAACGGGTCGCCCGCAGACTCTATCCGTCATCCGCATCCCAATCTCAGTAATGCGTTCCTCCATTCTTTCAGCGGCATTCGTGCCGCCTGATGAGTGGGTCGTGAAGAGGAAACAGACGTGATGGTTGATGATCCGTCCGGCCTGATCACGACGGTCGAACTGACCTGGATCGAGAAGCAGGTGGAACGCTGGCTGCGCTTCGGGCGGCCGGTCGCGGACACCATTCTCGACCGTCAGCGACGCGCGCTCAGCTTTGCCCCCGACAACGTATTCGCCTTCGTCCGCTGGGCCGCCAACGACTATGGCACGGTTGAGTCGCACATCGACATCGTGCGCACGGTCGGCTCCGGCGAAGACTACCAGACTGTCCCATGCGTGCGGCCGGGCGGCGAGGTGTTACTGCACCAGACTTCATGGCCGCGCGTCCAGCATGTGCTGGAAGCGATCGACGCGGTCGAGGCGCAGGACATCGACCCGATAGAGGTCAGTCCCGATTACTGGCGTCACCTGCACCATCGGCTGGAGGCACGGCAGCAGCCCGACGCCTATACCAAAGCACGGCATCGGGCATGGCTGCGTCGTCGCGCGTTGCATTGAGTGTGCTTCCCGCGTCTGGCTTACCGACGTTTGCCCGTGCCTTTCCCTTCTCTTTCCGGCCAGCTTTTCCATCCTCCTGTCGCATTCGTTTTGTGCCGGGACAACGCGGCGCTTCGCGCCGCGGGCGGAAGGCGCCGGCTGCGCCGCCGCGTCTCTTTCGGGTCGTCTTTGGCGCTGCTTTGGACACCATTCCGACGAACGATCCGGCGTTCAGTGACACGAGTTTTCCCGCGTCCGGAACACCATCTGCAGGCGCTGGACGGGCGGCCCGGATGCACGACGAACGCAGGCTGACCGATCCGTCATCGTCGCCGGGAGCGTCATCACTTTGACAGTTCCCAGTCATGTGCGGATCTGGATTCTGATCACGTCCGACGCATGATTTTGACATGTTCACAGCACGTCATAAGACACACGGAAGACAGATCGCGGCGCAGCGTTTTGTCGTTCCGTTCGCGTGGTGTCGAGAGGTAATCTGTGGCAGGTTTTGCCAGTCCCCCGGTCAGGCTGGAAGTGGCCATCAGATTCGGAAAAGCCGAATTCAGAGGCCAAAAAGAAGAAAAAACGTGAGGGCAAGATTAAAGGAATAGGCACTCCTGCCGGTCCAGACCTTCGGTTTTCTTCGTCTGCACATGGGGTTAGGGA
Organism: Gluconacetobacter dulcium; assembly: GCF_014174165.1. Classification (GTDB taxonomy): domain Bacteria; phylum Pseudomonadota; class Alphaproteobacteria; order Acetobacterales; family Acetobacteraceae; genus Gluconacetobacter; species Gluconacetobacter dulcium. The sequence continues at coordinate 13,507 of NZ_JABEQN010000026.1, read as the reverse complement.
TATTTCGAGTGGCACTCTGGATTTCTATCGTCTGAGCCGTCATTTTTCAGGCGTGAAGGTTTCCCGCCGTTTCTGACGGCACTGTCCCCCGAAAAGCCCGGTTTTCGCGAGGTCTGGCCATGGCGCAGGATGACGACACCGCGCTCCGTCCCCGGCCGGGACGCATCCGCTCGAAGGGTAGCGCGACACGCGGTCGCACGGACTTTCTGGCCAGCATCCGGACGCAGGTTCGCCGGCAATCGCTGCACCCCGGAAAGAGGGGCGGCAGCGGGGCGGGCGGCGGCCAGGGCCGCCGCTTCTCTTCTGAGTCTGGTGCGACCTCGCGTGCGGGGAGTGCGTCGCGTTCCGGTTCCACCCGTGGGGTGGGTCGCGGGCGGGGCGCGTCCTTCGTCCGGGCGCGCGGGATCGCCGGCTGGCGGCATCAGGTTCCTGGTTCCCGGCGTGTGACGGTGAAGGCGCGGGTGGTGCGGCAGGCCGGGAAGGGAGGCGGGGCCGCCGCCCACCTGCGCTACATCCAGCGCGACGGGACTTCCCGCGACGGCGAGCGGGGTGTCCTCTACGGCGCGGCGACCGATCGCGCCGATGCGAAAGCCTTCCTCGAACGTGGCGCCGAGGACCGGCATCAGTTCAGGTTCATCGTCTCACCGGAGGACGCCGACCGGCTGGAGAATTTGACGGACTTCACGCGCGAGCTGATGACGCAGATGGAAGCCGATCTCGGCACGCGGCTGGATTGGGTGGCGGTGAACCATTTCAACACCGCTCATCCCCATGTTCATGTCGTCGTTAATGGCCGCGACGACCAGGGCAAAGACCTCGTCATCGATGGCGGGTATATCACCCACGGCCTGCGCGAACGCGCGTCTGAATTCGTGACGCTGGACCTCGGTCCTGTGTCCGAGATCGAACGGCGCCAGAAGCTGGAAGCCGGCATCGACCGTGACCGCTTCACGCGCATCGACCGTGCCCTGCTGGCGCAGGCGCAGGATGGTACAATCGACATGCGCCCCGGCATCGAGACGCCGACCTCGGATCTGGTGGACCGGCGGCTGCGCCTGTCGCGCCTCGCGAAGCTGGAACGCATGGGGCTGGCCCGTCCGACAGCGCCGGGCCGATGGACGCTCGACGAGCGGCTGGAAGAGCGTCTGCGCAATCTCGGCGAGCGGGACGACATCACAAAGCAGATGCACCGCGCCCTGAAGGCGCGCGGCAAGGGAACGGAGCAGGACCGCGACCCGGCGCATTTCCGCTTCCATGACGAAGTTCCAGACAAATCGGTCACCGGGCGGCTGGTGGACAGGCATCTGACGGACGAACTCGGGGAAAAACTGTCGCTGGTGGTCGATGGCCTCGACGGGCGGGTGCATCACCTGCGCGGTTTCGATCCCGCCCAGATGGAGGACCTCCCCCGTAGCGCGATCGTGGAAATCGCCGCCGCTCCGGTTCCCGACAAGCCGCGCCCGTCCGACCGGGCGATCCTCGCCAATACCGAGGATGGGATTTATCGCCCTTCCGCCCATCTGGAGCGGATGCAACTCGACCGCTGGAGCGTCAAGGGTAACCCGGAAGACCTGATCAAAGGCCACGTTCGCCGCCTGGAGGCGCTACGCCGGGCGGGGATCGTGGAACGGCTGCACGCCGACCGCTGGCGTATCCCGGAAGACTTCCAGCAACGCTCCATCGCCTATGACGCCACCCGTGCGCCGAAGGCGACGGTGCGGCTGCTGTCGGCCTTCGATCTGGAGGCGCAGATCGGCTCCGATGGCGCGACCTGGCTCGACCGGCGGCTGGTGGCCGGGGTAAGCCGCGAGGGCGACCGGGTGGAAGCCGGGTTCGGGGGCGAGGTCGGCGACGCCCTGGCCAGACGGCAAAAGGCCCTGATCCAGCGTGGGGACGCCAGCCTCACCCCGGAGGGCATGGTGCGCTACCGGAAGAACCTGCTGGCGACGCTGGAAGGGCGGGAGGTGGAACGGGTCGGGCAGGCCATGGCCGAGAAACGGGGGAAGCTGTGGCGTCCGCTTGATCGCTTCGAGACGATCCAGGGCACGATGAAAGGCCCGATCGATCTGGCCAGCGGGCGCTTCGCGGTGCTGGAAAGCGGACATGAATTCTCGCTGGTGCCCTGGCGTCCGGAGATCGGCAGGCAGCGCCAGAAGGAGATGGCTATTTCCATGGACGAGCATGGCGGCATCTCGTGGGAACTGGGTCGGGGCAGGGGGCTTGGCCTGTAGCGGGAAACCACCACGAGTCGTTTCGGAAGGCAGACAAAGACCGACAGGAGCCGCCAATTTTACGCCAGGCTACGCTCCTGTACTATGCCGATCCAACAAGGACTTGCGTCGGGAAAATTTCAGCGCACTCTGTCATCGGACCTCCAGATCGGGAGCACGGCGATGACCAGACGGCAGCGGATGAACGTGTATTTCGAGCCGGGCCTGCTGAAGCAGGTCGAGGCGCTGGCCGAGCGCCGGAAGGTGTCGAAATCGGCGGTGATCGAGGCGGCGGTGCTGTCGCTCGTGTCCGGCGAGGACGATGGACGCCGGGATGCGGCACTGTCGAAGCGTCTGGACCGGCTCGGGCGGCGGATCGACGATGTGGACGAGGCCGTTGCCGTGCTGGGCGAGGCATTCGCGCTCTATACCCATGCCTGGATGATGCGTCAGCTTCCGATCCCGGCGAACGAGAACGAGGCCGCGAAGGATCGGGGCGCGGATATGTATGCCCGGTTCAACGAGGTGCTCGTCCGGCGGCTGGCGAAGGGGCAGCGGTTCCTACATGATCGGGTGCGAGATGCTATTAAAACATCAAATGTAACCAGCAATAAATAATTTTTTATGGTTATAAGCATCTGATTTTTTTATAGAAATATTTTGTCACGGCGCTTCATGCATATGACGGGTGCTTCCGCGTGGTAGCGTTCAGCACTGAAATTAGCTTGCCCCTCTATATTGCTAGGAGCACGTCAATCATGACGAGCCGTTCTTAGGATAACTGAATGACTTTGATAAAAAGAAGAGTCATAGGCAGTTTCATCTTTGTTTGTGCGGCAATTGCTGTAAATATGTCACATGGTCGGGCGGAGAGTCTCCACGATGCCATTATAGCTGCTCGTTCGCGCGATCCTGAAACGCACTCAGCCGACATTGACCACCAGACAAGTCAGAAGACGGCACGTGCGCTTGATGCTTGGTTTCCTTCCGGCCCCGTATTGAGCGGCCAATATCTCGACGATCACTTCATTGGCAGCAAGGTAGGCTATACTACCTATCAGGGCGGCATCAGCGTTCCCCTTTGGCTTCCGGGCCAGGGTAAAGCCAGCGTACGTAACGCAGAAGCGGGCACAGCGGTCGCCGATGCGCGCATCAAGGTCCAAAGATTGCTGGTCAGTGTTCGTGTGCTTGACTTGACGAGTCTGGCGACGTCCCTTTCGCTCGAAATCGCCAATCTCGACGAGATGGTCTCCCTGCTAGATCAGACTTTGACGACCTCGCGCCGGGCCGTAAGAGCGGGTGAAGTCTCGCCCGCAGACGAGGAGGCTGTCGAAGCAGAAAAAGAAGACTTTGAGGCGCAGGTTGCGGAACGTCGTCAATCCTTGGATGTGGCGCGCGCGGAACTGGAAACAGCCACCGGCTCGGATGAGATCCCGGACCTGCTATCGATCGACGGCCGAATGCTGTCCGTCCGCAAATTCCGGCTCGACCCCGACAACGATCCTCGGATCGCTCTGGCAAACAGTCTGACGCATGAAGCACAGACGGCGTTCGACCTGACCCGGCATTCCTACATGCCCAATCCGCAGATCGGCATCCAGGTGTCGCGTCAGGAACAGTATGACAGCCCCTGGGATACTCAGGTCGGAGTGCAATTCCAGGTTCCACTGCCAAGCGCGGCACGAAATACACCAAAACTGATGAAGGATGTCAGCGCGATCGGCGCGGCGCGACGTGACGCAGAGCTTGCTCGTCGGAAGGTGGCAGTGGAATATCGCCGTATCCGCGCGCAAATGGCCTCCGCCATCGTCGTGACGAAACATGCACGCGCGTCCCACGATGCCTTACGGAAACGGGCAGTCCAACTCGACGCAGCGTGGCGCGCCGGCGAAACGCCAATCATAGAATATATTCGCGCGCGACGGGGAGAACTTGAAGCCAGCCAGCGTCTGGCGCAGGCAGATGTCATCTGGCGCGCCTCTCTCGTTCGTATCCTCCTCATGTCGGGCCAGACACCATGAATTTTTTTTGCAAACGTCAGACTGGTGTCGGTACGCTTTTCGTCCTGGGCGTAACTCTGCTTGGTATAATGATGGCATTCATGCCTGTCGCTTGGGCACAGGAGCGCTGGCCAAAAGGGCCAGTGATCATCGCGCCAGCCGCTCTGACGCGCGAGGGCATCGAAACCGCAAAGGCCGAGCCTGGGGCCTTACACAACTATATCGAAGCTCAGGCTTATGTCGCCGCTGACGAACGGCGGATTAGCCGTATCCGGCCTGTTGGTACCGGACGCGTCATGGACGTCCTCGTTACCCCTGGTCAAATCGTCAAGCCTGGCGATGCTCTGATGCGGTATGACGATTTCAGTCTAAGCGACGAACGCCAACGCCTTGTATCCGCAGAGGACGCTCTCCGGCAGGCGGAGGCAGAGGAACGCGACGCAGTTCTCGCATGGCAACGCGGTGAGCGCCTGCGCGGCGGTGTCATCGCGGCAGGCGAAGCGGAGAGGCGTCAGGCACGCATGACTGAGATGCACGCGCTCGTCTCTCAGCGCAAAGCTCAGGTACAGAACGAGAAAGAGCGCATGGGGAGGTTTTCATCTCCGATCGAGAAAGTTGACGGCCTCTCATCCACTGTCATCTCTCCGGTCAATGGAATCGTCAGGCACGTCAATATCAGTATCGGCGAAGCCATCGCGACGACCCCGGCGATTCCCATCGAAATCGACAACCTGAATTCGGTCTGGGTCATTTCGGAAGTCTCGACCGAAGATGCAGGCAAGCTGGCCATTGGCGGGCAACAGCAGACCTGGCTCCGTGGAGTGGACGATCCGATAGCCTCCCGGATCGATCTGATCGAAGGCGGCGTGGATATAGGGACACGCCGCGTCCTGGTACGCAGTCTAGTGCCGAACGCGCAGTCAGCACTGCGTCCGGGCATGCTAGCTCGAACGCGACTCTTTTTCTCTCACCCCGTTGCCGGTCAGGTCATCCCCACCTCCGCCTTACAGACGATTGCCGGACAAAAGTGCGTTTTTGTGCAAACCGGTCCGGATCACTATGCGGCACGGCATGTCGTTGTCGGCCCCTCGTTGGACGGTCGCACCGTCCTTACTCAAGGTGTCGAGGCAGGCGAGATCGTCGTTACGCACGGCAGTTTCATTCTCAAATCCCAGGCTCTGCTTAATCCGACGCCCCAGAGCGGGCAGGTGGAGAAATGAATTTTGTCCTGAAACTGCTAGCGGGGCGCAAGGCTCTGCTCGGCGCAGTTATCCTGATCATGATCGCCGGGATTTTCGACCTGCGATCCCTGCCGGTCGAACCAGTGCCGGACATTTCTCCACGACAGGTTTTGGTCTCGGTCAGCGCCCCTGGCCTCCCGACACAGGAAATCGAACGCCTCGTCACCGTGCCAGTAGAGACTGTACTCTCCAGCGTCGTGGGCTTGGGCTCAATGCGCTCCGTGTCGCGGACCGGTGTGTCGGTTCTCTACCTCCAGTTCGATGACGGCACAGACATCTACCGGGCTCGCGAACTCGTCTCACAACGGCTGACCGAAGCGCGCAACGCAATTCCTGTCGAGCATGCATCCCTCAGCATGGGACCGATGACGACCGGCATGGGCGAGATCCTTCAGCTCCAGATTCACGGCGCCGGACACTCGCTCGCCGAACTCAACACGATCATGACGTGGAACGTGGTCCCAAAGCTGCGCCTTATTCCTGGCGTGGTTGACGTCAACGTCAACGGGGGAGCGTCCCAGACCTATGAGGTGGAACTAAACCCCCTCGTTCTTCGTCGTTATGGCATATCTGTTTCCGATGTCTTCAAGGCAGTCGATAGTGGAGACGAAGCTGCGGGCGGCGCATGGCTGGAGCAGAACGACGAGCAGCATATCATAGGCGGTCGGTCGCTGATCGACAGTCTGGAAGAGTTCGGTGATATCCAGGTCTGGAGCGGCGCGAACGGTGCGGCAGTTCATATCCGCGAACTCGGCCGTGTTCATGAAGGGCAGTTGCCGCGCCTCGGCGCCGTCACTAGGGATGGCAATGGCGAGATCGTCAATGCCGTCATTCTTCTGCGTGAAGGCGCAAACGCCAAGAAGACCCTGGCGGCTATCAAGGCCGCCTTGCCCAAGGTGATGCACAGCCTACCCCAAGGCATTACGCTTGAACCCTATTACAGCCGTTCGACACTCACGAATGTCACCATCATGACCGTCCGCGACAATCTGGTCATGGGCGCCATATTGGTCTTCGCGGTATTGATGGTTGTCATCGGCAACTGGAGGGCCTCACTCGTCATCATTTCGGTCATACCGTTCTCCCTGCTGTGCGCAATGGTGGGGATGAATCACCTGGGAATTTCCGCCAATCTCCTAAGCCTGGGCGCGATCGATTTCGGCATGATCGTCGACAGTGCTCTTGTGATCGTCGAAAGTGTCATGAGCCGTCGCCTCGCGCCGGGGAGCAGCTTTGGCGATAGCATCGCTCAAGTCGTCGCACTCGTCGCCCGCCCGGTTACCTTTGCGATTCTTATCATCATTCTCGTCTACCTGCCGATTCTGACCCTCGAAGGCATTGAAGGCCGAATGTTCAGGCCGATGGCGGAGACCATCATTCTTGGCCTCCTCGCCTCGCTCGCGTTCTCGCTCGTCTGTATCCCGGCCCTTTCCTTGATGCTGATCCGTCCCCATTATGCGGAAGCGCATGATGACGAGGCAGATGATGAAAGCGCTCACGACACGCGCTTTATTGCGCTTCTGCGCCGTGGTTTTCTGCCCGCCTCGCGCTACTGCGTCGCGCATACGGGACGCGTAACCGTGATCGCTTTAACCATTCTTGGTCTGTCGGGTTTTATGGCGACACGGCTGGGGGGCGAATTCATCCCCCAGCTTCAGGAAGGCGATCTCGTCGTCACCTCGACGCGTTTGCCAGGTATCTCGTTGGCTGCTTCGCTCCGCTCGGTTGATGCGATCGAACGAACATTGCGCACCTTTCCCGACATCCGGACCGTTGTCAGCAATACTGGCACTTCCACCATTCCGACCGATCCCCAGGGCGGCGAGCAGACCGATACCTATATTCTGCTCAAGCCGCGCTCCGAGTGGAAAACGTCGTCGACGCAGGACGGCTTGGTGCGCGCCTTCGACACAGCACTGCGGAAGAACAATCCTGGTTCGCTTTATAACTGGAGTCAGCCCATCCAGATGCGCATGGACGATCTTCAGTCCGGTGTGCGCTCGCAGATCGCCGTAGGCGTCTATGGCCCGGACCTGAAAAACCTCTCGACACTTACCGCGCGGATTTCGGAGGCGATCGCCGCCGTGCCCGGCGCTGCCGATGTGGCTCCGCAGGATGTCGGTACCATCCCGTATCTGCATATCGATGTCGATCGCGCGGCCGCTGGTCGGCTGAATGTGTCGACCGCGGAAGTCCTTGATGTGATTGAAGCGGTGGGTGGCCATGTCGGTCCACCCGTCTCTATTAACGGCGCCTTGGTGCCGACGGAGGTGCGCTTCGGCGCTGACAGTCGCAATAGCCTGTCACAACTGCGTCAATTGCCGGTTCTGACGCGCGACGATCATGTCCTCGAACTGTCTCTGGTAGCCCATATCGCACTGGATGACGGGCCGGCCGCCATCCGCCGCGATCAAGGCGAACGCCGCATGATGGTACAGGCCAATGTACGCGGACGCGATCTGGCATCTTTTGTTCAGGCGGCACAGAAAAGTGTTGCGGACAAGATACAGCTTCCGTCCGGCTATCGGGTGGAATGGAGCGGACAGTTCCGTAATCTCCAGACGGCCGTCGCCCGTCTCGAAATCGTGGTCCCAATTACCCTCGTACTGATTTTCCTGCTGCTTCTGCTGGCATTGGGCGACCCCTGGCTGGCAGGACTCGTTTTCATCAATCTGCCATTCGCCGCAACGGGCGGCATCATTGCACTTTGGTTACGCGGAATGCCATTCAGTATTTCGGCTGGCATTGGCTTCATTGCGTTGTTTGGGGTGGCCACGCTCAACGGTGTTGTTCTCGTCTCCTGGATCATTGAAAAACGTCGTAATGGCTTCGATGGATTCACGGCAGCGACGAGGGCGGCACGGGAACGCTTCCGCCCCGTCATGGCCACCGCTTCTGTCGCATGCCTCGGCTTTTTTCCCACCGCATTTTCTATGAGTGAAGGTGCAGAGGTGGAGAAACCACTGGCGACAGTCGTTATCGGCGGTCTGGTTTCATGTACTGCGCTTACCCTACTTGTTCTGCCGGCTTTCTACATCAAGCTCAATAGCTGGCGGGAAAAGGCGCGATAATATCTTATGTTTATATTATCGTAGCGAGCGAGTATTGGCATCAGCCAGACCGCAATCGCGCAAGCACATTATGCTTTACTAATGCGTCTGCGTCTGCGTCTGCGTCGCGGGTGGTTCTGCGTCCAGCAGAATCGTCGCCAATGAACAGACACGTGCCTGTCATTTTGGCGAAGGCATCGTGCTGAACGATGATGGTTCACGGCGACACTCGGTGTAAGCACCGAGCGGGCGAGATGTACTGCTCGCCCAGTTAGCGTTTGGCGACGGCGGCCCGGTTGCGGAGGGCTTCGTAGATAGGCGCCTCCTGCATGCCGTCCGCGACTAGCATCGCGGCGAAGCTCCCGGAGAGAAGCGGCAGCAGCAGGCTGGTCGCATTGGTCATCTCCGTGACGAGAATGATTCCCGTCAGAGGCGCACGGACGGACCCAGCGAACATCGCCGCCATTCCGACAATAACGAAGGGAGCGGTATCGCCCGCCAGACGCGGTTCAAGCACATGTGCGATATCGCCGCAGCCGAGCCCGGCAAGTGCGCCGAGCGCCAGCATGGGCGCAAACAGGCCGCCCGGCGTCGCGGCCGCATAGGAGAGCGCTCCCAGAGCCAGACGCAAGACGAACAGCCCCGAGATGACCGACCATGCGATGGTGCCATTGATCGCGCTTTGCGTCAGCCAGTCTCCGCCTCCCGCCAGATGCGGGGTCAGCCAGACGATGACGCCTGCCAGAGCGCCGATCAGCGCCGCGCGCGTCTCCACTCCGACCGGTAGACCTTCCGCGAACCGCAGTGTTGTAAGGACAGTCCGGTTATACAGGACGGAGAGGACACCCATCGCGAGCCCGGTCAGCAGAAACAGGAGCTGGGTCGAAACGTCGATCACTGCGGGCGCTACAGAGACCATGAAATCCGGGTTCCCACCCAGCATGGCGCGGGCCACGAGAATGGCGGAGACGGAGGCTCCCAGTGCCGAACAGACAGTGCGGGCTTCGAAGCGGCCGACGAGTTCTTCCAGAACGAAGATGGCCCCTGCCCCCGGCGCGTTGAACGCGGTCGCGAGACCCGCCCCGGCGCCCGCCGCCAGCAAGACCCGACAGTCCGACCGGCCGAGCCGGAGCACGCGGCCGATTGTGTTCGCAGCCGTTGCCCCCATCTGCACGCTCGGTCCTTCGCGCCCGAGTGCCAGCCCGCCACCAATCGCAAGCAGACCACCGACGAATTTCACAGGTATCAGACCAGCCGAAGCGGGCGTGGTCGATCCGGCCAGGACAGCCTCGACATGCGGAATACCGCTGCCAGAGGCGAGCGGGGCCAGCCGCCGCACCATCAGCGCCGCAAGGAAGGAGGCAAGGCTCGATGCCAGAATCAGGAGCAAGCCGGCCGGAAAGCCGTGCCACGGACCAAGAGCGAACGCCGTGCGCAACCCGTCAGACCATTCGAGGAGCAGCCGGAACGATCCGCAGATCACGCCCGCGACGAGGCCCGTCAGGATCGACAGCAACGAAAGAATCGTCAGGCCGCAGGGAGGATCGTTTTCAGACGTTTGTATCACGGGGTTTTTCCAAGCCGCAGCGCGTTGGTGATGACCGTGACGGAGGAGAGCGCCATGGCCGCGCCTCCGATCATGGGCGACAACAGAAGCCCGAATACCGGGTAGAGGACACCTGCCGCCACAGGGATGCCGATCCCGTTGAACAGAAACGAGAACGCCAGATTCTGCCGGATGTTGTGCATCGTGTCATGCGCCAGAGTCCGGGCACGAACCAGCGCGCCGAGACTGCCATGGGCCAGCGTAATCCCCGCGCTCTCGATGGCAACGTCCGTTCCCGTACCCATGGCAATGCCGACGGACGCGGCGGCGAGCGCGGGAGCATCGTTCACGCCATCCCCCATCATCGCCACATGCGCCCCCGCTGCCTCAAGCCTCCGGATAATGTCCGCCTTGTCCTGCGGCTTCAGTCCGGCATGGATTTCGGCAATATTCCCAGCGACCTTCGCCACAGCCGCTGCAGTCGCCTCATTGTCGCCCGTGAGCATAACGATGCGCAACCCGTCGGCGTGCAGGGCCGCGAGCGCCGCCTTCGTATCCGCCCGCAGGGGATCGGCCACCGCGATCAGCCCAGCCAACCTGCCATCAATGGCGACGAACATCACGCCCGCGCCGTCCTGACGCCGCGCCCCGGCCGTCGCCTCCAGCGGCGCGGTATCGGCCCCCGCCTGCTTCAGCCGTTCGGCATTGCCGATCACCACCTGATGCCCGTCCACTCTTCCGCTGACGCCCAGACCGGGCTGCGAGGCGAAATCCCCGACCGGCGCGGGTTCGCCGTGGCGCTCCTTCAGCGCCCGGACCACGGCCTGCGCCAGCGGATGCTGCGACTGCGCCTCGACCGACGCAGCCAGATGCAGCACCTCATCCTCCTGCCAGCCCTCCGCGACGTCCAGCGCGATCAGCTTCGGGTGCCCTTCAGTCAGCGTGCCAGTCTTGTCCACGACCAGCGTGTCCACCTTGTCCAGTGCCTGCAATGCGCCCGCGTCGCGCACCAGCACGCCCTCGCGCGCGCCGCGCCCGGTGCCGACCATCACAGACATCGGCGTCGCCAGACCCAGCGCGCAGGGGCAGGCGATGATCAGTACCGAAATCGCGTTGAGCAGCGCGTGACCGAAGCGCGGCGCCGGACCGACGGCATACCAGACGATGAAGGTCACGATAGAGACAGCAAGCACCAGCGGCACGAACCAGCCCGAGACGCGGTCTGCGACGGTCTGGATCGGCGCGCGCGAGCGCTGGGCCGAGGCGACCATCTTGACGATGCGCGCCAGCATCGTGTCGCTGCCGACCGCCTGCGCCTCGATCTCCAGACTTCCTGTGCCGTTGATGGTGCCCCCTGTCACCGGATCGCCGGCTTTCTTCTCGACGGGCGCGGGCTCGCCGGTGATCATGGATTCATCCACGCTCGACGCGCCGTTCAGTACCGTGCCGTCAACGGGGACAGATTCTCCCGGCCGGACGCGCAGCCGGTCTCCTTTCATAACGTTCTCGACCGGGACATCCTGCTCCCTGTCGTCGGCACCGATGCGGTGCGCCTGTTTCGGCTTGAGGTCCAGCAGCGCGCGGATGGCGTTGCCGGTCGCCGCACGGGCGCGCAGTTCTAGCACCTGGCCGAGCAGCACCAGCGCCACTACGACACCCGCCGCCTCGTAATAGACGGGCAGCGTGCCATCCGGCATCCGGAAGGTCGCGGGAAAGGCATTGGGCACAAAGGTCGCGGCAAGGCTGTAGCCGAAGGCCGCGCCGACGCCGAACATGATCAGGGTGAACATGTTGAAGTGCAGCGTACGCAGCGAGGCGAGGCCACGCTGGAAGAATGGTAGTCCCGCCCAGCAGACGATGGGCAGCGTGAGCGCGAGCTGAATCCAAGGTGAAAGAGCGGGCGGAAGGAGGCGCAGCCCGACATCACCGCCCATTGAGACGATCAGAAGGGGAACGGCGAGCGCCGCGGCCACGATCAGACGCCGCGTGAAATCCTTCAGTTCGGGGCTTTCCTCGGACTGACCCGCCGGTTCCTCCGGCTCAAGCGCCATGCCGCAGAGCGGGCAGTTTCCCGGATGGTCCCGCCGGATCTGCGGATGCATCGGGCAGGTCCAGATCGTATGTGAGCCGGCGGAAGGAAGCGCGGCCTTCATTGAAGTCGGCGACGCATGCTCCGGATCGTGGCGCGTCATAGCATGCCGCATCTGGTGATTGTTCATTCCCGGCATCGACGGCATGGCGCCGGTTTCGTCCTCCTGCTGAAGCGTCATGCCACATTTCGGGCATTTCCCAGGCTGCGTCTCCCTGACTTCCGGATGCATGGGGCAGGTCCAGACTGTCTCGAGCGTGGAAGGATTTTGATCGTCCTGCTGCTGTGTCTGCTGCATGCCATTTCTCTCGAATGATCCAGTAGGAGGAGCCAACCGTCAGCTATCGACTAGCACGTTTTGAAGGAAATGGCGGAACGTCCGCTTGCGCAAACAACTTCGCCTTTCCGCGATGTCTGACATGAGGGCGATTGATCCACGGCGACAAAGGCTACGACACCAACGCGGTGCGTCGACAGATCGAGGGCGAGGGCGCCGCACCAAACATCCCGCCCAAGGCCAACCGGGTCTGGAGGAACTGCTTTTCGTCGGTCCTTTATCGGACGCGAAATGCCATTGAACGCATGTTCAACCGCCTCAAGGGCTTCCGCCGCGTCGCGATACGTTACGATCGCAATGCCACTAACTTCCACGCCGCCATCTGCCTCGTCGCGGCCGTTAGCTACTGGTTGTGAGTTCGGGCTCTAGATGACTGCTGACAACGAATGTCGGCATCGGCCAGACCGTGCCCCCGCAACCACACGCTAAGTGTCTGAAAAGACAGAAGAAAAGCCACCCTCAAGGGTGGCTTTTTTTGTGCCCGGAATGCGGCGCAGGATGCACATAGGATGCAAATGGGAGCGAAAGCGCAGCGTAGTTAGCGCACAAAATGGGACATTATCACGATAGCGTGATAGCCGTTCCAAGCCTCGCTGCTCAGTGAAAATGGCGCGATCTGACGACTCGGCTCTCTAGAGAACGCGAAGCTGAAGTGACTCCTGGTGGAGAGCGTGATGGACGTCTCGACGCTGAAGGAACTGCTGGCAAAAAACTCGTGCCCCCCGGCTTGTGGCGGGAGGCCGCGACTTGGGCGATTACGGAGCGGGATTACTCGCAGCGATGGGCCTGCCAGCTGATCGGCATCGATCCGAAGACCTGGCGCTATGCGTCACGGCGTCCGGCCGAACAGGCCGCGCGGGTGGGCATCTTGTTGCGCAGTTGCATGCCCAACTCCTTGTAACGACGATAGATCCGCTTCGGGTGGGACTGTCAGGAATTTCGTGTGCGAGGCGTTGAGCACATTGTTGATCAGACGGTGGCGCGCGCGAAGCGTTCACCGAAGAGAATGGCGAACTGTGCCTTTGCCATGGACC
>NZ_JABEQN010000025.1 GCF_014174165.1 Gluconacetobacter dulcium | reverse complement strand
CCGCCCAACATCCGTCAGAACCGTCTTTTGCCCATAGCCGTTGCGGCAGTTCGGGCGGCCGGTCGCTGCCTCGCCGTCCAGATGGTGGTCCAGTTCGGCGTTGAGCAACCGTTCCGCCAGCGCCTTCTTCATATCCCCCAGAAGGGCGTCCGCGTCCGACATCGTGCGGACCACGCGACCAGCCAGAACCTGGTCCAGTACGTCGTCAGGGATCACGGGCTTCTTGCGTCGGGACATGATGCTTCTCCTTCTCCAGCATCACACCAAACACACGAAATTCAGGATAGGCCCTGGCGGAGTTCTCCCTCACGAGATGAACATTCAGGATAGGCCCTCATGCGAGCGAGCAAATATCTGAACATCGGATTCCGTCGCGATGACAAAACTGAAACTTGTATTCGAAAAGCCGTAGGCCCGAATATCGCATACGTTGTGTGTGCTTACGCATACCGCTCTGCCATCGGGATAGATCAGATCGACGTCGGGTACGGGCCAATGCGCATCCCTTTTGCGCAATGAAAATCCGGCAGATGTCGTTACAGGAAGAGATCCTCCCCAAATGCCGGCTGTGGGAATTATCTCTCCAACCAGGAAACCAAAGCCCGGCATCTTCAAACGACGGTAATGCTCAACACTTACGAACTGGTCCTGCCCGGCCGAAAGCCTTTCTCCAGTCATTGTATCGGTCAAAGTCAGCTTGCTCGCGGAATGAATCAGTATAATGTCGCGGTCTTTGACGTAGCCTACCTGGTAGAGCCCTCCCACCAGGACGGTACCTACCTTGAACCACGGTTCAGGAGGGTCCTGTACCAGATTGTTTTTAATCATTACCATGTTAATTTTACCTTTGGCGTTTTACATTTCAAAGCGCCATAGAATATACACGAACGTATAGATAATGCACCTGGTGCCAAATTCCTGTATTTGAAAATAATAAACAAATATAAAATACATTTTCAGAAACAGAATTCCTGAAAAATATCAAGGGGGGATGATGCAATTTGGCCGGTTACTTGACATATGGCAGAGGTTAGCATGATGAGCCAATTTTAGGGCAGACTAAATGATCGGTTTGTTCCTGTTTAATTACCTTGTTGTGGATCATTTTTTTTAGGGTCTCCTTATTTGTGGACGAATTCGAGACAATATCTCTGAAAAAAGTTCGATTACCTTCGCAAGCCTTCAGTTCGGAATCCTGACTCTGGACAAGCTTCCGAGAGCCTGATCCGATGGCTTTTGAGCGATGCCAGCCTGTTGTGATTCATCCGTCTTTGCGAAGAGATGGAGTGAATGGTGGCGTGGACTGGTATTGCCGGCGTGAACAGAGCCGGGAGCCGTCGTCAGAAATCCCTGGCGGTTGATATCCTCTACCGGGGTTCGGGTGTCCGTGACGCCAGGAAGGTGATCCGTTCGGTGACGGCGGAGGGTGTGAGTTCGGGATTTTTAGCTTATGGCGTAAAAAACAAACCAAACCATCCGCTGCGGCTGGAGGCGACAATAAGGATATCCCGGCCCCCGGATCGGGCGATATGGTCGGCGCCGTGGGACGTGGAGGGGGTGATGGCGGCGGACGCGGAGGAGAAGCAGGCGCGGGGGTTGACCGTGCGGCAGGCGCGGTTCGTCGCGGAGTATCTCGTCGATCTGAACACGACGCAGGCGGCGATGCGGGCCGGGTATGGGGCGGGGTATGCGCGCCGGCATGCGTGGAAGCTGCTGCGGTCGGCGCGGGTGCGCGAGGCGATCGGGCAGGCGGAACTGGCGTTGCAGGATCGGACGAAGTTCAGTCAGGATCGGGTGATTGCGGAACTGACGCGGCTGGCGTTCTACGATGTAGGCACGATTGCCGCGCATCCGCTCAAGGGACCGGAGGATATCGCGACGTTGCCGGTGGAGGTGCGGGCGGCCGTTACGGGTTGGTCGTGGGACAAGGCGGGCAATTTCACGGTGCGGCTGGCGCCGCGCACGCCCAGCCTGGACCTGCTGGCAAGGCATTTCGGCCTGCTGAAGGATGTGAAGCAGCATCTGGGCCGCGACGGCAAGCCCGCCGACCCGCCGGGCCTGTACACCGTCGTCGTTCGCTGAATCGGGGTGAAGGGGGCGACTGCCCCCTTCCGGGTGCAGGGCGGAGCCCTGCGAACAGATCGGGAGAGACTATTCATGCGACAGCACAAAGAACTGGCCGAGGGCGAGATGATTCCCGGCGAAGCGCAGGATTTCGGTGTCGGAACGCTGACCGGCGCGCCGAGGCGCGGGGCGTGCGGCAAGGCGGATGGCGGCATGTTGAAGGACCACGAGCGTGCAGCCGCGCCCGCGCCGCGTCCGCGCGGGGGACGGATGGCGGCGGCGCCATTGCCCGATCATGGCCCGCATCGCGTGGGCAAGGGGCGCTGAGGGCGCTGGGGTTTGGTGCTGGGGTATAATCGGGAGTCGGTGCCGACGATCCGGCGTTTTATGGAATCGGACGCTTTCATCAGGGGATTGATGGGGCCGTTCGGGTCCGGGAAAAGCTCGGGCTGCGTCTGGGAAATCGTGCTGCGGGGGTTGCGGCAGGCGCCGGGGGCGGATGGGGTGCGGCGGTCGCGGTGGGCGGTGATCCGTAATTCCTACCGGCAGCTTGAGGATACAACCATCCGCACCGTGCATCAGTGGTTTCCGCCGATGCGTTTCGGGCGGTGGAAGCCGACCGAGCATTCCTATGTGATCAACCGCATGGTGGCGGAAGGGGACGAGAAGCCGGCCGAGATCGAATTGCTGTTCCGGGCGCTGGATCGGCCGGACCAGGTGGGGAACCTGCTGTCGCTGGAACTGACCGGGGCCTGGGTGAACGAGGCGCGGGAAGTGCCTTGGGCGATCATCGAGGCGGTGCAGGGGCGGGTGGGGCGCTACCCCGCGCGGCGGGATGGCGGGGCGACGTGGTCGGGCGTGATCATGGATACCAATCCGCCGGATGCGGAATCGGACTGGTACCGGTTTTTCGAGGAAAAGGACCATGGGGAGGCGGTGGCGGCGCTGGCGCGGGTGATCCCTGGGATGAGTGTGGAACGCTTTGCGCGGATCTTTCGCCAGCCCGGTGGGCGGTCGGCGGCGGCGGAGAATCTGGACAATCTGCCGCCCGGTTATTACCAGCGGCTGGCGGTCGGGAAAAGCGACGAGTGGAACAAGGTTTATATCGACGGGGATTACGGGTTCGTCATGGAAGGGCGGCCGGTCTTTGGCGAGTATAACGATGGGTTCCATTGCCGGGACTGCCGGACGGTGCCGGCGCTGCCGGTTTATCGGGGGTGGGATTTCGGGCTGACGCCGGCCTGCGTGTTTACGCAGATGCTGCCCTCCGGCCAGTGGATCGTGGTGGACGAGCTGGTGTCGGACGCCATGGGGATCGAGCGGTTTGCCGAGATCGTGGCGCGGCATTCGGCGCAGCATTTTCCCGAGACATCCTTTGTGGATATCGGCGATCCGGCGGGGATGCAGAAGGCGCAGACCGACGAGCGGACCTGTTTTGAAATTCTGCATGCGCGGGGGATCGCGATCGAGCCGGGGATGCAGACGCTGGCGATCCGTCTGGAGAGCGTGCGGCGGCCGTTGCGCACCCTGCTGGATGGGGCGGCGCCGGGTTTTGTGCTGCATCCGCGCTGCACGACCGTGCGGCGGGCGCTGATGGGCGGATACCAGTATCGGCGCATGCAGGTGAGTGGCGAACGCTATACCGACCGGCCGGAGAAGAACCGGTGGTCGCATGTGATGGACGCGCTGCAATACGTGGCGACGCGGCTGTTCGGCAGCGAACTGCGCGGGGCCGGCGCGGCGGCGGCGGACGAAATGTGGCGGGAGTTGCCCGATGACGGGCGGACGCGATCGAGCATTACGGGGTACTGACATGGCTGGACTGTTGTTGCCCGCGCATATGAGCGCGCATCCAGGCGCGCCTGGGGGGCTGGGGCGGCGTACCTGCCGCCAGTGCCGCCATCATGGCGTGGAGGGGAGCGATGTGGTGTGCCGGCGCTATCCGCCGCAGGTGACGGTGGTGCTGGTGCCGCAGGGGGCGCCGCGCGTGGGGCAACTGGCGCCGCAGCCCTTCGCCACCTTTCCGCCGGTGGTGCCCGAGCATGTGTGTGGCGAGTTCGCGCCCGGTGGGGAGGGGCGCTGAGCATGGAGGGCACGGAGCGGAGCGGGCCGGACGCGGACGGTGTGGGTCTGGGCGGTGCGGGGCTGGGCGGCGTCGGACTGCGCGGTGTTGGACCGGGCGGCGTGGGCTTGGGCGGCGCGGGGCCGGACGGGGCGGACATGGACGGTGTGGGCTTGGGCGGTGAGGGGCTGGATGGGCCGGATATGGATCTGGCCGAGCGGCTGCGGCGCTGGATCGAGTTGCCGAACATCGCCGCGGAATTGGACGACGCGCGGCACGGGCAGGTGGCCGACCGGGTAGCGCGGGACTGGCGCGCCGACGAGGCCACGCGCGCCGAGTGGAAGGAGAATTGCCGCCGCTGGCTGGATCTGGCGCAGCAGGTGGCCGAGCCCAAGACCTATCCCTGGCCTGGGGCGTCCAACGTGATCTATCCGCTGCTGACGGTGGCGGCGGTGCAGTTTGCCGCGCGGGCCTATCCGGGCATCGTGCGCGATCGGGACGTGGTGCGGGGCACCGTGCTGGGCGATGATTCCGGCGTGCCGATGCCCGACCCTCTGCGGCCGGGGCAGGTGATGGCGGGGCCGGACGGCGCGCCGCTATGGCTGGTGCCGCCGGGGGCGAAGCGGGCGCGGGCGACGGCGATCGGCCGGCATATGAGCTGGCAGCTGCTGGACGAAATGGCCGAGTGGGAGGAACAGACCGATAAGCTGCTGCTGAAGCTGGCCATTGTCGGCACCATGTTCCGCAAGACCTATTTCGACCCGGCATTGCAGCGCAATGTCAGCGAGACGGTGGACCCGTTGATGCTGTGCATCGACTACCACGCCAAATCCTTCGCGACCGCGCCGCGGATTACCGAGGAGATCGACCTATACCCCTGGGAGATCGAGGAACGTATTCGGGCCGGGCTGTTTCTGGACCATGATTACGGCGGCAATCATGATGCCGGCGAGGATAGCGACGCGCCGGTGACGTTTCTGGAACAGCATCGGCGGCTGGACCTGGACGGGGACGGGTATGCCGAGCCCTATATCGTGACCATTGCCCGCGATTCCGGGAAGCTGGCGCGGATTTCCGCCGGGTTCGACATGGATGGGGTGATGTTCGATGCGCGGGATCATCGTATTCGGCGGATCGAGGCGATTTCGTATTATACCAAATTCTCGTTTATTCCGTCTCCGGATTCCGCGATCTACGATATCGGGTTCGGCACGCTGCTGCATCCGCTGAATGCGGCGGTGAATACCAGCCTGAACCAGATGTTCGATGCCGCGCATCTGGCCAATGCCGGAGGTGGGTTCGTGGGTTCCGGCATGTCGTTGAATACCGGATCGGTGCGGTTTCAGGTGGGCGAGTACAAGGTGGTGAATACGCCGGGTGCCACGCTGCGCGAGAATCTGGTGCCCATGCAGTTTCCTGGGCCGAATCCGGTGCTGTTCCAGCTTCTTGGGTTTCTGGTCGATGCCGGGCGGGAGATTGCGTCGGTGAAGGATATCCTCTCCGGTGCCATGCCGGGGGGGAATGTATCCGGTATGCTGGGGCTGGCGGTGATCCAGCAGGGGCTGAAAGTGTTCAGTGCCATCTTCAAGCGGATTCATCGCAGTCTGGGGGCTGAGTTTCGCAAGCTCTATCGGCTGAACCGGCTTTATCTGCCCGATGAGGCGGGCTTTCGGGAGGGCAGCGCGTTCTTTCGTGTGACCCGCGCGGATTATGAGCAGGCGGGCGGGGTGGAGCCGGTGTCGGACCCCGAGATCGTCACCGACATGCAGCAGTTGGCGCGCGCGAATTTTCTGCTGGCGTTCAAGGATGATCCCTGGTGCGACGGGCATGAAATCCGTCGTCGTGCCTTCGAGGCCGCCGCGATCGGGCTGGTGGACAAGGTGCTGCGGCCCAGTCCCGCGCCCGATCCGGCCGCCATGGCGCGGGCGGCGGAACTGGATCTGCGGGCGCGGCGGGAGGCGCAGGAGATGGAGATGCGCGCCGGGAGCGAGGCGGCGGAACAGGTCTCGACACTCGCGGAGGCGGCTTTGCGGTTGGCTCAGGCCCGGAAAGCCGATCGGGGGTGAGAAGGGCGTTCTTTTTTGAAAAAAAGAACCAAAAAACTTTTGATCTGTTTGGGTTCGGTGGGGTGGGTGTGACGTTGTGTTTTGTTCTGTAGTATAAAAATATAAAGCTATGGATTTTTGGGAATACTCCCTTGCCATCCAGATGCTATCGAGAAACGTCGAAAAAGTCTTTTTGCTTCTTTTTCTTCAGAAAAAGAAGAGAACCGGAAAAAAGGAAATCCCTCGATGGAGCAGCGTCAGGCGATGTTGGACGATCTGTCGGAGGAGGCGTTTCGGGCCTGGCGGCATCATCCGGTGACGCGGGCGGTGCGTCTGTTTCTGACGGATTATGGCGAGAGCATCGAGCAGCGGATGCTGGGCCAGTGGCGGGCGGGGACGATTACGCTGGCGCAGGAGCATGAGGCGCGGGGCCGGGTGGCGCTGGCGGCCGAGGTGGCGGAACTGCAATGGGCGGCGATGCGGGCGTTTTACGGCCAGGGGCCGGGAGAGAAGGAGCGTGGCGATGCGTGAGGGACGCATTCTGAAATTCGACCAGCAGGAATTCGTTGTTTCCGCTTGGGATGGCGTGAATCGGGCGGGGTATGTGCCGCTGGATGACAAGATTCTGGTGCTGGCGGATGTGCATGCCGAGATGACCAGCGGGGCGGTGCAGTTGCCGGCGGAATATGTGGAGCGCCAGACGTTGGCGGCCGAGCATGGCACCGTGATCGCGGTGGGGCCGGCGGCGTTTCGCTGGAACGATGATGGCACGCGGCAGTGGGTGGGGACGATTCCGGCGGCCGGGGACCGGGTTTATTTCGAGCGGTATGCCGGGCAGTTGCTGAAGGGTGAGGATGGGCGGCTGTACCGGCTGATGTCGCAGCGTTGCATTGCCGCGATCGCGGTGGCGGCGGCGGGTGTGATGGCGGAGGGAGAACGCGCATGATCGACGAACGGGACGACGGTGTGGACCTGCACGCCGAGGCTGAGGCCGCCGGGCGGGAGCATGGGGCCGGGGAGCACGGGGTCGGGGGGCCGGAGGGTGTGGCGGCGGCTGTCGAGGCCGACGCGGACCCGGAGGTTGAGGCGCAGGCGCGGCGGATGGGCTGGGTGCCGCGCGACGATTTTCGCGGCGATGCGGAAAAATGGCGGCCGGCGCGGGATTTTCTCGACCGGGGGATGACGCTGTTGCCGGTGTTGCAGCAGCAATATCGCGCGCTGGATGGGCGCTATGCCAGCATGCAGGCGCAGTTGCGCGACAGCCAGAAGGCGCTGGCGGACCTGACGGAGCGCACGCGGCGGGCCGACGAGCGGGCGTATCAGCGCGCCGTGCGGGATATCGAGGGGCGGCGACAGGCGGCGGTGGCCAGTGGCGATACGACCGCGTTTGCCGTGGCCGAGCGGGATTTGCAGGATCTGCGCGATACGGCGCCGTTGCCGGCGGCACGGGCGGAGGAGGCCGCGCCGGCCCCTGTGCCGGAGCCGGTGGAGCGGGTGGAGAGCATGCCGGTGGAGATTATGGATTTCGTGCAGGCGAATCCGTGGTTTTCGCGCAATGCGGAGGCGCGGCAGGATGCGATTGCGATCCAGTCGGCGGTGGATCGGCAGCATCCGGGGTTGAGCCTGGCGGAGCGGCTGGAGATTACGCGGCGCAAGGTGCGGCAGTTGCATCCGGCGCTGTTCGAGAACCGGCGCCGGGAGGCGCCGCCGCCGGTCAGCCCCTCGCGCGGTGAGGGCGGGCGCGGGGGGAATCCGCGCGGGTTCGATGCGCTGCCGGTGGAGGCGCGGCGGGAATATGACCGCTATGCGCGGGCGCTGGCGGGCAAGGGCAAGCCGCTGACGAAGGATGAATGGGCCGGCTATTACTGGGAGAACGAGGCATGAGCGAGGACACACGTGGGCGCGTGCCGTTGAACGAGGCGGCGCGGAGCCGGGTGGCGCAGGGTGGCGCCCAGGGTGTGGCGGCCGGTGCGGTGCCGGGGGCTGTTGCCGGGCGGCAGCGGGGGGTGTCGCGGCGGCCGTTCGGGTTGCGGGAGCAGAAGCTGGCTTATCCCGACCGGGAGGGGTACCACCGGCACTGGTTCAATGACGAACCGGGGCGGATCGCGCGGGCTGGGGATGCGGGGTATAGTCAGGTTCTGGATGAATCGGGAAAACCCGTGAGCATGACGGTGGGTGTGGCGCGGGGTGGCGGGGCGCAGGTTGCTTACCTGATGGAGATCCCGGCCGAGTGGTACCGCGAGGATATGGCGGCGCAGGAATCGGGCCATCGGGAACTGATGGCGCAGATCAGGGAAGGGCGCGTGCCGGGCGGGCCGACCGGGGCGGATCGGCAGGCGCAGTATGTGCCGCAGGGGGTTGGGATATCAATCCGCGAAGAACGCCGGTAAAATCCTGACCGGAAATGCGCACTGGTGGCGATCCGACGCGCGTTTCCTGCGCTCCGGTGCTCACGGCCATTGAGGCCGCTCTCGCTCACCAGTCCACATTTCCGGTCAGGATTTGAGAGGGTCTTTTACTTTAATTTATAAGGCTATGGATTTTTAGGACTACTCCCTCTCCATCCGGATGCTATCGAGAAACGTCGAAAAAGTCTTTTTGCTTCTTTTTCTTCAGAAAAAGAAGGGTTCAGGCAGCACAAACAGGCAAGGACGATCGGTGGGTGCGTTGGGTGCCTGCCGTCTTTTCACCCGTGCAGAGGTCTGCCGATGAATTCCAATACTCCATTCGGTCTGCGGCCGATGGCTTATGCGTCCGGTGCGCCGTATGCCGGCGGCGTGCAGGTTTATTATGTGCCGGCGAGCAATCCCACGCCGTTGTTCCTGGGTGATCCGCTGGTGGTGTTGCCGGGGGCGGATGCCAATGGTGTGCCGGCGGTGGGGATTGCGACCGCCGGGGCGTCCGGTGTGGTGACCGGGGCGATGCAGGGCATTGCCAGCAATGCCGGCGAGCTGGTGCTGCCGCTGTTGCAGAACCAGGCGCCGTATCTGCCGGCGGGGCAGGCGGCGTATGTGTATGTGGCCGATGATCCGAATCTGGTCTTTGCCGTGCAGGAGGATTCGGTGGGCGGTGCGCTGGCGGCGGCCGCGGTGTCGGGCAATGTCAACCTGGTGGCGGGGGCGGGATCGACCGTTTCGGCGCAGTCGGGGTGGCAGATCCAGTCGAGCAGTGCGGGGACGCTGGCGACCGGGCAGATGCGCATTCTGCGAGCGTATCAGGCGATCGATAATGCGATCGGCGCCAATGCGAAATGGCTTTGCCGCATCAATCTTCATTCCATCACCAGCGCCCTTGGCGTCTGAGGAGTCTGTTCTATGGCCGTAATTACGACGGGCGCGCACCCCAAGGCTCTCTGGCCCGGCATCAAGGCGTGGTGGGGGCGCAGCTATGACGAGCATCGCGTCGAATATATGGATCTGTTCGACAAGCAGACCTCGGACAAGGCGTATGAGGAGGAGGTCGAGATTACCGGCTTCGGCCTGGCGCCGGTGAAGCCGCAGGGGCAGCAGATCTATTACGACACGGAAGCGCAGGGGGCGGTCAGCCGCTTTACCCATGTGGCCTATGCGCTGGGTTACATCGTGACCTACGAGGAACTGCGCGACAACCTGTATGAGGCGGTGTCGAAGCGCCGGGCCGCGCAACTGGCGTTTTCGATGCGCCAGACCAAGGAAAACGTGCTGGCCGGCATCTATAACATGGCTTTTTCGGCCAGTGCGCTGGGGGGCGACGGGGCGCCGCTGATTTCGGGCAGTCATCCGACGCTGGCGGGCAATCAGTCCAACCTGCTGGGGACGGCGGCGGATCTGTCGGAAGCGGCGATCGAGGATCTGACGGTGCAGATCATGCAGTGCCAGAACAACCGGGGGATGCGGATTTCGGCGCTGCCGCGCACGCTCAATGTGCCCTCGGCGCTGTGGTTCGAGGCGAACCGGGTGTGCAACTCGGTATTGCAGAACGATACGGCGAACAATGCCATCAACGTGCTGCGGGCCACCAATGCCTTCCCCGAAGGCATCAAGCTGAACCATTACTTCACCAGCCAGACGGCGTGGTTCATCCGGACCAATGTGCCCAATTCGCTGACCTACTATGAGCGCGATCCGATCTCGTTCGATCAGGATAACGATTTCGACACGCGCAATGCCAAGGCGGCCTGTTATGAACGCTACTCCGGATATTGGGCGGATTGGCGTGGGTTGTACGGGACGCCGGGGGTTTAAGGGGTTCTTCTTTTTCTGAAGAAAAAGAAGCAAAAAGACTTTTATTCGTTTTGTATAGTACGGGCGGGTGAGAGTCTTTTCCTTAAAAGATCAAAAGTTTTTTGGTTCTTTTTTTCAAAAAAGAACAGAACGCTGACATATGGAGAAATCCTGATGACCAAACGCAAACCGACTCCTCCGGCCCCCCGTCGCGGCACCGTGGTGGAAGTGCATCATCATTATCACGGCACCGCGCCGGTGCCGGCCGAGGAAAAGAAGGCGCCTGTGCGCAGAAAGCCGGTGCCGACGCGCCGGGGCTGAGGATGGGGGCGCAGCCGGTGGGGCCGGCTGCGCCCTGATGCGGGGAGGGCGGCATGGCGGATGTGACGACTGTTCAGGTGATTGCGAATGGTCCGCGCAACCTGATCGTGCGGGTGACGGATGTGAGTGACGGGACCGGGCTGGCGGCGATGAAGATCGTGGATGCGCGGTCCGTGGCTTTTGCGGTCGGCGGGCAGGTGCCGGGGGTGCATCTGAAGGTGCGGCGTATTGCCTATGACGTGCACGGGATGGTGGCGCGGCTGCAATGGGAGGCGACGGAACCGGTGGACCTGGCGACGCTGTCGGGCTTTGGGCATCTGGATTTTCGGCGGTTTCAGGGGATTCCGGGACCGGGGGCGGCGGGGGCGACGGGGTCGATCCTGCTGACGACGATGGGGGCTGGTGCGGGGAGTACCGTCACGATCGTTCTTGAGATGATCAAGGGTGTGCCGCAGGCGTGACGGGAGGGGCGGCGTGAGCGAACCGTGGTGCTACAGGCCCGGCGACCATTATGTGCTGGACGATCTGTCGGGCTTCAAGGTCCGGCGGTCGCGGGCGCGCACCATTCCTGGCGGGCAGACCGGACAGGCTTTGGTCGACGGGAGGCGGTGGGAGGCGCAGCAGCCGCAGGATTTCGTGCGCGGGGTGGCGGACGACCAGAGCGTGGATGTGGCCCGGCCGCGCCAGGAGAACCGCTTTACCGTGGTGGGAACCTGCGTGGTGGCGCCCTGCGCCGCCGGGAGCGGCGTGGTGGCGGTGGCGTCCACGGTCGGGTTTGCCGTTGGCGACCGGATTCAGATCATGCTCGACCGGGGCGAGAATGTTGCGGTCGTGATCGTGGAAATCGGGGGCGGGATGCTGACGGTCGTGCCCGCTCTGCCGGGAGCGGCGGGATGCCTGGGCGGCGGGATGGAGAACATGGTGCTGAAGATGGCGCAGGATTCGTTTTCGTCTTTCCTGATGGTCGAGGGCGGTGTGCTGCTTGGGACCGAGGATGGGCGGTTGCTGGTGCTGGAGGGTGGGGCGTGACGCAGATTGCGGTATCGCAGTTGCCGGACAGCGCGGACGTGCGCAACGGCGACCTGCTGCTGGTCTCGCGCCAGAGCGGGACCGGATGGACGAGTTGCCGGGCCGCGCTGTCCTATGTCCTGGCGTGGCTGGGAGTGGGGAAGGCGGGCGGGATTGCCCCGCTGGATGGTGGTGGCGCGCTGGTGCTGAACGGGGTGGCGGCGCTGCATGTGGACGGAAGCGGCCATCTGATTCTGGACGTTGCGGTGCCGACCGTGGACCCCGGTGTGAAAAACGCGCTGTGGACGCAGGGCGGTGTTCTTCTGCTTTCGGCGGGGCCGACATCATGATATCTTTGCGATATGGATTGATTTTTTCCGGACTGGTTCTGCCGGTGTCCGCGTGGGCGCAATATGCGCCGTTCCTGCCGCCGGGCGGACTGGCGCCGGCCACGATGGTCGGCAGCCAGACGCTGGCGCAGATGCAGGCGGCCACGGCGGGGGCGATTCCGGCGGCGCAGAAGGGGGCGGCGGGCGGGGTGGCGGCGCTGGACGGCGGCGGCACCGTGACGGCGCCGCTGACCGGTGATGCCACGGATGCCGCTGTCACGCCCGCTGGCGGGGCGACGACCACGCTGGGCGCCTATCTGGGCACGCTGGCGAAATCGTCCGACCTGTCGGCCTATCTGACGGCGCAGGCGGCGTCGGAGACCTATGCGACGCTTTCGGCGCTGGGTGAGACGGACAGCGTGGCCCATGCCGCGCAGGCGACGGCGCAGGCCGCCGTGCCCTCTGCCGCGCTGCTGGATGCGCAGGGGCGGGTGATGGTGCCGGTCGTCGGAGATGTGACCGGCGCGCCCGTGGTGCCGGCCGGTGGCAGCAGCGTCAATCTGGGCACGTATCTGGGCACCCTGGCGACGCAGGCCGGGCTTGTGGCCGAGACCAGCCGCGCGACGGGTGCCGAGGCGGTATTGCAGGGTAATATCGGCACCGAGGCGGCGGCGCGGGCCAACGCGGACGCGTTGCTGGCGCAGCTTTCGGGGGCCGTCTTTACTGGTGCGGTGTCGGTACCGCAGTTGAACCTCGGCGGCGACATCTACCCATCGACAGTCGGTGGTCAGTACTCCGCGCATTATGGCCCCGGCAGCGTATGGCGATTGTCATTCCAGGGGGACGGTAACCTCGTCGTCTATGATAGCGGCGGGAAATATATTTTCACTGTTGGTGGCCGGAACGACAACATGACGGTCGCCGTGCCCGCTACATTCGGCGCGGCTGTCGAAGTTCCGACGCCCGCTGCTGGCGATAACTCAAGCAACGTTGCCACGACGGCGGGTGTTCGGGCGGAGATCGCCAGCGGTTACACGGTCGCGACGCTTCCGAGCGATGGGCGGCGCTATGTCGGCGCGCGCGCCTATGTCACCGATGCGACTGCCTGCAATTTCATGGCGTCTCCGACCGGGGGCGGTGCGACGTTCTGCCCGGTGATCTGCAACGGTACAGCCTGGATCGCGGAGTAACGGCGATGGCACATTCCTTTCTCTCCCAAGCCCGACAGTGTGTGGTGATGCAGGCGGGGTCTGTCCTGGTGGCCGTGCGGCCGGGGGTGGATCGGGCCGGCAGTCTTTATCCGGTGCCGGCATGAGCGGCAGTGTGGGATGGAACCCCGGTGCGTCCGATATCATCAGCGGCGCGCTGCGGCTGATCGGGGCGATTGCCAGTGGGGAGGTGCCGCCGGCGAACGAGTATCAGGACGCGCTGGCGGCGCTGAACGGGCTGGTCAAGGCGTGGCAGGCGTCGGGCGTGCATGTCTGGGCCATGGCCGAGGGGACGGTGTTTCTCCAGCCCGGTCAGGGGCGGTACGGGATCGGCGGCGGCAGCACGGATCAGGCGGCGCAGAGCTATGTTGCCACGATTGCAGGCGCGCCGGTGGTGGCGGGCGCGGCGCAGGTGACGGTGGCAACGGCGGCGGGCATCGGCGTGGGGAGCCGGATCGGGATTGTGCTCGATGCGGGAGGGATGTTCTGGAGTTCCGTGCTGTCGGTCGTGGGGGGGACGGTCTATCTGGCGGGCGGATTGCCCGGCCCGGTTTCGGCGGGGGCGGCGGTGGTCGGGTATGGCGTGCCGGTCGCGCGGCCGTTGAAGATTGTCGGGGCGCGGGCCGTCGATCTGGTGACGGGGGTGGAGACGCCGCTGATTCCGATGTCGCGGCTGGATTATGCGAACCTCTCTGGCAAGGGCGCGCCCGGTGGAGCGCCGGCGCAGTATTTTTATGATCCGCAATTGGAGTCCGGGGTTTTCAGCGTTTATCCCGCGCCGCTGACCGCGCGGGTGGCGGTGACGTTTACCTGCCAGCTTCCGTTGCAGGATATCGGCGGCGCGGCCGACCGTGCCGATGTGCCGCAGGAATGGATTTCCGCGCTGCGCTTTGCGCTGGCGGTGGAACTGGCGCCGGAATATGACTGCCCGGCCCAGCGTTTCGAGATGCTGCGGGCGATGGCGGCGGAGAAATTCGCCGTGGCGGCGCAGTGGGATCGGGAACCGGAGGGGACGACCACCTGCCCGTTCAGCCAGCCGGTCTATCAGATGATCGCGGGGGCGCTGCGGCTGTGCGGGGCGGTGGGGCCGCAGGAGGTGCCGCGTCTGGGGCTGGTGGAGAACGCGTTCGCGTCGCTCAACGCGATGGTGCGGGCGTGGCAGGCTTCGGGCATTCATGTGTGGGCCGAGGAAGATTGCACCCTGTTCCTGCAACCGGGGCAGGTGCGCTACCTGATCGGGGCCGGGTCGCCGGATGCGGTGGCGGTGAGCAGCCAGTGCGTCGGGACGGTGCTGGCGGCGGCGGGGGCCGGCGCGCAGGTGAGTGTTGCGGCCGTGGGGGGGATCGCGGCCGGATGGCAGGTCGGGATCTGGCTGGATGGTGGCGGCGTGTTCTGGACCGGCGTGGCGGCGGTTGCGGGCGGTGGGCTGACGCTGGCCTCGGCGTTGCCGTCGGCGGCGTCGGAGGGGGCGCGGGTTGTGGCCTATCCCGCGCCGATGGTGCGGCCGTTGCGGGTGCCGGCGGCGCGGCGGCTTCAGTTCGCGGGGAGTGGCGGGCAGGCGATCGAGACGCCGCTCGTACCGATGTCGCGGCTGGATTACGCGAATGTTCCGAACAAGACGGTGCCGGGGGTGGTGACGCAGTTCTTCTACGATCCGCAATTGGGGGCGGGGGTGCTGCATGTGTGGCCGGCGCCCGTGGACAGTGGGAGTGCGGTGGCCTTTACCGCGCAGCGGCCGCTGCTGGCGTTTGCCGACCTGGGGGCGGTGCCGGATTTTCCCGACGAGTGGCTGGCGGCGATGCGGTGGAATCTCGCGGCCGAACTCTGGCCCGAATATAACGGATCGGGCGCGGCGGCGGGCAATCCGGCGCAGTATGTGCTGCTGAAGCAGGAAGCGGCCGGCAAGCTGATGATGGCGCAGGCGTGGGACCGGGAGCCGCAATCGGTGCTGTTCGGCGCCGGTTGCGGCCCGGCCGGGCGGGCGGGGTAGGGCGATGGCGGTGCAGCAGGTGGCGTTTGCCGCGCAATCGTACCAGGCGCATTCGGTGGCGCTGGATGCGCAGCGTTGCGTCAATTTCTATGCCGAATATGCGCCGAAGGATGCCAAGACGCCGGTGCCGGTGTGGGGGTGCCCCGGCATGGTCGCGTTCGCGCAGTGCGGGGACGGGCCGGTGTGGGGCATGGGCGTGATGGGCGGGGCGCTGTATGTGGTCTCGGGCCAGGCGCTGTATCGGGTGGAGGCGGACGGGGCGGCCGTGGAACTGGGCGCGACCTGGGTGACGGGGCCGGTGTCGATGGATACCAACGGCACCGACCTGGTGTGGGTGGATGGGGAATCCGGCTGGTCGTATTCCGTGGCCGGTGGCGTGCAGCGGATTGTGGACGAGAATTTCCATCCGGCGGATTCGGTCGTTTATTTCGATACTTATTTCGTCTTCAACCGGGCCGGGACGCAGCAGTTCTTTCTGTCGCCGCAGGAGGCGGTGACGCCGTTCGATGGCACGATGTTCGCCTCGAAGGAGGCGACGGCCGACCCGTTGCTCGCGATCGTCAATTCGCACGAGCAGCTTTATCTGTTCGGCGCGGCGCGGACCGAGGTGTGGTACGACGCGGGGAATGCGGCGCCGTCCTTTCCGTTCCAGCGGTTCGACGGGGCGTTTATCCAGCGGGGAATCGCGGGGCCGCATGCGCATTGTCTGGAGGATAATACCGTCTTTTTCCTCGGCGATGACGGGATGTTCTATCGGCTGGCGGGGTATCAGCCGCAGCGGGTTTCGACCCATGCGATCGAGGGGGCGTGGCAGGCTTATCCGGCGCGGGCGGATGCGCGGTGTTTCAGCTATACGCTGGAAGGACATAAATTCGTCACCCTGCTGTTTCCTTCGGCGGCCGCGACCTGGGTGTATGATGTGGCGACCGGGCTGTGGCACGAGCGGGAATCCTGGACCGGCGATGGCGCCGACAGTTCGATCGGCCGGTGGCGGGCCAATTGCGCGCTGATGGTCCGTGGCCGGGTGCTGGTCGGCGATTGCCTGAGCGGTGTGGTCGGGGTGTTGAATCCGCTGGTCTATACCGAACTGGGGGCGACCATGCGCGGGTTGCTGGCGGCGCCGCCGGTGCAGGGGCTGCGCGAGCGCGTGTTCATGCGGCGGTTCGAGCTGGATGTGGAGACGGGGGTGGGCCTGCCGGGCGTGCCCGCCGTGACCAGCGTGGCCTATCAGCCGCGTGGGGTGGAGATGACGACGCCTGCGGCGCTGGTGCGCGCGGGCGCGCCGGAGGGGATGGCGCCGGGTCTGGCCAGTCTGCTGGTGAGCCTGTGGGTGGATCTGCCGGAGGATGGCGCGCCGCGCGGGCTGGTGCTGGGCAATGGAGACGCGGCTGGCGGGCAGCCGGGTTTTTGCATCGGCATGGCCAGCGACGGGACGCTGGCCGGGGCGCAGATCGTGGTGCGGGCGACCGACGGGCAGGGGCAGGCGATCGTGACGGCCAGCTACGCTTTTGCCGGCTGGGGGGCGGGGTGGGTGAACCTGATCCTGTCGCTGTCGCCGGGGGAGCAGCAGGTGCAGCTTTATGCCGGTGGGGTGGCGCTGGTGCCCGTCTCGGTCGCGTGGTCTTCGGCGGCGCCGATCGGCAACCCCGTGGGGCAGGGGTGGCGGCTTGCGCCGTGGAATGGCGGCGAGGGGGCGGGGCTGCTGGCGGCGCCGCAGTTTGGCGGGCATACGGCCGGGTCCACCGCCGTTTATAACGGGTGGTCGAATACGTCCTGCATGCCGGATCGGTCGGGGAACATGATTTCGCTGGGGAGCGGGGCCGTCAATGCGGTGTCGCCTTCGGGGTCGGTGGTGTGGGTGCTGACGAAATCTGCCGTGCAGGCCGACATTCTGACCATGGCGCCGGGGCTGGATATGCTGAACTTCCGGCTGAATGCGGTCTCGGTGCTGCTGCTGGGGCAGTATCTGGTGGTGGGGGTGGATGACGGCGCGGTGTGGGAAGGGATTGCGCTGTATCAGGCCAACGGGGAGGCGGCGCCGGGTTTTCTGGGCTTCGTCTATAATGCTATCGGCGGGCCGGGGCCGATCTATGGCGCCAATCAATGTTTCCTGGCGGGATCGCAGACGATCGACGATCCGATCCTGTCGTACCAGATCGATTATCCGGCGGTGCCGCGGGTGGTGCTGGTGTTTCCCAGTATCGCGCAGATCATCGGGGGCGCGGCGCGGGTGGGGGGGCTCAACGGGCTTTATCCCGGCCTGGGCAGCACCGTCGCCTGGGCGGCGTGCCGGGTGCCGATGATCAAATATGCCTATCCCGCGCAACTGGGGACGCATCTGCTGGTCCAGTCCGGCTATAACGGCCATGTCGGGTTCTTTCTGCCGGACGGGCAGGGGGGGACCAATCATTATCTGTATTTCAGCAGGGGGGATATGGCAGCCAACGCGGTGGCGGGCGGCAATGCCAACCCGGAAGTGCAGGGGGTGATCGGGCCGGCCTGTCCGCATGGGGCGATGGTGCGGATTGCGATGGGTGCCGTGCAGTACGATGCGCTGGCGGCGCAGTTCGCCGGGAACGGGCTCGTGGCGCTGGCCGGCACGCTGCCGATGTACAGCATCGACAATGCAAACTGGATCGATGCCGACGGGGCCGTGCAGATTCCGTTCGCCGATGAATATGCCTTCATTGCCGACGGGCAGGCCGGGGGGACGGATGTGTATGGCGGCCAGCCGGGGTTGACGCCGATCGGGGAGAGTGGCGACTGGCTGGTGTCGTTTCTGCTGGTGGGGCTGTCGGACAGTGCCGTCAACCGGGGCAATGCGAGCGTGTGGGATACGGTCAGGGTCTTTCGTTATTCCGCCGGGCGGGCGGTGCAGATCGGGGCGCCGGTTTCGGGGGAAGCCTATGCCGCCACCGACTGGGCGGGGTACACGATCGGGCCGTGGAGCGATGGCAATGCCGTGGCCTATGTGAGCGGGGGCGAGGTGACGATCTGCGGCAATATGCGGCAGACGGCCGTGGGGTCTTATCCCGTGCCGGCGGGCACGCAGTATCAGACGCGCTTCGGCCGGCTGGATTTTGCGACGGCGCGGGTCGCGGATCTGTTCGTGGCGGCGCCGGAGACGTTCGTGGATCTGTCGGTGGCGGCGAACCGGGGGCTGTTCCTGGATGCGGGGGGTGGGGCGCGGTATCTGGCGTCTGACGGGTCGGGGGCGCTGGGGGTGGCGCCGCCGGTCTTCCTGACCGTGCAGGCGGGGGCGCCGGTGGCGGCATTTGCCGATAATGGCGGGTCGGGCGGCGGCTTTGCGGTGACGGGGCGGATTGTGCCGGCGGCGTCGAACCCGCCGGGGAGCGTATATGCGCAGAGCGTTCCGGCTGCCGACGATCCGGTGGGGGTGGAGCCGCAAATCATGCTCGACTGGTCCGACGATGGGGCGCGGACCTGGAGCGCGTTGCGGCTGTGGCGGTCGATGGGGCGGCAGGGCGCGTATCGCACGCGGTTGCGCTGGCTGAAGCTGGGGCAGGCGCGGCAGCGGGTGCTGCGGCTTCAGGTGACGGACCCGGTGCGGCGCAATCTGATCGGGTTCTATCTGGATACCGAAACGGGGATGGAGTGATGCCGGCGCCGCCGCGCCAGACCCTGCCGGTGGGCGACTGGCCGTTCGTGGATATGACGACCGGGCGGCTGACGCTCTCGGCCTATCAGTTTCTCGCACGCCTCCAGGCGGGGGCCAGCGGGTCGATCCGCAATCTGTCGGCGATTGCCGATGCGCTGGGGACGCCGGTGGCGGAGATTGCCGCCAGCGGGGCGGCCGGGATCGTTCTGCCGGCGTCATTTCCGCCGCCGGCACCGCTGCCGGCGGGGCAGGGCGCGCGGCTGCTGGCGATGCTGGCGGCGGGGCCGCGCCCCGTCGCGCCCGGTTTGCGGCTGTTGCCGGCCAGCCCCGCGCGGCCGGGGGATGTGGTGGTGCTGCATTCTGGCGCACGGGTGCTGGACGGGTTCGGCGGGCCGGAGGGCCGGGTTGCGGGGTGGGTGGGCGACCTGTTCCTGCAACGGGATGGCGGGCCGGCGGGGGCCGTGTGGGCCAAGCAGTCCGGTGCCGGGACGGTGGCGGGCTGGGGGGCGCTGGGGCAGGCAGGCGGTGCGGCAGGCGCCGTGCTGCCGCTGGTGAATGGGGATATCGCGCCGGTGGGCATGCTGTCCGATCCGGCGGGGCAGACAATCGGGGTGCCGGTCTGATGGGTAACAGCACGCTGATTACGGATTATCTGGGCTATGGCACCGTTGCCGCGCGGCCGGTGGCGCCGAGCCTGCCGGCGGGGTGTCTTGGGGTCTATTACGCGACCGATACCGGGCAGATCCAGGTGTGGAACGGGGCGTGGCGGGATTGGGCGCCGTCGGCGGTTTCGTTCTCGGGCGGTCTGATGGCGGCGGGGAGCGGGCAGGGGACGGCGACGGCCGTGTCGTCGGATGTCAATCTGTTTACCACCGTGAACGCGGGCACCGGGGCGGTGCTGGTGGCAGGGCCGGTGGGCACCTGGCGCAAGGTGTTGAACCGGGGGGGCGCCGCGCTGCTGGTCTATCCGCCCGTGGGGAGCGTGATCGACGCGCTGTCGGCGGGGGAGGCGGTTACGATCGTGCCCGGTGGGGGCGCTACTTTCTGGCAGAACAGTACAACGCAATGGTATTCGGAATGACGACGATACGGCTGATTCTCGCCGCCGCGCTGGTGCTGGGGGCGTGGGGCGGTGGCCCGGCGCGGGCGCAGGTGGTGGGGCCGGTGGGGCATGGGGAGTTGCCGGCCTGCCCCGATACCGGCGGCAACCATCTGAATTATGCGCCCGCGGGGGGAGGGTTTTCCTGCGGCACGACGGGCGCGCCGTGGGTGGGGGCGATGGTGACCATTTCGGCGTCCGTGCCGATGGCGGCGACCGGCGGTAATCTGGTGCAGATGAACGTCTGGAACAGCAAGGTTCTCGATACGTCGTCTTTCTGGTCGGCGGCGGCGCCGGGGCAGTTCACGATTCCGGCCGGGGTGAGCAAGGTGCGGGTTTCGCTCTCGATCGGGCAGTCGGGGATTGGGGCGGACCAGTTTCTGGTGCATCGGAACGGGGTCGGGGTGATGGGGTCGTTCCGGATCTCGGTGCCCGCCGGATACAGCGATGACGGGGCGAATGGGGCCTCCGGCGTGCTGTCGGTGTCGCCGGGCGATGCGATTACTATTTCCTATGCCTCGGTCTCGGCTTTTACGCTGACGGCGGATACGACGACCTGGTTCCAGATCGAGGCCGTGCCGTAGGCGGGTGCCAGAGCCCGGCCGGTGGCGTCTGGGTCTTTCCGGGGCTTGACAGGCGGGTGGGTATGTCACCTATAGGTGACATCGTGCCGAAGGGAGGGGTGTGATGGAGAGCGGACGAATCAGGGGCATTCTGTCGAAATGGCGCCGCATGACGTGGACGCTGTTCGTGGCGGCGGATTTTTTTGTGACCCGGTATCATCCTTTTGGGTATCTGTTCGGATTCCGGGACTTTGAAGCCACGCACGGATATTTTGTGGAAACCATGATCCTGTTCGGGCTGTGGTGCGCGGGGATCGGCCTGTATTACGTGACCTTCGGCAGGGGGCGGTGGCGGGCGGATATGCGTGACAGGCGGGAGCGGTTGAGGAACCGGACGGCGCAGCCGATTTCCTTTTCCGCGCGGATGGCCTTTCTGCTCGTGTCTCTGGTCGTTCTTGTCGTTTCGCTTTACAAATACCAGCATGATTCGCAGCCGCATCCTGGAGGGCTGATTGTGCCGCTGCTGTTTTTCGGACTGTTCGTGCTGGTCGAGATCAGCCGCGTGATGGTGCCTTCGGACAGCATGGTGTTTAATCCCGACGACGAATGGGTGATGTTCCTGCGGGCGCGGACGCTGCGTATCGGGTATGGCACCGCCATTTTCGTGCTGTGCGCGCTGGGCGGCATTCTGCTGTATGCGCCTTCTCTGGCGCTGGTGGCGTGTCCGGTCGGGCTGGCGATGGCACTGGCGGTTCCGGCCTGTGCGTATCAGGTGCTGGATCGCCGGGCCGCTGCACTGCAATGAAGGTGCGGACGGAACTGAAAGCATACCGGGCGGCGCGCGGGTTGACGCAGGCGGAGCTTGCCGAGCGGGTGGGGGTGTCGCGCAAGACCATCAATACCGTCGAGAATGGTATCTTTACGCCCTCGGTGGCGCTGGCCCTGCTGCTGGCGGATTGCCTGGAGGCGACGGTGGAAGACCTGTTCCAGATCGTGCCGGAAGCGACCGGGCCGGCCTGATGCGCTGGGCCGGGCCGCGTGGCCGGGTCTTGACCCCGTTGCCCGTGCCGGCCCACCTTCCCCGCTCGAAGAGCGCGCGCGGGAGGGCGACATCATGGATCTGAGCGAGAGTTTGCAGCACCGGTACACGGCCAAGGCTTACGATACGGGCCGCCGTCTGCCTGACGACATCGTGGCGCAACTGAAGGCGGCGCTGCGCTTCAGCCCGTCTTCGGTCAATGCGCAGCCCTGGCATTTCATTCTGGCTGACGACGAGGCGGGCAAGGCGCGCGTGGCCAGAGGGGCGGCGGGGGCGTTTGCTTACAACGCGCCGAAGATCCTCAATGCCTCGCATGTGGTGGTGCTGTGCGCGCGCACGAGCCTGCCGGCCGACTATTTACAGGCGGTGCTGGACCAGGAGCAGGCGGATGGCCGCTTTGCCGGCGAGGAGGCGCGCGAGGGCCAGCGCAAGACGCGCGGCGGCTATGTGACGCTGCATGAAGAGGCGGGCGACCTGCCGGTCTGGACGCAGAAGCAAGCCTATATCGCGCTGGGCTTCCTGCTGCTGGCCGCCGGTGCGCTGGGGGTGGATGCGACGCCGATGGAAGGATTCGATGCCGAGGCGCTGGATGCGGCGTTCGGCTTGTCGGCGAAGGGGCTGGCGCCGGCGGTGATCGTGTCGCTGGGCTATCATGCCGAGACCGATTTCAACGCGAAACTGCCGAAATCGCGATTGACGGACGACGTGCTGTTCTCGCGCGCCTGATGGCTGCGCGGGTCGGAACTGCCCTTACGATCTGATTGCGGGAAGCGTTATGACCACCCTCTCCGGCGCCGATGCGCGCGATGCCGATCTGGCGGCCCAGTACGAGGCTTATCCCTATCCCCAGCGCGATCCGCGTGACGAGGCGAAGCGGCTGCTGATCGGCAGCCCCAGCCATCTGCGGGAGATCGATTACTGGGTGTTCGGTGCCCGGCGGCCGCAGGCGGTGCCGTTGCGGGCGCTGGTGGCCGGGTGCGGCACCGGGGATGGCGCGATCATGCTCGCCACGCATCTGGCGCGCGCGGGCCGGGCGGGCGAGGTGGTGTGCGTCGATCGCTCCACCCATGCGCTGGGGATTGCCCAGGCGCGGGCCGAGGCGCGGGGGTTGGGGAATATCCGCTTCGTCCAGGGGTCTCTGAATGCGCCGGGTGCGTTGGATCTGGGGGCGTTCGACTATATCGATTGCTGCGGGGTGCTGCATCATCTGCCCGACCCGGCGGCCGTGCTGGGCGGGCTGGTCGGCCTGCTGGCGCCCGGTGGGGGGATGGGGCTGATGGTCTATGCCCCCTATGGGCGGACCGGTGTCTATATGGTGCAGGAGGCGCTGGAGATCCTGGCGCCGCATGGCCAGAAGCCGGCGGAGCGGCTGGGGACCGCCAAGCGGGTGATGGCGGCCCTGCCGGCGACGGCCTGGCTGCGCCAGAACGGCAATTTCGGCGATCATCTGACCGGCGGGGATGCGGGGCTGTATGACCTGCTGCTGAATCCGCGTGACCGGGCTTATACGATCGGGGGCTTTCTGGACCTGCTCGACGGGGCGGGGCTGGAGCCCGCGTGTCTGATGGAGCCGGCGCGCTATGACCCAGCACTGTTCCTGCCCAATCCGCGCCTGCGGGCGCGGGTGGCGGAACTGGGCTGGCGGGAGCGGGCCTGTGTGGCCGAGGCGCTGACGGGGAACATGGCGACCCATGTCGCCTATGTGGTGCGCAAGGGCGCGCGGGTGGCGGCGCCCGATTGCTGCGATGCCGACGCGGTGCCGGTGATGCGGGAAATGCCCGGTGCCGAACTGGCGCGGCAGATCCGGCCGGATGGTATGCTGCCCTTCGCCTTCGGTACGCTGACCGTGCCGGTACCGGTGCCGCCGCAGATACGGACCATTCTGCCGCTGGTGGACGGTACGCGCAGCGTGGGCGCTCTGGCCGGGTTGATGGCCGATGGGGGCATGGAACGAAGCCGCTTCCTCAAGGTGTGGCGTGAGGGCTTTACCGTGCTGGAGAGCCTGAACCGGGTGTTGCTGCGGGCCGCCGCGTGAAGCAGAGCCCGATCGGGCGCTCCCGGTGGTTTTGAAATAATTGTGATAACGTCGGAAAGAGTGGCGCCAAAAATGGCGGCGGCCTGAAACCGGGGCCGTCGCGTGGCGTATTGAGACAGAATTTTGCCATGTCGGCTTGCCTTGCAGTGGCCGGCGGCTGCCATGCCTGCCTGTAGGGCGGATTCCGCGCATCGTGCTTCACGACATTGTTCGATTTTCACTGTTGTTTGATGCTCTTCCTTCAGATCAGGTCGGAATGGTTCCTGACTATTTCTGGAAATCCGCTGGTCCTGATTTTGATCTCTTCGTTCGGAGCGGCATACGATTTTTGTAATGGGAACAGTAAAAAAACAAGAATAATCCGGAGTGCGTTCGTATGACAGTCTATGTGGATTTTGAAGCTGCGACGGATTCTGGCGCCCTTTCCAAGCCTTTCGACGTTGTCATTATCGGTGGTGGTGCGGCCGGCCTGACGCTGGTGCGCGAACTGGCCGGACATAATCTGAAGATTGCCTTACTGGAAAGCGGGGATCGGGAGGAAACGCCGGAGATCGAGGCGCTCAACGAGGTCGAGGTCAATGGATCGCTTCTGAATGACGCGGTTCAGGAGGCCAGACGGAAGCAGAACGATGTCCAGATGAAAGTCTGGAGCGCCGATCGGCAGAGATTCGGTATCCGCTGCCGGGTTCTCGGGGGATCGACGGCCGCGTGGGCCGGAAAAGTGGCGGCGTTCGACCCGGTCGATTACGCGAAACGGGGGTGGATCGCCAATTCCGGCTGGCCGGTCGGAGATGCCGACCTGCGGCCTTTTCTGGAGCGGGCCGCGCGTTATCTGGACCTCGGGCCGCTGCTTCAGGGATCGGCGCTGTGGAAGGCCATGGGGCGCCGCGAGCCGCCCGAACTGGCGACGCTTGGCCGTTTCAGGTCGTTCTTCTGGCAGTTTGCCCGTTCGCGCCATGCCCTGACCGATGTCATGCGTTTCGGCGCCGATTTTCTGGCGGAAGATCATCGGGACGTGACGGTTTTTCTGAAGGCGACGGCGGCGCGCGTCCGGGTGGATGGGGGAAGTGTGACCGGGGTCGATGTCCTTTCGTCGCTGACGGGTGGCAATCGGGGCACGATCTGGTGCAATCAGGTGATACTTGCCGCCGGAACGATTGAGAATGCGCGGCTTCTGCTGCTGTCGCCGGGGGCGGAGCATGGGCCGGTGGGGCGCTATCTGACGGATCATCCCAGTGTCAGGCTGGGGGATTTTTCGCCGGATTATCGGGAGAAAGCGGCGGCGCTTCTGGGGTTCTATCCGCTCCAGAGGGATTACCGGGTCTATATGTATTCCTGCGGGGTGGCGCTGTCGCCGGAGGCCCAGTCGGACTTTCGGATGCCGAATATGGCCGCCTTTGCCGGGGTGAGCATCGCCAGCGACGATCCGCTGATGGCATTGGGGCGCCTGGCGAAGCGGGAAAGCCATGCGCCGTTGAGGGATGGCCTGACGGTGCTGCGCAATAGCGGGCTCGTCCTGTCGTCGGTTGGGCGGAAATTATTGAACTACCGCAGGATACCCGAGAAAATCCGCCGCGCGGTGGCCGATGCCGCCGTATTCCTGAATGCGAACATGGTGGCGCGGGATTATGCGGGAGGTGGCAGGGGACGACGGCTGGACGGGGTGACGCTGAACATCATTTCCGAACAGCCGCCGGAGGAAGGCAACCGGGTGACGCTGGCGGAAAAGACCGACCGGCTGGGCCTGAGACTGCCGGTGGTCAGTTGGGAGATATCGGACGATCTTCGCCGGAGCATGCTGGGTTTCGCGCGTCTTCTTCGGGAAGATTTCGAACGGAGCGGGATCGGGGGCCTGCGCTTCGCGCCCGGATTCGACACGGAGGATCTCTCGTCGCTTGTCGTCTATGACATGGCGCATACGGCCGGCACCACCCGGATGGGCACCGATCCGGCGACCAGCGTGGTCGATCCCGCGTTGCAGGTGCATGGGGTGAAAGGGTTGCATGTGGTCGGGGCGTCGGTGTTTCCGACCAGCGGCCATGCCAACCCGACCCTGATGATCATGGCGCTGGCGATCCGGCTGGCCGACAGGGTGCGGGAGGAGGTCATGAAAACCAGGCTGGGGACCCTCTCTGCCCTGCATATGGACGACGAGACGCGCCCGCTGGTGGTGGTGACGGGGGCGACCGGTAATCTGGGGCATGCCGTGATCGGCCAGCTTGCCCGGCGCGGATACCGCATCCGGGGGCAGTTCCGCAGCACGATTCCCGATGATGTGCGCGTGGAGTGGGTGCAGTGCGATTTTGCCCGGCCGGACCTGCCCGACGAGGCGTTCGACGATCTGGTTCGCGGAGCCCGTGCGGTGATCCATCTGGCGGCCAGCCTGTCGGATGTGGCGACGATGGAGATCGTCAATGTCACGAATCTCGACCGGCTGGCGAAAGCCTGTGTGCGGCAGGGGGTGTCTTATTTCGGGCAGGCCAGTTCCATGGTCGTCTACGGGTCGCCGACCACGCGGCTGGTGACGGAGGAGACGCCGCGCATCGATCTGGGCAAGCCGATCGCGAAACAATATTTCTTTGAATATTTCATGCAGGAATATGCGCGGAGCAAGATTCTGGGGGAGGATATCCTGGCCTCCTATCAGAAGGACATGCATATCGACCTGTACCGCATCGCCGTGGCCCAGAGCCATGCCTTCCTCGTCGAATCCCTGAACTGGAGCCGGATGCGGAAGATGTTTTCTCTTTACAGGAACTCGCACTTCATCTCGTCGACCTATGCGGCCAGGGCGATGGTGCATCTGATGGAGCGCGGGCTGAAGGCCGGGGAGAAAGGGATCGAGGTCTATAATATCGCCGACCCGGACTCGCCGACCTTTGCCGAGGTGCGCAAGGCGGCGGGCTTGAAGGTGGGGTTCAACGTGCCGCTGCTGTTCGATGTCCTGAAGGGGATCAAGATGGGGAAGACCCTCTCCCGGCGGTATCCGATGGGGTTCTTTCGGATCGATAACCGGAAGCTGGAAGCGACGGGCTTTATCGGGGAGGCTGATTAGGCGGGGGGGCCGCCCCGTGGCGTTCTGGGGGATGTGTCCTGGCCTGCGAAGTTGCGGCGGTATTCTCTGGGGCTGAGTTTGACGCGGTTGCGAAAATGGTGGCGCAGCGCGAAGACGCTGCCAAAACCGACGGCCTGCGCGACTTCTTCCATCGGGCAGGTCGTTTCACGCAGGATGGTCTGGGCGGCCGCGATGCGTTCGGCGGCCAGCCATTCTCCGGCCGGCATGCCGGTGGCGGCGACGATGCGGCGTTCGAAGCTGCGGCGGCTCATGCCGGCTTCCTTGGCCAGGCGGGCGATGGGCCAGGGTTGGTGGAGCGTCTGCCGCACCCGGTCGATGAGGGGGGCGATGTCGGTGTTGGCGCGCGGGCTGACGGGATGTTCGAGAAACTGCGCCTGACCGCCGGCACGATGGGCGGGCATGACGATGCGGCGGGCTACCGAATTGGCGGCCGCCGGGCCGAAATCCTGACGGACGATGGCGATCAGCAGGTCGATGCCGGCGGCGCTGCCGGCGGAGGTGAAGAGGCGGTCGGTTTCGCGGTACAGGGACGTGCTGTCGACGCGGATGGCGGGGAAGCGGCGTTGCAGGGCCGCCGCATGGCGCCAGTGGGTCGTGACCGGGGCGCCGTCGAGCAGGCCGGTGGCGGCCAGCACGAAAGCTCCGGAACAGATCGAGGCCAGTCTGGCCCCGCGTGCGTGGGCGCGGCGCAATTGGTCGACCAGAGCGGGCGGAACCGGGGCTTCGGTGTCTTTCCAGCCGGGGATGACGATCAGGTCCGCCTGATCCAGAAGGTCCGGGCCGTGATCGGGGAGGATGGTGAAGCCGCCATGGGCGCGGAGGGGGCCGGCTTCGATGGCGCAACTGGCGAAACGGTACCAGCCCGGCCCCATTTCCGGGCGCGGCAGGCCGAAGATTTCGGAGACGATGCCGAATTCGAACGTACACAGGCCGTCATAGAGCAGGGCGGCGACCAGCGGGCCGGTTGTGTCTGGCATGATCTGCATGATGATTGGCGTTTATGCCAATTGCAAGCGCGGGGCGCGGGACGGACACTGGCGGGAGAAGAAGCTGGGAGCCGTTCGATGGCGTCATCCGTCACCACCATTCCGCCCGCGCCGTCCGCCGAGGCCGTGGCGTATTTCTCCGCGTTGTTCGGGTTTGAAACCGATTGTTGGGATGTGCATGCGGCGATGGCCGGGCAGGCCGATTTCGTGTTGCTCGATGTGCGTGCGCCCGGTCTCTTCGCGCGGGGGCATATCGCCGGGGCGCTGAATATACCGCATGGAAAGATCACCGCCGCGCGTATGGCGGCGTGGTCCGGGGAGACGGTCTTCGTGACCTATTGTGCCGGGCCGCACTGTAATGGCGCCGCGCGTGGCGCGTTGCGTCTGACCCGGCTGGGACGGCCGGTGAAGATCATGACCGGCGGCGTGGCGGGGTGGGTGGATGAAGGCTTTACCCTTCAGGACGTGGCCCATGCTTGAGATGCGCCCGGATTGCGGCTGTTGCGGCAGGGGATTGCCGCCTTCGTCGCGTGAGGCGGTGATCTGTTCGTTCGAATGCACCTTTTGCGTTGGCTGCGCGGCGGAGATGCTGGATCAGCGGTGCCCGAATTGCGGCGGGGAACTGGTCAGGCGGCCGGTGCGCGAGGCGCCGGAGGCCGTATGACGGTCGGTTCGGGCATTGTTTCGCATGTCTGCCGGACCTGATCGGCCGGCAGGTCGCGCGGCTTTGCCGGTCTCCGGCGCGGAGCGGTCGGGCCTGGGGTTCAGGCGGGTTCCGCTGCCTGTGCGGCCCAGCGGGGGAAGGGGTCGGGCAAGGCGGCGTGGCGGTGGGGGTGGAAGCCCTCTTCGGGGACGAGGCAGGCATCGAGGGCAGTGCGGAGGGCGGGTTCGTCCATCGTGGTGCCGATGAAGACCAGTTCCTGCCGGCGGTCGCCGTAAATGTCGTCCCAGTTCGCGGTGAGGGCGCGGCGCCACTCTTCGTCCTGCGGCCAATGCTGGTGCGGGATGGCGGCCCACCACTGGCCGGCGGCCTGGTGGCGGGCCAGGGCGCCGGCGATGCTGAGTTCGCCGACCCAGTCGGGGCGGGTGGCCAGCCAGAAATAGCCCTTGGCGCGGATCAGGCCGGGCCAGCTCCGTTCGATGAAGCGGGCGAAGGCGGCCGGGATGAAGGGGCGGCGGGCGCGGTAGACGAAGCTGCCGATGCCGTATTCCTCGGTTTCGGGGACATGTTCGGCGTGGCCGTGCAGTGCCTTGAACCAGAGGGGGTGGGTGTGGGCGCGGTCGTCGTCGAAGCGGCCGGTATCGAGCACGCGGGCGAGATCGACCCGGCTGTGGTTGGTCTCGATCAGGTCGGCGTCGGGGTTCAGGGCGCGGACGATCTGGCGGGCGGCGTCGCGCTGGGCGGAGGTGGCGCTGTCGGTCTTGTTCAGGATGATGACGTCGGCGAATTCGATCTGTTCCACCAGCAGGTCGACCAGGGCGCGGTCGTCGCCGTCGCCCGCGACTTCGCCCCGGTCACGCAGGAAATCGGTCGATGCGTAGTCGTTGAGCAGGTTGGCGGCATCGACCACCGTGACCATCGTGTCCAGCCGGGCGAGGTCGCTGAGGCTGGTGCCCTCTTCGTCGCGGAATGCGAAGGTGGCGGCGACGGGCAGGGGTTCGGCGATGCCGGTCGATTCGATCAGCAGATAATCGAAACGGCCCTCGCGGGCCAGGCGGCCGACTTCGAGCAGCAGGTCGTCGCGCAGGGTGCAGCAGATGCAGCCGTTGCTCATCTCCACCAGCTTTTCGTCGGTGCGCGACAGGTTGCCGCCGCCGTTGCGGACGAGGTCGGCGTCGATATTCACCTCGCTCATGTCGTTGACGATGACCGCGACCTTGCGGCCCTCGCGGTTGTTCAGGATGTGGTTGAGCAATGTCGTCTTGCCGGCGCCGAGAAAGCCGGACAGCACGGTGACGGGAAGCCGGAGGTCCATGTTCGCGATGCTCCGAGGAGGAAGGTTGTGTTTGTGGTCTCTACATCGTATGTTATAATATATCAATTCATGCGGTAGAGTGGTGTTCGTTCGATGTCCTGCTGTCCCACGCGCGATCGACTGAGTGATCTGGCGGGTTGTGCCGCGATCCGGGAGGAGGGACGCTTTATCGTGGAGCGTCCTCGGGTGCCGGTGGCGCGGGTGCGGGAGGCGGCTGGTGCGTATCTGGCCGAGGGGGCGCGGCTGATTCAGGCGCGGGGGACGGTGCCGGAGATTGGGGCCGGGATCGCGGGCGCTTTTACCGGGCGGACCGTGGCGCTGCTGGAGGATGTGCTGGATCTGGCGCGGCTTTATGGCACGGTGGCCGGGCAGCAGGCGGTGCGGCTGCGTTTGGAGCGGATCGTGACCGACAGTTGCCGCAGGTTCCATGTCGATCAGGTGGGGTTGCGGCTGCTGTGCGCGTATGTGGGGCCGGGCGTGCAGTGGACGGCGGATGGCGGGGCGCGCATCGGGCAGGCGCGGACCGGTGCGGTGGTGCTGCTGAAGGGGCGTCGGTTTGCCAACTGGCGGGAGGAGGGGCATGTGCTGCACCGTTCGCCGCCGCTTTCGGGTTTGCCCGAGGCCGAGCGGGTGCGGCTGCTGCTGACGGTCGATGCCGCCGATGCGTGCGGGGCGGCGGATGATGCGCCCGTGATGATCGCGGCCTGAGCGATGTTCCTGATGGAAAGCTGGTCCGGAGCCGAGCGGCGGACGGCCCCCTATGTGCGGGCTTCGGCGTTGCCCGGAGTGCTGGCGGACCTCGCGGGGCCGGGGGTGGATATGGTGGTGTGGGCGCGTGCCGTGCCGCCTGCGTGGCATGAGACGTTGGAGGCGTGTGCGCTGCCGGCGGGGCGTGTCGTGCTGTGCGGCACGCTGGACGAGGTGACGCTGGCGTTGCGGCGGCCTGACATGCGGCGGCGCTATCCGGCGTTTCTGATCGAGGATGTGGAGCAGACGGCGGCGCTGGTGGCGGCGCTGGCGGTGTGTGCGACGCTGACGGTCGTGCTGGGCGATCCGACGGCGTGGACGGAGGCTGGTCCTT
The DNA here is from genome assembly GCF_014174165.1 of Gluconacetobacter dulcium. GTDB lineage: Bacteria > Pseudomonadota > Alphaproteobacteria > Acetobacterales > Acetobacteraceae > Gluconacetobacter > Gluconacetobacter dulcium. The sequence continues at coordinate 30,417 of NZ_JABEQN010000025.1, read as the reverse complement.
TGCCGCCGGGACGGTTGCGGACGCTGTGCTGCTATGGCGCGGGCACGGTGGACTGGGTGTCGGGCCGGGCGGGCGGGTGCGATCTGGTGAGCAGCGTTTCGCCTTATGCGCTGGCTTTCGTGCCGGCGTGGGGGGCCGCGCATGTGGCGTGGCGGTTCGGCCTGTTGGGCGCGGGGGCGGTGGCGGTGGAGATCGTGGCCGGGTAGGGCGGTGGGTTTTTGATCCTGTGCGGTTTCTTCGGCTTGTATGGAAAACTCTTCGTGCGGTAGAAGCGGGTATCGGGCGCAGGCATCGCTCACCATCCGGCCCCCTTTGGGGGCGTTGCGCGAAGGTCGATGCCGTATGTCCGTTCAGCCTGTTGCCCTGATCCCCGCCCAGAGTGTGCCTGGGGCGATTGCCGCGCTTTATACCGCGCCGGCGGGGGTGATTGCGCGGATTGATAGTCTGGGCGTGTGCAATGTGGGCACCGTGCCGGCTTCGGTGACGCTGTATCTGGTGCCGTCCGGGGCGGCGGCGGGGCCGGCGGCGGCGACGACCTTCGGCCAGACGATCCTGCCGGGGCAGACCTGGAACAGTCCCAATGAAATCGGGCGGGTTCTGCAACCCGGCGATGCGATCGCGGCGCAGGCTTCGGCGAGCGGGGCGCTGACGATTTCGGCGGGCGGGCTGCTGGTGACCGTGTCGTGACGGTGTATGCCGTCGAACCATGGAGCGATGTGGTAGGCGAGATGCGCGGGCTGTGGCAGGCGCATTTTCGCGAGGTGGCCAGCGACCAGGAGCGTGCGCCGCTCGATCCGGACCTGGAGGCTTACGCGCGGCTGGAGGCGGCCGGGGCGCTGCATGTGCTGACGATGCGCGAGGGCAGGGTGCTGGCGGGGTATCTGGTGGCGCTGGTGTGGCCGCATCTGCATCATCGCAGTGTCTGCCATGCGTTTTTCGACCTTTATTACGTTCGGCCGGCGCATCGGCGCTGGACGGCGGGAATCCGGCTGTTTCGCGAGGCCGAGCGGACGCTGGCCGCGCGGGGGGTGCGGCGGATGATCACCGGCACCAAGCTGCATAGCGCGCCCAATGGCCGGCCGCTGGATGTGGGGCCGATCTTTCGCCGGCTGGGCTGGGTGGAAATGGAACGCCAGTATGGGAAGTGGATCGGGGCATGGTAACGGCGATTGGGGGCGGGCTGTCGGCGCTGGGGTCTCTGGCGGGCGGGATCGTCGGGTCGGACGCGGCATCGAAGGCGGCGCGGCAGCAGGCGCAGGCTTATAATCAGGCGCAGCAGTTTCAGCAGAACGTCTATGACCAGACGGACCGGAACCTGTCGCCCTATGTGGGGACGGGGACCAATGCGCTGTATAGTCTGGCGAGTCTGCTGGGCTTGCCGGGCGGGTCTTCGGGGCAGGGATCGGGGGCGGCGGCGGCCTATCAGGCGTTTACCGACACGCCGTATTATCAGTTTCCCTTGCAGCAGGGGGAGCAGTCGCTCGACCAGTCGGCGGCGGCGCGGGGGCTGGCGCTTTCGGGCGGGCAGATGAATGCGTTGCAGCATTATGCCCAGAATTATGCCGGGCAGCAGTTCGGCGATTACATGAATGCGCTGTCGGGGCTGGCGGGCATGGGCAGTTCGGCGGCGTCCGCGCTGGGCAGCCAGGGCAATGCGTCGGCCGGCACGTTGCTGAATGCGCTGGGCGGGCAGGGCAATGCGCTGGCGCGCGGTACCACGGCATCGAGTTCGGCCCTGATGTCGGGCATCGGCAACGCGCTGTCGCTGCTGGCCGGCACGAACACCGCCCCCGGCGTACTGGGCAACATCTACGGCGCAACCAACGGCGGCGGCTACAACGTCTAGGGGTCAAGGGGATGACCATCCCCTTGCGGGTGCAGGGCAGCGCCCTGCATTATCACTGACCACGCCGCTATTTTTTGACAATACGGAATTGCTGGCCCCCGATGCGCCAGCTAGACTTCCCCCCATCAGGGCAAAGGCACCGCCCCAACGAGACGCGCCCCGAGCGGGCGTGGGAGTGGTGCATGGCGTATTCTGGTGCCCGATTTGTCTGGCCCAACAGTTTCAGCGTGGATGCGACGGGTGTGCCGCGGGCCGGGGCGCAACTGTTCTTCTACCAGAGCGGCACGACCACGGCGCAGGCGACCTATGCCGACGCGGGGTTGACGGTGGCGAATGCCAATCCGGTGGTCGCGGATGCGTGCGGGCAGTTCGGCAATATCTTCCTGAGCGGCGGGACGGCTTATGCCGTCGTGCTGTGCGATGGGACCGGCGAGCAGATCTGGACCATGGACCCGGTCGGCGCGGCCGGGGGCGCGGGCGGTGGGGCGGTGCCGGTGGGGGCGATCGTCGATTATGCGGGTGCGGCGGCGCCGGCCGGGTGGCTGCTGTGCTGCGGGCAGAGTGTGAGCCGGACGGTTTATGCCGCGTTGTTCGGGGTGCTGGGCACGCTGTATGGCGCGGGAGACGGGGCCACGAGTTTCGGGCTGCCGGATCTGCGCGGGCGGGCGACGTTCGGTGTCGACAATATGGGTGGGGCGGCCGCCAATCTGGTGACGATGGCTGGGTCCAGCGTCAATGGCGTGGTGCTGGGGGCCGTTGGGGGCAGCCAGTTGGCGGCGGCGCATGCGCATGATGTCACCGATCCGGGCCATACGCACGCGCTGACCGATCCGGGGCATGCCCATGGGCCGAACCATGGCAGCGGTTTCGTGGTGCCGCAGGGATCGGGCGGCGAAATGGATGCGGTGTTCGCCGGCGGCGGGGATGTCGAGGAAAAGGCGACGGCGCAGACGGCTGTTGCGGCGACGGGGCTGGTGGCGGCGAGCGCGACCACGGGATTGACGATCGCCTCGGCGGGGGGCGGCGACAGTCAGAACATGCCGCCTGCCATCATGCTGAACAGGATTATCTATGCCGGGCTCTGAGGGTGCTCTTGAGTCCGGGTTTGGGAAAAGACGGGATCGGGGCATGAATGACGGGCATGGGGTTCCTGATCCGGCGGCTTTGTCCGATACGCTGCGCCAGCATGATGCGCGGATCGGGCGGCTGGAGGCCGGACAGCGGGACATGATGATGAAGCTGGTCGAGATTTCGGCCGAGGGGCGGGCGCGGGGGGCGCATCAGGACCAGCGGGCGGATCGCGATGGAGACGAGATGCGGCGGGCGATCGTCGATCTGCGGCGGGAGATGCGGGCGGTGATTGCCGACACCACGGCGCCGCTGGCGGAATCGCAGCGGACGCTGATTGCGATGAATGCGCAGATTGCCGGTGGCGTCAGGCTGATTCGCAATGCGGGCTTTGCGCTGGGGGGCGTGGTGTCGGCGTTGATGGGGTATCAGCCTTTCGTCGACTGGCTGGGCCGGGTGATGCGTGGGGGAGCGGGATGATGGGTGGGCTCGATCTCTCGGACCTGAAATGGCGGGTGGTGGCGCCGGTACTCGATCGGCTGGGGTTGGGCGGGGCGGCGGCGGTGACGCTGCTGACGGGCACGGCGCTGGTTGAATCGCGTGCCGCGCGGCTGGTGCAGGGCGGGGGCGGCCCGGCGCTGGGGCTGTGGCAGATGGAGCCGGCGACCCATGATGCGTTGTGGGAGATGCTGGCGGGTGGTGAACATGCCGATCTGCGCGCCCGTGTGGAGGGCATGAGCTGTGCGGATATTCCGCGTGTGGCGCAGATGATCGGGAATCTGCGGTATGGCTGCGCGATGGCGCGGGTGAAGTATTTTTTCGATCCGGCGCCGGTGCCGGATGCGAAAGATGCCGGTGCGCTCTGTGCTTATTGGAAGCGGATTTACAACAGCGCGCTTGGGGCCGGCAGGGTGGATAGTGTGCATGTCGCCGCCTTCGCCACCGCAATCGGAGCGTGACCGGACAGGCGCGCTGGCGGCGATCCGACGCGCGTTCCCTGTGCTCCGATGCTCACGGCCGATAAGGCCGCTCCGCTTCGGTGCTCGGGAACACACGACGGGCGCGGCCCTGGCGGGCCGCTCTCGCGCGCGGGAGCGGGGTTTCGTCTCTTTTTGAAGAAATTTTGATTTTTCGTAATGTGGAGTGGAGCGGTCCATGGATTCGATGGCGATCTTTCAGACCCTGATTTCGGTCGTGCCGGTTCAGGATGTGGTTTATGTGGCCGCGCTGTGCGGGGTGTGCGCGGCGCTGATGCCGTGGTTGCCGGTGCCGGCCAGTGCGGGGTCGGTCTATGGACGGGTCTATCTGGCGCTGAATCTGCTGGCGCAGAATTTTCGCAATGTCGCGAACCGCACGAAGCCGGGTTCCGCGCCGGGGAAGGATGGCGGGGATGGACCCGCGATCATGCTGCTGCTGGGGTTGGGGACCGCGACGGCGACGGTGATGGCGATGGGCCTGGGGGCCTGCACCGTGGCAGGCGGCACCGCCAGCATCGATACCGCCGAACTGGCGGCGGATGCCGGGGCGATCGATTTCGCGGCGCAGGCGATCGAGGCGATTCCGGGCCTGTCGGCGCATCTTTCCGCCGATCAGGTGGCGCGGGTTAACGAGGCGCTGGGCAGGATCAGGACCGTGACCGCGCAGATCAATGCGGCGTCGGGCGGGGCGATCGATATCGAGACCGGCAGGGGGTGGGGCGTGGCGCTGGCAGGAGCGTTCCAGAGCATTCTGACCGTTGCCGGTACCGTGGCGTCGGCGCTCGATCCGGCGGTGGCGGGGTATATCACCACCGCCGGGCAGATCATTCCGCTGATCGAGGCTGCGGTGGGGCTGACGCCGGGGACCGTGACGGCGACGGCGGCGGGCGATGCGCCGGCGGTGCGCGCGGCGCTGTATCGGGGCCTGTGAAGGTGCCGCGTGCGATCGGCCGGCGGCTGGGTTGCCTGCCCGCCGAAACGCGGGACGGCCAGCCGTCGCTGGCCGGGTTGCGGATGATGGCGCGGCGGGCGCCGGAGCGGCTGGTGCGCGACGGGATCGACCCGGCGCCGCTGATGCTGGGCAACGACCGGCTGGGGGATTGCACCGCGGCCGGGTTGGGCAACCATATCCGCGCCACGGCGGCGCTGGCCGGGTTTCAGGTGGCGGTGCGCGAGGCCGATGCCATCCTGTTTTACGAACGGTCCACCGGTTACCGGCCCGGCGACGCGGCGACCGATCGGGGCGGGGTGGAGGTGGATGTGCTGGCCTGTGCCGCGCGCGGTGGGTATGCGCTGGCGGACCAGACCTTCTATCCGGTCTGGGGCTCGGTGGCGCCGGATGATCTGAACGCGCTGCGGCTGGTCATGGCCGGCATGGGGGCGGCCTATCTGGGCGTGCGGCTGGCGCTGGCCGACCAGGCGGAAGGCGGGGTGTGGGATACGACGACGCCCGGCGACCAGAGTCCAGGATCGTGGGGCGGGCATTGCCTGCTGGCGTGGGCCTATGACGGTGTGGAAGAGGACTCCGTGGTGTCGCTGCTGACCTGGGGTGGCATCCAGCGCGCGACGTGGCGTTGGGTGCGGTCGCGGATCATGGAATGCCATGGCGTGGCCTGGCGGCAGTTGATGCCCGCCGGGGCGGACTGGGAGGCGCTGGTCGCGGCGAACGCGGCCTTTCTGGACGGGGCGTGACGGGGCGGCGTTCACCACTCCGAGCGCGCGATCCGTACGGGTTTCGTCTTCCGAAGCAGAGCGTGGCGGACAAGCCTTTTCCTGTAACAGACATACCGATATCCTTGGCCTATGCTGCTGATTGTCGGAACCGTTCGTCTGCCCGCGCCATGCGGACGTACCCGGTTTGGCTGGGGCTTTGCGGCGTGCCCTTGTTTTGGAAGGGGTGAGCCGCTTTTTCCCGGAAATGGCGGAAAATTGCGCCCTCCGCTGGCACTGTTCGGTCATCCGCCCTGATGGAGACTGAATTTCTTGCGTTTCGGGGCTTTCGTGTGTATAGTGTGTAAATGAAGGGCGGCGACCTGATTCGGAAACTGGAAAAGGCAGGCTGGGTGCTGGACCGCGTGCGGGGATCGCACCATGTGTTCCGCCATCCCGATCGTCCGGGCATTATGGTCGTGCCGCACCCCAAGAAAGACCTGGGCGGCGGCCTTGTCGCCGCGATCCGCAAGCAGGCGGGCCTGCAGGAGAAACGATGATGCGTTACCCGGTTATGATCGAAGAGGGGAGCGAGGCCACGGCGTTCGGTGTTGTGTTTCCCGACCTGCCCGGCTGCTTCTCGGCAGGGGATACGCTGGATGAAGCCCTGGCGAACGCTGCTGACGCGGCGGCGGGTTGGATCGACGCCACGCTGGACGCGGGCGGGTCGGTGCCGTCCCCGAGCACGCTGGATGCGGTGCGCCGGCTTCCCGAATATGCCGGGTGGGCGGTGGGGTTCGTGACCATCGACCCGGCTGTGCTGGATGACCGGGTGGAGCGGGCCAACATCTCCCTGCCGCGTCGGGTTCTGGAACGTCTCGACGCGCTGGCGAAGGCCGCGCATGAAACCCGGTCGGGCATGATCGCCGCCCTGACCTTGCAGGCGAGTCCGGTTGCGCGTGAAAATCGCAAGGGCTGAACGGACGATTCCGTTTTTCTTCGCTGTGACCGCATCGTTTTTCCGTCTGTTGCGTGGGGCCTTGCGGTACCCTGTTTGAACGGTCGAGGTCTGTTCTTTCCAGTGTGGAAAGGGCGCAACCACGACGCAGACGGAATATGGCGGCATTGTCCCGGCCAACGAGAACGGGCCGGGCGACCCTGTTGGCAAAGCGCGTGTTGACGCGCTGGTGTTTGCCCCGGCCCGTCGTGCAGACCCACGGGGATGCCGCCATTTCCGGGACCGGTGTGATGCCGATCCGGTGCGGGCCGGTCTGGTCAGGTGACCAGATTGATGGGGTTGCCTTGCGCGAACGCCTTGATGTTGGCGGCGGTGGTCTCGGTGATCCGGCGGAAGGCTTCGGCGGTGTTGTAGGCGTTATGGGGTGTTACGATCACGTTCGGCAGGCTGGCCAGCACGCGGGCGGCCAGCACGTCGCGCATCGTGGCCGGAGCGGCGGGTGCGTCCGGCGCGAATAGGGCGGCGGGGTGACGGAGCTGGGATTCGTCGGGCAGCACGTCCAGGCCCGCCGCAGCTAGGTGGCCGCTTTCCAGCGCGCGGAGGAGGGCGGCGTTGTCCACGACCTGGCCGCGAGCCGTGTTGATGAGCACCGCGCCGCGCTTCATGCGGGCGAACTGGCTTTCGCCGATCATGCCGTCGGTTTCGGGGGTGGCGGGGACGTGCAGGCTGATGATGTCGGCCTGGGACAGCAGCTCGTCGAGCGGCGCGTAGCGGAGGTTCGGGGCGTCGCGCAGCAGGGGCGACGGGTATTCGTCGTAGGCGATGACGGACATGCCGAAGCCATGGGCCATCTCGATCGCCCGGCGGCCGATATGGCCGGTGCCGATGGCGCCGAAGATCTTGCCGCGCAGTTCGAAGCCTCGGGCCGGGGTATAGGCGAAATCGCCGCGCCGGGTGGCTTCGGCGCAGGGGACCGTCCAGCGCGACAGGGCGAGCAGCAGGCCGAAGGCGTGTTCCGCCACCGTGCTGTCGCCATAGACGGGCACGTTGGAGACCTGGATGCCGTGGGCGCGGCAATAGTCGAGATCGACGGAATCGAAGCCGGTCGCGCGGATGGCGATGAAGCGCAGTTTCGGCAGGCGGGAGAGGATGGCGGCGCTGAAATCGCAGCCGGCAAAGCCGCTGATGATGTCGGCATCGGCGTAGCTGTCCACGATAGCCGCCGTGATCGGCCCCGCCACGCTTGTGACCGTGAAGGCGGGATCGAGCGCCGTGATGGCTTGGGCGGTCTCGGCCTCATTGGCCGAAAACAGGACGATCTTCATGGTCTGGTCTCTCCAGGGTGGCCGATGCCGCGCGATGCGGGACAGAGGGTCTTCTGGATAATCGGTTCCGGCTGATCTGTCTTTGACCTGCGTCGGGGCTATCGGGGCGTTTGCGGCTGGTTGCCCGCGGGCCTGTGATGTTCCCAGCGCGCCAGATGCTGCGCGATGACCAGGCTTTCATAGCGGATGCGCTGGCGTATCCAGTTCAGCAGGCCCGAAGCGGTCAGGACGATGATGCCCACGAAGGTCCAGCCATCCAGCGACTGGTGAAAGAGCAGGTAGCTGAACGCCACCGCCCAGACCATCTGGCTGTATTGCGGCAGGGCCACGCGGTTGGCCGGGGCGCGGGCGGTGGCCAGCATCATCAGGAGCTGGCCGAGCGCGGCCAGGAAGCCGTACCCGAACAGGTAGATCCAGGCCTCGGCCGTGGCGGGCCATGTGGCGTTCAGCCCCATCAGCAGGCCGTCGCCGACCAGCGGGCCGACGAGGCTGGAGCCCAGGAGCGACAGGCGGACCGTCTCGGCGCTGGACAGGCGATAGGCGATGACGCTGCCGGCATTGGCGAAGGCGGCGGTCAGCGCGCAGAGATGCCCCAGATTGAGCGGGCGCACGCCGGGGCGCAGCACGATCAGCACGCCGATGAAGCCGAGGATGACGGCCAGCCAGGCCCAGGCGGTCACTTTCTCCTTCAGCAGCGTCACCGACAGGATGGTGACGAAGAGTGGCATGAGGAACATCAGCGCAAGGGCTTCGGGCATCGACAGCAGCATGAACGCCTTGACGCTGGCGGCGGTCGCCACGAAGACGCACACCGCCCGCAGCATCCATGTGCCGCGCAGCCGGGGCCGGAAGGCATCCAGGTAGGATTCATGCGGCTTGCGGACGAAGGGTAGCAGCAGCAGGCCGAAGACGCCGCTGGAGAACGCGACCTCGAACGGGTTGAGCGACCCGGCCAGCAATTTGGAAAACGCATCGCTGATCGAGAACAGGGCATAGGCGCTGAAGGCCAGGGCCATGCCGGAGAAGAGTGCCTTGAAATTCATCGCGATGTGCCCCCTTCATGTCCGGCCGTTACCTTGGCAGCAACCGGGAGCAGGGCCAATGCCGGGAGGGCGGACCTGACATCCGGGCACGGGTTTGGAAGAGTTGTGCCGGGAGGCTGATCGAAAAGGCGGGCTGGTGAACGGGGCCGGCCGGCAGGGACCGCGCCCCTCCTGTGTGTCTGAGCACCGGAGTGCGGGAAAGGCGCGGGGGATCGGTGTCGGGCGGCGTTCGCGGCCAGGGTTTCAGGGTGTGAGCGTGAGGGTCCATTGGGTGGTGCCGGGCAGCAGCGGGCGCGGCGCGCCGGTGACCCAGGCATGCTGGCCCGCGCCGTAATAGGGGGTCTGGGGGTTGGCGGCCTGGCCCATCGGCATTTCGAACAGGGCCGTGTCTTCATGCCCTGGGCTGACCACCAGCCGTTCCGAGGCGCCGAAGCCCGGTACCGCGACGCGCGGGACGAGGGTGTCGCCGGCTTCGGGGAGGTCGGGCGGGTCGGTCATATGGCCCAGCAGCGGTACCGCGCGGGCCAGCGGGTGGTGGATGCCGACATGGTTGGCCGTGCCCCAGCGGAACGACGATACGCCGCCGGCGGCGCGGACCTCGGCTGCCAGCGCGTTGAGGATGGCGTCGTCCATCGCGGTCCAGTTGGGCTGGCCCGGCGGGAGGAGGCCGGCGGGGCGGTCGGTGAGCAGGCGCTGGACCGCCCACGCGGCGCGGGGCGGCATGCGGGGGGTGGTTTCGAGCAGGCCGGGCAGGGCGTGGGCGTAGGCGCCGAAGACGAGGGACAGCGCGTGGGCGCGATATTGCCGCACCAGCCGGTAGCCGATCGAATCCGGCCGGGCATGTTCGCCCCATGAGGCGACGTAGGGGGCCATTGCGGCGAGGTCGGCTCGGCCGGGCCGTGCGGCGATGGCGGCGGTGAGGAGCGCCTGCCAGGGGCGCAGGACGGTGGCGTGGTCGTCGGTCTGGATGGCCAGCAGGTCGGATTCGGCGAAATGGTCGCGTGCGTGCAGGTCGTCGCGGATGCGGCCGGCGCGCAGGCCGTCGGCGTAGCCGCCGTCGCCCAGGACGGCCAGCGCCGGGCCGCCGACGACGCGGCCGTTGGCGCTCCAGAGACGGCCGTCGGGCGGGTCCAGGATTTCGGGGATGTCGGACGGGGGCAGCATGCCGTCCCAGCGATGGCTGCCGTCGGCCCAGGAATGGGGCAGCCGGTCGTCCAGCCCGATGCGGCGCGGGACCTGGCCGATGATAGTCCAGCCGATATGGCCGTCTCGGTCGCCGGCCAGCATGTTTTCCTGCGGCAGGCCGGTGCGGTGGGCGGCATCCAGCGCCGCGCGCACGCTGCCCGCCGATTCCAGCGCACGGATGCCGCGATAATCGACGGCGCCGGCGTCTTCGGCGCTCCAGTGCCATACGAATGGACGGCCTTCGGTGTCCTGCCCGTTGACCGGGCCCCAGATCGTGGTGCGGATGGCCATCGGATGGCAGGTTTCGTGCGCCGCGCAGAGGGTTTCCCGCGCGGTGCCGAATGGTTTCAGCCCGTCGGGCGTGCGGTAGTGGGTGGGATCGCCGGGTGGGATGTCGAGCGCGATCAGGTCTCCGGCCTCGATATTGCCGTCGGTGAAGGCCCAGGCGACGTGGGTGTTGGTGCCGACGATCTGGTAGGGCTCGCCCGGCAGGGTGATGCCGGTCAGGTCCAGCGTCGGGGGCTGGGTGTCGTCGGGGCGCAGGATCTGGCGGGCGCGGTACCAGATGTTCGGCACCATCAGGCCCAGATGCATGTCGTTGGCGACCATGGCGCTGCCGGTGGCCGTCAGGCGGCCGGCGACCGCGAAATTGTTCGATCCGCGTTCCGGTGCCGGGAGCGGGGCCGGAAGGGTGGGGGCGATGCCGGCGGGCGGACGGGCGGGCAGGGTGGCGGGCATGGCAGGTGGGGGCGCTGTGGAGCCGTCGATCGGTGCGTCCAGCGGTGTCAGTTCGGGATCGAGGAAGGCCGTCATGTCGGCCCCCCACCTGTTGCGCAGGGCGGCGCGCAGGCGTTGACCGGCACCGTCGGACCCCTGAAGGTCGAAATACATCGCATAGACGACCAGCAGTGAATCCTCGTCGCGCCATGGGGTGGGGGCGACGCGCAGGAGGGTATATTCGAACGGTGCGTGGCCCTGGGCGGCACGGCCGGCGTTGACGCCCGCCGTGTAGGCCGCGAGCAGGGCGCGGTCGGCCGGGTCCTGCCTGGCCAGCAGTGCCTGGGCCAGGGCGCGGAAACGGTGCAGGCGGTGCGCGCGGTCCAGATCCAGCGCGGCGGGGCCGACCAGTTCCGCCAGTTCGCCGGCGCCCACGCGGCGCAGCAGGTCCATCTGGAAAAATCGTTCCTGGCCATGGAGGAACCCCATGGCGCGGGCAAGGTCGGGGCGGGTGCGGGCCGTCAGCGTGGGGACGCCTTCGCCGTCGCGGGTGATCGTGACGGGGGCATCGAGGCCGGGCAGGGCGAGCGCGCCGTCCAGCATCGGCCGGCTGGCGTGCAGCACCCATACGCCGTAGCCCGAGATCGCGCCCGCCGTCACGGCGCCCAGGCCGACCACGGCCGCCGCGATCCGCAGGACCAGACGTGCCCGGCGATGGGCAGGGACGGGCGTGATGGGGGCGGTGGTCATGAGGGGGCTCCGGTTTGCGGTCAGTAAAGCGGAGCGACGGGAGGGCAGCAATCCGGCACCATGGCGTGGCCTGCCTCGCGATGGGAATTTAATGCGTGGGGAATTTAATGCGCGAAAAGAAACGGTCTTATCTATTTTTTGAATGGAACGATTCGGAAGGGGAGGGAGGCGGCGCGTCGGAAAGGGCTGCCGGGCGGGTGGGGCCGGCGCCGGATTGATGAGGGTGTTTCCTGGAGGTGTGTTCGAAACATCATAAATTAACCGTTAAATTTCAATTGTATGTCCTTGGTTTGGGCAGCCAGGTGTCTGGGTTGTGATAAAAATGTCATATATTCCGAATTCGTTATGGAAGGGTATGATTCGGTATTGAACTGAGGTCGGTTTCCGTCGCTTGATGTGCTGGTAAAGTAACGACGTTCGCGGGAGCACGTTAAGTCTATGACCCTGAGGCGAAGCCTTATCGCGGCCACGATTTTAGCCATTCAGTTCGACGTCGCCGCTGCGGTGGCGCAAACTGCCCCGACGTCTGGTACGTCGACGACCAGCCATCGCCATGCGGCGAAGGCCAAGAAAGGCGTGAGTGCTTCTACCCGTTCCACGCCGAAGTCGGCGGTGGCTCCGGCGGTCGCGGCTCCGGCCGCGCGGGTTCTGCCGGCCGTTGAGCCCGTCTATCACGCGCCGCCGTCCGATCCGGGCGAGGCCGTGATCGTGACCGGCACCCGTGACAGCAACCGCCATGCGCGCCAGAGCACCGCGCCGGTATCGGTCGTGACCGCGGCGACCCTGACCCGTTCGGGCCAGATGAACCTTTCGGACGCGCTGACCAAGACCTATGCCTCGATCAACGTCGTCGCCATGGCCGCTGACTCCGCGGCGCTGACGCAGTCGATCCAGATGCGCGGCCTCGGCCCGAACGAAGTGCTGGTGCTGGTCGATGGCAAGCGCCGCCATTCGACCGCGAATATCGTTGCGGATTCCGGTCCGCAGTTCGGTTCGACCGGTGCGGACCTGAATACGCTGCCGTCGAACATGATCGACCACATCGAAGTGCTGGAAGACGGCGCGGCGGCCCAGTACGGGTCGGACGCGATCGCCGGCGTGGTCAACATCATCACGAAAAAGCAGGATCACGGCTATAATCTGAGCGCCACCACCGGTGCCAACGCCTATAGCGGGCAGGCCTGGCAGTATCAGGTGAATGGCGACGCCGGCTTCAAATGGGGTGACAACGGCTTCCTGCACATCAGCGGGCAGGTCTATCACACCGACTTCTTCGTCGCGCCGTCGACCGATCATCGTCTGCTGCCGCTGAGCGCCGCGCCGGAAGGCGCCTATACGGGTGCGAATTATACCGGCCCGCTGAACGTGCCGACCGATTCCAACCATATCATGGGCCGCCCCGAGGAAACCCGTGAGAATTTCGGGATGGATTGGGGCAAGGACATCATCGGCGACCGGTTGCAGTTCTATGGCAACCTGACCTACGCGCATCGCCATGGCGAGGCGTACGAGAATTATCGTATTCCGACCCGTGCGCCCTCGCTATATCCGTCGGGCTTCTCCCCCCGCGAGACGAACGAGGAAAACGACTACGCCGTGACGGTGGGCCTGAAGGGTAGCCGTCTGTTCGGTGACTGGGACTGGGACGCGAGTTCGACCTACGGTGCCGACGGCACGAAGATCGGCAACAAGAATACCGCGAATACCGGGATGCTGGCCTCGACCTGCTCGACCACGCCGGGTAACCCGTACTATTCGACCGACGGGTGCGGCTGGTCGCCGACCTCGACGCTGGCGGAAACGTACCGCATGGCGCAGTGGACGAACAACCTGGATTTCCGCCACCACTTCAACATCGGCAACGTCGTGCCCATGACGCTGGCGTTCGGTGGCGAGCATCGGATGGAGACCTACCAGATCCAGGCGGGTAATCCGAACTCCTATGAACTGGGCGGCACGCAGGGCTATGCCGGCCTTGGCCCGCAGAGCGCCGGTAACTGGAACCGCAACATCTTCGCCGCCTATATCGACGGCGATTTCCATCTGACCAAGCACTGGGACCTGGATTTCGCCGGCCGGTTCGAGCACTATACCGACGTGGGCAATACCCAGAACGGCAAGATTTCGACCCGTTACGATTTCTCGCGCCGGGTTGCGATCCGCGGCACGATCAGCACGGGCTTCCGTGCCCCGACGCTGGCCGAGCAGCATTACAGTGCGATGAATGTCGGCCCTTCCAGCGCCGCGGGCATGCTGGCGGTGGATTCGGCGGCGGCCCGTGCGCTGGGTGCCAAGCCGCTACAGCCTGAGCAGTCGGTCAGTGCGTCGGGCGGTATCGTGCTGGAGCCGGTCGATGGGTTCCATGTCGAGGCCGACGTGTATCAGATCAATCTGCGTAACCGCATCGTCGGTGGCGGTACCGTGAACGGTCCGCTGGCGGTGCAGGCGATCGAGGCGATGGGGTACACGCTGGCCGGGCCGGCGCTGGACGATACGTCGCAGGACAGCGCCTATTACCTGACCAACGGCGCCAGCACCCGCACGCAGGGCCTGGACATCAAGGCGGATTACCGGTTCCATCTGCATCAGTATGGCAACCTGGACCTGAGCATGGCGCTGGATCTGAACCGGACGCGCCTGCATCACAACGGGCTGGATTCGGAAGGGAAGCCGATCCTGAACGCGCAGAATGTCGGCTACATCACCACGGCGTATCCGCGCAGCAAGATCATCCTGAATGCCTATTACAAGGTGGGCAAGCTGGACGTGAACGTGCGCCAGACCCGCTATGGCCAGACGACCGACATGATGCAGTATCAGGATTGGTCGAACTCGAACATCATGTGCCCGGATGGCAGCGGGTCGATCCAGTATTCCAATTCCTGCTTCAAGCAGTTCAAGAATACGCCGCGCTGGCTGACGGATATCGAGGTGGGGTATCAGGTCACCGATCGCCTGCACTTCGCCGTTGGCGCGAACAACATCTTCAACGTGCGTCCGCGTCGGGTTTCGCAGGATGTCAATTCCTACGGCGCCCAGATCTACGACCAGTTCTCGTTGCAGGTGCCGATCACCGGTGCCTACTACTATGGCCGTCTGAACGCCACGTTCTGACGACAGCGGCATGGATACCGGACGTAAACCCGGTATCCATTCTCGTTCTGGAAATTATGCCGCGCATGCGGCATTTTTTGTTTTTGCGCCCCGAAAGGCGCTTTCCGCATAGAGACAGGGTGATTGATGACCGGACAGTCCGGCTCTCAGGCGCAGACGCGCCGGCAGCTTCTGACGAAAATCGGGGTTCTGGCGGGAAGTGCCGGGCTTTATCAGGCAATGACCAGCATGGGTCATGCGATGGGCACCGACTTCAAGGGACCGCCGAAACTGTCCGGTGCGAAGCCGGGTACCCGGGTCGTGGTGCTGGGGGCCGGGCTGGCGGGGTTGCTGGCGGCGTATGAATTGCGGCAGGCCGGCTACAAGGTTCGCCTGCTTGAGTTCCAGAACCGGGCGGGGGGACGCAATATCTCGCTGCGCGGGGGCGACAGCGTGACGGAGTTGGGGGGCGCGACGCAGAAGGTTGCTTTCGCACCCGGCAATTATATCAATCCGGGACCGTGGCGGATTCCGTATCATCATCAGGGGCTGTTGTATTATTGCCGGAAGTTCGGCGTGGCGCTGGAGCCGTTCATTCAGCTCAACCACAATGCGTGGCTGCATTCCTCGCAGGCTTATGGCGGCAAGCCTTTGCGCTATCGGGAGTTTGCCGCGGATTTTTCGGGTTACACCGCCGAGTTGCTGGCCAAGGCGATCAACCAGCATCGGCTGGATGATATCGTGACGCCCGAGGAGCGGGCGCATGTGCTCTCCTCCATCGGGACCTGGGCCAATCTGGATGATGATGGGGTGTGGCGCGCCGGAGCGCGGTCGTCGCAGCACCGGGGATATGACAAGGCTCGTGGGGCTGGTGTGGATGGGGCGCCGACCTTCTCGACCCCGGCGCCGCGTTCGGAAGTGATGGGCTCGGGTCTGGCGCAGTGGCTGGCCTTTCCCGAACAGCTCGACATGCAGACGACGATGTTCCAGCCGGTTGGCGGGATGGATAATATCGGCAAGGGATTCGCGCGGCAGGTCCAGGACCTGATCACGCTGGGCTGCATGGTCACCGCCATTCATCAGGACGAGCATGGCGTGAAGATCCTGTATGACGATGTGGCCCATGGCGGGGCCGCGCGGGTGGAAGAGGCCGATTATTGCGTCTGCACGATTCCGTTGCCGGTTCTTTCGCAGCTCGATGTGCAGGTCAGCGACCGGATGAAGGCGGCGATCGCGGCCGTGCCGTATGCGTCGTCGGTGAAGCTGGGCATGGAATTCAAGCGGCGCTTCTGGGAGGATGACGACCAGATCTATGGCGGGATCAGTTTCACCGACCAGCCGATCGGGCAGATCGCCTATCCCAGCCACGGTATTTTCTCGCAGGGGCCGGCGGTTCTGCTGGGCGGTTATATGTTCGGGCCGGCGGCGATGGAATTCACGACCATGACGCCCGCGCAGCGGATCGAGGAAGGGCTGAGGCAGGGGCAGGTTCTGCATCCCGGTTATCGCAGCGAATTTCGCAATGGCGTGGCCGTGGCGTGGAGCCGCATGCCCTGGACGCTGGGCTGCTGTTCCATGTGGTCGGAGCAGGCGCGCAAGATGCATTACAAGACGCTGGTGGGGATGGAGAACCGGCTGGTGCTGGCCGGGGAGCACGCATCCTATGTCGGTTGCTGGCAGGAGGGGGCGATCCTGTCGTCTCTCGCGGCGGTCGAGCAGATACACAAGCGGGCGCAGGGAGTGGGTTGATGCGGGGCGTCTCTTTTTCCTTCCTGCTCGTGGCGGGGATGATGCTGGCCGGTGCGTCGGCCCGGGCCGATACGGCGGGCGGGGTGCCGAGCACCATGACCCGGCTGGATAATGGCGATCTGGTCTATCATCATATCTGTGCTGCCTGTCATATGGCCGACGGCAAGGGGGCGCGTGGTGCCGGGGCGAAATATCCGGCGCTGGCCGGGGACCAGAAACTGGCGATTGCTGCCTATCCGACCATGATGGTCCTGAATGGCCATGGCGGCATGCCATGGTTCGCGGGCATTCTGACCGACAGGCAGATCGCGGATGTGGTGACCTATATCCGTAGTCATCTCGGCAATCACTGGACGGACGCGGTGACGCCGGAGCAGGTGAGGGAGATGCGTCAGCCGATCACGCTGGAGGAATAGCAGTGGGGGCCCGGCGGTGTGCGCCGGGTGATGCCTACCGTGCGGCGGCTTTGGCTGTTAGGGTCGCCGGATGCAATCGGTTATCATCTATGTCGGCGCGGCCATGGCGGAAATTGCCGGGTGCTTCGCGTTCTGGGCGTGGCGCCGGATGGACAGATCACCGGTCTGGCTTCTGCCTGGCTGTGTCTCATTGGTGCTGTTCGCATGGCTGCTGACGCGGGTTGAGACTTCGGAAGCCGGGCGGGCTTATGCGGCTTATGGCGGGATTTACATTCTCTCGGCGCTGGTGTGGCTGTGGCTGGCCGAAGGGGTACGGCCGGATCGGTGGGATCTGATCGGGGCGGCGTTGTGTCTGTGTGGGGCGGGGGTGATCCTGTTTTCTCCGCATCGGGTGTAGAGGCCTGAATCTTCTTTTTCTGAAGAACGGAGGCGTCGGCTTACTCTTCGCGAATATTTTCCATGCGGATGGCCACGACCGCGTGTGGGGCGGGGTGGGGGCCGCGGCTGGAGCCGAGGCGCCAGAGCTGGTGGGCGAGCGCCATCACCGCCGGGCCGATGAACAGGCCGGAGAGGCCGCAGCTTTCCAGCCCGCCCAGAATGCCGAGCAGCACCCACATGAAAGGCAGCCTGATGGAGCCGCCGATCAGGACGGGGCGGATGAAATGGTCGGCCAGGAACAGTACCACCGCGCCGAACACGCCGACGCCGATGGCGGCCGCCAGGCTGCTGCCCTTGATCAGGATGGCCAGGACGCACAGGGCGAGCGCGAAGCCGCCGACCATCGGGATCATGCACGCCAGTGCCGTGAAGATGCCCAGCAGCAGGGGCTGGGGGGCACCCACGAGCACATAGGAGAGGCCGATCAGCAGACCTTCGCCGAGCCCGACCAGCACCAGGCCGGCGAGCGCGCCGCGCACGGCGCCCACGATCTGACGTTGGGCCATGCCGCCCCGTGCGCCCAGCAGGCGCCAGATCAGCAGGTCGACGCGGGCGACCAGCGGCGTGCCGGTCCGCAGGAAGAAGAAGAGGATGAGCAGGGCGAAGCCCATGATGACCAGCCCGTTGGCGACGCCATGGCCAAGATGCTCCACCGTGCCGAGGGCGTGTTCGGGCCTGAGGCGGTCCATCAGGTCGTGCACGCTGTCTGGCGTGGCCAGATTGGCCTGCCACCAGTGCTGGGCCTGCGCCCGGCCCCACGGCAGGCGGTCGAGCCATGCGGGGGCGGGGATGCCCTGTTCGGTGGCCTGTTTGACCCATTGCGCGCCTTCCCGGGCCTCGCCGGCGGCGGCGGAGATCAGCACGGCGGTCGGGATGATGAAGACCAGCGCGATGCCGAGGACGATGGCGGCCGGTGCCAGCGTGGCGGCATGGGGAGAGGACCATTTCCGCCGCAATCCTGTCAGCAGCGGCCAGCAGACGATCGCGAGGACGCCGCCCCAGAACAGCGCGGAGCGGAAACGTCCGAGGACGAACAGAGCCGATGCGACGATCACCAGCGCGAGCACGCCCTGGGCCAGGCTTTGCAGCCGCGTGCGCGGCTGGGTGGGGAGTGTGGGGGCGGGGAGCGGCGTGGCGGGCGGGACGAATGACGGCGGGGGCAGGGACATGCGGGCTCTGGGTCTATGGCGTGGGGGGCATGTGGCGTGGACAGTGATAACGGGGTTGGGCGGGCGGCGTTGCACGGCGATGGTCGGGCTTGCGCCATTGCCTTGTTCACGGGCCGCCACGTCTGTGACGGTGGCATTGTCAGGGGGGCATTGCCAGGGGGGCATTGTCAGGGTGGCAGGGTAAATGATTCGTTTTCGGTATGAAAATGATCTGCCGCGCAGGGCAGCCATACGGTCTTTCGTGGGAACGCGCCCTTAAAATGCCGCACCTCTCTCCCTATAATTGAAAGCCAAGCCGCTCCGGCCTGTCGTCGGGGCACCTTGAGCAGGAGGATCGTGATGTCGGTTTCATCCGTCGAGGAAAAGGCAGTGTCCGCTTCGGCCAAATGGTCGGATGGGGTCGAACTGACACCGGCACAGATTCATGCGGCCCATCGCACGGCGATGCGTCAGGCGGGTAGGCGTCTGCGCGGCCGGGCGGGCCGGGTGGATGAGCCGGGTGCCATGGCGCGGCCGGGGGCGCCTTTGCCGGACAGGTCCGGCGGGAAGATGTCGGGCCGGGCGTAAGAACGGATCGGGGGCTTTTTCAGAAGCGCCGATAGAGGGCGGACGCGCGCCACGCGTCCGTCGTGATGTCTGCGTGGCGGCGTGGCCCTGATGGGCACTTGCCGCCTCTGGGCTATTGCTGCTGGCCGGACACGTCCCTGTTTTTGCAGGTCGTTTGCGACGAGAGTGATGACGGAGAAAAGCCCCATCAGGACCGGTGCGGTACGAGCGATGGCCAGATCCGACCACTGGCGTTGGGTCTCGATGCCGAGATGGCGCCTTGTTTACGGCGAAGGTGACCTCCATCGACCAGCGCCGGACGAACCAGGCCAGGATGTCGACGGGGGACGCGGTAAGGTCGGTGCGGAGGAACGCCTGCGGCCGAAAGCGCTCGGCGGGATCACGCACCAGCACAGAGCGGATGGGAACGGCCCGACCTGGATGATGCCACAGCGCGGTGCCGGAGATGAATTCGACGCGGTATTCCTGGCCGCCATACCATGCGCCGATCGCAGCTTCGCTCCATTGTATGGCGGGGTTTTCCAGGCGGTTCGCCAGCGACGGTTGCCGCTCGCCTGTCTGCCGGGGCCGGCCCAGCGTCCTGGCGGTGCGCGGAGACGGCGGGTCGAACAGCCTGGCATAGAGACGCAGGCGACTGACCATGCAGACGCGGTCCCTGACGGCATCGAGCAGGTCGATCGAAGCATAGGAACTGTCGGTGACAGCGATGATCCTGCGTCCGGGAAGCCAGCGGGCGACCAGAAGCAGTCCCTGCCGTGCCCGGTCCGTCAGCTTCCGGTGAGGGCGACCACGCTCGCGCGCGTAGCGTTCCGAGGGACACAGCACCGTCAGGAACGGTAATCCCCACACCCGTCCGGTCCATGACAGCGGCGCCAGAAGCATGAACGCCTGCCAGCGCGGGCCGCTGGCTTTGACGAAATGTACGTGCGACGAGCGCACCGGATCACGATAAATGCCACGCGTGGCGATCCTCCGCCCTGTCCGTCGTCACGACGACACCATCGCGCCGGACGTCGGAATGAGAACCCGGCGCCATGTCGGTGCCGTGAAAGCCGCCCCGGAACGGCGCCAGCCACCCGGCTATCCCGTTGAACCCAACATCGTCGCCGACCTCTTCCTCCATTACTCATCTCCTGCTTCCTTTGCAGGAGAGTGTCGCTCCACCACACGCACACAGGAATCCGACGTTTCTTCAAATGCGATTCAACGCTCAAAACCGCCAAAGTCCAGATCAGGTCGGATTATAGCTTATCGTCCTGTCTGAAAAATGGGGACCATGTCTATAATCCCCATTTTCTTCGCATCGTTCTGTTCTTTTATCAGGGGTGGAGAAAAGAGTATTATGAAGTAAATATAAATATTTTTAAAACTGTACATCCACGACGAGGCTGTCGCTATAAGAGCCTGCCGCCGGTGTCGTCTGCGTCGTCAGGATGTGCGCCGTGTAAGCGAATTGCTGTTGTGTTACGCCATTGAGCGTGTTCGGGTTGACGTCCGCAGTCGCGTTGGCGCGCCTTTGCGTGCCCACAGAGCCCCAACGGTCGGTCGTCGATTGCTTGTAGATTTCGTAGTGAAGCAGAGATCCGGAGCCGTTGCTCATGGCGCGGCTTGTGCTGTCGGCGTTATTGCCGTCGCTGATTCCGACCGTATAGGTCGAGCCCTTGGTGCAGCCGACGGTCAGGGACTGGTGGATATCGGTGAAGGCGGTGACAAGCGGGCTGGGCGCGAAGACGACGTCAGGCGCGGTGATCTGGCAATCCGCCGTAACGGTGAAGGTGAGGGGGATGGTTTCGGGCACAGGGCTCGTTTGGCTGTCGAGCCCTATGCAGATACCCAGCAGGCCGATCCCCCAGCAGACGTTCCATGTCCAGCCGATCGTTACCGAACCGGTATAGATGCCAGCACTGACATTGTAGGAGCCGGGTGGAATCCGGATGTAAAGCGGCAATGTGCCGTTGATGCCGTTGAAGAGGCCGAGCAGGCCGATCAGGTTCGTCTCGCTCCAACCGATCGTCTGGCCCGCGATATACGTCGTCGCGCAATTCGCGGACTGGCAGAGCTGCATCGGCAGGCTGTCGCCGCTTGGGTCTCTCAGGACGCTGATCGTCTGGACCTGCGCGTTGACGGTCTGGGTATAAGCGACGGAGAGAAGCCCGCCGGTGCAGGCGAAGCCCGAGGAGATTTCCGTCGTGCTGCCGCCCGAACTGAGAGAGAGGGACGAGAGCGAGCCGAGTGACGTGGTTCCAGGCGTGGAGACGCGGCAAGCCGCCCACGCGTGCCCGTCGGTCAGCGCGACCAGAAAAAGCAGGATCAGAAATGCCAGGTTTCTCATGGGCTCGGCACGCTCCGGCAGACAAGGGGGCCCAGGCGGACCTGTCCGGCCGAAGCGGCGGGAATGGCGCCGACGGTGGCGATGCAACGCGTGCCGGAGGGTAGCGACGCGTCCAGCTTTTCGCCCCGGTCGATCCCGTTCAGGTAAAGCATTCCGTCCCAGCCGACATAGGCCTCCGCTTCCGCCGCGTGTACGGAGGTGCCGACGGGCAATGGCTTGCCTGACGGGTCGGTCAGGCGGATTAGTACGGTCAGCACATGTTTCATCGGGAAGCGGACGAGATAGCCGCTGCCATATTGGACGGCGACGCGCTGCTCGACCATCCGGCTTTGAAGATCTGCCGGGAGCGAGAGCGTATCGATTTCGTATTTCGCGGGATAATAGGAGGTCGCGTAGGGCACGAGGAGATGACCGCCCGCGTTTGTCCTGCCGACGAGTTGATTCTCGTAGCGGATCGGCACGCCCGCCACGCGATCGGTACTGACAACGGCGAAAGCGTCTGAGACGCGATTGCCGAGGAAGACCGCTCCGTCCATCAGCGCGATGGATCCCTGGGCTTCCGCCCAGCGCGTGGTGTCGTCGACGTTTCCGTAAATACCGCCCTGGAACTGCGCGAACGGGGCGCGCCAGCTCACCGAGCTTTCGACGGAATCAGAGCCGCCGGCCCGGCCGGTGCTGTTTGCGTGCTGGTAGTTCGCGGTCCAGCCGAAATCGCCCTGCGCCGCAACCGAGCGGCTGGCCGAGATCTGTTCGGTGCTTTCCCCGTCGGCCTGTCGGCTCCATCCGGCGGTCGCGGTACCATAGGCGCCGAAGGGGATCACGATCTGGGCATAGCCCGCCCATCCGTCCGTTCTCGCGCTCAGGGTACTCAGTTGCCGGTTGACCGACAAGGACAGGCTGATGCCGTGCCAGAGCGGGAGCGTGTCGCTGATCGTCGCGAACCGTGTGCGCTGGCCGACCGCAGGCCTGATGTCGAAATAGCCGAGGCTGAGCGAGCCGACACGCTTCAGCGTAAGGCTTGCGCTGGCCTGAAGGCTCGAACGCGGCAGACGCATGAAGCCGGGGTTGTAGGTCGAAAGATCGGCATAGCCCCGCGTGCGCCAGATTTTCTGCGCGGCGAGCGTGAAATTTTTGTGGGTGAACTGATAGCCGGCCACGAATTGCCGCCCATGCGTGGGCAGCATTGTCCTGTCGCTTCCGTCCCGGTTTCCAGGACGATCGCTGGCGCTTGCGGCGATATTGACGACGCCGAACCGCTGGCCGATCTGCGTGAGCATCCCCAGTCCACCAAGGAGCAGATGGGGGGCGGCCTCGGCATGGGCCTCCACGGTCAGGACGGGCAGGAGCCCCCGGCGGTAGGAGGCATTGAAGCTCGGCGCGCCATAATCGAAATCCACCTGTCCGTAGCGTTCGCGCTGCGCGCCGACGGCGACCGTGTAGTCGGTATAGCCGGGGTGCAGCAGCGTGCTGGCGACGTAGAACGGAACGTTCGTCACGATCCGCCGGCCCAGCGCGTCCGTCGTCACCACGGTCGCCTCGCCCGCGCCGTTGATGTAGGGCAGGTCGGTCAGGCTGTAGGGTCCGGGCTGGACGGAGCTGTGCATGGATTGCACGCCGTTGATCAGCAGATCGACGCTGGTGGGGACGGAAGCCTGGCCCGAAAATTGCGGCAGCGGGTAGGTCACGATGTCCGGGCGCACGGAGAAATCGCGCGAGATCTGTGCGCCGCCCAACCGGATCGTACTCGACCAGGCCAGGGCATGCGTCACGATATCCCCGGCTTCGGCGGTCAGCACCCGATTCTGGTCCGAATAGCGCCAGGTCGTATCGTAATGGCGGTACGAAGCGCGGCTTTCGCTGTTGCTGACGATGCCCGCGAAGCCGAATTGGGCGACGCCCGTGTTCGAGATCGTGCCGAACGAGCCGAAAATCCTCTCCTCGTTCCACAGGGAGAGGTTCGCGAGGCCGGTGGCCTGCGTACCGTACGCATCGTAATTGATGATGGCGCCGAAGCTCGCCCGCGCTTTCTTCTCCTCGATCAGCTTGTTCCGGACGAAGCGCTGCGCCGGCAGCCAGTTCGTTGGAACAGTGAGAAACAGCCTTTGCGCCGCGGAATCATAATGCGTGTGCAGGCCTTCGATCGTGTCCAGCGCTACCGGCCCGTCATCCCTCGTGGGCAGACGCGCGTCCAGTCCAAGCGTTCGAAGAGCCGGTGCGGCGAGGAAGAAGCGCTCCCCCCTGGTCAGAACGGGCTCGACGCGACCCGTATCGAAGCCGTTGAGCACGAGATCGAGATAGAGCGTCATGCCCATGTCCAGTGCCGCCGATCCAAGGCTATGGGGCGGCGGGGGAAGGGCGGCTGCCCGGGCGCTGTTGCCGCAGAATGTCGAGAGCACCATCATGCAAAGTGCCGTTCGCCGTTTTCTGCCTATCGTTCTTGTTGTTGCGCGGCATGTCACTGTTGAGCCGGAATGGTCTCATGCTTGAGTCCGCCATTGACGACGGCCTGGAGAGGCTCGCCGCCCGGGTTGCCGGCCAGGGGCCATTCCATCGTACGACCCGGCAGGACGTAGCCCAGCAGGCCCGTCGAAACGGTTGTCTTGCCCAAGGAAACCTGGCTCAGTTGGGCGTGGATATGTCCTGTATTGGCAACGTCCAGGAAACGTCGGCCGTTACGTGTCTCGACGTGCCAATGCAGCGTGGGCTGCTCCTTGATGTCGCTCGCCATGGTCGGCGCGCTCGTCCCTGTGGGCGCACCCGTCCCGTAGACGAAGAGCGGCACGGAGTATCGGAGCTGGATCGCGATCTGCGGCCCGCTCTTCGCGGCGGCCTGCCGTGACTCCGGCGTGGGGATTTCGTCAATGATGATGCGATAGGCGGTTTCCGCGTTCGGGAACATGCTTCCGGCGCGGATCAGGCGGATGAGCTGGCGGACTCCGGGCGCCACGCTCGCCATGGGCGGGCTCGCGACGATTTCCGTCTGATCGGCATATTGGTCGCCCGTCGAATCCTGTGTCCAGCGGAAGACGCGGATCTGGAGCAGCACAGTGTGATGGTCGTTATTTTCCAGCCACAGGGCGGCGGCAGGGGCCGCGCTGCCCAGCACCGGGTTGACCGGCCAGATCGTGACGGCGGATGCGGCGCGCGTCTCTCCCGGGAAAAACCACACGGCCAGGAGGCCGAGGAACAGCAGGCGGAGGGCAGTTACCATTGCAGCGTCACCGTTAAAATATCGGAGTAGAGTCCGGCGGGTGAGACACCGGTCGGCGTCGCCTGTCCGAAGACAGGCAGGGTGAGCGGGCTGGGCGAGCCGGTGACGTTCACGCTGATGGCGGTATCCGGCTGGATCGCGGTGCTATAGGCGCTGTCGCTGAAGAGGGCATAGGCGACCCGCGCCGTGCCGCCGGACAGGACCATGCCGCGCGAGCCGTCGGCATAATGGAGGCCACCATCGACCATCATCGTCACCGGCACGCCGGGCGTGCAGGTCAGGGAAACCGTGGCGGAGGGGCTGAGCGCGGCCCGGAGTGGGGCGCTTGACAGGGACGCGGCGGAACCGAATCCAAGAGTCCCCAGCGAGTGGACCGAGGCGCCGGAGGCCGGGACTGCCCCGTTGACCGCGCAGCCCGCGACGATCTGGGTCGAGACCGACATCGTCGCGCTCGTGGTGGCCCAGGCCGAAGGGGGAAGCGCCGCCAGCAGCGCCGTACCGGCAACGGTCGCACCGACCCGCACGGCGTTTGCTCAGAAGGACAGTGTGACGTTGAGCGTGTCCGTATAGGTGCCGGCGGGCAGCGCGCTCGCCGTCCCCGAGCCGAAGACCCGTCCGTAGAGGTTGGTGGTGTAGGTCGTGCTGCTTGTCGCGAAAGCCACGGCGGTATTGTTCTGAATTACGGTCGAGTGGCTGGAATCCGAATAGAGATCGTACGGCACATTGGACGTGCCGAAGGCCAGGGCATGGAGATGGCCACCGCTCTTACTGGCGTCGTTGCTTCCGCCGGTGATCATCAGTTCCGGGCTGATCCCCGGCGAGCAGGTCAGCGATATGCCGCTGCTGGAACCCGACACAACCTGGGCGTCATGTTGTGTGAAGAGCGTCGTCTGCGAGCCGAAATCGAGCGTGCCGAAATTGGTACTGGAGCCCTGAGCCAGAAGCGTGCCGCTGATGCTGCACGCTGATGTCAAAGTCAGCGTAACGCCGATCGTGCCGGTAATAGTGCTCTGAGCGGCGGCGCGATCGGGATGACCCAGTCCGAATCCCAAGGCGACAAGCAGTAATCCAGCGCAGGTCAGCCGCAGGCGGAGGGACATGAGGCGCATGTCCCTGGCGGTGTCGCGCGATCTCGACCCGATATGCAGCATCTCATCTCCAATGGTCTGACTTCGAACCCTCATTGGAATAATTTATGCTGACGCTCATTAATCGAAGGTGAACGCTCGGGGGCCATCGGGGATTTCCACATGGCATGTCTCACCGGCGCTGGTGTGGACGGAAAACCGCCAAAGTCCAGCTCAGAGCCTGACCGCAAATGTGGGCTGGCGAGCGAGAGCGGCCTGTTCCGGGCAGCGCCCGGCGTGTGTTTCCGAGCATCGGAGCGGAGTGGCCTTGATGGCCATGAGCACCGAAGCGCGGGAAACGCGCCGAGGACACGCCGCCAGCGCGCATTTGCGGTCAGGCTCTCAGCCATCCAGTGCGCGGCGGCCCAGGGCGGGGTCGTCGGTGAAGAAGCCGTCCAGCCCCATATCCAGATAGCGCCGGATTTCGGCGATCGAGCCTTCGGGATTGCGGGCGTCGTCTCCGGCACCGTTGCGGAGCTGGCGGGGCAGGAAGCGGTTTTCCGGGCGGCAGGTGTAGGAATGGACCAGCAGGCCGGCGCTATGGGCGTCGTCGACCAGGGTGGTCGGGGCCTGCCAGGCGCCTGATGTGTCGCGGGGAATCAGGTCGATGTTCGAGGGGCCGATGGCGTCGGCGTAGGTGCGGACCTGGCGCAGGCCGTCCGGCGTCATGAGGTCGCCGAAGGTGGTGTGGCCGCCGGCCGCCGCGATGTCGGGCACGCGCTCGCTCCGCTCGCCCATCAGGAACATCAGGCGGGCCTGCGGGTTGATGGCCTGTACGCGCCCACGCAACATCTTCAGGTTGCCGGTCTCGAACGACTGGACCTCCAGCGGGGCGTAGCGTGTGTAGTCGTGCGCCGCGATCACGCGCAGGAAGGTTTCCTCCGGCGTGTGGTTCAGGGCGTGGAAATGGGTCGCGTTCTTGATCTCGGGGATCAGGCCGATGACCCGGCCGCGTGCGGCGGATTCGGCGGCGACGAAGTCGATCACTTCCTCGAAGGTCGGGATGTCGAAATGGCCGTCGTAGCGGGTGTTTTGCGGACGGATGCCGGGCAGGCGCTCGCGGGCGCGCAGGGTCTTGAGTTCCGCCAGGGTGAAATCGGTGGTGAACCAGCCGGTTTCGTTCGTTCCGTCGATCATCATCGTGCGGCGGCGGGCGGCGAATTCGGGGCGCGTGGCCACGTCGGTGGTGCCGGCGATGTTGCTCTCGTGCCGGGCGACCAGCACACCGTCGCGGGTGGGCACCAGGTCTGGCTCGATATAATCCGCGCCGTCGGCGATGGCCTTGGCGTAGGACGCCAGCGTGTGTTCCGGCCGCAGGGCGGAGGCGCCGCGATGGGCGAACACCAGCGGCCGTGGTGCGAGCGAGGCGGCCGCCCTGGCGCGGGATGCCGGACCAAGGAGCGCGGTGGCGGCCATCAGGGGGAAGATATCTCGGCGTGTGAGCACGGAAGGGACCTCGGGATTCGGCGCGATGTCAGGATGGGGATGCGCGCGGGACTTGCCATGGGACAGGCGGGCATGGGGTGATCGGATGGGCGGCATATTGGGCGGAAGCCTTGCGGATGCTCAAGATCGGCCGGTTGCCGGCAACCTGCGGTCGGGTCGTGTTTCCGCGCTTTATGGTGGGAATGGCGGGCATTCGCTCGCTCTGTGAATATTTGAAGACGGCGCGGCGCGGCGGTGTCATGGCGCAGGGTCGGGCGAGGCTGGACACGCAGTTGCCATGCAATTAATGGGCATGGCAATTATTGTGATGGCACCATAAAATAGCGGCATGACTGAAGATGACAGGTCGCAGGCGACGGGCCTGCGTGCATCCCTGAATATCGACGAAGCCCCGTTTGCCGGCATGCCCGTGACCTTTCGCGTCATGCGGCTGGGGGCGGTGTGGCGCACGCGGCTGGAGCGGGAGCTGAAGCCCACCGGGATGACCGTCGCCGGCTTCCGGCCCATGGTCTATCTGATGATGATGCCTGAGGGTACGTCGCAGCGGGACCTGGCGGCGGCGCTGGATACCGACACCTCGGCACTGGTCCGGGTGCTGGACCTGCTGGAGACGGCGGGACTGGTGGAGCGTCGGCCCGATTCCGTCGACCGGCGGGCCAACAACCTGTTCATCACGCCCGAGGGGCGGCGCAAGTGCCGCGCATTCCATGAGATCGCGGCGCGGGTCGAGGCCGAACTGACGGAAGGGCTGTCCGCCGGGGCGGTCGCGGATCTGGTGGGGCGGCTGGAGCATATCCTGGACAATGCGGCGCGTCCTCCGGCCACCGACATGGCCGATGGCGGCGAGACGACGTGACGATGCCCACCCCTGCGCGCATTCTGCCGGCCTTTCTGACGGATGATGCGCAATGGCACGCGGTGCGGGGGCGGGCGGCCTTCTGCCTGCGGGCCTTTGCCGCGATCGGGCTGGCCCTGTCCTGCTCGTTCTTCTTTCAGCTCGAATCCCCGATGTCTTCGGTGACGACGGTGATGATCGTGGCCAATCCCACGGTCGGGGCGCTGATGGCCAAGAGCATGTGGCGTGTGATCGGCACGCTGCTGGGGGCGACCATCGCCGTCGCGCTGATGGCG
Source organism: Gluconacetobacter dulcium (assembly GCF_014174165.1). Taxonomy (GTDB): domain Bacteria; phylum Pseudomonadota; class Alphaproteobacteria; order Acetobacterales; family Acetobacteraceae; genus Gluconacetobacter; species Gluconacetobacter dulcium. The sequence continues at coordinate 2,219 of NZ_JABEQN010000025.1, read as the reverse complement.
GTCGTGGCGCAGTCGCCGGTGCTCTATACGATGATGCTGGCGGTGGTGGTGGCCTTCGCCTGTCTGGTCGCGACCTTCCTGCGGCTGTTTCGCGCCTATGCCGCCGTGCTGACGGGCTACACGATCGTGATCGTGGCCGGGCCGTCCTATGCCGATCCTGACGGTATCTTTCTCAGCGCCATGGCGCGGCTGTCGGCGGTGACGGTCGGGATCGTCGCGACGGCGGTGGTGTTCATGGTCACGTCGGTGCGCCGGCCCGACCGGGTGATGGCGCAGGTGGGGCAGATGGTGCGCGATGTGATCGCGTATGCCATGGATTTCCATCGCTTTCAGTTCGCGGGCGGGCGGTCGCCGGATGTCGTGACGGCCGAGCCGGTGGTGCTGGGCGGGTTTCGCACCCTGCCGCTGCCGCTGAACGACAGGCGGGGCACGCTGCTGGCGCGGATCAGCGGCCTGATGTCGTCGGTGGAATATGCGGCGGCCGACACATACGAAATTGCGCGCCGGGTGAATGCGTTGCGCGTGGGGCTGAGCGGGCTGGCGGGGGTGGTCGCCACCTATCATCCGCTGTGGCACGACCTGGAAAACGACGCGCCTCCGATGCGGCGCCTGCATGAACGGATCGCGGCGCTGATGGCCGAGATCCTGGACCTGACGGAGGGGGCGGACTGGATCGAGACGCCGGAGCCGGTGCTGGCCGCGCTCGGCACGGCGCTGGAGGATCTGGCGGTGGCCGAGCGGGCCGTGCAGGACGGTGCACTGCTGTCGGCGATCGACAATATGCGCGACGTGCTGGTGCAGCTCGATGCCGTGATCCGGATGGTGGTGGCGCCGTCCCTGCCGCGCCGGGTGCGGCTGCGCTGGTTTCTGGATTGGCCGACCGCGCTGCGCAACGGCGCGCGCGGCGGGCTGATCGCGCTGCTGGCCGGGCTGTTGTGGTATGTGTTGCATTGGAGCGCCGGGCCGATGCTGATGCTGTATGTCGTCGCGGCATCCAGCCTGGTGGCGACCACGCCTTCGGCCTCGCGCTCCAGCGTGATGATGGCGGCGGGGACCACGCTGTCGGTGCCGGCGGGGATTGCCTGCCACATGCTGGCGCTGCCGCGCATCGACGGGTTTCCGTTATTGTGGTTTTCGCTTTGTATGTTTCTCGCGCCGGGGATCTGGTTGCAGTTCAGCCCGCGCTACGGGATCGGGGCGTTCGGCTATGGCGTGTTCTTTGCCGCGATGCTCGATGTGTCCAATCCCATCCATTACGACGACATCGCGCTGACCAATACGTGGATGGCCTTTGTGGCGGCCGCCGCGCTGCTGGTGCTGGGCTTTCGTGTGATCCTGCCGCCGGACGACCGGCTGGATGCGGGGCGGCTGGTGGGGTCGCTGTCGCGGGCGTTGCGGCGGCTGGCGCTGGTGCTGCCGGTCGCGCCCGAGAACTGGGTGGTGTGGGAAGGTTTGCAGATCCAGAAGATCTGGCGGCTGGCGATGCGGCTGTCGGTTGGTGTGAGTCCGGACGAGCGGCAAGCCTATACCGATGCCGCGTTGGGGGCTGTGTCTCTGGGGCGGCTGGTGGTGCGGGCGCGACGGATCGCGGAGTTGCCTGCGCTGAACGTGGCGGATGCCGAGGCGATGCGTGCGGCCGTGCGCGGCTTCGATGGTCTGCTGCGCGACCCGGAGGCGACGGCGCGGGGACTGGTGGATGCGGCGCAGGCGATCCTGGCGCGCGCCGGCGAGGGCGCGGCGGGGCTGGAGGCGCGGCGGGGGGCCGCGTGCCTGCAACAGGCGGCCTATATCCTGCGGGCTGTGCCCGGCTTTTTCCATCGGCATGGTCCGCTGCAACTGTCGCCGGAGATGCCGGGTGCGCATCGTCCGCTCGATAGGCCGGTGCCGGTCTATACGCCCTTGCTGGGACGGGTGCGGCGCCATGTCGGGTGAGGTGCGATGGCCCGGCGTCGCCGGCGGCCAGGGTGCTGGCCGTTCGGATGCCGGCATGGCGGGGGCGCCTGTGGGTGCCGCCGTGTTTTTCGTCGTTCGCGCCGGCCGCGCTCTGTGGCCCGCGCCTGTCGATCCGGTCGTTCCGATGAGCCGGCCATGAAAGATCCGAGAGTCTGATGCCCCTTCTACGCACCCTGATCCGCGTGGTTCTGACCCTGAGCGTCGTTGTGCTGGCGATCGTTCTGGGGGTGACCCTGTGGGACACCTATATGATCGCCCCCTGGACG
>NZ_JABEQN010000024.1 GCF_014174165.1 Gluconacetobacter dulcium | reverse complement strand
GTCCTCCGATGGCTGCGGCGGGGGCTGCGTCACCCGGCCACTCCGCCCCCGCAGCAGCCCTGGTTGGGCTTCAACAGACACCGTACGTCAGATTTAGTCGAGACTTCCACAGCAAAGGCACAGTTCGCCATTCTCTTCGGTGACCGCTTCGCGCGCGCCACCGTCTGATCAACAATGTGCTCAACGCCTCGCACACGAAATTCCTGACAGTCCCATCTTCACCGGCCCGGATGCACGCACTCAAACAGCAACCGCTCCCGGAACGCCGAACTGTCACCAAATCTTATTTTTGTTTTCGATCGGCCCTTTCCATATATGTCGGGCAGCCGGTCCCGTTCCGATATCGGATAACGAGACAGACCGGTGGCCCCTTCCCGCCGCAGGTGCCCAACCGTGCGGCAGGCCGATCCACGGGCCGCAGGGGGCGTGCCCGACAATCTTGCCGCCCGATCCAGGGATCGTCAGGCGGCGCTCAGAAGAAGGATCGACCATGGCGGACGATTGGGCGCGCGCTTATGTCTGCGCCCATTTCGGCAAAAGCCTGTTCTGGTACATGGGCGAGGTCTTCCTGACGTTTTTCCTGATCGGGATGCTCGATATCGACCCGGTCCATATCTCGACATATCTGGCGCTGGGGCTCGGCCTGTCCGCCATCCTCGATCTCGCCATCGGCCGCCTCTGCCAGACCTGGCTGCACCAGCCCCGTTTCGCCGGGCGCATCCAATCGATCGGCGCCCTGGGGTGCGCGGCAAGTTTCGGGGCCATTCTGGTCTCGGGATACGTCACACATGCGCCAGCCGGCATCGTGGCGGGCATCCTGATGTTCCGCATCGCCTTTGAATTATACGATGTGGGGCAGGAGACATTGCTCTCGATCGTACCGACGCCCGATCCCGGCCGACGGCGGGGCATCGTCGGCCTGCGCCTGGCCGGCAGTGCCATTGCGTCCATGCTGATCAGCGTCATGACCGGCTATTTCGCGACGCCGGGCCGGAATACGGGCGCGGCGCTGCACCTGGCCGCCATAGCCATCGCCATCTCGACGACCGCCATCCTCACGGCGCTGGTGCTGGAGCGGCGCAGCACGACTCACCCGCCGCGCGGCCCATCCTCCCCATGGTCGCCGCCGACCGCCGTGGTGCCCGCGCCGCAGAGCCCGGCCCATCTGCGCCAGGCGCTGAGCATCCAGTGCGTCGCGATCTTCGTGTCGGCCTGGACCGCCCCTTATTTCGTCAGGATATTTCCCTTCATCCTGCATGCGGCCCCGGCACTTCCATCCTGGATTCTCGCCTGCCTTCCGCTCGGCGCCACCATCAGCCAGCCGCTCTGGCACCGCATGATCGGCCGGGTGGGCGAGGCGAAGGGAATCGTCACGGGCTGCGCCGCGTCCTGTGGCGCCCTGGCCGGCATGGCCTTGCTGGCCGATCCGCCCCGGCACGACGATTACGCGGTGCTGGCGGTCCTGATTTTCCTGCTCGGTGTCGCCAATGGCGGGGTCGCGCTCGGGCTGTGGACGCATTTCGTCGAAACCGCCGCCGCCGCCAGACACACATCGCGATATTATGGAACCTTCATGGCGGTTTCCAAGGTCGGGCTGGCCGCGATGTCCATCCTGCTGGGCGAACAGATCGGTACGGACGGTCGCGGCCCGTCATTGCCCGTGTTCTGCCTGACGGCGACGTGCGCCCTGCTCGCGATCGGCGCCTGCGCCCTGCTGTTGCCCCGCGCGGCGACCGATCGGACCATCGCGCAAGACACCGACCCCCGTGACATTGCACCCCGCCGCACGAGCGGGCATCTATAGCCGCATGTCAGGTCCCAATCCCCACCAATACGCACTTTGTGCCCGCGACAGGCTGGCAAGGACAGGCATGGCCGGCCTCAGTCTCCGTTCCGTCGCGCAGGATGTCGGCGTGTCGCTGGGCGCGCTCAGCTATCATGTCGGTGACAAGGCGTCGCTCCTGGCCGCGATCGTGGCGCTGCAACGGGACGAATGGCAGGACATCCGCACCCGCTGGGCATCGCGCACGGCCCGCCTGCCCCTGTCCGACGCCGACACCCTCTCCGCCGTGATCGAAGCCTTCCTCGACGACACGGCCACCGCACGGCGGCCCTTCGCCATCGCCGGCTGCGAGTTGCTGCTGGACGCGGTGCATAACCCAGATGCGCTTCCATCCCTGGCATCGGTCCTGGACGACGAGGACGATTTCTGGACAACCCTGTTCCAGACTGGCGATGTCGGGCACGCCACCATGCTGGGTCCGGTCGTCGCCGCCTATTGCCGCGACGAAATGCCCTATACCGTCGCGCTGGGCGACGACACGCAGTATCGTCTGCTGCGCCGGGCCAACATTGCCCGTCTGGCACAGGGATTTTCCGGTACCGCACACGGGTTGTCGCGCGCCCTGCCCAACCTGGTCGCGCTGTGCGGCGAGGAAAGCGCGGAAACGCCACTCCCGGTCGCCCTGCACACCGGCACGCGCCAGATGGAACTGGCACGCCATATCGCCGACCTGATCGCGGAATACGGAATTCCGGCCATCAGCCACCGCCTGGTCGCCAAACGGTCGGATATCGCCGTTTCCAGCGTGGCATATCATTTCCGCACGCGGGACGACCTGCTCCTGGCCGGACTGGGCGCCCTGGTGCTGGACATGCGGCAGGAACTGCACGATCGCGATGGTGGGCAGGAGAGCAGACGCGGCATGGCCGTCATGCGCGCCACCCACGCGATCGCCCTGGCCGCGACGCGCGATCCGTCCCTGCGACCGTTCGCCCTCGACATGCGCCGCCGCCGCTCGGAGAATGTGCGCGACGAGGTGAGCCTCCAGATCGGCGGCCCGCGAGGGCTCGATCCCGCCGCGATTCAGGCCGCCTGCATGGCCACCATCGGGTCCGGCCTGGCGCGCCTCGCGGCGGGCGCCGCGCCGCGCCGGCTGGAGGTGACGTTCGACCTGCTGCGCACGCTGCGCCTGGCGCGCATGGCCTGATACCACCCGCCATCCCGGCATCCGCCCGCGCCCCTCGGCCCGCACGGCCCGGCGATCGGGTCCGACGCACCCTGTCGCCGGGACCGAGCGAACGGATTCGTAGAGTGCGGAGGGGCTACGCGCGCGCGCCATGCCCCCCCCCCGGCACGCCACCCCTTATCGCGGCGCGATCCGCGCGGCGTCGCCACCGGGCAACGAGACCCGATAGGACGTATGGTAGGCATTGCCGGCCTTTTCGTAATCGGTCGAAACGATCTGCGCACCGCTGGCAAAGGCCGCGCGCGCGCGCGTCAGATCGTTCAGCTTCGCCTCATAGGTCTCGATGTCGGCACGGGTGCGCACGATATAACCCCGGCGCACCTCGTCGCGAATCTGCGCCTGCCTGACCAGCGCGTTGTCATCGAGGATGAACGCGGCATAGGGCCGCCCCGGCTCGGAATCGAGAAAGGCCATGCGGCCGACAAGCCCGGAATGCCCGTTCAGATAGGCCGAGGCCCCGTCGCGACCGGTGGCCGTGATCAACTGGAAAAGAAACTTTCCGCGGGCCTGGCCCAGTGTCGGCCAATGTCCGGCCAGAACCGCCTGTTCCAGCGTCGGGTAATCGCCGCGCACATCGTCGGGCGTAATCACCGCGTCACGACCCAGCACATCGACGATCGTCCGATCGATCTCGTCATACGTCGCATCGGTAAAGGGCGGCACCTTCGTCGAGCCCGGCAGCACGCTCAACGCCTGCACCTTGGCTTCGATCATGACGAACAGCGGCACATGCCGGGGATGCGCGTCCGACCAAGCCTTCATCTGTTGCAGGCACAGACGGAACGTCTGGCACGAACTGCGGAAATCGATGTCCGGCATATGCAGGACCTTGATCCCCGGCGCGTGCATCGGCGTCGCATCGAACGGCAGCAGGGAGGTCACACCCTGTCGGCGCAGGATCGTGTAGGCCGCCGGGTCGGCATACGCACCGCCGGCCGGGTCGGCATTCACGTCAATCTCCAATGCGCGAACGCCCAGGTCCAACTGCGTCTGCAACGACGGATGCACATAGCTCAGCGCCTCCTGGAACGTCACCGGGTTGGGGTGGGCCAGCAGGAATTCCTTCCTCTGCGGCTCGGGCATTTTATTAATCAGCTCCGGCATGGACGGCAGATAGTGCGCCAGCAGCGCCAGGACATGCGGATCGACCCCGGCCGAATAGCTGTTGTGCGTGCCAAGGACCTGAAGCCGATTGATCGGCAGCGTATCCGGCAGGGCGTCGGCCTCCACCGGCATCGCGCGGGCCGGGCAGACATTCGTCAGCGCGGCAAGCACCGCCAGCGCGGCAAAAGATTTGAACATGTCTGGCTGTTCCTTCGAGAAGCCGGGACGCGAATCAGGAGGCCCGGACCGAAATCGGCAATTTGAAATACGACAGGTCGCGATCCGGCACGAAGACGCGCCCGCCGAGCGACCGAAGCGACGGTTAAAACATTAGTGCGGTTATGACAAGCATAACACGAAGCACACTTCATCCCGCATAAACCCGTCCCATCCGGCGACTATCCTGCGGAACATGAACGGTTATTCGTAAAATATGACATATTTAATTCATATTTTCTCACAGAATGACACAAAGATCGTGGCGCATCGCCATGGGACGCGGAGGATTCGCAAGGATTCCCGGAGTCATGAAATTTATATTACAAAACGATCGTTCATCTTTTTCTCCAGTTAGAATCCATGGTAATCGCTCGCCCGCCGGACGAACTCCCGCCCATCGCGTCCCGATGGAATGGATGAAACCCGCGCGCAAGAAACAGCATGCAAGATGCCCACCGAGAGAGGCGCTTTCCATTTATGTCGAATAATAAAAAAAGGATCGAAAGCGCCGCCCGGAAACTCCATGGGCCGTCCTGACCAGCATAAGCCGACCGTTTCCCTCGTTCATCGCCAGCATTAGGTCATTCCGCCGTGGATAAACTCACCTATCGCTTCGCCCTCGCATGCGGCATCAGCCTTCTGGCGTGCGGCGAAAGCCGCGCCCAGGCAGCGCCGGACCGCGCCGTTTCCGCAAGCGTGCCCAAGGCGCACAAACCTGCCGTGCCGACACGAACGGCCCCGTCGGCGCCCCATGGCACCGCGACCCCATCCCCGGCCACCACGCCGCAGGGCGGCGCATCAGCGGCGCTGGAAACGGTGACGGTCACCGCGCAGCGGCGGTCGGAGAATAACCAGAGCGTACCGATCTCCATCCTGCATCTCGACGGCAAGGCCATCGCCAACGCCGGCTACACCGCATTGACGGATCTGCAATATCTCGCTCCCGGCGTGCAGTACGACCCGACGCAGGGCGCCGCTTTCCAGATTCGCGGCGTCGGCAGCACGTCGTTCGATTTCTCGAATGCGAAATCCGTCAGCGTCGTGGTGGACGACGTGGTCATGGACGCCCAGCGCGCCAACGGCATGGTCGGGATGGTGGATATCGACAATGTGGACGTGATGATGGGGCCGCAGGGCACATTGTTCGGCATGAACTCGACCTCCGGCGTCATCTCGGTGACGACCGGCAAGCCCCGCCTGGGCGTCCTGTCGGGCCGGCTCAGCACAAGCTATGGCGAACATAACGAGCGCATCATCAACGGCACGGTGAACGTGCCTCTGGGCAACAAGGCGGCCTTCCGTGTTTCCGGCTTCGACAACGCGCAGGACGGCTTCGGCCGAAACGTGACCCTGAACCGGCTGGTCGGCTCGACCGACGAATATGGCACACGCGCAAAACTCTATGCCGAGCCGATGGAACATTTCGACGTCACGCTGGAAGGGGATTACGCCCATCACTGGGACAGCAGCGTCCGCACGCCCGTCGGCGGGCAGCCGGCGAACGTCACCAGGATGCTCAACGCGCTGGGCGTCTTTCCCGGCCCGAAGAACGCCGACACCGCGGATTCCTTCATGGGTGGCATCACCTCCGAGGAATATGGCGCGTCACTGCACCTGCATACCAAGATCGGACAGAACGACCTGACGTTCATCACCGCCTATCGCGGCTCGCTCTACGACAACAACACGCCGGTCGATCTGCTGCCGTCCAACCAGTATGCCTATATCCCGTACAATCTCGGCCATCTGACGACCGAGAAATTCAGCGACGAAATCCACTTCGCCTCGCCCAAAGGCCATCTGGTCGAATATCTCGTCGGCGGTTTCTTCAACCGTCTCGACGCGCGGCAGACCCAGTATCAGTGGGGGACGCTCGGCGCGCCGCTGATCGGCGCCAACGGCGCCCGCCCCGGCACGCTCTATAATCTCTCCGGCGCGTTCGGCAAGGCGGGCAACACCTCGCTCTTCAATTCACGCAACGAATCCCTGGCCGCGTTCGGGCAACTCAAATTCAATATCTCCCCACATTTCAACCTGGCGATCAGCGGCCGCTACACGCACGACCGCAATTCCCAGAGCCTGGGCTATATATGGACGGATCCCGTCCCGCTGATGGGATACACGCCGACCTTCGTGCCCACCAGCGCCGCGCCCGTCTATCCTTATGGCGTCATGACCGGGCAGAATTTCTCGGGACGGATCTCGCCCGAATATCGCTTCAACCCCAACGTCATGACGTATTTCACCTTCTCGACCGGCTACAAGCCCGCCGGCATCGCCTTCGTCGGCAACAAATACGACCCGTATCATCAGGAAACGGTCAAATCCTACGAAGTCGGCATGAAATCCGAATGGCTGCATCACCGACTGCGTTTCAACATGGATCTTTATCGCGAGGATTTCACCGATTTCCAGGCCACGATCCTGACCCCGGTGCCCGACGGCACCGGCGGCACGATCCTCGCCAGCGCGATCGGCAATGCCGGCGGCCTGCGCAGCCAGGGCGTGGAAGGCAACGTGGCGTTCAAACCCCTTCCCGACCTGACAGTGTCTGGTGCGGTAACCTACACCAGCGCCTACTTCACCGATTACCAGGCCAATCAGAAGACCAGCTACACCGGCACCCAACTGACCAATGCCCCGGCATTCTCCGCCAACGCCGCGATCGATTACGACCATGACCTGACGCCGCATCTGGGGCTGCGGGCGCATGTCGATTACGCCTATCGCGGAACCTACTGGACGGTGGTGGGCCAGCCCGCCTATTCAAGAGTTCCGGCTTTCAGCCTGGTCAATCTCCGCCTCAGCCTGCTGCCGTGGAACAAGCGGGTACAGGTCGGCCTGTATGTCAGAAACCTGTTCGATCAGTATTTTTCGACCGGATACCAGTTATACGGCGCGACCGGCTATCTGCACTACACGACACCCGACGCACGGCGGACGGTCGGCGGCTTCCTGAACATCGCCTATTGATCCCCCTCCGACCTCACCCCGAGGGAACGGAACACCCCACGACCAACGGGCCGGCCCCAATTCCAGGCGGCCCGCCCGTTGCACACCCTGAAAGGCGGCGCTGGCGGTCGCGACATGCACGCGGCCGCAAGAATGCCCGGCAGGCACGCCGCATGGCGGTCCGGCATCGACATCGACCGTCTGTCAGGGCACCGTCACCGGGCCGGCCACCGCTTCGACGGTCATCAGCACCACCCGCGCCCGAAACCCCCGCTCCGTTCCCGGCACGGGCGAGGCGATCTCCAGCCCAGCGCCCATCTGCGCGGCAATGGTCGCGGCAATGGCCAGTCCCAGCCCGCTGCCATCGGCCGCACTGCCCCCCCGCACGAACGGTTCGGTCAAACCCGACAGGATGGCGGCCGGCAGGGCCACGCAGTCATTGACGATATCCACCACCCCGGCCCGCGACAGCGTCACCGCGATCGCGGCATCGGGCGTGCCATGATGGGCCGCATTCTCGATCAGGTTGCGAAACAGAATGCCCGCCGCATCGATATCCCCGCGCGCGAACAGCGCCTCCATCCCGTCGCACGCCACCGTCACGACGGGAAAAAGCGGCGGCATATCGGCAAATTCCTCGGCCAGAATCTGCAACACCGCAATCAGGTCGAACCGCTCGTCCCCCATCGCGACCCCCGACGACGCGCGCGACAATTGCAGCAGTTTCTCCGTCATCCGTCCCAGCCGACGGATCTGCCCGATCATGGCACCCACCCGCCCCGGCGCCTCGGGCTCATGCAACTGCTCGCGCAGCATCTGCGCCTGCGCCAGCAACGCGCCGATCGGGTTGCGCAGCTCATGCGCCGCATTGGCCGCGAACGCCCGCTCGCTCGACAGCGCCTTCTTCAGCCGGTCCAGCAGCAGGTTGACGGCCATATGGATGGCCGACAGTTCTTCCGGCAGGTCCAGCGCCGGGATGGGGGCCAGATTGCCGCCGCCGCGCGCGCGAATTTCCTCCTGCAAGACCGTCAGCGGCCGCAGCGCCCGGCGCACGACCCAGCGCACCAGCAGCCATACCGCGGGCAGAAACACGATCATCGGCAGGATCGAAATCAGCGTCGCCCGCCTCACGGCCTCGCGCCGATGAAAGGTCGGCTCGCCCACCAGGATGTACTGACCACCGTCATACGCCTTGACGACATAGACCCGAAAGCGCGGCCGGTCGTAAAATCCGCCCCGCACCACGGGGACGAAGGTCTCGGTCGGCGCGTTCTGCGATCGCAGCAGCAACCGCCCATCCGGGGTGGCGATCTGGTAGGCCAGCGTGCGCGGCCCGACCTCCGGCAGCAGCGCCACGGTGCCCCCGGTCGGCTGCACGGCATGGGCGGCAATCACGAACTCCAGCCGCTCGGCCACTTCCTGCAACGAATTGTCCAGCCGCTCCGTCACCTCGTAGCGCGTGAACCCCGCCACCAGCACGCTCAGCAGCGCCAGACAGCCCAGCACCACCACCAGCACCCCGGCCATGATGCGGGTGGCCAGGCTCCAGCGTCCGTCGCCACGCCACGCGGCCTTCCCCGCAACCAGCGCCGGCAACGACCCGGCCTCCCGGTCCAGACGCCCCCTCATGTCCCCGCCTCGCGCGCCAGCCGATACCCGCGCCCCCGCACGGTCAGGATCAACCCGGCCCCCACCTTCTTGCGCACGCGGCTGATAAAGACCTCGATCGCGTTGCTCTCGATTTCCTCGCCCAGACCATACAGCGCATCCTCGATCTGCTCGCGCGAGCAGATGGCCCCGGCCCGCCGGGCCAGCAGCGCGATCACCGCCCATTCGCGCGCCGTCAGGTCCACCTCCCCGCCCTCGCGCGCCAGGCGCTGCCGGCCCAAATCGATCTCCACGTCCCCCAGCACCAGCCGGTTGCTGGCCAACGCGCCGTACCGGCGCGAAACCGCGTCGATCCGCGCCAGCAATTCGTCGAAATCGTAGGGTTTGACGACGTAATCGTCCGCACCGTCCGACAGGCCGGCGATCCGGTCGCTGATCTGGTCCTGCGCGGTGGCGATCATCACCGCCATCACCGATCCCCCCCGGCGGATCTCGCGCAGCAGGTCCCGCCCGCTGCCATCCGGCAAGCCCAGATCCAGCAGCAGGAAATCATAGGCGATGGCCCCCAGCGCGGCCCGCGCGTCAGCCAGCGTGGTAAACCAATCCGCGGCATGCCCGGCCCGGCGCAGCCGCTCCTGCACCGCCGAGCCCAGCGGCCTCTCATCCTCGACAACCAGGATCCGCACGGCGTCCCCTATCCTTTTTTCCGCTCCCGCATCACCCGCGCATAAAGCGAAGGCAGCACCAGCAGCGTCAGCACGGTAGACGACACCAGCCCGCCGATCACCACCGTCGCCAGCGGCCGCTCGACCTCCGCCCCCGCACTGGCCGAAAACGCCATCGGGAAGAAGCCCAGGCTGGCCACCAGCGCGGTGGCGATCACCGGGCGAAATCGCTGTTCCGCCGCCTCGAACGCCGCCCGCGCCACATCCATGCCGATGCGGCGCAGATGCTGGATGTAACTCACCAGCACCACCCCGTTCAGGATCGCAACCCCGAACAGGGCAATGAACCCGATCCCGGCGGAAATGCTGAATGGCAGCCCCCGCGCCCACAGCGCCAGAATCCCGCCCGTCGCCGCCATCGGCAGATTGACGAACACCAGCGCCGCCGACGCCACCGACCCCAGCGCCAGCACCAGCAGCGCGAAGATCAGCGCCAGCGCGATCGGCACCACGATCTCCAGCCGCGCCATGGCCGATTGCAGGTTGCGGAACTGCCCCTCCCACGTCAGCCGATAGCCCGGCGGCAGATGCACCCGCGCCGCCACCGCCGCCTGCGCCGCCGCGACATAGGAACTCAGATCCCGCCCCCGCACATTGGCCTGCACGATCAACCGGCGCTGGATCCGGTCGCGGCTGGTACGCGGCGGCCCATCGACCACCGACACACGCGCCACCTGCGACAGCAGCACGGCCCCCGTCCCATCGGCCCGGCGCACACGCAGGCCCGCGATCTGCTCCACCGATCCCACCTGCTCGGCGGCAAAGCGGATCTGCGTATTCACCACCGCATCATCCATGATCACCGGGCGGCCGATATGCCCGCCCACCGCCTCCACGGTGTCCAGAATATCGGCCATCGTCACATCCAGCCGCGCCGCCCGCGCCCGATCGACATCGACATGAATAAACGGCACGGTCCCGTCCCCCTGCGCCGCCACATCCGCCGCCCCGCGCACGCTGTTCAGCGCCGCCACCACCTGGTCGCCCAGCCGCGACAGCACCTCCAGATCCGACCCGTAGATCGACACGGCGATCTGGCTGCGCACGCCCGACAGCAGATCGTCCATGCGCATCTGCACCGGCTGGCTCCACGAGAACCGCGCATCGGGCAGCCGCTCGCGCAACGCCCGGTCGAAGGCCGTCACCAGCCCCACCTGCGCGCGCGCGGTCCGCCACTGCGAAGGGTCCTTCAGAAAGATGAAACTGTCCGTCTCGTTCACGCCCATCGGATCGGTGGGGATGGCAGAGGTGCCGGTATTGCTGACCACGGTCGCCACCTCGGGAAAGCCCATCAGGATCTGCTCCTGCTTCCGGACCGAGGCCAGCACGGTCGGCAGCGACGCGCTGGGCAGGCGCGTCGTGGTCACGGTCAGCGCCCCCTCCCCAAGCTGCGGAATGAACTCCCCCCCCAGCCGCCCGGCCAGCACGACCGAGACCAGGAACACCGCCACCGTAGCGCCGAACAGCGGGCCAGGATGGCTCTCCCCCCAGCGCACCGCCGGCCCGTAGCGGCGGCGCAACGCCGCCACCAGCCACGTATCGCCATGCCCCCGGCTGCCCCGCATCGCCAGCGCCGCGATCACCGGCACGCAGACCACGCAATAGGCCAGCGAGGCCAGCAGCGCCATGATGACGGTCTGCGCCATCGGGCGGAACATCTTCCCCTCGATCCCCTGCAAGGTCAGGATCGGCAGATACACCATCACGATCACCAGAATGGCGAAGGCGACCGGCCGCAGCACCTGCGTCGTCGCCGACACCACCTGCGTCCGCAGGTCGATCGTGCGATCGGCCGCGCGTATGGCCAGCAGATGCTCCACCACCACCAGCGAACTGTCGACGATCATGCCGAAATCGATCGCACCGAGGCTCAGCAGGTTGGCCGAAATGCCGAACTGCCGCATCCCCGCCATGGCGCAGACCAGCGCGAAGGGAATGACCGAGGCAATGACCAGCGACGCCCGCCAGTCCCCGATCACCACCACCAGCACCCCCAGCACCAGCGCCGCCCCCAGCAGCAGGTTCTCGCGCACGGTGGCGATGGTGCGGTTGGTCAGGTCGGAACGGCTGTAATAAGGCTCCAGCGTCACCCCGGCCGGCAACGCGCGCCCGATCACAGGCAGCGCATCGCGAATGGCGGCCAGCGTGGCGTCCGAACTCGCCCCCTGACGCATCATCACCACACCGATCACGATCTCGCCCCGCCCGTCGCGCGTCACCGCGCCCAGCCGCGTGCGCGGCCCCATCGACACAGCGCCGACATCGCGCAGACGGATCGCGGTGCCGTCGGCATTGCTGCGCACCGGCAATGCGCCGAAATCGTCCAGGGTGCGGATCAACCCACGCCCGACCACGACCTGCTGCTCGGCATGGTGCTCGATCCACCCGCCGCCCGAGGCCGCGTTGTTGCCGTCCACCGCCCGGTAGACCTCGCCGACCGACACGCCGTACGCATTCAGCCGTGCCTGATCCAACGCCACCTGAAACGTCTGCTCGGCCCCGCCATTGACGTTCACATCCACCACGCCGGGCACCAGCTTCAACTGCGGCACCACGCTCCAGGTCATCAGCCGGTTCAGATCCATCAGCGACCGACCGGCGCCACGGATCTGGATCTGCATGATCTCGCCCATGCCGGTCGCCAGCGGCCCCATATTGATCGAAAGCCCCGGCACCGCGATCAGCGACCGCGCCTGCATGATGCGCTCGTTGACCCGCGTGCGGTCCAGATCGATGTCGGTCTCGTCGTCGAACTGCACATAAACGACCGAAACCCCCGACCGCGAGACCGATCGCAGGTCGTTCATCCCCGGAATCCCGGCCATGCTGGCCTCGACGGGGAAGGTAATCAGCCGCTCGACCTCCTCGGTCGCCAGTCCGGGCGCCACGACCGACACCAGCACCTGCCGGGGCGAGATATCGGGCACGGCCTCCACAGGCAGCCCCATCACCGCCACCATTCCGGCCAGCATCAGCGCAACGGCGCCCCCCAGAACCACGAAGCGGTTCGCCTGGAGCAGATTCAACAGGGCTAGCATATCAGTCGTCCCCGCCCACCCCGGCCAGCAGCACCATGGATTTCAGGGCAAAACTGCCATGAGCAGCCACAGCCTGCCCCGCCGAAAGGCCGGAAAGAACGACCACCCGCCCCTCACGCTCCACACCAAGCGTCACCGGCACCGGCCGATAGCTGTCCGCCCCCTCGCGCACGAACACCACGTCCCGGCCCGCGATCCGCTGCACCGCTTCGGCCGGCACCAGCATCCCGCTCCGTCTGTCGGCCGTCTCCAGTTCCGCATCCAGCATCATGCCCGGCCGCAACACGCCATCCGGATTGGGCACGACGCTGATCACGCGCACCAGTCCCGAGACAGGCGACGCCGCGCCGCTGACCGAACTGATCCGGGATTCGATCCGCCGCCCATCCAGCAGCACGCTCTGCCGCCCGCCCACCACCAGCCGCGCGGCGTCCTGCGGCGACACGTCGGACACGATCCAGACCGACGACAGGTCGATCAGCGTCGCCGCCACCTGCCCGGCCTCGATATCGCCGCCGGCCGACACCCCCACATCCTGCACCATGCCGTCGATCGGGGCGAGCAGCGACGAGGTCTCGTCCCCGCCAGTGGTCGTCCGCTCGCTGACGGAATTGAATTCCTCCTCGAAGCGATGCGCCATGGTGCCCACATCCGCCTGTCGGGCCGCCACGGTGCTGCGCGCCTCCTGCAATACCGCCAGCCGGCGCCGGAGCTCCCCCTGCGAAACGGTGCTGCCCGCCAGCATCTCGGCCCGTTTCCACGCCGCCTCGGCCTCGGCCCGCGCCGCCAGCGCGCCCGCCAGCGCGGCCCGCATCTGCACCGCCTGCAAGCGCGCGACATGCAGTGAATGATCCAGGTAATCGACCAGCACGCTCGCGCGCGCCACATGCTGCCCGGCCATGACATGCACCCGCAGCACCTTGCCCGCGCCCACGGACCGCACACGCACGATCCGCGTCTCATCCGCCATCACACTGGCCAGCACCGGCAGCATCCGCGACAGGCTCCCCGGCCGCGCCACGCTGTCGGTCAACTCCTCGGCCCGCCGCGCCTCAGCCCCGATCGTCACCGGCTCCGGCAGCACCGGCGCATCGGCCCGGACGGCGGAAGACAGGAAAAGACAGCCCATCCCCACCACGCACGCCAGGCGTGCCCGCACATCCCTCATGGCGTCACCCCGGTCGCGATGGCGGCACGCAAGATGGCCGCATGCCAGCCGATTTCGGCGGAATTCAGCGCCAGAATGGCGTTATAGGCCCCCAGCCGCGCCCGCAATGCCTCGATCAGCGTCGTCTCTCCCACCTGCCAGGACCGTTCCATCTCGTCGGCGCGCCGGTTCAGCGCGGCGGCCGACATCCGCGCGCTTTCCAGCGTCGTCCGCGCCGCATCCAGCCGCGCGCGCACCTGCGCCAACTCCACCCGCACCATGCGCCGTGCCTGCGTTTCCTGGCTGCCCGCCGCCGCCAGCCGGTTCCGGGCATCGGCCATCATCGGCACGTTGCGCGCCTCGCTGGGCAGCGGCACCGAAATCTGCACCCCCACCCGGCTGTCCCAAGGGCTGCCATACTGCCCCTCATGGATCGCCCCGACCCCGATTTCCGGGTTGGGCATGAAAGACGCGCGGGCCAGCCGCACCGCTTCCTGCGCGGCGGCCACATCCCGATGGGCCGCCCGCACGCGCGGGTCGTTATCCTCCACCACCTGCGGCATATCCAGCCGCGTGCGCGCCAGAAAGCCCGCGTCGTAGGACAGGATGTCCGGCAGGCCGGGCCGCCCCAGCAGCACCGTCAGCGCCGCATCGGTCGTCGCCACCTGCTCGCGCGCCAGCCCAACCTCGGTGCGCGCGGCGGCCAGTTCGGCGGCGGCCGCCTGCTGGTCGGCCGCCGTGGATTCGCCCACACGCTGCGCCCGGCCGACCGCATTGCCCACGCGCTGCATCGCCTGCACCAGCGACAGCGCCACCGCCAGCCGGCGCTGGGCGATCACCAGGGCAGATGCCGCTTCCAGCACCCGCACCGCCACGGCCATATGCGCGACATTCAGCTTTTCCTGGATCGACGCGGATTCGGCCTGCGCCACGCGCCGCGTCGCGGTGCCCTGCCCCGGCAGCCACAGCGGCACCGAAACCGTACCCTGATAGGTGGTATAACCAACGTTCGAGCCGATCAGATGATCGTCATAATATTGCGCCGAAACCACCGGCCCACCGGGAAACCACGATTTCGCGGCATCCGCCCGCGCATCGGCCGACTGGCGGTTGGTCGTCAGTTCGGAACGGGTCGGATCGATCGCCCACGCGGCACTCACCGCCTCATGAAACGACAGCTCGGCCGCCCGCGCCCCACCGGCCGAACCGGCCAGCAGCCCGGCACCCAGCAGCCCGGCACCCGGCATCACGGCCAGCATCGCGGCCAGCATGACACCCAGGCCCGGCTTTTCGACACCGCGCCGACGCAACAAGCCCCCTGGCATCCATCCGTCCCCACGCTTCGAATGGCCCGCTGCCATCCCTGTCGAAAGCGCGCTCTAACACACCAAGCTGACAGGACCCTGAACGCGGGGCGGGGTCGCGGGCGCCACAGGAGAATTTACGCGCGCCCCGCTGACTTTCGCGGGGTTTTGGCCTATGTCTGCGCCCATGACCGACACACCGCTCTCGCTGATCCGCAATTTCTCGATCATCGCCCATATCGACCACGGCAAGTCGACGCTGGCCGACCGGCTGATTCAGGCCTGCGGCGCGCTGACGGCGCGCGAAATGACCAACCAGGTCCTGGACAATATGGAGCTGGAGCGCGAGCGCGGCATCACCATCAAGGCGCAGACGGTGCGCCTCGCCTACCCGGCCAAGGACGGCAAGACCTACGTCCTCAACCTTATGGACACGCCGGGCCACGTCGATTTCGCCTACGAGGTCAGCCGCTCGCTGGCGGCCTGCGAGGGCTCGCTGCTGGTGGTCGACGCCTCGCAGGGCGTGGAAGCCCAGACGCTGGCCAACGTCTACCAGGCCATCGACGCCCATCATGAGATCGTACCGATCCTGAACAAGGTGGACCTGCCCGCCGCCGAGCCCGAGCGCGTCAAGGCGCAGATCGAGGAAGTCATCGGCATCCCGGCCGACGACGCGGTCCAGATCTCGGCCAAGACCGGCCTGAACATCGAAGGCGTGCTGGAAGCCCTGGTCACCCGCCTGCCCCCGCCGGTCGGCGACGACACCAAGCCGTTGCAGGCCCTGCTGGTCGATAGCTGGTACGACCCGTATCTCGGCGTGATCATCCTGGTGCGCGTCAAGGAAGGCCGGCTGAAGCGCGGCATGCGCATCCGCATGATGTCCAACGGCTCGGTCTACAACGTCGATCAGGTCGGCGTCTTCGCGCCACGCATGACGCAGGTCGACGATCTGGGTCCGGGCGAGATGGGCTACGTCAACGCCGCGATCAAGACGGTGGCGGACTGCAATGTCGGCGACACGCTGACCGACGACCGCCGCCCGGCCGAAGCCCCGCTGGCGGGCTTCAAGCCGTCGATCCCGGTGGTGTGGTGCGGCCTGTATCCCGTCGATGCCGACGATTTCGAAAAGCTGCGCGACAGCCTGTCCAAGCTGCGGCTGAACGACGCCTCGTTCCATTACGAGGCCGAGACCTCGGCGGCGCTGGGCTTCGGCTTCCGCTGCGGCTTCCTGGGCCTGCTGCACCTGGAGATCATCCAGGAGCGCCTGAGCCGCGAATTCAACCTGGACCTGATCGCGACCGCGCCATCCGTGGTCTATCGCCTTTACCGTACGAACGGCGCGATGGAGGAACTCCACAACCCCGCCGACATGCCCGACGGCTCGGTGATCGAGAAGATGGAGGAACCCTGGATCGTCGCCACCATCATGGTGCCCGACGAATATCTGGGCGCGGTGCTGACCCTGTGCACCGAGCGGCGCGGCATCCAGAAGGATCTCACCTATGTCGGCAACCGGGCCATGGCGGTCTACCGCCTGCCGCTGAACGAGGTGGTGTTCGATTTCTACGACCGGCTGAAATCGGTATCGCGCGGCTATGCCAGCTTCGACTACCAGATGGACGGCTACGAAGAGAGCGACCTGGTACGGATCTCGATCCTGGTCAATCTGGAGCCGGTGGACGCCCTGTCCTTCGTCGCCCACCGCTCGGCGGCTGAAAGCCGTGGCCGCTCGATCTGCGCCAAACTGAAGGAGCTGATCCCCCGCCAGCTCTTCAAGATCGCGATCCAGGCCGCGATCGGCAGCCGCGTGATCGCGCGCGAGACGATCGGCGCGATGTCCAAGGACGTGACGGCCAAATGCTATGGCGGCGACATCTCGCGCAAACGCAAGCTTCTGGAAAAGCAGAAGGAAGGCAAGAAGCGCATGCGCCAGTTCGGCAAGGTCGAAATCCCCCAGAGCGCCTTCCTGGCCGCCCTGAAGATGGACCACTGACGGAACGACTGACGCACGACAGCCCCGACCAAGGCCCCCATCACGGCCCCCGTCACGGCCCACTCCACCCCTCGTGCGCCGCCGCGGAAGCGGCGCACCTTTACCCCCTTGCGCCGGCCGGAATTATTGCTATGTTCCCGCCCCATACCGACGGGCTGGCCGACAAGGCAGTCCCGCCAGTGCGCCGGAGAGATGGCCGAGCGGCTTAAGGCGCACGCTTGGAAAGCGTGTGTGCGTTAATAGCGTACCGTGGGTTCGAATCCCACTCTCTCCGCCATACCTTCTAAGGCATTGATTTTACAGCGAAAATTTATGGGTTCCCGCCTTGTGTCACATGAGGGGCGCCAGATTTGCAGACGCCTTCCATGCTCGGACGGCATCACCCATGGTATGCCCGCATCCGAATCCCGTACAGATCAGGCGCGGCATCCACCGTTCGAGCGAAGCCCGGGAGGCCGACATCAGGGCTTTCATCGGCGTCCATAACGAACAACCCAAGTCCCTCAAATGAACCAGGTCCGCTGACGACACTCTACAGGCCGTCAAGCGATTCTGCCTCCATACTCCCAAAATCAGCGAAACTTCAGAATCAGGACACTCTCGACCCTGCCCCACCCGGACCGTACTCAGTCCGCCAGGGTCAGGCGACAATCCGGGTCCCGTGCCATGTCACGCAGGACAGACGCGAGCGCCGTCTTCTCCTGCGCGTCCAGGTCCTGCAACGGCGGCCGGACGGCCCCTCCGTCAAAACCGCGCATCGTCATCGCCGCCTTCACCGTCTGAGGCTGGCCATATTGCCGTGCAAGGGCACGGAATTCGTACCAAAGCCGATGCAGCCGGCCCGCCAGAGCACTGTCCCCGGCCTCGATCGCGCGATAGCTCTGCAGGAGCAGTTCCGGAAACGCGCCACTATTGGTCGAGCTGATCCCGTCGAACCCTGCCGCCATCGGGCCGAGAAATGCCAGGTCCGAAGCACAGAACAGACGGATACGGTCCTTCAGCCGGCCCACGATGCGATCGATTGCCGCAGGAGACAGGTCTCCCTGCTTGATCGCCACCATCCCCGGCAGGTCGGCGATCTGCTCCAGCGTGGCAGGCGAAAGCGTAATACCGATCCCCGGCGCGTTGTAGACCAGGATACCGGTTCGAGACAGCGGCGCCATCTCACGGAAGAACGCCACGATCTGCTCGTCCGTCACCTCGGAAACGAAAGGCGGCGTCACCATGGGAATACCCCCAAGATCACCGGCAAGGCCCGTCAGCTCCCGCACCACCCGCGGGTCCGACCCTGCCGCGCACAGCATGACCGGCACCCTGTCCCCCACGACATCCATCACATGCCGGAAGACATCCGCACGCTCCTGCGTGGAAAGCGCGGGAAACTCGCCGTAGGTCCCGCCGATCAGCAGACCGTCGAATCCCAGGTCCAGAACGCGCTCGACATTGCGCGCGAGCCCCGGAAAATCAATCGCATGGTCGGCCGTAAACGGCGTCATGGTGATGTTGAACAGGCCGCGCAGGCGCGCGCGGCTCTCTTCGAGCGTTTTCATTGATATATTTATCCTGAAAGAAGAAAAAAACCGCGGGTCAAAGGCGATTTGCGCATCGGACCCGCGAGGGATCACGCAGGGCGCAGCACCATGCCGCGATCGAGCGTTCCCAGCACGCGATGGCCGGTCTCCGTCACGACGATCGTTTCACTAACCCCGACCGTGAAACGGCCATAGATCCGCAATGCGGGGGGCAGATGAAAAGCCATTCCGGGTTCAAGCTCGGTTTTAACCCCGGCATTCAGGCTCAGGATGCCCCCCTCGCCCCAATCCGGGGCAAACGAGATTCCAACGCTGTACCCAAGACGTTTACGGAAATTCTCCGTATATCCCGCCGCATCGACAATGCGCTGGCAGACATTATGCGGCGTCTCGCAGGTCACGCCCGGACGGATCGCCTCCAGTGACGCCGCCAGGGCGTCCTGGCAGACCTTCATCATTTCACGCGCCTGCTCCGGCGGCGTCCCGACCCAAGCGGTGCGCATGAGCGCCGCGTGATAACGGTCATGACAGGCGGCCATTTCCAGAAAGACGCCGTCACCGGAGGCGATCGGCCCGCGGCGCCATGTGCCATGCGGCACGCCGCTGCGCCGCCCTGCGGAAACCAGAGGCTCCATCCCCATATATTCCGAACCGGCGGCAATGGCGTCATGCATCATGGCGGCGACGAGATCGTTTTCCGTCCCACCGGCCCGTACCTGGCCCAGACCGGCTTTCATCCCCGCATCGACATAAGTCGCGGCACGCGCCAGCTTCCCGATCTCGGCGGGCGACTTGATCGCGCGCAGGGATTCGGTAATGCCCCCCGCATCATGCAGCGTCCCCAGGGCGGCAACCATCCGGTCATAGACCGCTACGGGAAAGAACCAGCCGCTCTTCTCCACACCGACCCTGCGGCCCTTCAATCCTTTCTGCCGGAGCAGCGCGTTGAGCACGGCCATCGGGTCGTCGCTATCGCCGAAAGGATGGATATCGGTCAGGAACGTATTGGCCACCAGATTGAAATATTCCAGTTGCCTGACGACGAATGACGGCTCGCCGGAAACCGGCAGAAGCAGACACTGGAACGTATAATATCCCGGCGTCTGCTGCCCCGTCAGATAATAGATGTTCTCCGGGCTGGTCACCAGCATGGCATCCAGGCCCGCCTTCTGCATGGCCTGCCGGGCCCGGTCCTGCCGTCCGGTAAATTCGTCCCGGGTAAACGTCGCTTCCATTCCAGACGTGACGTCCTGTGCTGCCATCATGTCAGCAGGTCTCCATGAACAATTGAGGTTGAGTAAGGGTCGCATCGAACGCAAGGCCAAAGCCCGACCGCTCCATCCCGGCCAGACCCACCGCACCATCCCGGTAGACGAGGCCGGAAGCCGGATCGTCCGCCAGACCGTCCGCGCCATACAGTTCCGCGAAGCGCGGGGTGAGCACGCACGCGGCATGCAGCGCGGCCGCTGTGGCAATCGCCCCCTCGTTCATCTGTCCGATCATCAGCGTCACACCGGCAGCCTGGAGCATCCGCGCGGCCGAAAGCAGCGCGGCCAGCCCACCCAGCTTGACCAGTTTCAGATGCGCCATGGGCGGGCGCGTCATCTCCGCCAGCCTGCGGCAGGCCGCCATGTCGGCCAGGCTTTCATCCAGCATCAGCGGCACGGGGCTGCGCGCCGCGACACGCTCCAGCACGGCCCAGTCCCCTGCCGCGACAGGCTGCTCGACATAGTCGAGACGGAACGCCGCCAGCCTGTCCAGCGCGGTCAGGGCCGCCCGCTCGTCCCACTGGCCGTTCGCGTCGGCCGACAGCGTAATGTCCGCACCGAAATGGTCGCGCAACCAGCGCAACCGGTCCAGATCGGCATCCAGATCCGCTCCGATGCGAATCTTCAGTTGCGTGAATCCCCGCGCTACATACGCAATGCAACGACGCTGAAAGGTCGGCATATCGCTGAAGAACAGGGTCTGGTTGGTCGGATGACGAACCACCCCGGTCCCACCCAGCATGTGGGCCAGCAGAACGCCCTCGCGCCGGGCCAGAAGATCATGGACGGCCAGATCGACCAGCATCCGCACGGGCGCCGGCACCGAAAGAGGCAGTGCCGCGACAAAGGCCCGCAAATCCGCGCTCGCCTCGGGCCAGTCGCACGGCGATACGAAGCGCCGTGCCGCATCCAGCACCGCCTGCGGCGCCAGACCGGTCAGATAGGCTATGTTCAGCCGGACTTCGCCGACGCCCCGATGCACGCCGTCGTCCAGCAGAAGATACAGCGCGTCCAGCGCCTGCACCGCGCCGGAGGACGCGGTATGCACCGCCATTCCACCCGCATAGTGCAGTTGCGCGCGTCGCAGGGTGGCGCGCAGGCTCATCCCGTCACCACCGGCGGCATGAGACGGCAGACGATATCGACATAGATGCGCGTGGCATCGGCCAGTTCACCGATGGTCACGAACTCGTCGGGCTTGTGCGCATTGGCCAGGTCGCCCGGACCGATCACCACGCCCGATGCACCGGCCTCGCGAAAATGCACGAGATCGCATGCGCCCTGAAAGCCGAACGGCCCCGGCCGGGCAATATCCGCCGCCGACGCCGCGGCCAGAGCGGCCACGCTCAGGGGCGCGTCGGGCGCGGTCTGCGTCGCGCCCCCCGTGGTCGGCTTGTAACCGGTCACCTTCGCCACGATACCCTCTACCTGCCGGGCACGCTCCAGCAGGGCCAGGATATCGGCCTTGGCGGCCTCTTCATCCTCGCCCGGCACCAGGCGGCGGTCCAGCAGCAATTCGCAGGCGTCCGGCACCACATTGTCGGCCTTGCCGCCGCCGATGCGCGTCACACACAGGCTGGCATTGCCGACCAACGGATGCGTGATATGGCGGATCACCCCGCCATGATGCGCCTCGATCCGTGCCATCAGCCGCCCCGCGTCATAAATCGCGTTCCGGCCCAGTTCCGGTGTGCCCGAATGGGCGGTCACGCCCTCGACCAGCACGATCGGGCGCAGGCTTCCCTTGTGCGCCGTAAAGACGGCATTGGAGGTCGGCTCGCCGATAATCGCAAAATCGATCGCCGGACAGTCGCGGGTGTAAAAGCGCGCTCCCTGGCTGGAAACCTCCTCGTCCGCCACGAAGACGGCAATCAGCGTGCCAGACCACGCCGCGCGCGAGGTCGCGAGAATACGCGCGGCCTCCAGCATGGAGGCCAGCGAGCCCTTGCAGTCGCAGGCGCCACGCCCATACAGCCGCTCGCCCTCGCGCGTCATGCGCAGCGCCTCATGCGTCCACCCCGATCCGACGGGCACGGTGTCCATATGCGTGTTGAGGGCGAAGACGGGGCCAGGGCCATTGCGCAAGGTGGCGGAAATATTGGGCCGATCCGGCGCATATTCGGCAATGGCGATTTCGAAGCCCAGCGGCTCCAGTTCCCGTGCGACGAAACGCGCCACTTCCGTCTCATGTCCAGGCGGATTCTCGCTCGGCATAGCGATCATTTCCGCCAGATCGGAAACCAGCCTGTTGATATCCGGACTACAGCTCATCGTAAAAAACCATCTACAGATCGGTTGAAGAAGAAAACGCACCCGCATGGGGCATCGCATGCGTCAGGAACCGGCGAAGGCGCGGATTGGCATCCGCGGAGAAAGCCTGGCCGGCGGCAGCCTCGGCCACGATTTCCCCGCCTTCCATGAAGACGATGCGATCCGCGACCTTGCTGGCGAAGGCAATGTCGTGCGTCACGATGATCTTGGTCATCCCAGCCAGGGCATCGGATCGGAAAAGCGCCTGAAGCGCCTCGATCGATTCCGGATCGAGAGCCGATGTCGGTTCGTCGAACAGCATCAGTTCGGGCCGCATGACCAACGCGCGCGCAATCGCGACACGCTGCTGCTGGCCACCCGACAGTTCATGCGGATAGCGATCCGCCTTGTCCGCCAGTCCGACAGCCGCCAGCAGATTCATCGCCCGCGCATCGGCATCCGCCAGAAACCCAGCCCCGGCTGTCCGGGGCGCCAGCAGAAGATTGGCCCGTACATCGAGATGTTCGAACAGGCAATAATCCTGAAAGACCATGCCGATCATCCGCCGGACCTCGGTGGCCGACACATGCCGCGCCATCAGGTCCCGTCCCCGAAAGAGGATCTGCCCGCTATCGGCACGGAGCAGCAGGTTCAGGCATCGCATCAGCGTGGACTTGCCCGATCCCGATGGCCCGAGAATGACCACGGTTTGCCCTTCTGCCAGATCCAGCGTGCAATCGTGCAGAATCCGATGGGTTCCGATCGTCAGGCAGAGGCTGCGCAGCGACAGTACGGATGCCGATCCGCTCATCGCACATCCCCCCCGGCCGGCAGGAGATGACGCAGCCACCCCCGTCCATTATCGCTCCTGCGGCGGGGCGAGACATATCGCTCCAACCTGTATTGAAGCAGCATGAACAGGGTCGTGAACGCCAGATAATACAGCGCGGCGGCGCTCAATGCTTCCAGATAACGGAAGTTGGCGCTGGCAGCCTGGTCCGCGACCAGCAGAAGTTCCTGCACGGCAATGACCGAGACGAGAGAACTGGTCTTCAGCATCCCGATGACCTGGTTGCCCAGCATGGGCAACACGACCCGAAATGCCTGCGGCGCCACGACATGCCGAAACACCGATACCGGCGACATGCCAAGCGCCAGTGCGGCCTGCCGCTGACCCGGTCGCACGGCATCCAGGCCCGAGCGCACGATTTCAGCCATATAGGCACCTTCGTTGAGCGACAGCGCGACGATGGCGCTGGTCAACGCCGGCAGGCGCACGCCCAGCAGAGGCAACACATTGTACACGAAGACGATCTGCAACAGCACCGGCGTGCCCCGGAACAGCCACAAATACAGAAAGATCGGCCCACGCAGGAAACGACCGGCCCGCCCGAGTTGCCCCAGTGCCGCCAGCACCCCGACGAAACTGCCCAGCACCAGCGAGGCGACGGTCAGGAGCATCGTCATGCCCGCACCGCGCAGGAAGGGCGCGGAGACGACAAAGTCACCGATATAGGCAAGCCCGTCCCACACCGGGTGGACCACCCTGGCAGCCTCCCCCGTCCCGCCGGGCAACCGGTCCGCCTCCAGATGCCACTTGCGCAGCAGGCGGTCGAACGTACCGTCGCCATGCAGCCTGTCCAATGCCTGCTGCAGGCGGGCATGAAGTTCGCCATCCCCCTTGCGAATGGCGAACCCGATCCGGGCGTTCTCTCCGAACGGTGTACCGACGACACGATATCCACCCGGTACCTGCGCCTCCAGCACCGCGGCTCCGAAGCGCGACGTAAACGCACCGTCGGCACGCCCCTGCAACAGATTCAGGGCCGTATCCTGCGCGGTGGGATAGGCCAGCACCGTCAGGGGCGGCCGCCCCGCGTCGCGGCATGTGCGATCCGCGACATGCGCGTCGCGTTCCTCGATCCCGCCAAGCGTGACCGCAATACGTTTTCCGCAAAGGCTCAGATCATAACCGGTAATCGCCGACGCCCCCTCCGCCCGGACCAGCACCATGTTGTCGATGGTCATGTACGGAACGAATTCCACCGCCTGCTCCCGCTCGGGGCTCAGATACATGGCGGAATTGATCAGATCGATCCGGCCGCCCTGCAATGCCGGGATAAGGCCACCGAATTCCATGTTTACGGCGTCGGCCTGCACCCCCATCTTTCCGGCCACGGCCTGGGCAAGGTCGATGTCGAACCCCGTCAGCGTTCCATTCTGCACGAACTCGAACGGCGCAAACGTCGCGGCCGTCCCGTAGGTCAGCTTCCCGGCCACAGCCAGGCCCTCAGCCCGCGCGGGCAGGACCGCGCCGAACAACAGAAGAGGCAGAACGAAAGACCTGAGGTCACGCAGCGACATGAGATTCCAGAGCGTTTGGATACGTGCAGGATTGTCTTTTTTTTATAAATTAAGACAACGCCTTTCGCACGATCATGTCAAGCACGAAATGAGAAGGCATCCCCCCCCGTACCCTGCTTGCCGAAGTCGGAAAATTGTCTCTGAAAGTAGAATAAAATCAGGTGTTTGGGATATCGATCAGCACATGGGCCGCACTGAGAGCCTGATCGAGATGCAACGACATCAGAATGGAGGCGCGCTGCAATTTCCCCTCACCCAGCGCCGCCATGACGGCCAGATGCTCCTCGCACCACAGATGCACACGCGCACGGTTCGAGTAACCGCCGAACTCCAGCAGCCGACGCAGACGGCTCTGCTGTCTCATCGCCTGGACCACGAACGTGTTATGAGAAAACTCGGCGACCATCTCATGAAAACGACTATCCGCTTCGAACAGGACCCGAGGCTCCAGCGCATCGACATCGGCGCACGCGATCTGCCGATGCTGCTGGATGCTCTGCTCCAGTTGCGCGTGATCGACCCGGAAACCGGGCAGAAGAATCGCCTGGGGCTCGAACATGCGACGAAACTGGAAGCTTTCTTCAAGGGCTGCCCCGTTATCCAGTGCCTGCACGAACGACCAGTTTCGCGCCCCGTTCGATTGCAGCAACCCGTCATCCGTCAATCGCCGAAGCGTCTGGAGCATCACGGTCCGGTCGGCCTTGTAAAGCGCGGCAAGGTCTCTCTGCGTGAAGTCGTTCGCAATCCGCCCGGCCAGCCGATCCCGGACCAGACGGATATAAAGATCCTGGTCAGGCGTCGGAGGAGGCGACAGCGCGATCTCGTTGATCGAATCCAGCGCCATTTCCAGGAAATATCCCTGGTTGCGCCGCGCCTGGACAATCCCGCGCGACGCCAGGATCTGCAATGCGGACCGCACCGGCGTCCGCGAAAGGCCCAGTTGATCACTCAGCCATTGCTCGCGCAGATGGTATCCCCGCTCCGCCCGCTCCCGTCGCAGAAGATCGACGATCGCGTTGGCTATCGTATATTGCCGATGGACACTCGACCGCACGGGGAGCAAGGCACTCGTATTCACTGTCATTCCTGCAATGCGACATGTCGGAGAAGCGACGCCCGACATGCTATCATAAGCATGCCGGTATGCATTGCCAAACGGCGCCCGCCGGCAGCGGAGCCCGTCAGACGGACATGCACGCCGCGACGATGCGCTCGCAGGTCGCCCGCAGCGTATCGGTCTCGATCGCAAAGGCCAGTCGCAGGTGCCCCGGCGCCCCGAACGCCGTCCCCGGCACCAGTGCCGCCCGTGCGGACTCGATCAGCCATGCCGCCATGCCGACATCATCGGCAATGCCCAGCGGCTGCCCCGAGCCGGCCAGCCACGCCCTCACGTCGATAAAGACGTAAAAAGCACCGTCCGGCTGCCAGGCACGCAGGCCCGGAATCCGTGCGACCATATCCATGACGATCGCCCGGCGGACTGCCAGCGTTTCCAGCCACCCCTCCAGAAAGACAGGCGGTTCGACAAGTGCCGCGATCGCCGCGCCCTGGCTGATACTGCTCGGGTTCGAGGTACTCTGCGACTGTAGAATATCCATCGCCCGCACCAGCCATTCCGGCCCCGCCGCATAGCCAAGCCGCCACCCCGTCATGGCATGGCTTTTCGACACGCCATTGACCGTCAGAACACGGTCACGCATGTCCGGCCTTACCTGTAGCGGCGTGGAGAATGGCACCTCATAGCGCAGCGGCTCGTAAATATCATCCGCCAGCACGAGAATATCGGGAAACCCGTCCAGGACCTCCAGCAACGCACGCAGGTCTGCGGCCGTGTACACCGCCCCCGTCGGGTTGCCGGGGGAATTGAGCACCAGCCAGCGCGTACGCGGCGTCATGGCGGATCGCAACATTTCGGGCTGTAATTTCCATCCCGACGCCATGGTCGTACCCACCGCGACCGGCCGCCCCCCGGTCAGGCGGATCATATCGGGATACGACACCCAATACGGCGCAGGCAGGATCACCTCGTCACCGTCATCGAGCGTGGCCAGAAATGCATTGAAAATAAGCTGCTTGGCGCCATTCCCCGCGATAATCTCCGCATTCCGGAACGAAATGCCGTTGTCGCGTTGGAATTTTTCCCGAATCGCTTCCTTCAGGGACACCGTTCCGGAGACTGCGGTATATTTCGTCTCTCCACGGTCGATCGCGCGCTTCCCCGCCGTCACGACATGCGCCGGCGTCGCGAAATCCAGCTCGCCCTCGCCCAGATTGGTGATGACGATTCCCTGCGCCGCGGCCGCACGCACCCGGTCCGAAACCGCCGCCGTCGGCGACGCCCCGACGCGCGACATCCGCTCAGAGAGACGCCCAGAGGCGGTCGCCGCAGCGGAAATCTCAGACAAATTATTATTATTCAATGCATTAATCCCACATCACGAGCCAATGAAAACGGCTCGGGGCGCGCCGATGCCCCTGCTTTCCGTCGACATTGTATTTATTTTGTCATTTAGATCAATCTGGGCTGGATTTTTATTTCGATAATGGATTATGTGCATGTCAGGCCGTCGCGTAATCGAAACATTACCGACCCAACCTGGGGGAGTGACTCAGCATGACGCTTTTGCTGGTTCGGTATCCTGAAGAGGATGGCGGATATTTTTCTGCTGCTGCCGCCCTGTGGGCAGAACGCTGCAATGCGACAGTCATGCAGTCCGATGTCGTCTCTTCGCATTTCTCAGACTCGGTAAAAGAATTTCCGACGCAGGACGGCTACCTCGCTCATGCGGGCTGGCTCTGGGTAGACAGGTTTCGTCCGAACGTCCCATCATGGCCGTTCTCCGACGAGGCGATTCTGGCGCGTGCGGCAACCTGCGGGCATGTCGTCGTACCCTTCATGTCCTGTGACATGTCCTGGGCCGCCGCGCTGCAACGCCGCGCCATCTCCGCCGGAACAGACTGCACAATCGCCACCGCCCGCTTTCTCGCCGAGAGTCTTTTTCTCCAGATGGAAGAAGGCGAGGATCACCATATCGGTCTACGGGATGCATCGGGTCGTGTCTTTCCCATTCCGGACTCGGGGAAGACAGCAGGACCACGCAGAGGGAAGAAGCTGAAAATCGTCGTGACGGGGGATGAAAGGCATCACCGCCATCGCAATCCAGCCACCCTCTGCGCCCTTGGCGATGCCGCGGATCATCTGGACCTGACACTCGACATCAGTTTCCTCTCCGATAAGGCTTTATCCTGCCACGGCGCCGCAGCGTGTCTCGATGCGGCGTCTGGGGTCGTCCTCCCTGGGGGCGACATCGCCAATGCCGCGACACAGATGATCATTGCCGACCACTGCCTGCGCGCCGGCATCCCCGTCGTCGGACTGTGCCTTGGCATGCAAAGCATGATCACCGCCGTCGTCCGTCAGTACCCATCCTATACCGGCGCCGATCTGGCGGAACGTGCTCCCAATGCGCCATTCCTCAGCTTCGTGCCCATCTCCGGCGCCGATGGCAGCATCCGCCGCAGGGTCGGCGCCCAGGCACTCAGGGCCTGCGCATCATCGACTTTCGGGCGCGCCCTGGAATCGGCGCCCGTCATTCGCAGCAATCACAGATACCGCCTCAACCCCGCCCTGCTCCCCGATCTCGAACAGATGGGCGTGAAGATCGCCGCGACAGATCCATCGGGCGACATCATCGAGGCCATCGAGCTTCCCGCGCATCCCCATTTCAAGGGCATGCAGGGTCATCCGGAATGTGTGTCCACCGCGGAGCGACCGCATCCGGCCTTACTGGATTTCCTACAGAGCACGTCCGCGTATGCGGAAACGAAAAAGGCCACGACATGAATCTTCAACTTGAGGGCAGAGCCGCCCTGGTCATGGGCTCCAGTCGCGGGCTTGGACGCGCCTGCGCCAAAGCCCTCGCCCGCGAGGGCGCGCATGTCATCCTGACCGGACGGCACGAGGCCACGCTTCAGGCCGGCTGCACGGCAATCCAGGAAGAAGGCGGCAGCGCCTCCTTCCGCGTCGTGGATTTTCAGGATACGGAGCGCGCAATGCAGCACATCGCCGGGCTCGGCGATATCGACATCGTCGTCACGAATTGCGGCGGCCCCCCACCGGGACCGATCGCCACCGTCAACATTGCCGATCTGGGGCGCCATTTCGATACGATGGTGCGGGTGCCCGTCGCTGTCGCCAGCACATTCCTGCCCGGCATGCGCCAGCGCGGCTTCGGCAGAATCATCAACATCGTGTCTTCCGGGGTTATCCAGCCCATCGCCAATCTGGGCCTGTCCAACATGCTGCGCCCCGCGATTCTCGGCTGGGCCAAAACCCTCGCCGCGGAAGTCGCCGCCGATGGCGTCACGGTCAATTCCGTCGTCCCCGGACGCATCCATACCGAGCGCGTCGACGAGCTGGACGCCGCAGCCGCCAAAAGACAGGGTCGCTCGCCCGAGGATGTCGCGCGCGCCTCGCGGGAAAACATTCCCATGAAACGCTACGGCAGACCCGATGAATTTTCGAATGCGGTTGCATTTCTCGCCAGCGACCGCGCCAGCTACATGACGGGCGGCCTCATCCGGGTCGATGGCGGCCTGATCGCGGCGATCTGATTTCTTCCTGACATTCCATCAAAAATACGCACGAGAGGGCATAAGGTATGAAGCCTTGCACGAGAAAGCTGTACGTTTTTCTGAGCACGACGATGCTGTGCAGCTATCTGGGTACAGCCGCGCATGCCGCGACAGGCCCGACAGCTTCCCCCACTCCGCCGCCGGGCAGGAAGCACACCCCTATCCTTCCCCCCGCCAGACCTTCGAAGACGGAATCCGAGACTATCGCCGTAACGGTCAGACGTGTCGCCAATGGCACGCAGACCAGCATCTCGCAGCAATTGATCTCGCAGGCGGTTCCCGGCACCAACCCGATGAAGATCCTGGGGCAGATGCCGGGCATCATGTTCCAGACCAACGATGCGCAGGGTATCGATAACTATGCCGCCCAAATCTACGTCCATGGTTTCCAGCAACAGGAAATCGGCATGACGCTGGACGGCATGCCCATGGGCGAAATGACCTATCGCAACTATAATGGCCTCAACCCCCTCCAGGCGATCTCGTCGGAAAACGTCGCCCGGATCGACGTTTCCCAGTCCGCCGGCGCGGAAGCGATCGCCGCCACCAACAATCTGGGCGGTTCGTTCGAATACGTCTCTCTCGACCCGAAAGACCGCCGCGGCGGCACGGTCGCACAGACATTCGGCAGCAATCGCACCTTCCATACATTCATTCGCTTCGACAGCGGCGTCCTGAACCCGTCCGGGACCAAGTTCTTCGTTTCCTACTCCCGCAACGATGCCGGATTCTGGGGCGGTTCGCGCGCCAACCTGTTCACACAGCAGGTCAACGCCAAGCTGATCCAGCCGATCGGCAACGATAGCAGCATCTCCGCCTATTTCGACTGGTCCGACCTGCATGAATACAGTCGGCAGGACTACTCGCTCGAAATGCTCGATACGCTCGGCTATGACAGCAACAACTATTACAATGGCCGGGCCAGCGGCTACCGTACCGCCTACGCCGCGGCCGAGGGCCATTACGGCAGCTCGTACCAAAAACTGAGCGACCCGGCGGACGCCTCGGTCTACGATGCCGGAACCAACGTGGTCGACTATTTCGGCGGCATCAAGGCAGACCTTTCACTGGCCCCCCATCTACGCTGGACGACGACGGCCTATGGCCATGGTGAAGATTCGCAGACCACCTGGACATCGCCCTTCTTTCCCTCCCCCAACGGCGCACCGATGTCGGAAGTCGTAAAGGAACCCGCGATCGAACGATTCGGCATTCTTTCAGCGTTGCATTACAATATCGCCCATAATCAGTTAGGCATGGGCGTCTGGTACGAAAACAATTCCTACCAGTCCCCCATGAACGCCTACTCGCAGCCGGCCATCGTCGATGGGGTCATCCAAGGGCCGCTGCGCAGCGGCGTATCGAAATGGAGCGACCCCTTCGCCCAGATATTCAATCAGGATTACAGTACCAACGTCTTTACCGCCTTCGTTCAGGACACCTACCGGCCGGTCAAGAATCTCTACCTTCACTTCGGCTTCAAATCCATTCTCGACACCACCCGTGTCGGCAATGCCTACATCAACCCGGCCTATTACGGTGCCAATATCGGCGCCCTGACCGGCAGCGAAGGTCTGACGGTCGCAAAACCCTTCCTGCCGCATATCAGCGCGAACTGGAAGTTCCTGAAGAATCACGAGTTGTTCTTCGATATTTCCGAAAGCGTCCATACATACGCCGAGTCCGGCTACAAGCTCTCCAATTCTCCCTTTGCTGTCCTACAATCGGCCTTCAATGCGTCACGCTCCCAGATCCGACCGGAGACCGCATGGACATACGCCGTCGGCTATCGGTATTCGTCGCCGATCGTCGCCGGTTCGCTTTATGCATACCGGACCAACTTCCAGAACCGCCTGCAACAGATCACGTCCGGCTCACTTATCAATCCGGTCTCCGAGGTCGCCAACGTCGGCAGCGTGACCATGGACGGCGTCGATGCCAGCGTGACCCTGACCCCGATCCGTCACCTGTCGATCTACAACTCGATCAGCTACGATCATGCGACCTACGATAACGACCTGCGCAACGGCACGACGCTCTATCCGACGACCGGCGTACAGATCGTCAATTATCCGCGCCTGATGTATAAAAGCCGCCTGTCCTACGAATGGCATGGCGCCATGGCCTATATCGACGCCAGCTATATCGGGCGTCGTAATTTCACCTACACCGGCGACGTCAAGATGCCATCTTACTGGATCACCAATCTCGGCGCCCAGTACCGGTTCGGCGAAATGGGGAAATACAACCGGCACCTCGCCTTCCTGCGCAACCTCGTCGTGTCCTTCAACATCAACAATCTGACAAACACGAAATACATCTCCACAATGGGAGAAGCCGGCAACCCCATGAACGTGGCATCGGGCGCCCTGAGCTATCAGGGCTTCGAACTCGGCGCGCCGCGACAGTTCTTCGGCACGGTCAAGGCCGAGTTCTGATCCCGCTCCGCCACCCCGCGATACCGGTGCCTGCCACCCCCATGGCAGGCACCGAAATCCTCCCCCCTGCCCCCCGTGCCACCCCTGCGCTACCCACCTTTCCAGACCAGCAGTGCCCCATCACGAAACAAGCGGGCCCGTGTGATATCCAGCGACACGCCCTCGATCCCCGCATGATGGATCTGCTCCGGCAGAACGAGAATCTCGACCGTCCGCTTACCCAACGCCACCTCCAGGCGCCGCATGGCTCCCAGCCAGCCCCCGAACACCGTGGCCTGGCCGCTTCCCTCCGCAACCAGACGTATTTCATGCGGTCGCAGATACGCCGTCGCCGGACCGTCGGTCGCGGCAACCGGAAAACGCAGCACATTCGCATCGTCCGGCAAAAAGCTGCCTTGGACGACCCTCCCCTGAAACGCCAATGCTTCGCCCAGAAACTCCATCACGAACGGCGTGGCGGGCGCGGTATCCAGCATCTCGGCCGGCGCATCCTGCACGATACGGCCATTCTGCATCACCACCAGCCGGTCGGCCACTTCCAGCGCCTCGTCATGGTCATGGGTCACCAGCACCGTCGTCAGTCCAAGCTGGTCATGCAGCCCACGCAGCCAGCGGCGGATCTGCCGCCGCACGATCGGGTCCAGCGCACCGAACGGCTCGTCCAGCAGCAGCAGCCCCGGCTTCGTCGCCAATGCACGCGCCAGGGCCACCCGCTGCCGCTGGCCGCCGGACAACTGGTCCGGATAGGCGTCCCCCAGCATCGGCAACTGGATCAACTCCAGCAGTTCGGCCACCCGACCGGCAATCGCCCGCCGATCCGGGCGTTCCCTGCGCGGCAGCACATCCAGCCCGAAGGCAATATTGCGCGCCACCGTCATATGCCGGAACAGCGCGTAATTCTGGAACACGAAGCCGATCCGCCGCTCCCGCATCGGCCGCCCCGCCAGCGTCCGGCCATCGACCAGCACCGTTCCTTCGTACGGCCCATCCAGCCCCGCGATCGTCCGCAGCAGCGTGGTCTTGCCGGCGCCGGACGGCCCGACCAGCGCGACGAACGCCCCGTCCTCGATGGTCAGCGACACATCGTCGAGCATCTTGCGCGACGCATTCGGCGCATGGCGCGTCAGGGACTGGATCTGGACGCTCATGACGACGCTTTCCTGAAATCATGCTCGAGAAACGACCGCAGCAGAACGGTGGCCATGGCGATCAGCGCCAGCAGCGCCGCCATGGCGAAGGCGGCGACCGTCTGGTAGCCATTATAGAGTGTCTCGATATGCAGCGGCATGGTTTCGGTCAGCCCCGGAATATGGCCCGAGACGACCGACACCGCACCGAACTCCCCGATCGCCCGCGCCGTCGTCAGCAGAATGCCCGACAGCAGCGCCCAGCGTGCATCCGGCAACGTCACCCGCCACAATGTCCGCCAGAACCCGGCTCCGAGCAGAAATGCCGCTTCCTCCGCCTCACGCCCCTGCTGTTCCATCAACGGCATCAGCGTCCGCGCGACATATGGAAAGGTGACGAAGAGCGTCGCCAGCAGAATACCCGGCGTGGCAAACGCGATCTGGATATGGTGTCGGTCCAGCCAGTCACCCCACCAGCCCTGCCGTCCGAACAGCAGCAGCCAGACCAGTCCCGCGATCACCGGCGAAACACTGATCGGCAGTTCGATCAGCGCGACCAGGGCCGCCCGCCCGCGAAACCGATATTTCGTCACCAGCCACGCCGCCATGACCCCGCCGAAGGCGTTGACGATCACAGCGACGAGCGTCACCTCCAGCGTCAGGCGGATCGCGGACAGTGCATCCGGGTCCAGCAGGCTGCGCCACGCAGCCCCCAGCCCCGCGCGCAGGGCCTCCACCATCACCAGCAGCACCGGCAGCACCAGCACGGCCAGCACCGTCAGATAAGTACCGGCGACCAGCACCGCATTGCCACCACGCGAGGGTCCGCCCATCACGCCGCCCCCCGCGCCACCAGCCCGCGCGACACGCGGCGGCGCAGCGCGGCAACCCCGGTCATGCACATCAGCGCACTCAGCAGCAGGATCAGCGCAATGGCGGTGGCGCCCTCATAATCATATTCCTGCAACCGCACCACGATCAGCAGCGGCGCGATCTCGCTATGGAACGGCTGGTTGCCGGCAATGAAGATTACCGACCCGTACTCGCCGATACAGCGAGCGAACGCCAGGCTGAACCCCGCCACCAGCGGCGGCAGCAAGGGCGGCAGGATCACCCGACGGAAATTCTGCCACGGGCTCGCCCCCAGCAGCAGCCCCGCTTCCTCCAACTCCGGCGGCAGCCCCCGCAGCACCGGTTCCACCGCCCGCACGATAAAGGGCAGGCCGACGAACATCAGCGCCACCACGATCCCGGCAGGCGTGTAGGCCACACGGATGCCGGCACGGGCCAGCAGCGCACCGATCCACCCAGTGGGTCCATAGAGTGTCGCCAGCGTAATACCCGTCACCGCGGTCGGCAGGGCAAAAGGCAGGTCGATCAGCGCATCGACCGCCCGCCGGCCCGGCAGGCGCGCCCGCACCAGAGCCCACGCCAGCAGCAGGCCCAAGGGCACGTCGATCAACGCCGCCAGCGCGGCACAACTGAAACTGACGCGCAGCGCCGCATACATGCGCCCGTCATGCAGTACCCGCAGCATCACCGCCCCGCCATCCTGCCAGGGGCGCAATACCAGGGCCGTCAGCGGCAGCACGACAATCAGGCCGATCCAAACCAGCGTAAAGGCAATGGAAATGGAAAGACCCGGCAGCCCATCGCGCCGCCGCAGGCAAAACACCATGAAAGAGTCCGTTATCGGCTGTAAATCTGGTCGAACACACCGCCATCGGCGAAATGCGTCCTCTGGAGCTTAGTCCATCCGCCCAGACTCGCGACATCGAATGTTGTCGTCTTCGGGAAGACCGATGCCGTTTCCGCCACGATCGCCGGGTCGACCGGCCGGAAATAATGCTTCGCCCCGATCCGCTGCCCCTCGGGCGTGAACAGGAAATCGAGAAAACCCTTCGCGACCTCCGCCGTACCATGCGCCTGCACGTTCTTGTCCACCACCGCCACAGGTGGCTCTGCCAGGATCGTCACCGGCGGCACCACGATATCGAACTTGTCCGGTCCCAGGTCACGCGCCGCCAGCAGCGCCTCATCCTCCCAGGCGATCAGCACGTCGCCCAGCCCGCGCTGCACGAAACTGTTGGTGGCGCCGCGTGCCCCGGTATCCAGCACCGGCACATGAGCGAACAGCGATTTCAGATAAGCGGTCGCGGTAGCCTCTGACCCGCCCGGCTGGCGCAGCGCCCACCCCCAGGCGGCCAGGTAGTTCCAGCGCGCGCCGCCCGAGGTCTTGGGATTGGGGGTAATCACCTGCACGCCGTCCCGCAGCAGATCGGGCCAGTCATGGATGCCCTTGGGGTTGCCCTTGCGCACCAGGAACACGATCGTGCTGGTGTACGGCGTGGCGTTATGCGGCAGCCGCGTCTGCCAGTCCGCCGCCAGCAGGCCATGCTGGGCCAGAATGTCGATGTCATAAGCCAGCCCCAGCGTCACCACATCAGCCGGCGCCCCTTCCAGCACCGAGCGCGCCTGCGCGCCCGACCCGCCGTGCGAGGAGGTCACCACCACCTGATCGCCCCCATGGGCCTTCGCCCAGAAGGCGGCGAAGGCCCGCCCGGCATCGGCATAAAGCTCGCGCGTCGGATCATACGACACATTCAGCAGCCGGGTCGCCGCAGCCGCCGGACGCGGCCGCGCCCCGATGGCGAAGACTGTGGCGGCAGCGGCCGTTCCGGCCAGAAACCCGCGCCGCGACGACACCGTGAAACCGTTTTTCATATCGTTTCTCGTTCTGATGGCAGTTGCCGATGAAATATCGAGATATGCAGGGAAGACCGGTTCAGAACGTGGCCTGCACGCGCCCGGCGACGGCATTGCCCGTCCGCCCCAGCAGATCCACGCCACCCGAGACACCCTTCGACCGGGTCACGATGAAATGGTCGAAATCCAGCATGAACTTGAAATGCTGGTTCGGATACCAGTTCAGGCCGCCAGCCCACACCGTCTGCTGGTCGCCGTTGACGCCCCTGCCGCCCTGGCTGGCCACATCGGACAGATCCGTCACGCTCCAGCGGCCGCTGAGTTCCAGCGCCCCCCAATCCCCCCGCGCCGGGTCGAAATCATGCTCGACACCGGGCGTGGTAAACGCACCGCTCCTGACGTTGTATGCACGCCCCCGACCCAGCAGCGTATAGTTGGCGGCGACATACCATCCGTCGAAATTCAGCGACGGCAGGGGCGTCGCGCCGGTATTATGCCCCCGTTCCACGCCAACATGGTAATACTCGCCCTTCAGCAGGAAATTCCGCCAGCGAAAGGCCAGTTGCGGTCCCGCCGCCCATATCTGGGACACATTGGTCAACGCGCCCGATGTCAGCAGCGAAGTCTCGCCCAGCGGCACCTCCATATTGTCGCTGAAGGTATAATTGCGGCCATTCGCATTCTGATTGACCTTGAAGGCACTGGTCGCACCCGCGCCGACATGAACGTCGATATCCTTGCTGACATAAGGCCGGCCGACGATACGGGCCACCGCGCCGGTCTGGCTGTCGGTAATCGTCGTATCCTTGTTCCGGTCGCCGAATTTCTGCCCGGTGAAATAGGCCGCCGCCTGCCAGCGATTTTCATAATGCTCGCCACCGATGCTGAAGCGCGCAACGCCCCCCGCCAGGTTACGCACCAGATCGACGATGGTCGGGCGTTCAAGGAATTCGAACGACGATGCCCGCTCGGCGCTTTCCTCTTCCATACGCGGCTGGAAGTAACCGACGGTCAGCGTCGTATGATGCAGGCCGGTATAGTTCATGTTGGCCTCGAACAGGCTGACCGACCCATCCACCGAACTGGACCCGAATTCCGGCGTGACGTTCGCCACCCAATCCTTGTAGCGCCAGGAGAAATAGATGCGCAGACGCCGGGCATTCTGGGTAAATTTATTGAAATTGCCGTTCGCCTCGCCCCGCTTGGGCCCAGCACCGATAAACCCGCCCAGATCCCCCTGCGCCGTCAGGCCGATCGAAAAACTGTAGGCACCATCCTGCGACGAGATCGTGGGCCGCCCTGCCGGAAAGCCGATCCGCATACCGCCCACCTGCACGGTCTCGTCCCGCGCGCTGGCGGCCCGGATTTCCGCCCAGGACGGAATCGGTCCTTCCGGCGTGACCAGCCGTGTCTCGGCATCGGTACGGGGCCGCCGCGTGGCCGCCGGTCCCTGCGGCTCGCCGATCGCGGGTAGCGGGCCTCCGGCCCAGCGATGCGCGTGCACCACATGCGGCGCCCCCACGGCCGCATGACCGGCCGTAACCGGCGTCGCCCTTCCCTCGTCGCGGGCAATCCGGGCCTGAAGCACCCGAATCTCATCGCGCATCTGCCGCTGCATCTCCCGCATTTCACGACGCAACGCCGTGACTTCATCATCCTGCGAAGCAGCCTGCGCCAGAGCCGGCAGAAAAGCAGGAGACAGGGCCGTGGCCACGGCAAGAAGGCGCCGGACTTTCAAACCTTCTTTCATCTTCTTACGAAACCTCGACCCGGCACATAGACATGTTTCACGACATCTTTCGTATTTAATACAAACTGCAATGATTGATGTCACGTTACAATTTACAGGTCAATAGCGTGCAAGTTGGATTGTCTGGTCCTATTTGTTTAATTTAGACAGACCACAAGCCGGAAAGAAATATTTCCACTATTTTTATTTGTTATTTATCACCCCTGAGAGCCTGACCAAAAATGCGGTCTGGTGAGCGAGAGCGGCTCATCAGGGCCGCGTCCGGCGTGTGTTTCTGAGCATTTGAAGCGGAGCGGCCTTGATGGCCGTGAGCACCGAAGCGCAGGAGGCGCGCGTCGGATCGCCACCAGGGCGCATTTTCGGTCAGGCTCTGAAGCCATGTGGCGTCGATGCCCACAGCCACCAGACACACGGGAAAAGGCACGCCGTCCTCCCCCACCTCTTCCACTCGGGTCCTCAGAAACTGGCCTGGATCCGCCCCACAACGAGATTCCCGCTTCGGCCGAACAGGTTGACCCCATCAGCCACCCCCTTCGAGCGACTGACGATGAAATGGTCGAAATCCAGCATGAACTTGATATGCCGGTTTGGGTACCAGTTCACGCCCCCCTGCCACACTGTCTGCTGGTTGCCGTTCACACCAGCCCCACCCTGGTTCGCGACATCCGACAGATTCGTGACGCTCCAGCGGCCACTGATCTCCATCGCCCCCCAATCGCCATTCAGCGGATCGAAATCATGCTCGACCCCCGGCGTGATGAACGCGGCGATCTTGGGATTATAAGATCGCGGCCACCCGAACAGCGTATAATTGGCCGCGACATACCACCCGTCGAAATCCAGCGACGGCAGCGGTGCCGCGCCCGCCTCGCGGCTGCGCTCCACACCGATATGATAATACTCGCCCTTCAGCAGGAATCGCCGCCAGCGCACCCCCATCTGCGGACCGGCCGCCCAGATCTGCGCCACATTGGACAACGCCCCCGACGTCAGCAGTTCCGTCTCGTCCAGCGGCACCTCGACATGGTCGGTGAACGTATAGGACCGGCCCTTCTCCCCCTGGTTCACCTTGAAGGCGCTGATGGCACCGGCCCCAACATGCACATCGACATCCTTGCTCACATAGGGCCGGCCGGCGATGCGCGCGACAGCACCGGTCTGGCTGTCGGTGATCGTGGCATTCTTGTTGCGGTCACCGAATTTCTGCCCGGTAAAGTAGAGCGCCGCCAGCCACCGATCCTCGTAATGCTCGCCCCCGATGCTGAATCGGGCAACGCCGGCCGCGATATTGCGCACAAGATCGACAATGGTGGGGCGCTCGAGGAATTCGAACGCCACCGGACGCTCGGCACTTTCCTCATCCATACGCGGCTGAAAATAGCCGACCGTCAGCGTCGTATGCCGCAACCCGGTATAATTCAGGTTCGCCTCGAACAGGCCGACCGCCCCATCCGCATTCAGCGAGCCGAAATCGGGGGTAACTTTCGCCACCCAATCCTTGTAGCGCCACGAGAAATACATGCGCAGCCGTCGCCCGTTCTGGGTAAAGCTGTTGAAATTGCCCTTCGCCTCGCCCGCCCTGGCGCCGGTGCTCAGAAAGCCACCGATATCCTCCTGCAACAGCCCGCCGAGCGAGAAACTGTATGTCCTGTCATCCGACGATATCGTGAACCGGCCGGACGGAAAGCCGATCCGCATGCCGCCCACATGCACGCTCTCGTCCTTCTCCGTCGCGGCCTTCACGTCCGCCCAGGACGGGATCGGCCCTTCCACCATGACCATCTGGCTCTCGGCGTCCGACCGGGACCGCACGGGGCCGGGTCCATGAGGCGCGCCGATCGTGGGCAATGGCCCGCTCCAGGTGCGCGGCACCGCATGGACGACACGAGGAGACGCCGCCGCCGGATGCGCCACATGCGCCTGCGGTACATGGCCCTCGTCCCGGGCGATCCGGGCCTGAAGCACACGAATCTCTTCGCGCATCTCACGCTGCATATCCCGCATTTCGCGCCGCAACGCCGCAATTTCATCGTCTCGGGGCGCCGCTTGGGCAAGGCTGGGCAGGCCGACAACCGGCACCATGGTTGCCACAAAAAACAAATGCCGTGTTTTCAATAAAATAGTCTCTATCGCTCGAACACCCCGTGCCACCCCAGCAAGAGCGCAATGGATCGCACAGGTTTCCCGTAATCAACCACAGGAATGCTAAGGAACGCTAATGAACCGGTCAATGCTGCCGAATCGACACGACGCAACAAGTGAATAAATACCATTCAATAATTTTACATTATCTATAGACCAGACTTTCTATTCTCATCCCGCACTCCGTTACGTGACCATAAAAAAACCCGGTCTTCACCAGGAAGACCGGGCCAGTAGGGGAGATGAGGAGAGACGTTATTTCTTGTTGTTATTCCTGCACGCCAGGAGGCGCCGGCTTCAGCCGAACTGCCCCATGGTGTTATGCGCGCCACCGGCCTTCAGGGCCGCTTCGCCGGCGAAATACTCCTTGTGATCGTCGCCGATATCCGACCCGGCCATGTTCTGGTGCTTGACGCACGCGATCCCCTGGCGGATTTCCTCGCGCTGGACGTTCTGCACATAACCCAGCATCCCCTCCTCGCCGAAATATCTCTTGGAGAGATTGTCGGTCGACAGCGCCGCTGTGTGATAGGTCGGCAGCGTGATCAGGTGGTGGAAGATGCCCGCCCGCTTCGACGCATCCCGCTGGAACGAGCGGATGCGCAGATCCGCCTCCGTCGCCAGGTCGCTCGCATCGTAGCTCTGCGCCATCAGCCTGGCACGGTCATAGGCCGAAACGTCACGCCCTTCTTCCTTCCAGGCATCATAGACCTGCTGGCGGAAATTGAGCGTCCAGTTGAAGGACGGCGAGTTGTTGTAGACCAGCTTGGCATTCGGCACCGCGTCGCGGATCCGGTCCATCATGCCGGCGATCTGCTCGATATGCGGCTTTTCGGTCTCGATCCACAGCAGGTCGGCGCCGTTCTCCAGCGCGGTGATGCAGTCCAGCACACAACGATCCGCACCAGTACCGGGACGGAACTGGTACAGGTTGCTGGGCAGGCGCTTCGGGCGCAGCAGCTTGCCTTCGCGGGCAATGATCACGTCGCCGTCACGCACGGTGCCGTCGGTCACCTCCTCGCAATCCAGATAGGCGTTGTACTGGTCGCCCAGATCGCCCGGCTCGCTGCTATAGGCGATCTGCTTGGTCAGGCCCGCACCCAGACTGTCGGTGCGGCAGACGATCACGCCATCTTCCACCCCCAGTTCCAGGAAAGCGTAACGCACGGCACGCACCTTCGCCAGGAAGTCCTCATGCGGCACCGTCACCTTGCCGTCCTGATGCCCGCACTGCTTTTCGTCGGACACCTGGTTTTCGATCTGGATGGCGCAGGCACCCGCCTCGATCATCTTCTTCGACAGCAGGTAGGTTGCCTCGGCATTACCGAAACCCGCGTCGATATCGGCGATGATCGGCACGATATGGGTCTGATGGTTGTCGATCTTCTCCTGGATCTCGGCTTGGCGCGCCGCATCACCCGCCTCACGCGCGGCGTCGAGGTCGCGGAACAGCATGCCCAGTTCGCGGGCGTCGGCCTGGCGCAGGAAGGTGTAGATCTCTTCGATCAGCGCCGGCACCGCCGTCTTCTCGTGCATCGACTGGTCGGGCAGCGGGCCGAATTCCGACCGCATCGCCGCAACCATCCAGCCGGAAAGATACAGGTAACGGCCCTTGAGCGACCCGAAATGCTTCTTCACCGAGATCATCTGCTGCTGCGCGATGAAACCGTGCCAGGCCCCCAGCGACTGGGTGTACTGTGCCGGGTCGGCATCATAGGCAGCCATGTCCTGGCGCATGATGGCGGCCGTATAGCGCGCGATGTCCAGCCCGGTCTGAAAACGGTTCTGAAGACGCATGCGCACGACATAGTCGGGATTGATCCCGCCCCAGGTGCCCTGCTTGGCCTGGATGATCTGGTTGAGCTTGGCGGTTGCCGATTCCTGATATGACATGTGACGGTTTCCATTATTCTTGGAAGGCGTGGCGTCACAAGGCTTAACGCCATCACGCCTCATGCCGGAAGGCGGAAACCAATCGTCACGCTGTATTTCTGTAAAGAATTCACAGACAGTAATTTCCAATAGAAAAGTCTTTTGCCACGCCGATCCCGGACCGGGCGCGCCGCCGCGCAACCCGGCCCGTCCGCCCGATCAGCCGTGCGTCGGCATCGCGAATTCCGCACCCGAGCGGATTCCCGTCGGCCAGCGGGTGGTCACGGCCTTCATGCGTGTAAAGAAGCGCACACCTTCCGGCCCGTGCATATGATGGTCACCGAAGAGCGAATCCTTCCAGCCGCCGAAGGAATGGAAGGCCATCGGCACCGGAATCGGCACATTCACGCCGATCATGCCCACCTGCACCCCATGGGTGAACGCGCGTGCGGCATCCCCGTCACGGGTAAAGATCGCGGTGCCGTTGCCATAGGGGCTTTCATTGACCAGCGTCAGCGCACTGTCGAAATCCGGCACGCGCACCACGCAGAGCACGGGGCCGAAGATTTCCTCCCGATAGATCGTCATGTCCGTCGTCACATGATCGAACAGCGAGCCGCCGATAAAGAACCCCTTCTCATGTCCGGCCACCACATGGTCGCGCCCGTCGACCACCAGGGTCGCGCCCTGTTCCACCCCGGCATCCACCAGCGCCCGCACGCGGGCCAGATGCTGGCCGGTAATCAGCGGCCCCATCTCGTTGCTGTTGTCGATGCCGTGGCCGATCTTCAGCGCGCGCGCACGTTCGGCCAGCTTGCTCACCAGCGCATCGGCAACCGGCCCGACGGCCACGGCCACCGAAATCGCCATGCAGCGTTCGCCGGCCGAGCCATAGGCCGCCCCCACCAGCGCATCCACAGCCTTGTCCAGGTCGCAATCCGGCATGATGACGGCATGGTTTTTCGCACCGCCCAGCGCCTGCACGCGCTTCCCGGCCGCCGTCCCGGTCGCATAGACATGCTTCGCGATCGGCGTGGACCCCACAAAGCTGACGGCTTCGATGCCACGATGCGCCAGGATGGCGTTGACCATATCCTTGTCGCCCTGCACCACCTGGAACACCCCGTCCGGCAGACCGGCTTCCTTGAAGATATCGGCCAGCAGGACGGCGGCCGACGGATCACGCTCGGACGGCTTGAGAATGAAGCAATTCCCGGTCGCCAGCGCCATCGGCGCCATCCACAGCGGCACCATCACCGGGAAGTTGAACGGTGTAATGCCGGCCACCACCCCCAGCGGTTGACGCATGGTATGGGCATCGATCCCGCGACTGACCTGCTCGGTAAACTCGCCCTTCAGCAGTTCCGGCGCGGCGGTGGCATATTCCACCACCT
The DNA here is from genome assembly GCF_014174165.1 of Gluconacetobacter dulcium. Classification (GTDB taxonomy): domain Bacteria; phylum Pseudomonadota; class Alphaproteobacteria; order Acetobacterales; family Acetobacteraceae; genus Gluconacetobacter; species Gluconacetobacter dulcium. The sequence continues at coordinate 26,578 of NZ_JABEQN010000024.1, read as the reverse complement.
CCAGCCCGCGCGTCACCTCGCCCTGGGCGTCTGAGAGAATCTTGCCATGCTCGGCCGTAATGACGGCCGCCAGTTCCCCCATGCGGGCCTCGATCAGGTCCCGCGCCCGGAAGAGGATGCGCGCACGGGTCAGCGGCGGCGTCTCGGCCCAAGCGGGAAAGGCGCGGCGCGCGGCGGCGATCGCGGCCTCCAGGTCGCTCTGCCCACCCAGCACGACCTGCGCCGCCACCGCACCGGTCGCCGGGTTGAACACATCGGCGCGGCCCGTTCCGTCACCCTCGCTATGCCGTCCATCGATAACATGAGGAATGATCTTCATGGTCCTGATCCTTCGTATGCGTGTTGATAGTCAGATTTCCTGCCCGGATTCCGGAATCAGCGCCGACAGCGATGCCACCTGGCGTTTCCGGTCGCCACCGACAGGCAGCGTTTCCGGCACGAAGAAAAGGGTGACGAGAAAGCCGATAATGCAGACCGCGATCGGATAAAGCAGCCCCGCGAAGACATTCCCGGTGAGATTGACCAGGCTGAGGCCGATCAGCGGCAGGAAGCCGCCGAAAATCCCGTTTCCGATATGATAGGGAATGGAAATCGACGTATAGCGGACCGCCGGCGGAAAACTCTCGACGATAAAGGCGCCATAAGGCCCGTAAATCATGGCGGCAATCACCACCAGCAGGAACACCGTTCCCGCGACAGGCAGAAAGTCGATCGTCGTGCCATGCACGGCGGAGCGCAGCAGCATGAACATCGGCAGGTAGAGAACAACCGCCGCCGCCATCCCGCACAGCGACAGCCGCTTGCGCCCGATCCGGTCCGACAGCGCGCCGAAGACGATGAAGAACGGCAGCCCGCACACCGCGCCCAGCGCCACCGCCAGCGTGGCGGAGAGGAAATCCACATGCATGACGCTTTGCAGGAAATAGAGGGCATAGAACTGCGCGGTATAGAAGGTGATGGCCTGCGCGCAGGCCACGCCAAACAGAAAACTCACGATCCGCCGCGCATTGCCCGGAATGGTGAAGGCATCGCGGATCGGCGAGGCCGAGAGCTGCTTGTTCTTCTGCATGTCCAGAAAGACGGGCGATTCATGCAGCCGCATGCGAATCCGAAACGACACCCCCACCAGCACGATCGAGACCAGGAACGGCAGGCGCCATCCCCAGGCAGCGAAACTCTGCTCCCCCAGCCCCAGCCGCAGGCCAAGCACCATGGCCAGCGACAGCACGAACCCGCCCGACGCCATGGCCTGGATATAGCTGGCCCATTTGCCACGCTCATGCGGCGGCGCATGTTCGGCCACATAGGTGGCAGCACCCCCATATTCCCCGCCCAACGCCAGCCCCTGGACGATCCGGAGCGAGATCAGCAGCACGGGCGCCAGATAACCCGCCGTGGCATAGGTGGGCAGGAACCCGATGGCGGCGGTGGAGCATCCCATGATCAGCAGCGTGGCCAGAAACGTGACCTTGCGCCCGAACCGGTCCCCCATATGGCCGAAGATCAGGCTGCCGAGCGGCCGCACGGCAAAACCGGTGGCGAAGGTCGCGACGCTGATCAGCGTCCCCGCCACCCCGTCCTGCGGCGGATAGAACAGTTTGGCAAAGAAGATGGCCAGGCTTCCGTAAAGGAAGAAATCGTACCATTCGATAATGGTGCCGACACTGGAGGCGAAGACCAGCCCATACATCGGACGGGCGGCAGCATCTTTATTCTGCATGACGGTCAATCCCGTGTGCTGATCGGTTCAGGCCCAGACGCGACGATAAAGGTCCATGATCTCGCGTGCGGTCGGCACGCGCGGATTATGCGCGGGCGAGCCCGAGGCCAGCGCCTGATCCGCCATCAGCGGCAGCAGATTGTCCCAACGCGCGGCATCCAGCCCGAAGGATTGCGGTGACGGCACCCCCAGTTCCGCATTGCGCGCCCGCAGCGCCGCCACCAGCGCCTCCCCGGCCGCCGCGTCGGACACGTCCGCGCCCACAACCCCCATGACCCGCGCACATTCGGCGTAGCGTCCAGGCGCCCCCGACAGCGACCACGCCGTGATCTCCGGCAGCAGCATCGCGTTCGACAGACCATGCGCGACATGGAAATGCGCCCCGATCGGCCGGCTCATGCCATGCACCAGTGCCACCGAGGCATTGGAGAACGCCATCCCGGCCTCGAACGCGCCTTCCATCACGGCAGCGCGGGCTTCGCGATTGCCAGGCTCGACGCAGCAGGTGGGCAGATGGGTCCAGATGCGCTTCATCGCCGTCAGCGCCAGCGCATCGGTAAACGGGCTGGCCCTGCGCGAGACATAGGCTTCCAGCGCGTGGGTCAGCGCGTCGATCCCGGTATCCGCCGTCAGGCGGGCCGGCATCGACAGGGTCAGTTCATAATCGACGATGGCGATCCGGGGCTGATAGGCCGCCCCCATGCACAGCATCTTCTCGTCCGTGGCCTCGTCGGTAATGACGGTCACGCGCGTGGCCTCCGATCCGGTGCCGGCCGTGGTCGGAATGGCAATGATCGGCAGCCCCGGCGCATCCTGCACGAAGGGCGCTTTCAGCCGCGCCGGCGTGGTGTCATGCACCGCCAGCACGGCCACCATTTTTGCCGTGTCGATAGGACTGCCGCCCCCCAGCCCGATCACGCAGTCATGCGCGCCCTCGCGCAGCATCGCCAGCGCCGCCCCCACACAGGCCACCGTCGGGTCCGGCACCGTATCGGTGAAAGCCCGCACCTCGATTCCGTCCGCGCTCAACAGCGCATGAACCCGTTCCAGCACGCCGGACGCGGCCATGAAACGGTCGGTAATGATAAAGGGCGTCCGAAGCCCGGCCTGACGCAACGCGGCCGGCAATTCATCGAGCCCCCCGCCACCGAGACGGACGAAGGGAGGCAGGGATAAGGCTGTCATGGGCAGAACTCCTGACCGGCCGGAGAGGCTTTCGAGGCTGCTCGGGCCATCCGACACGAGTTTTCAAGCAGCCTCTTGTCCGCCCTGTCGGCGGTGCCTCTTCTTGTTGATGTTGCCTCCGGGCTAACGCGGAGACGCTCGCGCGAAAATTAGGCGTTTTCGCCCATGGCCTGTGCAAATCTGCACGGCAACAGGCGGCCCGATGTGCGGGATCATAGGGAGCAAGGCAGATGAAACGCGGGCTGGACTGGCGGGACCTGCAATATTTTCTGGCTGTCGCCCGCGGCGGATCGCTATCCGTGGCGGGTCGGCAGCTCGGCGTGGACCATGCCACGGTAGGCCGTCACATCCAGTCCCTGGAGCAGGCGATGGACGCCTCGCTGTTCGAGCGGCACCTGCGCGGCTATGCGATGACACGACAAGGTGAACGGCTGCTGGCGGCGGTCGAAGGCATGGACAAGGAAGCCGGTCGCATTACCGAGACCAGCGAAGGCGGCCTGTCCGGCACCGTCCGCATCAGCGCGCTGGAGGGCTTCGCCAATTTCTTTCTCGCGCCGCGCATCGGCCTGCTGCTGGCCAACAATCCCGGCCTGACGGTGGAGATGGAGACGATCCAGCAGATCGTCTCCCTCGCCCGCCGCCACGCCGATATCGCCATCACCCTCACCCCGCCCAGCAGCAACCGCTTCGCGGGCGAGGAACTGGGCGAATACAACCTGTTCATCTATGCCAGCCCCGACTACCTGGTCCGCCATGCCCCCATCCGCACGCGCGAGGACCTGGCCGAGCACATGTTCGCCGGCTATGTCGACGAACTCCTGTTCACGCGCGAACTGGATTATCAGGGCGCCATGGGCATCCCCGCGCGGGCGGTGCGGATTCAGAATTCCAGCATCCTCGCCCAGATGGAGGCCACCTGCTCCGGCCTGTGCCTCGCCGTCCTCCCCGCCTTCGTCGCCGCCACCCGCCCCCACCTGGTCCGCATCCTGCCCGACACGATGACCCTGCGCCGCACCTACTGGCTGGTCACCCGCGCCGACGAACGCGGCACGAGGCGCATCCACCACCTCTGCGCGCTGCTCCGCCGAGAAGTCGAAAAGGAAAGAGCCCTGTTCCTGGGAGAGACGTAAAAAATTCATCCACACAGGCGGGAAACCCGTCGCTCCGGGGTTTATCGCGCCGCCCGAACTGTGACAAAACGCGGCGGCCCCTCACCCATCAGGAGCACCCCCCATGGAATCGCCGACAACGGCCACTCCGCAGTCCAGCGCCGCATCCAAGCGTCAGCCGGTCCTGTTCATGCCGCACGGTGGCGGTCCATGCTTCTTCATGGACTGGCCCGACACCTGGGACCACATGGCCGCCCACCTGCGCGGAATCGCCGCGACCCTCCCACGGCGCCCCGATGCCATTCTCGCCGTCTCGGGCCATTGGGAAACGGCCGTGCCGACCGTCACCTCCGCGACACATCCGCCGCTGATCTACGATTATTACGGTTTCCCGGCCCATACCTACCGGCTGCGCTACCCCGCTCCCGGATCGCCGGAACTGGCCGCCAGGGTCAGAACGCTCCTGAGCGCAGCGGAAATCGAGAATGAAGAAGACCCGACACGCGGTTTCGATCACGGCGTGTTTGTCCCCTTCATGCTCGCTTTCGCGCACGCCGATATCCCGATCGTGGAATTGTCCCTGCGCCGTGACATGAATGCCGAAGCCGAATTACAGACCGGCGCCGCGCTGCGCCCCCTGCGCGATCAGAACGTCCTCATCGTCACCACAGGCATGACCTACCACAATCTCGCTCATTTCATGCAGCCCGATCCGAGGTCCGACACCGCCTCGAAGGCTTTCGACGACTGGCTGGCACAGACCGTGGAGGCGCCCCCCGCGCAGCGCGATGAAGCCCTGCGCCATTGGGACCAGGCGCCCGGCGCCCTGCTATGCCACCCACGCCCCGAACATCTGCTCCCCCTGATGGTTGCGGCAGGCGCGGCAGGACAGGACATTGGCCGCCGCGATTACACCGACACCATCATGGGCAAAGCACTCTCCGGCTTCCGCTTCGGCTGACCCAGCCCTCGGAGCCTGATCGAACATGTGGGCTGGCGCGCGAGAGCGGCCCGTTCCGGACCGCGCCCGACATGTGTTCCCGAGCATCGGAGCGGAGTGGCCTTGATGGCCATGAGCACCGAAGCCCAGAAAACGCGCGGAGGACACGCCGCCAGCGCGCATTTCGGTCAGGCTCTCAGAATGTCGCCGTCAGGCTGAGATTATAGGATCGCCCCAACCCCGGCAGCGGCCCCAGCACCCCCGTCGCCCTGTAATCCCCCAGCGAGAGTCCCCCGAGCGGAAGATAATATTTCTGATCCAGCACGTTATCGATGCTGGCATCCAGCGTCAGGTTCCGCCACCGATAGCTTCCTCCCAACCCCAGCAGCGCATAACCCGGCGTGCGCGGCTCATGCCGCAGCCAGTCGACCGTATCCTTGGCCTTGACCAGCGTAACCTCGACCCGCCCGGTCCAGGCTCCGTATGTCTCGTGCAACGCAATCGTGCCGTTGGTCGGCATCTGGTGATAAAGACCGGAATGCGTCACCAGATCCTCACCCCGCACCCAATTGAGGTTGGCACGCATTTCGCCCGTGCCGAAGGCGTCGCTCCGCCACAGGCGCGCGAAGGCCATGCCGTTGATGCCGTAGCTCTGCGCATTGTGGTTGACGAACTGCAATTGCGACAGGCCGTTCGATAGGGCACCGATCCGCATCACATTGATATAATTGTGGGTGTAGGTGTAGTACGGCTGGATTTTCACCAACCATGCCTGGTCGCGCGGATCGTGCCACGTCAACGTCATGCTGGCGGTATTGGCGATTTCCGGCGTCAGGTTCAAATTGCCGACATAACCGTTCCCGTCGCCGAACCAGCCGATCATGCTGCTCGCCATCGCCCCCCGGCCCCAGGCATAACGCTCATACAGATTGGGCGAGCGCGTCTTGCGCGCATACCCTCCTTCGATCATCAGACTATCGAGCGGATGCCAGCGCACCAGCGCGGTCACATCGAAATTGTTGTCCGTGCGCCCACGCGCAGAAGCATTGAACCTTCGCGCGGCCATGGCATCGGCCATGCCCATCATCCCGGTCCAGGAATAGGGTGCAACCGGTCCGGTATTCATCATCACCAGGTCGCTGCGCATCCCCAGTTCGGTAGAAAGGCGCGGCAGCCATTGCGCCTTCCACTCGATATAATGGCCCAGCCGGTCGCGATGGCCGTCGTTGATGTTGTGGTAGGTATTCGGCCCCATCATCATGCTGCCGACAAGCGGCGGCCACCAATCGTTCAACCCGTTATGATCGAACGAACTGCCCAGCCCGAGCACATGCTTCAGGCCGAGCGGAATCGTCGCCTTGATCGCATAGCCCGCCGTCCGTGCATCGGTGTTCATCGGCATGCCGGTCGAGGCCGTATGCCCGCCCTTGTCCGACAACATGTCCATCACATGATCGACCCGCTGCCAGAAGCCGCGCGCCTCCAGCGTGCCCCAATCGAAATCGCCCTTGTATTTGCCATTCACGAAGGTCGACCGATTGTTGGTCATGTCCATATACTGGTTGGGAAAACCTTCATAAGGAATGTCCTGCTGCCCCACCGTCAGGGTCAGCAGATGATTGTCCTTATGCACCCCCAGCGTAACGGCGTGGTTGAAGCTGAGATAACTGGTCGAACGCACGCGCGGCCCGTCCCCACCGGCATGATAATCGCTGGCATGGTTGTAGGACCCGGTATAACGCAGACTCAGCAGATCGTTCGCCACCGTCACCGACCCCGAGGCACCGGACCCACCGCCGTTGCTGCGATAATCCCCACGCATGCGCCCGGTCACGAGGATCTTCCCCGCCTTGGCGAATTGCGGGTCCCGCCGCTCGACTGAAACGGTCCCGCCGGTACTGTCCCCTCCGTCGCTGACGGAGGTAATCCCCGCCGTCGCCACCGCCGACGCCACGCTGTCCGGGTCGATATAGGACATCGCCGGATTCATGTGGTTGGGGCAGGCCGAGGCGATGCGCATCCCGTCCACGAAAGTCGCCACCCGGTCGTCGGCCATGCCGTTCAGCACCGGAAGCGCCGAAACCCCACCGGCCGAATAGCTGCTAAACCCCATGGCGTGCGAGAGCAGGGCAACCGTATCCGCACTATGCCCCGTCTGCCGGCGAATGCCGTTGACGGTGATAAACTCCTCCGCCTGCGCGGACGATGGGGATGCGGATTGCGAAAGAGGCGCGGACATCGCCGTATCCGCCCAAGCCGGAGCGACGGCCAACCCAAAGACGACGGTCCAGCCGCACGCCACGACGCCGATCCAGGAAGACCGGACATAATCTGTCATGATAGAAACCTGATCTGAGAGAAAGCAACAGCCGACAGGGCATGCGCACCGGTTCCCGATCGCGTGCCCGCAGGCGTCCGACGGGACGAACTGTCAGGAACAGGCGCGCCGCGCCCCATCCCTGAAGACTCTCCCGAAGCCTGACCGGAAGTGCGCCGACGCGCGGGCAGCAGGCACAAAAGCCCAGCCCGGCCACCCGGTGCGCGTTCTCGTACACCGAAGCGAAACGGCTTTATGAAGCCATTCGCCACGAAGCCGGGAACCCGCGCGCGGAATCGCTACCGGCACGCCTCTCCAGTCAGAGTCTCAGATTGTTCGCGGTGGTCCGATGGCCGGCGGCCGCAACAGGGCCCGGCGCACAGGCGGCGCGCGGGGCCGGGCCGGGCTGTAACGCACCCGCGCCAGCCGATGCCACACAAAGATCGCCGCCAGCACAACCGGCAGCACGACCAGTGACAGATGCAACAGCGGGCAGAGCGGACAGGCGTCATGATCCGGCGCCTGGTCATGCGACCGATCGCGCGGAGACGGCATGCCGGCCATCGCCATCCCGGGCATGTCGTCACAGACAGCGGACAAGGACGGCGCGGCCAGATGGATGCCCGCCAGCCGTTCCAGCGTGGCACGCGGCATCTCGCCGGGCAGCGCCTGCGCCTGAATGCCCAGCAGGCCGAGATAGCCGCACAGCACGAACAGGGCGACCATCCAGCGGCCGAAGCCCGACCGCTCCATCCTGATCGCGTCCTGCCCCTGCACGGCCCGGCCACCTCGTTCGTTACAAACCTACCGCTTCTCCCCTACCCCCGCGGAGCAGGACGAGGCAAGGAGCAACAGAAGGCGTTTACTCAGGAAAGGACGGAAACGAACCTCGTCCGTCCCCGCCCCATGGCCTCGTTATTTCTTGGGCGTCGGAACCGCTGCCGTCGCAGCCGGCGCGGCGGCCGGCCCCGAAGCCGACGGCAGCGTTTCAACGAAATCCTGCGAGACGAAGACGATCCCGTCCAGCGCCTGGTTCAGCGCATCGGCCGCCTGCTTGGGCTGGCGTCCTTCGACGAACACGGTCGCCCGGTTCACCGCGCCCTCCATCTGATCCAGCGGCGCCAGCGCGACGATGAAATCCACATCCTCGCCGACAACCTGCATCGTCTGGGCCGCCGCCTGGCTGTCGCCCGCCTTGAGCTGGGCATTGGCCGTTGCGACCGCCGCCTTCTTCTCGGGCGCCAGGATGTCGCTGGCCACGAATTCGCCGCCCACCGGCACCCAGTCGGTCGGTGTCGTCACCGGCTGGTGCGTCGGAGACACCGGATGCTGCGGCGCGGGCTGGAGCGCACTCTCGGCCACATTGAAGCGCTTCTCCGCCTTGCGGGCGGCTTCCAGCCGCTTCTGCGCGTCATAAAGCGGCGGCACGGCCTGATCCACCTTACCCTGCGCCACGAACTGCTGGGCGGTCAGGATGTCGGCCAGCGCACGCTCTCCATCTTTGGAAAGATGGTGCAGGGCGCGACCGGCCTTGAACTTCTCCCACGCCGCATGCAGCGACGCGGCATGCGACAACGAGGGCACGCTACCAAGGGCTGCGACAACCGCCAACGAGGCCATAATCCGCATGTCAGACATCCTTTTCGTCATGGGACTTCTTTTTTAACATAATGTTGCTGGAACCCGAAAAACAAGTCAGGGCAGGAATGCGCTCCGCGATCATGAAGTTTTCAAGAAGACCGATCCGTTACCCACCCCGCGCCGATGACAGGGCCAGACCGCGCCTCTAGGGTCCGCCCCGATACCGGACAGGCCGTCTACCGGCAGAAATGGGGCGAGGGCGCGAGGGACATGACGGATTGGGCGATCCGGCAGACCGGGTGGGCGTCGCTGCATGCCCGCATTCGCCGCCTGACCGGGCGGCACGATTCCGAAGACCTGTTGCAGACAGCCCTGCTCCACATCCTGGAACGCGGCCACACGGGCATCGCCAACACCGAAGCTTACGTGCTGCGCACGGCGCGAAACCTGGCCATCGACGAATATCGGCGCGAACAACGCGACGGCCTGGTAAGCCTCCCTCCCGACCAGACGGAGGCCATCGCCTGTCCGATGCCCCTGCCCGACGCCGTGGTGCTGGGCCGGCAGCAACTGGCCCGGCTCTCGACCGCCTTCACGGGCCTCGACGCCCGCACCGCACGCATCTTCCTGATGCACCGGCTGGACCACCTGCCCTACCGTACCATCGCCGCCCAGCTCGGCGTCAGCGTCAGCACGGTCGAAAAACAGATCAACAGGGCGCTGTGCATCCTCACGACGGCCCTGCTGGACGTCGACCCGCCATGAGCGACAGCACCGTCCAGACCGCCGCCCGCTGGTCCGCCCGCCTGCGGGCCGAAGACTGCACCGAAGACGACCGGCGCCGTTTCACCGCATGGCTGGACGAACACCCCCGCCACCGCGAGGTGTTCGCCCTGATGTCCGGCGTCTGGGCCTCATCGGCCACACTGGCGCATGGCCGGTCACGCCCGGTCACAGCCTCGCGCCGCACCGTCCTGGCGGGCGGAATCGGGCTGGCGGCCAGCCTGTTCGGCCTGCCCGGCGCACCGGCCGAAGCCATGGTCCTGCGTACCGCAACAGGCGAACGGCGCCGCTGCGTCCTGCCGGGCGGCGCCGACCTGCTGCTCGATACCCAGAGCATGCTCATCCTCCCCCCCGCGGGCGCACCCGGTCAGGCGTGGCTACCCGGCGGCCGGATCGCCCTGTCGCTCCCCGGCGGCGGCGCCCCCCTGCGCCTGGCCACGCCCACCGGCACACTCACCTCCCCGGCCGGTCAGTTCGATATCGGCGTCCTCCCTGACGGGGTGACCGCCACGGTCCTGGCCGGCCTGCTGACGGCCTTCCCGGCTTCCGGCGCGGCCCCGATCACGATCGGCAGCGGCACACGCCTCATCCTGCGCACCGGCCAAGCCCCCTGCATCGACCACCCCAGACTGGACGACCTGATCGCCTGGCGAACGGGGCGCGTCGTCTTCCGCGATACGCCGCTGAGCATGGCGATCATGGAAATGAACCGCTACAGCGAACAGAAAATGGAAATCACGTCACCCGTCGTCGGCGCGCTGCGCATCAGCGGGCTCTACCATACCGGCAACATGGCAGGCTTCGCCCGCGCCCTGACGCATCTCCTTCCCGTACGGATCGAAGGCACCCACACCCTGCGCATTGTGAAGCTTTGATGAAACGCGCGCGGATACATTGAGGACTCATCGCGGGAGTTCGTCACGCCTGTAAGCCGGCGCAACCGGCGCCACAGACAGGATTCCCCCGATGTCACGCTCGCCGTCTCCACACCCTTCGCCGCAGACCCTGGCCGCCCTCCTGATCATGTCCACCACCCTCGCCGGTCTCCAGCCGGCACGGGCCGGTACCGCCGCCCCCGTCACCGTGCACCTGCGCGCCCAGCCCCTGGCGGAATCGCTGGAAGACCTGGCGCGCATCAGCGGGCGCGACATCCTTTTTGCCAGCAGCGACATCGGCAACCGTTCCGCTCCAGCCGTGGACGGCACGCTCAGCGTGGAAGACGCGGCCTCCCGCCTGCTGCGCGGCAGCGGCCTGCATGCCGTGCCGCAGCATGACGGCGGCCTGCTGATCGAAGGCCCGGCAGGCACGCCACCCCACCCCGGCCACCCCACCCACACCGACAGGAAAGACGCAGAGGACATCACCGTCATCCGCCGCGCCGAACGCCTGGCCCCATCAACCGTGCCGCTGACGATCACCGAGCCCACTTCGGTGATCCAGAAACGCTTCATCACCAACAACATCATCCCGCTGGCCAGCGTGGACGACATCATCAAGTTCCAGCCCAGCGTCTGGTCGCAGAACCCGAACGGCCCGGGCATGGGCAAGGCCGAGAAAATCAGCCTGCGCGGCTTTCAGGACGGTCAGTACAACATGACGTTCGACGGCATCCCGTTCGGCGATGCCACCGACCTGGGCCACACCACGTCTTCGCTCTTCATCTCGCATTTTCTCGATCAGGTGCGGGTCGATCGCGGCCCCGGCACGGCCTCGACCAGCGGCAACGCCACCTTCGGCGGCACGATGGGCTTCGAATCCCGCGAACCGGCAAAGCATTTCGGCGTCACGCCTTACGGTACCTACGGCAGTTTCAACACCCGCGCCGGCGGCATCGAACTGGACAGCGGCAAGACCCGCTTCGGCTCGATGGTGCTGGACATGCAGCATGAGGAAACCGACGGCTACCTGACCGGATCGGCCGAACGGCGCAGCAACCTGCTGTTCAAGGACGTGATCGCACTGGGCGAACAGACCACCGTCACCCTGCTGACGACCTACGACAGGGAATGGCAATACACCACCCAGGGCGCGACACTGGCGGAATATGCGAAATACGGCCATGATTACGGGCTGTGTTTCGATCGCGCGCTGCAATGCTACTACGGCTACAATCCCAGCACCTACCAGTCCGATTTCAGCTACGTCAATCTCAAGACCCGCCTCACCCCCTGGCTGACATTCGAAAACAAGCTGTACACCGACGGCTTCGTGCATGATTACACCGAATCGACCGACGCCAGCCAGGACGCCCCCTCCGCCAACGGCGTCACATTCTATTCCGCCGCCGGCAAGAAACTGGCCACCTACAAACACGACATCCCCGGCAAATACGCCCGCGCCGGCTTCCGCGATTATGGCGATACGATGCGCTTTCGCGCCGCCACACCGGTCGGCGACGTCCTGTTCGGCGCCTGGGCCGACGTGCAGGACGACCGGCGCTACAGCTACGCCATCGACCTCACCCAGGGCGGCATCCCGGTACCCGGCAAGACAGGTTCCGCATACAGCTACAATATTTCGGACCTGAACACGACGGTTCAGCCCTATCTCGAATTCGACTGGCATCCCATCAAGGGCATGACGGTCAAACCCGGCATCAAATATTCCTATTTCCACCGCGATTACGATGCCGCGATCAACAAATCCACCAAGATGCCGCTCAACGACCGCCAGACCTTCACGTCCTGGCAACCCTCGATCGCGATCAACCAGATCATCCTGCCGGGCTGGAGCGCCTACGGCCAGATCGCACGCGGCTTCCTCGCCCCGCCGATGAGCGTGTTCCAGACCCAGAATGTCGGCAATGTCAGCCCCGAAACCACGCTGAACTACCAGGTCGGCACCGTCCTCCAGAAGACGCGCTGGACCCTCTCGGCCGATGCCTATTACATCGATTTCTCCAACTACATCGCCTCGGCCCAGATCAAGGTCCCCGGCATCGGCACCCAGAGCACCTCGGTCAACAGCGGCGGCGCCATCTACAAGGGTCTTGAGATCGAAGGCCAATACGCCCTGGGCGCCGGCTTCTCGCTCTACGGCAATTACAGCCTGAACGACGCCCAGTACAAACACACCCATACGCGCATCGCGTCCACCCCGAACATACTGGCCTCCTTCGGCCTGCTGTACGACAACGGAACGGGTCCATATTTCTCGCTGATCGGCAAATTCGTCGGCAATCACTGGGGCCTCGACAGCACCACCAACAGCGACGGTCACACCGCGTTCGCCAACCAGTATCGTATCGGCAGCATCACCACCGCCGACCTGGCCCTGGGCTGGCATTTCCACCACCTGAGTGGTTTCATGAGCGACCTGACCGCCAGCCTGAAGATCGCCAACCTGTTCGACAGCCACGCCATCAGCGATTTCGCCGGCAACCAGTCGGCCGCCAGCGCCGGCTATCCCGACGGCGCGCCGCTGTACTGGCGCCTGTCGGGCCGCAGCATCTTCTTCAACCTGTCGGCAACGCTCCCATGAGAACCATCGCCCGCGCCGTCGGCGCGACCCTGCTCCTGGCCGCAACGCTGGGCGGCAACACCCGCGCAGCCGAAAGGCCCGACGATCCCCTGGCCGGCGCAACGCTGGAGAAAATCGTGCTGGTCGCGCGGCATGGCATCCGCAGCCCCACCAGGGCACCGGCGGAGCTGAAAGCCCAGACCGGCCGCGACTGGCCGGCCTGGCCGGTCCCGCCGGGGCAACTGACCGCGCACGGCCGCGCGGCCCTGGCCGCCATGACGGACGCGCTGGGCCAGCGTTACCGCCAGTTCGGCCTCCTCCCCGCCACCGGCTGTCCCGCTCCCGAAGCGGTCGCGATCTGGGCCGACGCCGCCGACGACCGCACGCGCCAGAGCGGCGCGATCATGGCCGACCGTCTCGCTCCACGTTGCGACCTCCAGTCCCGCGCCCTGCCCGCAGGCCACGCCGACCCAATCTTCAATGCCGTCGGCACCGGCGCCGCGAAACGGGACGAAACGCGCGCAACCAAGGCTCTGGAGCAGGGCGTCGCCCGTGACCGCGACCACCGGCCGCCACCGGTCCAGGCCGCGCTGACACGCCTCCAGGCGCTCGTCGCGCCCGACGGCTGCGCAAGACCGGCCGGCCCGTGCCTGACGGAGCCTCTGACCCTTTCCAATCCCCACGGCACGCCGCACCTCACGGGCGGCCCGCTCCTGGCCGCCACCATCGCCGAGAACATGATGCTGGCCTATGCGCAGGGCATGGCGCCGGAACAGGTGGCCTGGGGCGCGCCGAACGCCGCCGCGCTGCTGGCCACGGTCCTGCCCGCGCACGGATATGCGGCGGCACTGACCCGTCGCCAGCCCGCCTTCGCCGTCCCGCGCGGAGCGGTCCTGTCCCGCGCCATCATCGACCTGATGGCCGACCTCCCGGTCACCCTGCCCGACCACAGCGCAATCGGGCCAAACACGCGGGTCATCCTGTTCGCCGGCCATGACACGACGCTGGACACGCTGGCGGCGATCTTCGGCCTCGACTGGACCTTCACCGACCAGCCCGATTACACGGCGCCGGACACGACCCTGGCCTTCGAGCGCTGGCGCCTGAAGGATGGCAGCCGCGTGGTGCGCGCGGTCATCCTCCATCAGGGGCTCGAACAGCTTCGGGCAGCCCGGCGGCCGGACCTTGCAGGCAGCGGCGCAGCGACCCTGCCGATCGGCACCTGCGGGGGCGCGACACTCTGCCCGGCGGGGACTCTGCGCCCCATCATAATTTTCTGACCAAACAGTCAAATTTTTCATTGCGAAATAAATACAAACTCTGCGATAGATAATGTCACAGGTCATGCTTCATGACGGAGACCGTCTATCGTGGATTCGCGCCCGGACATTGCCGCCAACCGCCTGTCATCCGAATGCCTGGCCATCAATTTCGCCGACGCCCACCCGCCGCTGACACGCGGCCAGGCGTCGATCGAGGCTGATCGCTGCTATTTCTGCTACGACGCGCCGTGCGTGGAGGCCTGCCCCACCGGCATCGACATCCCCGGCTTCATCCGGGGCATCGCCACCGGCAACCTGGCCGGCGCGGCGCGCACCATCCTGGCGTCCAACATCCTCGGCGGCTCCTGCGCCCGCGTCTGCCCGACCGAAATCCTGTGCGAAGGCGCATGCGTGCGCACGGCGCAGGAGGAAAAGCCGGTCGTCATCGGCGCATTGCAGCGCCATGCCACCGACTGGCAGATGCATGCGGGGACCCAACCCTTCCCCCGCGCCGCCGAAACCGGCCGACGCATCGCCATCGTCGGCGCCGGGCCGGCCGGCCTGGCCTGCGCCCATCGCCTGGCCATGTACGGTCACACGGTCACCATCCTCGATGCCCGGCCCAGGGCCGGCGGCCTGAACGAATACGGCATCGCCGCCTACAAGGTGCCGGACGATTTCGCACAGCACGAAATCGACTTCATCACCGCCATCGGCGGCATCACCATCGAAACCGGCCGGATGCTGGGCCGCGACGTCACATTGGCCGATCTCGAAGCGGCATATGATGCCGTCTTCCTCGCCATCGGCCAGGCCGGGGTGCGCGCGCTGGGCATCGCGGGCGAGGATCTGGACGGCGTCCTCAACGCCGTGGATTTCATCGCCGGCCTGCGCGCTTCCACCACCGGGGCCGATGTCCCGGTCGGGCGGCGCGTGGTCGTGATCGGCGGCGGCAACACCGCCATCGACGCCGCCGTGCAGGCCCGCCGCCTGGGCGCCGAGGAGGTCACGCTGGTCTATCGGCGCGGGGCCGAAACCATGTCGGCCACCAGCGTCGAGCAGGCCTGGGCGCAGACCAACGGCGTCGCCATCCGCACATGGGCCGCACCGCAGCGCCTCGACGGCACCAACGGCGCGGTCCGCTCGATCACCTTCACCGGCGGCCGGCTGCTGGAGGGTCGACCGGTCCACGACCAGGGCACATTCACGCTGGAGGCCGATATGGTGCTGAAGGCGGTGGGCCAGCTTTTCCTGCCGGACCCGCTGGATCGCGGCGCGCTCGCCATCGAAAACGGCCGCATCGCGGTCGACGCCCAGGGGCGCACCACGCGCCGCTTCGTCTATGCCGGCGGCGACTGCACGCCCGGCGACGACCTGACGGTGGTGGCGGTCCGCGACGGCCGCAACGCCGCCGAGGCCATCCACGCCGATCTCACAGAAGCAACGGGAGCCTGAGCCATGGCCGATCTGCGCAGCCTCTTCGCCGGCATCCGTTCGCCCAACCCGTTCTGGCTGGCCTCCGCCCCGCCGACCGACAAGGACTATAACGTCCGCCGCGCGCTGGCGGCCGGCTGGGGCGGCGTGGTGTGGAAAACGCTGGGCGAAGACCCGCCGGTGGTCAATGTCAGCAGCCGGTACGGCGCCTTCAATTACAATGGCGACCGGCTGGTCGGGCTCAACAATATCGAGCTGATCACCGACCGCCCGCTGGCCGTCAACCTGGCCGAAATCAAGTCGGTCAAACGCGACTACCCCGACCGCGCCATCGTGGTCAGCCTGATGGTGCCCTGCGTCGAGGAAAGCTGGAAACGCATCCTGCCGCTGGTGGAAGAAACCGGGGCCGACGGCATCGAACTCAATTTCGGCTGTCCGCATGGCATGTCCGAACGCAACATGGGCTCGGCCGTCGGCCAGGTGCCCGAATATGTCGAGATGGTCACGCGCTGGGTAAAGCAGAACACCCGCATGCCGACCATCGTGAAGCTCACACCGAACATCACCGACATCATGCAACCGGCCGGCGCCGCCCTGCGCGGCGGTGCCGATGCGGTCTCGCTGATCAACACCATCCAGTCGGTGGTCGCGGTCGATCTCGACGCCATGGCGCCGATGCCGGTGGTCGGCGGCCTGGGCACCCATGGCGGCTATTGCGGCCCGGCCGTCAAGCCGATCGCACTGCGCATGGTGGGCGAGATCGCACGCAACGCCGTGACGCGCGGCCTGCCGATTTCAGGCATCGGCGGCATTTCAACCTGGCGCGACGCAGCGGAATTTCTCGTCATGGGCGCCGGCACACTGCAAGTCTGCACGGCGGCGATGCATTACGGCTTCCGCATCGTCGAAGACATGATCACCGGCCTGTCCAACTGGATGGACCAGAAAGGCTTCGCCACCATCGACGACGTCACCGGCCGCGCGATTCCGAATTTCGTCAACTGGAACCAGCTCAACCTGAAATTCAGGACCCTCGCGAAAATCGACCAGGATGCCTGCATCAAATGCGGCCTGTGCCACATCGCCTGCGAGGACACATCGCACCAGGCCATCGCCAAACTGCACATCGACAGCGCACGCCGTTACGAAGTGATCGACGAGGAATGCGTGGGCTGCAATCTCTGCGCCCATGTCTGCCCGGTCGATGACTGCATCACCATGGTACCGCAGCCGGTGGAGGGTGTGCTGACCTGGCCTCATCATCCGAACAATCCCGCACGGGCGGCCGAGTAAAAAAGACGACCATTCATTCGGGGACCTCGCACGCCCTAAAAAAACTCCAGAGAAAATAAAAGTTTTCTGGTTCTTTTTTTCAAAAAAGAACGCCCCCTTCAAACATCCTTCGGCGGCTCCACCGGCAGCCGCCAATCGATCGGCGTCACCCCATGGCTGACCAGAAATTCATTGGCCTTGGAAAAATGACGGCACCCGAAGAAGCCATTATGCGCCGAGAGCGGTGACGGATGCGCCGCCTTCAGCACCAGATGCCGCGACTGGTCGACAAAGGCCGCCTTTCGCTGGGCATACGCGCCCCACAGCATGAAGACAGCCGGCGTGCGCTGTTCATTGACGCGGGCGATCACGGCGTCGGTAAACTGCTCCCACCCCTGCTTCTGGTGCGAGGCCGCATTGCCGCGTTCCACCGTCAGCACAGAGTTCAGCAGCAGCACGCCCTGCTTCGCCCAGGATTCCAGATAGCCATGACGGGCAGGCGGAATCCCCAGATCGCTCTGGAGTTCCTTGTAGATATTGACCAGAGACGGTGGAATGCGCACGCCGGGCCGCACGCTGAAGCACAACCCATGGGCCTGCCCATCCCCATGATACGGGTCCTGGCCCAGAATCACGACCTTGACGTCGTTCAGCGGGGTCAGGTCCAGCGCCCGGAAATATTCCGCTCCCTTGGGGAAGATCACCTTGCCCCGTGCCTTCTCCGCCTGAAGGAATGCCTTCAGCGCCTGCATGTAGGGCGCGTCGAATTCGGGGGCCAGAGCCGTCTTCCAGCTCTCATCCAGTCTGATCGTCATGACGGCATCAAGCGACGCCACGCCGCAAAAATCAAGCCGCACCGCCCGCCCCCGCCGTTCAGGGCGGGGGCGGAACAGGCTCAGGCCGCAACATCCACCAGCACGATCTCGGCATCGTCGAGCGCGCGCACGACCAGCGTGTCGGTCTCCGAAATCGCCGCGCCGTCCCGTGTGCCCACGGTCTTTCCCTCGATCTCCACGCTGCCCTTGGCGGGGACGAGATAACCCATCCGTTCCACGCCCAGCCGGTATTCCGCGCTTTCCCCCTTCTTCAGGGTCGCGCCCAGAACCCGCGCATCGGCATGGATCGGCAAGGCATCGCCTCCCGCGTCGGCATCGTAACCCGAGGCCAGCGCCACGAATCCGCCGCCACGCTCGCCCCGGGGAAAGCTCCGCGTGCCCCACGATGGCGCATGCCCCGTACGATCGGGCATGATCCATATCTGGAAGATGCGCGTCGTGCCGGGCTCGCGGTTATACTCGCTGTGCATGATGCCGGTCCCGGCCGACATCACCTGCACGTCGCCCGCCTCGGTGCGCCCCGAATTGCCCAGATTATCCCGATGCGTAATGGCCCCTTGGCGCACATAGGTGATGATTTCCATGTCGCGGTGCGGATGGGTGCCGAACCCGGTTCCCGGCGCGATGGCATCATCGTTCCATACGCGCAACGCACCCCAGTGCATCCGGCGCGGATCGTAATAATCCGCGAAGGAAAAATGATGTTTCGCATCGAGCCAGCCATGGTCAGCATGACCTAGCTCCGCGAACGGCCGAACGTCGATCATCGTGATCGCCTCCAATGCGTTGAATGTCTGGACGGACCCTACGCCTCCGCCGACGCCCGGCGATACGGCAGGAAGCGAAACCCTTCGTTTCCGGAATTTCCACGCCCCAGCGCCATCAGCCCGGCATCTGGACGGTCCCTCCCGGAAAATATATGGAAAGAGTCCGACCTGACCGTTTCAAAAGAGGCTACTCCGCATGCGATTGCCCGATTTCGAAGCCTGGGCGATTTTCGCGAAAGTGGCCGAATGGGGCTCGTTCGCACGCGCGGCCGAGGATATCCAGCTCTCCAAGCCAACCGTCTCGAAGGCCGTCTCCCGGCTGGAGCAGGCCCTGGGCGCCAGCTTGTTCAACCGCAATTCGCGGCAATTATCCCTCACCGAGATGGGCCGCCACGCCCTGGGCCATGCCAGCCGGATCATCGCCGAAGCCGAGGCCGCCGAGGCGGGGGCCAGGGACGGCACGCTGAAACCCTCGGGCCTGATCCGCATCGCCGCCCCCATGACGTTCGGCGTCAAGCATATCTCACCGATCCTGCCCGCCTTCCTGCACCGCTACCCCGATATCGACCTTACGCTCGATTTCAGCGATTCGATCGTCGATCTGGTGGCCGAGGGCTACGACATCGCGCTGCGGATCTCCTCGCTGGCGGATTCATCGCTGCGAGCCCGCCGGCTCTGCGCGGTCAGGCTCCTGCTGGTCGCCACCCCGGCCTGGCTGGATGTAACCGGCCGCCCCACCCATCCGCGCGATCTGGAAGCGTACAAGAGCTTCGTCTACACCAACACCTCGGCACCGGGGACGATGCGACTGCACCATGCGCCTTCCGGCAAGGATTACGTGCTCTCTCAGGCCTCGCGCCTGCGCGCGAACAATGCGGAAGGGTTCCTGCCGGCGCTCGAGGCCGGACTGGGCTTCGGCCTGTTTCCCGAATTCATGATCTGGGACAGCCTCCAGGCCGGACGCCTGGAAATCATCCTGCCGGACTGGCAGGCCCCGCCGATCGCGCTCTATCTGGTCACGCCTCCCAGCCCGCTGCGCCCGGCGCGCGTCAACGCCTTGCTGGATTATTTCGTCGAGGCCTTCGCGCTGCCACCGTGGGCGCGCCACCCCACCCAGCAGGAATAGCGTTTCTCACCGTTCACCGCCGACTGTCGAGCCCGGCGATCAACAACGCATCCGCCTCTCCCGGAGCCGGCCGTCCGTAAAGATAGCCCTGCACTTCCCGGCATCCTTCCGCGCGCACCAGCGCAAGCTGGTCCTCGGTCTCGACCCCTTCGGCGACGATCCGCACCCCCAGGCGCTGGCCCAGATCGGCAATGGCCCGTACCACGGCGGCGCATTCCGGGCGTTCCAGCGCATCCCTCACGAAGGAGCCATCGATCTTGATCTTGTCGAACGCGAATGTCCGCAGATGGGCCAGCGACGAATAGCCGGTCCCGAAATCGTCCAGCGAAATCCGCACGCCCATCTCACGCAGCGACAGCAGCTCCTGGATGCCGCGATGCTCGTCGCCCAGCAGCGCCGTCTCGGTCACCTCGATCTCCAGCCGCTCCGCCGGCAGGCCCGAAGCGGCAAGAGTCGCCGATACGAGATCGACCAGAGTTCCCTTGCCCAACTGCATGGCAGACACGTTGACGGCCACATGCGCCTCGTCCGCCCATTGCGCGGCACTCCGGCAGGCCCGGTCCAGGATGAACGCGCCCAACTGGTCGATCAGACCGCACTGCTCGGCCACCGGCACGAACCGGCCGGGAGAAACCCAGCCCTGCTCAGGATGATGCCAGCGCGCCAGGGCCTCGCGCGACGTCACACGCCCGGACGGAAGATCGATGATCGGTTGGTAGAACACGAACACCCCATCCCCGCTCGCCAGGGCCGATCGCAGTTCCTCTTCCAGGCGCACGCGCTCCTGCACCTGCTTCTCAAGATCGGGCGAGAACAGCCTGGCGGTCCCCCTCCCGGCTTCCTTGGCGGCATACAGCGCCATGTCGGCGCGCGACAGCAGGATATCGGGTTCCCCGCCATGTTCCGGCGCCAGAGCAATGCCGACCGAGGCCCCGATCCGGATCGTCCGATCGTAATCCAGATCGAAGGGCGCGCCGAGCGCCGTAACGATCAGGTCGGCCAGCAAAAGCGCCTGCTGGCGGGAATCATGGGGCAGCAGCACGGCAAACTCGTCCCCCCCGAGACGGGTCAGCGTGACGGCAGGACCATTGCAGACCATTTTCAGCCTGGCCGCCACCTGCTGAAGCAGGGCATCGCCGATCTGGTGCCCGCGCGTGTCGTTGACCAGCTTGAAGCCATCCAGGTCGATGTAGAGCAAGCCCACCCGATTGCCGGGCGTGGCCAGACGATCCTCGAGTTCCCTGCGGAACGTGACCCGGTTGGGCAATTCGGTCAGCGCATCGTAATGCGCCAGATGGCGGATGCGATTTTCCGCCTCCACTTCCTTGGTCACCAGCGCCCAGGTCAGCATGGGCGCCATATAATGACCGTCCATGGCGGTGATGGCGGAAATCTTGAGGTCCAGAACCTCGTCGCCCAGACGGATGCGCGCATTGTGCGGCAGGTTGTTCGGGTCCGCGAGAATCCCGCGCTGATGGGCCGGCGAACGGTGGAACACGTCGATGGAGGTGCCGATCAGGTCATCGGCGCGGATCGGCAACAGATGTTCGATGCTGCGGATCAGCACTTTGGACATCTGGTTGGCATAGTTGATGATATAGGTCTGCGGCTCGACCGTCATCACCGCCACGGGCATGTTGTCGATCATCCGCAGCAGCAGTTCCTGTTCCTTCGCCCGCCGCTGCTCCTCCGCCCGCGCATTCACGGTCTTTGAAAAATCGCGATAGGTGCTGGTCAGCACGACAAGGCCACCGATCGAATCGACAAGCAGGCTCATGGTTGCCGCCAGATGGATCGCTGTCCCGCTGACCAGGCAGAGAATGAACAGCGTCACGTTGGCGATGATCGCGAGCCGGATCGCCGCGCCCCGCAGATGCGCAAGGCAGTATATGACGGCCAGCGTGGTGGTGGCGACAAAGAAGAAGAGAAAGGACCGTGTCGCCGCGTCACCGTAGGAATACAGGGCGAACACCCATCCTGCCTGGAGGATGATCAACCCGACCGAAAGACGGCTGGTATTGGCCAGCGCCGCCAGAACCTGGTCGAGCGTCGGATCGGCCTTTCTGGCCCGTAGCCAGGCCCGCATCCTCACGACGCAGAACACGGTGCACAATGCGGGGCACAGGAGCGAAAGCCAGCCGGGTGCCTGTCGAACGAACAAGGCGCCAAGCAGCCACGCATTGGCAATCAGGATGACATGCATGATCGGCAGGGTCTGGGCGCAGCGATAGTACCGGGCCACCGCCAGTTCAGAGCTTTCGGCCTCGCCGGTGCCAAACCAGCCTTCGCGGCCGAAAGGCCAGTTGAGAGTCTTCATGCCCCGCTCTCCGCCCGCCTCATATCCACCGCACCTGCGCCATCCGGGCCACCATTCAGCCGCGCGATCTGCCCCTTGCGGATGATGTCATCCACCGTGACGGGATGTCCGAGGAGAAATCCCTGCGCTTCCTCGCAACCTTCGACATTCAGCATCGAAAGCTGGTCGTAGGTTTCGATGCCTTCCGCCATCACCGGAATGCCGAAGCTCTTTCCCAACGCCAGGACGGCCCGGATGATGGCCGTCGTCTGGGTCGTCGCCTCCGAGGCGCTGAAGAAGGACCGGTCGATCTTGATCCGGTCGAAGGTGAACGATCGCAGGGTATCCAGCGACGAATAGCCCGTGCCGAAATCATCCAGCGCAATGCTCACCTTCAACGCCCGGATCTGGCGCAACAGATCCAGCGACCGCTCGCGGTCGGCGAAAATAGTCGATTCCGTCAGTTCCAGTTCCAGCCGTTCGGGGGCCAGCCCCGTCTCGGCCAGAACTTTCCGAACAATCTCCGGCAGATCGGCGTTGATGAACTGCACGGCGGAGAGATTGACGGCGATCGTATAAGGCGGCTCCCACGTCACGGCTTCGCGGCACGCCGTGTACAGCACCCATTCCCCGATCGACAGGATCAGCCCGCTCTCCTCGGCCAGCGGAATAAACTCACTGGGGGGAATCTGGCCCAATCTGGGATGATTCCAGCGCAGCAGGGCCTCGTAGCCGCGAATGCGGCCGGTGGAGACGATCGTCTGGACCTGATAATGCAGCGTAAGCTGGTTATGGCTGATCGCATCGCGCAGATCCGCGGCCAGCGCACGACGTTCGCGAATCCGTTCGTCCATGCCGGCTTCGTAGAAACAAATCCGCTGCAACGGGTTCGATTTGGCGCGATACATCGCCAGATCCGCGCAATTGACCAGATTTTCCCTGTCGACGGCATCATCGGGAAAGATCGCAACCCCCAGGCTGCCCCCGGGCGTGATTTCAAGATTTTCAAACGCGATCGGGTCCGAAAGGGCCTGTTCAATCCGGGAGACAAACCCGGTGACATCGCCGGAAATGCCGATACGGTACAGCGCCGTGAATTCGTCTCCGCCGGTCCGGGCGATAAACCGGCCCTGCTCCACCTGCTGCATGGCCTTCATGCGCTGGCCAAGCACGCGCAGCACCTCATCGCCAACCGAATGCCCACGCAGATCGTTGATGTCCTTGAAACGATCCAGATCAATGCCGATCAGGGCCAGCCGGCCCCCGCGCTGCGCCGCCAGCGCGATTTCAAAATCCAGCCGATCATTGAAATGCGCCCGGTTCGGCAGACCGGTCAGCGCATCGTTCAACGCCATGCGCCGCAATCGTTCGACGGTCTCGGCCCGCGTGCTGTCGTCGATCAGGTAGCTGACCATACCCATCACCAGGATGATCAGGCTCATGCCGATCACCGCCATGGTCATGGTTCTCAGGGCTTCGGAATGAACGGACACCACGCTCTCGCCGCCCGAAACGACATGAAAGGCCGTCATGCCCAGAAAATGCACCGACAGGATGGCGGCGGCGAACAGAGCGGCCATGGCATTGGTGCCCCGCGCCGTGCCCTTCAGCGCCATATACAGGGCCGCCATGGCCAGAACGGGACCAAGTATGCCCGACTCGACCACATAGAGCAGATCCCAATGGACCTGCCCTTGGACATGAAAGGCCATCATGCCGACGTAATGCATGGCCGCGATCGAAAACCCCAGCAGGCCGCCGCCCACCACGGAGGGCCATCTGATGGCCTTGCTGCCCGCGGCGATAAACCCCAGGACACTCCCGACGATGCAGATGAACAGCGACAGCAGGGTCAGGAACGGATCGAACGTCACGACCGCCCCCGACCGGAAGCCCATCATCGCGATGAAGTGCGTGCACCAGATGGCCACGCCGGTCGCCAGGGCGGTCAACACGTACCACCCGATCCGCTGCGACCCGTTCGTCTGCATGGCGCGGCGGAACAGGCGCGCCGTCACCCACGCCCCCACGCCGCAGAGAAACGCTGCGACCAGCACGATCCGAAGGTCATGCTCAAGAAGGATGCAGGCGAATAAAGAACTCACCGAAACATGTCTTTCTTCAATGAAAAAAAGCGCGATTTTTCTGCCTAATATCACCGAAGAAATATTCTTCAAGTCCTTATCCGGCTCCACTGATACTGAATTCGCGCATATCCCAACCACCGCCGGTCATGATGCCACGCACTCGCAATCAGGACCCGACCCCCCGGTTACGGACGACCGTTCGGCACGCGCGCCCGCATCGAGGCGCGCCCGCAAAACGCCCGAAGGGCGCCCTCACCGGCCGCTGACGCCCCCGCTTCGGTCATGCAGCATGATGGCCCTGAGCGCGGCCGCCAGGTCTTCCCCGGCCGGAGCCCGCATTTCGGCCCGGCGCAGCAGCGCGGGCACAAGGGCCGCCGCCCGCGCCGGGTTGCGGGTCCAGGCGCGCAGAAACGCCGCCAGCCGCCGGGCAACAGGCACCGGAAGCGCGCCGCCCGCCATGACCTCGCGAATCTCGATCACACACAGGCCCTGCACCATGACGGCCATATGCGCGGCGAAATAGGCGAAAAGCAGTTCCTCACGCACACCCCGCCCGGTGCGGACGGCGCGCACCATGCTCTCGGCGTTCGTCATCAGCCAGGTGCGCGCCGAAGGCACGCTCCGCCCCGTCGCCAGGCCGGGCAACCGCCGTTCCGCCCAGCCGATGGTGCGCCGCAGATGCTCGTCGGGCCGAAAGGGCAGCACGAGGCGGAACATCGCCCCGGCAAAAAACACCGCCGCCAGAAAAGCCATCGTCCCGTTCAGGAAGGCGCTTTCGTCATACCGACCGGCGTTGGACGGACCGATCAGGACCGGCAGAAACATGTTGAAGGAAAAGGCATGGTTCGCCAGTCGCGGCGTCCGGGCGGCCAGCCCACCGACCACCATCGGCACCAGCAGGCAGAAGGCCAGCATTTCCGGCGCCGTCACCATCGGCACGATCAGCAGCACATAGACAGCGGCGACGACCGCACACCACACCGCCCCCCGGGCGAAGGCCGCCGAAGCCAGTACCGGCACCTCCCGCGTCGCCAGCAGCCCATAGACCAGCACGACATACGCAATGAACCCGATCCCCGATGGCCACGCCGTCACATACCAGATCACCGACGCCGCCAGCACGCCCGCCGCCACCCGCGCGCCATTCCTCAGCCCCTGCGTCGCCTGCCGTACCGAACGGCTGCGAAACCGAAAGCGGTCCCCGCGGCGCGGCGCGGCGATGGCCGCGATATGCCGCTCCCCGCCATCCAGCCTCCGCAGCACGGAGGCCCAGGGCGCCCCCGCGCGGACCCGCGCCATGGCCGCCAGCAGGTCGGCCACCGCCGCGCGGGCATGGTCGGCCACCCGCCCGGCCGCCGGCCCCATCTCCAGCACATCGAATTCGATCCGCGCCGATGCCGTCATGATATCTGCCAGCAGGGCGCTTTCGGTCGCCGGGCCGGGCTCGGCCGCATGCCAGTTCTCCAGCCTCTGCCGGGCCATGGCGGACATGCCGCGCAACCGCGCCAGCAATGCCCCCCGCGCCCGCTCGCGCATGCCGGGCGAAAACAGCATGGCCAGCGCCGCCTCGCAGAGAATAGCGCCGCCTCGCAGAGAATACCGAGCGCGATATACGTCCCCCGCGCCATCGCGATGAAGAACGCATCGCCAGGCGAGGCGATCCCATCCGTGGCCACGATGGCGGCCGTAAAGCTGGCGACCAGAAAGCCGTAGCTCCGGTAGCCGTCAAAAGCCGTGGCCAGCCCGCAGCACACCCCGGTCCACAGGGCGAGGCAGAGAAAGAACAGCCCCGCCTCCTGCGGAAAGGCGGCAATCAGCGCCACCCCCACGCCGCACCCCACGACCGTCCCGGCCAGACGCCACCGTGCCTTGGAAAACGACTCCCCGCGCGAGGCCGTCGCCACGGTCCAGACGGTCAGCGGCGCCCATTGCGGGCTGCCCAGTTCCATCCACATCGCAATCAGCAACGACAGGATGGCGGCGCACGCAGTCCGGACCGCGAACCCCAGATCGGCCCGCGCAGGCGCGAACAGCCAGTTCCACCGCTCCGCGCTCACAGCCGTCTTCACTCCCCCGCTTTCGGCGGCGGACAGTGAGCGTGGGCACAGGCGGCGTCCAAGTGATTTTCGTGATCAGGTCATAAAGCGCGCTTATGAAGCCAGGTTTCTCTTCTTTTTCTGAAGAAAAAGAAGCAAAAAGACTTCTATCAGTTCAGGGCCATCGGGACTGTCAGGAATTTCGTGTGCGAGGCGTTGAGCACATTGTTGATCAGACGGTGGCGCGCGCGAAGCGGTCACCGAAGAGAATGGCGAACTGTGCCTTTGCCATGGACCATTCCCTCGGGGGCATGATCCATTCTTTCTCGGCCCGGTTCAAGGCCAGGAAGAGGAGCTTGAGGGCCGCG
>NZ_JABEQN010000023.1 GCF_014174165.1 Gluconacetobacter dulcium | reverse complement strand
ACCCAGGCTAAACCCAGATCAACCAATCCCAAATCAACCCACTTCCGCAGGCCGTCAGAACGCCGCCAACATATCCCTTCCATTCCATATTCTGTTGTCAAAGACCTCTGCCAATCATTCACTCAACCCAGCAGGGCCAAGGAAACTAGCAGGTCCAAACCGCCAGGTCAAGAACCTCAGCCCCGGCGGTGAACAGCGATCTACACCCCACCCTCAGCACCGTCAACACGGAAGATCAGAAAAAAACAAAAAAGTTGTTCCACCAGATTATATTCCCCGGAAAACCACCAATCCTGATCTGCTGCGATCATAGCCGGCGAGACCCTCCCCCGCCCCGAAGAAGGCTTCACCACCATCGTCGCCTCTCGAAATTTCTCCCACCAGCTTCCTAGACGCTGGACCGCCCTGATGCGGCCGCCTGAGCATCCCACACCACGCGACCTCGCCACGCACATTCCAAAATCTGGGGATTCTGCTGGGCAGATAGGGCGTCGACTTCATGCCGTCGCCCCCACATCACTGACGATCTGGGAGATTTTCAGTCATGACAGACCATAACTGCCGCGCGGCCTCCCCTGACTGACATAGACCCACTCCGCTTTCATCGGCATCCTACGTTTCAGTCCGGCGCCGGATTCCACCCAAGAGCCTCGCAGGCGGGGCGATGCAGATTGTTGCCAGTATCCGGCACTCCACTTTTCATCTCCAACGCCATTTTCATCCGGCCCTCAGCTATATGCCGATATCGATGAAGCAGCCTCCACTCGAAACCGCGACCTCGTGCAGGAGCGCACCGCCGAACGAACGAATCATCAAGCTTGGCCAATTATGATGACCGGGGGAACTGGTCGTCTGCTGATGGTCCTCGCGTTGCCGCCATACGTCCGACTACTGAAGCGGATGATCGACACATAAGATCCCGCAACGCTCGACATCGTGCTAAGAATGACCAGTACTGCGAACATTAGCCAATCGGCTTACCGCTGGAACCGTTACTGATGACCTTCCGTCTTACGGGCGCTCTTGTCATCGCATATAGAATGGATGCTGTCTTCCTTCTGCCCATTCAGGCGATCCTGTTTCACCTCTATGGACCGGCAGCCGTGGAGGCCGCCGATTTCGACGGAACCATTATCGTGCTGCTTGCGCAACGGGCCATGACGCATGCACGCCTGCCATCCCAGATGCGTCCAGACCTGACCTAACCGATGCGCATCCTTTTCCCTTTTATCGCCCAGCCCCATCAGATCGCGCATTCCCTACCGATCGCGATGGAGATCGCGCGCCGGCATCCAGAGATCGCGGTCCATATCGCCTGCCTGACGGACGACCAGGAGGCCTATATAAGGCGCTTGGGCGGCCTCTATCCCGACTCGCACGTCATTTATGAACGACTAACTCTCCCCAGGCTGTTACGGAGACAACTGACCCATCGCGGCCCCAGCGTTCTGACCAGATTGGCGGCTCTGTTTTTTAACAAGAATTATTTCGAGATATTTCAGGCTATTGTCGTTCCAGAGCGCACGTCACTCTATCTGCGCAGGATGGGCGTGCGCAGCCCGCGCCTGATCTGGACCCGCCACGGTGCTGGAGACCGCGCTGTCGGCTTTGCCCGAGACGTCCGGCATTTCGATTTTATCCTGATGGCAGGAAGAAAGCTTGAAAAGCGATTGCTGAGCCAGGGCTCACTCCGAGCCGGACACTACGTCACGGGCGTCTATGCCAAATTTGATCTCGTGCGGCTGATGCATAGCAACGCCGCGCCGCTGTTCAGCAACGGACGCCCAACAGTTCTCTATAATCCGCATTTCAATGCGCGGCTGACATCGTGGTATAAATTGGGCACTCAAGTTCTGGACTATTTTGCCACTCAGGACCGATACAATCTTGTTTTCGCACCACATTACCGGTTGTTTGACGCACATCGCGACAAGGCCGCGAGTATTCTGCGCGCCTATGAGGGGATACCGCACATGCTCATCGATCCGGGCAGTACCAGGAGCGTCGACATGACCTACACGATGGGCGCCGACCTCTATCTGGGCGATGTCAGCAGCCAGGTCGCCGAATTTCTGATCGAGCCTCGTCCCTGCCTGTTTCTTGACGCGCATGAGACGAAATGGCACGACAATCCCGACTATCTGTTCTGGTCCCTAGGACCGGTGATCGACACGGCTGCCAGCCTTGACCAAGCTTTGGACGGCGCCGTTGCCGGGCACCCCGGTTTTCTTGACCAGCAAAAATCATATATACGCGAAACCTTCGGCCTCGCGGATATTGAGCCGACAGCGCCGATTGGCGCGGACGCTATCGTAGAATTCCTTCGAAAGGCGCATTGATGCGGGCTTTCGTCCTCGCTTTGAACCTGCCTTGATTACATACTCCAGGTGGAAGATTCGTTACCTGAAATGACACTCGATCCGACTCCGACAGATTCTGGTCAGGCGCGACGCCTGGGCGATTTTGCAACGTTTCCGGAAGCCTTGGATTACGCGGCCCTTGGGCAAGCGGGATTCAACGTTTATTCCGGGCGCGGCCAATTGCTGGAGTCCCTCCCCTACCGAACATTGCGCGAACAGGCCCTGGATGTCGCACGGCGACTGCTGACGCTTGGGCTGCGACCTGGTGAACGGGTCGCGATTGTCGCAGAAAGCGACGGTGACTTCGCACGGATCTTTTTTGGTTGCCAGTATGCGGGCCTGGTGCCGGCTCCGCTGCCACTGCCGGTCGCATTCGGCGGGCGCGAAGGCTATGTAACGACCCTGCGCGGCATGATCGAAAGCGCCGGCGCCGTCGCCGTGATCGTGCCTGACATCATTGCCGGCTGGACAGGCGAGATCATCGACGGCTTCGATCTGCGTTTCGGCGGGAGTCCAGCCGAACTGATGGCCCTGCCGGTCGAACCTGTCACATTGCCGACTGTCTCGCCGGACGACCTGTCCTACCTGCAATTCTCGTCGGGCAGCACGCGCTTTCCGATGGGGGTGGCGGTCACCCAGAAATCGGGCATGGCCAATGCCCGCGCGATCGCCCGCGACGGCCTGAAGGTCCGCGAAACCGGTGACCGATGCGTGTCCTGGCTGCCGCTCTATCACGATATGGGCCTCGTCGGCTTTTTCCTAACGCCGGTCACCTGTCAGTTGACCGTCGATATGCTGCCAACGCGCGAGTTCGCCCGTCGTCCCCATGTCTGGCTGGATTTGATCAGCCGCAATCGCGGTACTATCTCCTACAGCCCATCCTTCGGTTTCGAACTGTGCGCCCGCCGTGCCTCGACGGTTACGCTCGAACTGTCCTGCTGGCGCGTCGCGGGTATCGGTGGCGACATGATCCGTCACCACATTCTGGAAGAATTCGCCGAACGCTTCGCCGCATCCGGCTTCGACGGACGGGCCTTTACCGCCAGCTACGGCATGGCCGAGGCCACGCTGGCCATCAGCTTCGTGCCCCTGCATACGGGTATACAGACCGATACCGTCGATCTGCGCTTCCTGGAAACGCAGGGTATCGCACGCCCCTCGAACGATCCTTCCCATGCTCTCAGGACTTTCATCCTGTGCGGCAAGGTTCTGCCCGAGCATGAACTGGAAGTGCGCGACCCTGCCGGCCGTCGCCAGCCGGATCGCAAGGTCGGCACCATCTTCGTCCGTGGCCCCAGCCTGATGCGCGGCTATTTCAACCAGCCGCAGGAGACCCAGCGCGTCCTGGATGCCGATGGCTGGCTGAATACCGGTGATCTCGGCTACATGATCGACGGGCAGGTTGTCGTCACCGGCCGCGCCAAGGACCTGATCATCATCAACGGCCGCAATATCTGGCCGCAAGACCTTGAATGGTCGGCGGAAACCGAAATCGGCGCGCTACGCAGCCGCGATGTCGCCGTCTTCTCGATCGATCAGGAAAAAGGCGAGAAAGTCGTCGCCCTGATCCAGTGCCGCGCCGCCACCCCCGAAGCCCGCGAAACCCTGCGCAACGAGGCCGCCAGCCTGTTCCGCCGCCAGCATGGGGTCGATGTCTCGGTCATCCTGATCCCGCCCCATACGCTGCCGCAGACTTCATCGGGGAAACTGACCCGCGCACGGGCCAAGGCCATGCTGCTGTCGGGGGCCTTCGACTCGGTCAGCGAAACCGCGTCGGTCGCGTGATCCGCTGGGGTCTGTCGCGCCGCCGACAGACCCCAGCTTCAATACTGGCCATCCGACCGGATTTCGATATAAGGGCATCCTCTTTTGTTGAGAGGGGGCGCAGGTGATCCGCCAGACGGCCCTGATCCTCCTATGGCAGGCGGGGTTCGGACACGTCATACGGAGACGGCTCCCGCAATAAGGATGCATTTATAATGAGTGAAACGGTCGCGGACGTCTCTGCCCTGATCATCCAGACGCTGCTGGCGAATCCCAAGGTCCCTCGCGACATCAGCGGCGGCAGCAAGATCGTCGAAGATCTGGCCTTCGATTCACTCGCGGTCATGAATTTCGTGATGGAAATCGAGGATTCCCTCGATGTGTCCGTTCCGCTCGACCGGCTTGCCGACATCCGCACCATCGACGACCTGGCCAACTGCATCGTGTCGCTCAAGCAGGGCGGCTGACTCCATGTCGATCTTCTCCAAATACGAGCCGCTGGCCCGTTCGCTGGCGGCCGTGACCGATGGCGGAGGCCGCAACCCGTTTGCCGTCGTGATCGACCGCCCCATATCTTCGACCGTGGGCGTGATCGAAGGGCGCGAGACCCTGCTGTTCGGCACCAACAATTACCTGGGCCTCAGCCAGAGTGAAGCGGCGATCGAAGCCGCGATCGACACGCTGCGGACCCACGGCGTCGGCACCACCGGATCGCGCATCGCCAACGGCACCCAAGGGCTGCATCGCCAGTTGGAGGAGCGCATCGCCGCTTTCTTCCGCCGCCGGCATTGCATGGTGTTCTCGACCGGTTATCAGGCGAATCTGGGCATGATCTCGGCCCTGGCCGGCAAGGACGATTACCTGCTGCTGGACGCCGACAGCCATGCCAGCATCTATGACGGCAGCCGGCTCAGCCAGGCCCAGGTCATCCGCTTCCGGCATAATGACGCCGACGACCTGCACAAGCGCCTGCGGCGGCTGGACGGCACCCCAGGCGCCAAGCTGATCGTCGTCGAAGGCATCTACTCGATGATGGGCG
The DNA here is from genome assembly GCF_014174165.1 of Gluconacetobacter dulcium. GTDB lineage: Bacteria > Pseudomonadota > Alphaproteobacteria > Acetobacterales > Acetobacteraceae > Gluconacetobacter > Gluconacetobacter dulcium. The sequence goes on along the minus strand of NZ_JABEQN010000023.1, from coordinate 67,896 downwards.
ACGTGGTACCGATGGCCGAATTCGCGGCGGTCAAGCGCGAAACCGGCGCGTGGCTGCTGGCCGACGAAGCCCATTCCGTCGGCGTCATGGGCGAGCATGGCCGCGGCGTCGCCGAATCATGCGGCGTCGAGAAGGATGTCGATTTCGTCGTCGGCACCTTCTCCAAGAGCCTCGGCACGGTCGGCGGTTACTGTGTTTCCGACGAGGACGGGCTGGACCTGATCCGCCTGTGCTCGCGGCCCTATATGTTCACCGCGTCGCTGCCACCCGACGTGATCGCCGCCACCATGGCGGCTCTGAGCGAACTGGAACAGCGGCCGGAGCTTCGGCACCGGCTGATGGACAATGCCCGGCGCCTGCATGCGGGCCTGAATGCCATCGGGCTGCGCACCGGCCCGCAGGCCAGCCCCGTCGTATCGGTGGTGCTGGACGAGATCGACCAGGCCGTGCGGTTCTGGAACCGGCTCCTGGATCTGGGCGTGTACGTCAATCTCAGCCTGCCGCCCGCCACCCCCGACCAGCGCCCGCTGCTGCGAACGTCGGTGATGGCAACGCATGATGCCGCCCAGATCGACCAGGCGATCGAAATCTTCGCCATCGTGGCCCGCGAACTCGGGCTCGGCCACTAACGCCATGTCCCCGCTGTTACCGTCTTCAGGCGGTAACAGCGATCCGGACTGATATATCAGGCGCTCTGACGCTCCTTACCGGCGGAAGACCCCGGCCCGCTTCAATCGCCAGAGCAGCCGAGGCAGGCAGATCAGCGGATGCCGGGCCTCGAACGGGGTCAAGGCGAGGTCGAAGCCGCTATGGCGCCGCACTTTCCAGGCGATATAGCGCGCACCGCCGGCGAAGGTGAACGCCGCCTTGAGCAGCCGCGCGACATTCAGCGGACGCCCCAGACCGGCGCGCACCCGCCATTGGCGCTCCGCTCGGGCGCGTGCGCCCGCCGGAACCGCCGGATATAATGTCTCACCTTCCTGCCTGAACGACAGGCCGGACGCCGCCCAGGCCGCCGGCAGCAACGCCGCGAACCGCGTCCCCGGTTCGCCCGCCAACAGCATGGAGGGGCGATTTCCCCCCTCGACCCGCAATTCCGCGGCATAGGTCCGGCGAAACAGGCTTTCCCAATAAGCCAGAGCCGATCCGCTCTCCGGACCAAGCATGGCCGCCCACCAGGCAGCCACCCCCACCGCCCGGATCAAACACCCCAGAATCGCGTCAGCCGCGACCGCGTCGCGCACCCAGACCAGCCGCGCCGGCTGACAGAAACGCGCCCAGATCGTGGTGTCCAGGCAACCGCGCGCCGTCAGCGCCCGGAACTGACCGAGGGTCAGAATGGCAACCTTGGCCCGGACAGTCCGGCCGTCGATGATGCGCTCGTGATACTCGACGTTCGGCGGCAACAGAGCATTCGCCTCGCGCGCCGCCCTGCCGCGCGCCCAGTCGGCCTGCCGGTCCAGCACGATATAGAAATCGAGGATACCCTCCATATCCACCTGCCGCAGGCCCGACCCGTAGAACAGGACGCCCAGCACGGGTGCATCCCCGACCAGTTCGCCGACAAACGCCGTCACCGCCGGCTCGACAGGACGGACCAGCTCGTCCGTTAGAAGGCGGGCGACCTGCCCGGCGGCGAGAGGATCGTATCGCACGTCATCCATGAGAATCAGGCATTCCGGATAAAATCGAAGGCCGGCCCCGCCGACAGATAGGTCTGCCCATCCGGACCGGAATCCAGGATTTCGCCATCCAGCACAAAATCCCCAGTCAGCCGCAAGGCCAGATGATCGGCCCGACCACGCAGATAGGAAGGCGAACGATCCATCCAGGCCGTGGGCCGCCCACGCAGGACCGACCACGTCGCGGAGAGCAGATGTTCAGGAAAGGCCCCGACATTCAGATAGGAGAGTCCCGTCCCTTCTCGCGCCGCGAAGGGCCACATTCCGCCGGGCAGACCGCCCAGCGACGTGGCCAGGAACAGGAAGCAGTCCGCCGTCCGAGGCGCCTCCTCCCCCACCGCCAGTGTCACGGGATCGCCGGCCAGCCATTTGCGGCGCGTCGCGCGAAAGACCAGCCGCCCCAGCGAGGACGCGATCGCAATGCCAACGGCCAGTTCATGCGAAAAGCGATTGAGGATGACCGGCCGATGGGCGATCCGGACTCCGCGCGTAAAGGCGGCAGCACCATGGAACATCCCCAGCACCGCCGGACGCGCCGGATCGGACCAGCGAACGGCCAGCGCATCCCGCCGCCGGAGGCAACGCCGCAGCCCCCCTTCGCTGGCCAGGAGGCTCAGCCGCGCAAGCGCCGCCATGCCACGCAGGCCGAACCCCACATCGGCGGCGATCAGGTTGGTATTCCCCGACGGCAGCACGGCGAGGGCCGGCAACGCATCCGCCGGATAGGCTTGATGAATGGCGGACATGACGTCACTGACGGTACCATCCCCGCCATCGATCGCGACCACCCCGACCTCACGCCGCGCCAGCTCAGCCACGATCTCCACCAGGCCGGGCCGGGATGCCGAATGAAAGAACAGCGGCCCCAGCACCTGCGACGCCCGCTGACCGAACGAACCGTCTTCACGGCCATTCCGACGGCTGCGCGGATTATGAATCAGGGCAAACCGCTCGCTCACGGCCTATCGACCTTTTTCTGTGACACCGACATTCTCCGGGTCATAAGCCGCGTTCCCCGCATTATTGCAAGATCGTGAACGCCCTAGGACGGATCGGCCGAGGACAGACTGGAGGAAACCGTGAACGAGACGACCCTGGCCCACCTGTCCGATCTGCATCTGGCACATGACGGGCTACGCTTTCCCGCATGGGCGCTGCTGAACAAGCGCATGACCAGCCAGTTCTCCTGGCGGCACCGGCGCCGGTTCCTGCATGTCGATACCGTTCTGGACGCGCTCGTCACAGACCTCCGCGCGATGGCACCGGACGCAGTCGCCCTGACCGGAGACCTGACCAATCTCGGCCTCCCGGTCGAATGCCGGCGCGCGGCAGCCTGGGTAGCAGCCCGCCTGCCCCGGCAGACCGCGATCGTCCCCGGCAACCACGACATGCTGGTGCGCGCGCCATGGGATGCCACGCTGGGGGGCTGGAAACCCTGGATGGCCGCCCGGCCGGACGATTTCCCCTTCGTCCGCCGTTTCGGCCCGGTCGCGCTGATCGGCGTCAATTCCGCCTGCCCCACCCCCTGGTTTTCCGCCGCCGGACGGCTCGGCGCGACGCAGGCGGCCCGCCTGACCGACATCCTGCACGAAACCGGCCGCGAAGGCGCCTTCCGCGTCGTCATGATCCACCATCCGCCGGTTCCCGGCATCGTCACCCGCCGCAAGGCGCTCCAGGATGCCGGACTGTTCGCAGCCGCCATCGCCCGGTCAGGCGCCGAACTCATCCTGCACGGCCACAGCCATCGCTCCGGCCTGTCGTCCCTGCCCGGCCCCACGGCGACGGTGCCGGTACTGGGCATTGCCTCGGCCTCGATGCTGGCGCCGGGCCAGGAACGCACGGCCGCGTGGCACCATATCCGCGTGGCGGGCACCGAACGCGGCTATTCCGCCGAAATCCGCCGCCGCCTGACCGCACCGGGCCAGCCGGTTCGCGAACTGCCCCCCTGGCGCTTCGATGCCTATCGCCTCCCCTAGACGATGCTTGTATGAATTATCCGACAATGACGCGCGCGCCTTTCCCTTCCGCCTTGCTGCAAAGGATCACGCCGGGAACCCTGGACCGTTATCTGGTACGGCAGATGGCACCGCCCTTCCTGATCTCGCTGGCCGTGGTGATGACCGCGCTGCTGCTGGAACGGCTGCTGGTCCTGCTGAACGTGCTGGCGGCGGATGGCGGCACGCTCAAGATCTTCGCCGGACTGCTGGCCGACCTGATCCCCCATTATCTGGGCCTGGCCCTGCCGGCGGCGATCTGTGTCAGCGTCTTCGCCGTCGTGCGGCGGATGAGCCAGAACAACGAGATCGACGCCCTGATGGCCAGCGGCGTCTCGCTGCTGCGCATCGCACGCCCCTTCATCCTCGTGGGTGCGGTCATGGGCCTGATGGGCTTCAGCCTCTATGGCTTCATCCAGCCCTATGCCCGCTACGATTTCCGGCAGGCGATGTATTTCGCCGCCCATGCGGGCTGGGCGCCCCACCTGCAAAGCGGCATGTTCGCCACCCCCTCCAGTACGCTGATGCTGACGGCGGACCGGGTCGAAGGCGCCGGCACCCACCTGCACCACGTCTTCATCCGCGACCGGAGCGAGGGGCTGGAACGCGACATTTCCGCCGAGAGCGGAACCTTGCGGATCGCCGACGACCGCACCTCGGTCCGGCTGGACCTGAAGCACGGCATCATCGTCACCGAGCGGGAGGGCGAAACACCGACGCTGGTGCTGTTCGACACCACCACCCGCCTGTTCAATACCGTCTCCCAGACCCACGCCTTCCGCCTTCGCGGCAATGACGAGCGGGAACTGACCCTGTTCGAACTGCTGCACGACCTGCACACCCGCGACCCGACGATCCGCCGCCCCCATCTGGTGGCCGAACTCCATTTCCGCCTCGCCCGCGCATTGGCCATTCCCTTCATCCCGATCCTCGCCTGCGCGCTGGCAGGCATGGCCAAACGCCAGCGACGCAATCTGGGCCTGGCCATCGCCGCCATCAGCCTGGTCGGCTTCGATCACGCGCTGCAACTGGGGCTGAGCCTCGTCGCCAGCCGCGCCATGTCACCCTGGCTGGTCATATGGGGGCCGTTCGTCCTGTTCTGCGGGTGCTGCATCTGGCTGATCGCGCAACGCTCCGGATCGGCGGGGGCCGGCCCGCTCCGGCGGCGCCCCTTCGCGCGGCCGCGGCCCTGCCCGGCGGCCAGCCCGTCCTCATGAGCCCGCTTCCTCCATCGCCGACACGCCACGTCCTGCTCGGCTATCTCACCCGCGAACTGCTCGGGCGAATCCTGACGACGGCTGCGATCCTGCTGGCGCTGATGGAAGTCCTGGCGCTGCTGGAACAATTGACCCCGATCCTGGAGCGGCACCAGGGCGCACGCGGCATCGCCTATTACATGCTGCTGCACGCACCGCTGCTGGTGGGCGGCACCCTCCCGCTGGCGGTCCTGATCGGCTCTCTGGTCCTGCTGATACAGATGACGACCGGCAGCGAGATCGCGATCCTGCGCGCCGCCGGCCTGACCACCCCCGGCCTGACCCGCCTGATGCTGCCGGCGATCCTCGCGCTCGGCGTTGCCGGCGCCGTGGTCGACGACCAGATCACCCCGCGCACCGAACGGGCGCTGGCAAGCTGGTGGAACCGCACCGACCCCCATCCCGAATCCGGGCGCGGCTTCTGGTTCCGCTCAGGCATGACGCTGGCGGATATCGGCTATGTCGCGCAAGGCGGCGCGACCGTCGTCCACGCCGACCTGTATCAGCGCGACCCGAACGGCCGGCTGCTCCGCACCGTTCACCTGAACACGCTTCGCTATGCGCACGGCACCTGGACCGACGACGGCGGCCGCAGCCTGGAGCCGACGGGGGCGACCGTCCGCACGGCCACGCTAACCCCCGCACCGGCTCAGGACCACGGCTGGCCGGCCGGGCTGCGCCCCACGGACATGATCCGACTGTCGATGGACACGCCCCCGCTTTCCGTCGCCACCATCATCGCGATCCTGCGCGGGCACGCAGCCGCGTCCCAGCCGGCGGCGGCCCTGCGCACCGCGCTGCTGGCACGGCTGCTCACCCCCTTCAGCTTTGCGGTAATGCTGTTATTGGCCCTGCCGGTGGTCTATATCCCACCACGAAGCGGAACGCGGAGCTGGCTGCCGGTCTGGTGCCTGGGCGCCGGCCTGCTGTTCGTGGTCTTCCAGGGCATGCTGCGGGCACTGGGCAATGCCGGCACGCTGCCCGCCCCGGCGGCGACGCTACCCGGCATCGTCATCTTTACGCTCGCCGTCTGTGCCCTGGTGTTGAGGATTGAAGAGAGATGATCGGCACGACCCTACACAACACGTCTCTGCGCACCGGTCGGAGCTTCGACCTGGGGAAGATGAATCTCCGCCAGTTGTGGATCGCCTACCTGACCTATCCGACGATCCTGCTCTACATCGTTCTGGCCGTGATCAGCTTCGTCGTCCTGGCGCGGAATTTCCCCGGCATCGGCCCGACCCTCATCGCCGCCGGCGCCGTCATCGCGGTCTATCCGCTGGCGTGGTACATGATCCATCGCTTCATCCTGCACGGCCGCTTCCTCTACCGGATGAAGTGGACGGCAACGCTGTGGAAGCGCATCCATTTCGACCATCATCAGGACCCGCACCTGCTGGACGTACTGTTCGGCTCGCCGCTGAACACGATTCCCACCATCGCCATCATCACCCTGCCGATCGGCTACCTGATCGGCAATGTCGGCGGTGCCGCGGCAGCCCTGGGCACCGGGCTGGTCATTACCTGCATCTACGAATTCTTCCACTGCATCCAGCACCTCAACTACAAGCCGCGGATGCGCTGGATCCAGAAGATGAAGCAGCGCCACGTCCTGCATCATTTCCATGATGAGGACGGCAATTACGGCATCACCAGCTTCGTCGTCGACCGCGCCTTCGGCACCTATTACGCCGACGCCCGCGCGCGGACGCGCAGCCCGCATGTCTTCAACCTGGGCTACGATCTGGAAGAAGCCAACCGCTACCCCTGGGTGATGGAACAGACCGGCGCCCCGCCGCGCGACCGGCCCGACGGCGCGACCTCGCGAAACGCGGCGTGACCTCCACCCAACCCGCGCCCGGCCCGCTGACCGTCCTGGTCCTGGCCGGCACCCGCGCGGGCGCGGCGGACCCGATGGCCACCGCCGCCAACGTCTCGCACAAGGCGATCCTGCCCGTGGCCGGCCGGCCGATGATCGCGCGCGTGCTCGACGCGCTCGCCGCCTGCCCCCGCATCGGCCGCATCGTCATCAGTATCGAAACCCCCGGCATTCTGGAGGGGCTGGAACTCGACCATCCGGTGGATTTCCTGCCGCCGGCCGCCGGCCCCAGCGCCAGCGTGATGGCGGCCCTGCGCACGCTCGGCACCCCCCTGCTGGTCACCACCGCCGACCATGCCCTGCTCCGCCCGGAATGGATCGAAACCTTCCTCGATTCCGTCGATGCGCACTGCGACATGGCCGCGGCCGTCGCGATGGAGGCCGACATCACGCGCGATGTCCCCGGCACGAAACGCACGATGATCCGCCTGGCCGACGGCGCCTTTTCCGGCTGCAACCTGTTCCTGTTCCGCACGCCCGCCTCGATCGGCGTCGTGGAACTGTGGCAGCGGATCGAGCAGGAGCGCAAACGACCGATCCGCATGGCGCGCCTGCTGGGGGTTGGAACCTTGCTGCGCTACATAACCGGCGGCCTCACCCGCTCCGCCCTGTGCGCGCGGGTGGGCAGCCTGAGCCAGGCGTCGGTCAAGCTGGTCTCCCTGCCCGACGGCCGCGCCGCCGTGGATGTCGACAAGCCCGCCGACCTGCTCCTGGTCGAATCCCTGCTCCGGAATCCCGCCGCCGCCTGACCCGATGCGCATCGCCTATATCATCAACTCCCTGGAGGGCGGCGGCGCAGCCTTCCCCGTGCCCGACATCGCCGATGTCCTCCGCCGCGCCGGGCACGAAGTCGCCGTCTTCGCGCTGCAACGCCGCGATGGCCGCGCCTTGCCGACGTTGCAGGCAGCCGGCCTGCCGGTCGCACTCTGTCCCGCCGGGCGGCGCGACCACCTGGCCGCCCTGCGCTGGCTGAACCACCAGATCGCCCAATGGCCCCCCGACCTGATCTGGACCTCCCTCACCAGGGCGACGGTGATGGGCCAGATCGTCGGGCTGCGGCGCCGTATCCCGGTCGTAAGCTGGCAGCACTCCGCCGGATTGAGCCCCGCCAACGCCCGCCTCCTGCGCGGCACCCGCCGCCTGAGTCGGATGTGGGTCGCCGACTCCACCTGCGTGCTGGATTTCATGCGCGACCGGCTGCACATCCCGGCCGACCGCGCCGCCTTGTGGCCGATCTTCCGCGCCGATCCAACCTGCCCGACCGCCCGCCCATGGCAGGCGGGCGAGATCGTGCGGATCGGCTCGCTAGGGCGCCTGCACCCGGTCAAGGGCTACGATATCCTGTGCCACGCCCTGGCGCTGCTGAAGACCGACCCGTCGCTCCCGCCCTTTACGGTCACCATTGCCGGAGAAGGCGACGCCCGCCCCCACATCGAGAGCCTGATCCGCGAACACGGCCTGACCACGCTGCATCTGGCAGGCTTCACCAGCGCGGTGCCGGACTTCCTCGCCACCCAGCACGGCTACGTCCAGCCCTCGCGGCATGAAGGATTGTGCATCGGCGTGCATCAGGCCATGCAGGCCGGACTGGCGCCGGTCGCCTCGGCCGTCGGCGAAATCCGCCACACGGTGCAGGACGGCATCTCCGGCCTGCTGGTGCCACCTCTCGACCCCGCAGCGTTAGCCCACGCGCTGGCCAGCATGCTGCGCCACCCCCATTCACTCGCCACCATGGGCCACGCCGCGCGCACCCGCGTGCAGGACCTGTTCGCCCCCGAACGGTTCGACGCCGCCGGCCTGGCCATCCTGGAGCGTATCGCCGTACAGCCACGCGGCTGAGCGCGTTCTACCCGCCCGCGCCCCTCCCGACCATGCGCCGGCCCAGACGGTCCAGCTCGATCGCAATCCGGCGCGGAGACCGGCTGATCCGCTTGGCATCCACCAGCGTCACCTCCCCGGCTGCGGACAAAGTGTGCAACCCGTCGGTATAGGGCGCCCACTCCGACGCCGCGACGATCGGGGCTCCAGCCTGGGCGGCGAAATGCGTCGTCGCCAGATCGGTCACCGTCAGCGGCACGATCGCCCCGCCATACGTGCCTGTGCAATCCTGGGTCGGCAGAATGACCCGCCCATCGACCAGCAGCGGCGTGCCCCCCGGCCGCGCACTGCGACGATCCCGCCGGACCGGATTACCGGGATGCGGATGCCACGGTCCCCGCAGCCTGTCCGCCCAGGCCACATGCAGCAGGCTCTGCCTGTCCTCGCCCGACCCGCCGGAGGGGCTGTAGAACATCCACCACCGGCCATCGATGTGCACCGGCGAAGCGTCGATCGCCGCTTCGGGAAAGACGAACTCCGGAACCCTTTCCCAGCGATCGGGAAAGGAGACCGCGCGATACAGCGTCAGCCGGCCAGAGCGATAGGCTTCGGGCAGCAGATAGATCTCGTCTCCCTCGGCGATCACCACCGGGTAGGACAGATGCCACGGCTCGGACAACACGGGCCGGACCTCCAGAAGCCGCATACCGCGATCGAAGACGAAAACATCGATCCGACCGATCCGGACCCGGTAATCATAAGCCTCGACGAACAGATACAGCCGATCATCCCGCCACAGCCCGAACGGATCGGCGAGAAAACGGAACGGCCCCGGATCAGGCAACCAGGTCACCGGCAACCCGGCGACGTCGCCATGCGTCAGGATCTCGGACATCGGGCAGGACAGAATACCCGTCCGCCAGATATCGGTGCGCAGGAGGCCCATGCCCGCTCCCATGCTGCAATGCCGCCCCGGTGACGGCCTCCCAGCGGTCTATCCCATCAGGCCCGGTTCGCAAACCGCGCCGGTCGTGACGCGCCGCCCCACCCGTGGCATGGTGCCCCCGATGCCCATCGACCCCGTACAGAACCAGATCGCCATCCGTCGCGCGGTCAATCATCTCTGCGGCCAGATGGGCTGGGCGGCGCTGAACGAACTGGTCCTGCCGGACGGCCGCCGCGCGGATGTCATGGCCCTGCGGCCGGACAACGGATTCGTGTGTATCGAGATCAAATCCGGCCCGCGCGATTTTCTCACCGACCAGAAATGGACCTGCTACCACGATTGGTGCGACCAGCTTTTCTTCGCCGTCGATCGCACCTTTCCCCTCTCCCTGCTGCCCGAGGCGACCGGGATCATGGTCGCGGACACCGATACGGTGCCCGCCGGCCTGAACGTGATCGCCGAAGCCGCCATCCTGCGCTCTCCCGTCCCGACCGCCCTGGCCGCCGCCCGCCGGCGTAAGCTGACATGGCTGTTCGCCACCCAGGCGGCCGGACGGCTGGCCCGCCTGGACGACCCCGCCATCACGACCGCCCTGCGCACAGCCCGCCGGGTCGAATGATGCCATTTCCTTCTCCCCCACGCTGAAAGGTTCCCCGATGTCCGATGCCGCCATCCTGTGCCGTTTCGAGGCCGCGCGCTCCATCGTCCGTGACGCGGCCGACCTGGCCATGGCGATGCGCCCGCCGCCGGGCGGCCCGTCAGGCAAGCAGAAAAGCGCCCAGGACTGGCTGACCGAAGCCGACGGCGCGGTCGAGGCCCTGATCTCCGAACGGATCGGCGCCCTGTTCCCCGAGGACGGCTTCCAGGGCGAGGAAGAAGGGCGCACCCGCACCGGGCGCCTGCGCTGGGTGGTCGACCCGATCGACGGCACGTCGAACTACGCGCGCGGCCGGTCGCGCTGGTGCGTCTCGCTGGGCCTGATGGATGGCGACCAGCCGGTCGCCGGCATCATCCAGGCCCCGGCACTGCACGAGACCTATACCGCCGTGCGCGGCCATGGCGCGTTCCTCAACGGCCGGCCGATCAAGGCTTCGCCGGTCACCGACACCCGATCCGCGATGGTCGAAATGGGCTGGAGCAACAAGGTGCCCGACGGCATCTACGCGGCGAAAATGGCCGCGATCCTGGAACTGGGCGCCATGCCCCGTTCCGGTGGCTCCGGCGCGCTGGCCCTGGCCGATGTCGCGTGCGGCCGGCTGGACGGCTACCTGGAAATGGTCATCAATCTGTGGGACGTCGCGGCCGCGCTGGTGCTGCTGGAGGAAACCGGGGCCAGATTCTCCCCCTTCCTGCGCGACGGCGGACTCGATCGCGGCATCACCCTGCTTGCGACGGCACCGGGAATCGCCACCGATCTGTCGGTGGCGCTCGCAGTACCGCTGGACTGAGCGGCTGCCACCAGCCATGGTTACGCCATAAAAATCCGGCAGGAGACAAGGCGCGGGCCGGAATGCCGGCCACGCGCCCACTCCTGCTTCACGGTCGCGTAGCCGGGCATTTCCGGCCGCGCGACAGCGATACGATCTGCTCGGCATTCTGCGGCACGGACGGTCCGAAGGTCGCGCGATGCCGAAAATTATGGAGCATGCCCTTGCGAGACGGTCTTTCCCGCACAACCCTGGCCCTGACGGTCATTGCGCTGGCGCTGCCGGCGGCGCCGGCCCTGGCTGCGGGCGAACGGCAGCAGACCCTGGTGGACCGCGCCACCCTGACCGTGCGCGAGATGTTCAGCGGCGCCCGCCCGGACAGCAAGATCACCCGTTACATGAGCCAGGCGCGCGCGGTCATGGTCTGCCCGTCCATCTTCCGCATGTCGATCGGCTTCGGCGGCGCGGGCGGCGGCTGCGTTCTGCTCTCGCGCGACGCGCGCGGTTCCTGGTCCGATCCGGCCTTCTACACGCTCAGTTCGGCCAATGTGGGTATCCAGCTCGGCATGCAGGACTCCCAGATGATGTTCTTCGTCATGACCGATCGCGGGCTGCAAGCATTGCTGGACAGCCAGTTCCAGTTCGGCGCCAATGCCTCCGCCTCCTTCGCGACCATGGGCTCCGGCATCGAGAGCGGCACGGCCGGCCAGCGCAATACCGACATCATGGCGTTGCAGAAATCCGAGGGCCTGTTCGCCGGTGCCGCGCTGGGCGGCTCGAAACTGACGGTCAACAGCAGCGCGAACCGCGCCTACTACAACCAGATCGTCGGCCCCGAGGACATCGTCATCTCGATGCGGGTCAACAATCCTGGCGCCGACCCCCTGCGCGCCGCCTTGAGCGAAGTCCAGGCCCAGGCCACGGCCGGCGCACCCGCGGCAGCCTCGCCCGCCTACGCCCAGCCCGGTTCCGGCGCCGAACCCTCACAGGTCGCGGTCCCCTCGTCCGGCCCGGTCAGCAGCCAGCCCCTCTCTCCCCCGTGACAGCCTGACCGTACGCGGTCAGACTCACTTGCCCGGTGCCTGGCGCGCACGCCAGGCACCGACATTGCGGTTATGCTCCGCCAGGCTGCCGGCGAAGGCATGCCCACCGCTGCCATCGGCGACGAAATACAGCGCGTCGCTCTCGGCGGGATGCGCCACGGCTTCCAGTGACGCCAGGCCCGGCGCACAGATCGGCCCGGCCGGCAGGCCCGGCAATGTGTAGGTGTTATAGGCACCCGGCGCGTCCAGTTCGGCCCGCGTCAGGCCATGGCCCAGCGGCCCGGCCCCACGATTGATCCCATAGACCACGGTCGGATCGGATTGCAGCCGCATACCCAGGCGCAGCCGGTTGAGAAAAACACGGGCCACCAGCGGACGCTCCGCCGCAATCGCGGTCTCACGCTCCACCATCGAGGCCAGCACGACCAGCGTCCGCCGATCGGGAATCTCGGGCAAAGGCACCCGCTCGCGCCAGACGGTCTCCAGCGTCGCCTCCATGGCCGCCTGCATCCGCGCCAGCAGCGCGGCCCGCGCTGTCCCCCATTCATAATCATAGGTCTGCGGCAGAACGCTGCCCTCGGCCGGCGGCCCAGGCGGCGGCCCCGTCAGCACCGGCGCCCGGTCGATCAGATCGGCCACCTGAAGGGCGGAGAACCCTTCGGGCACGGTCAGCCGATGCACCACCGGCTTGGCATGGCGCAGCACGAACAGCACGTCGCGGAGCGAGGCATGGGCGGGAAATTCAAGTTCGGCCGCGTGCAGAACACCATCCTGGCGGGTCAGATGCACAGCCACGCGAAACAGCAGGTCGCTGGCCCGCCCCGGCGCGATCACCCCTGCACGCTGCAAGGTCGCCGCCGTGCTGGCCAGGCCACCACGGGCAACGACCACCGCGCGGGCCTCGGGCGCCGGTCCCGGCGCGCCATATTGCCACCATCCCCAGGCGGCAATGCCCCCGCCCGCCGCGCACACCACCAGCAGCAGGCTCAGGCTGAAAATCAGAAGACGCTTGAGCATGATGCTCTTTTTCCGCGTCACGATGTCAAAAACAAGGCCCCCGGAAGCGGATCAGGCAGGCGCCCGATCCGTCATTCCGCGCAGGCTCAGACGCCGCGAACGATGATGCTGGCGTTGGTGCCGCCGAACCCGAAACTGTTCGACAGGGCGATATCGATCTTGCGGCGCTGGGCCTCATGCGCCACGCGGTCGATCGCGCTTTCGGTGGACGGATTGTCCAGGTTCAGCGTCGGCGGCGCGACATTGTCGCGGATCGCCAGGATCGAGAAAATCGCCTCGACGGCACCCGCCGCACCCAGCAGATGGCCGATCGCGGATTTGGTCGACGACATCGCGACCTGGCTCGCCGCATCGCCGAACAGACGCTCGACTGCCTGCAATTCCAGGTCATCGGCCATGGTCGACGTGCCATGGGCATTCACATAGCCGATATCGGAAACCGCGATGCCGGCGCTGCGCACGGCGGCCTGCATGGCGCGATAGGCACCCTCATGCCCCTCGGCCGGCGCGGTGATGTGGTACGCATCGCCCGACATGCCGTATCCGATGATCTCGCCATAGATCTTGGCGCCGCGCGCCTTCGCGTGCTCGTATTCTTCCAGCACCACGATGCCGGCGCCCTCGCCCATGACGAAGCCGTCGCGATCGCGATCCCAGGGACGCGAGGCTTTCTCCGGCTCGGCGTTGAACGCGGTGGAGAGCGCACGGGCCGAGCTGAACCCGGCAATGCCCAACGGGCACACGGCCGCTTCGGCGCCGCCGGCCACCATCACATCGGCATCGCCGAGCATGATCAGGCGCGAGGCATCGCCGATCGCATGCACGCCAGAGGCGCACGCGGTCACAACCGAATGATTGGGGCCTTTAAAGCCGTATTTGATCGAAACATGGCCGGAGACCAGATTGATCAGCGCCGACGGAATGAAGAAGGGCGACAGGCGACGCGCCCGCCCCTCATGCACCGTGATCGACGCATCGTAAATCGTCTGGAGTCCGCCGATGCCCGAACCGATCATCACGCCGGTCCGGCAGCGGTCTTCCTCGGATTCGGGCTTCCACCCGGAATCCTCGACCGCCTCGGTCGCCGCGACCAGACCCAGATGGATGAAGCGATCCATCTTCTTCTGGTCCTTGACCGGCACCCAGTCGGACAGGGTCAGGCAGCCCGCCTCGGTCGGCCCGGCCGGTACCTCGCCGGCGACATGCGCCGGCAGGTCCGAGGGATCGAACGAGGCAATGCGGCCGATCCCGCTTTCGCCGGCGATCAGGCGCGACCAGTTATGTTCGAGCCCCAGCCCGAGCGGGCTGACAATGCCCATACCGGTAACAACAACGCGCCGACGTCCCGGCGCTCCTCCGGCAGATTGTATCAACCCGCACCGCTCCCTGATCACAAAATCCGACGTTCCGTAGAAGCAGCCTCAGGCGGCCTTCTGCTTCTCGATGTAGTCGATGGCGTCCTTCACGGTCGCGATCTTCTCGGCTGCATCTTCCGGGATCTCGACGCTGAAAGCCTCTTCGAAGGCCATCACCAGCTCGACCGTATCCAGGCTGTCCGCGCCCAGATCGTCGATGAAGGAGGCCTCCGGCGTGACCTTGCTTTCCTCGACGCCGAGGTGCTCGACCACGATCTTCTTAACCTTGTCAGCGATTTCGCTCATCTGTCTTCGCTTCCTGTCTGCCCCAATGAGATACGGGCGGTTCGAAATTCATTCGTCCTGTCTGACGTCCCGCGAAACGGAACTGCCGGACCATGCCCAGCCCGCTTCCGGACGAAGCAGCGGCGGATTAGCACGGTTCCTCGGCACTCGCCAAGGCGGCGGACCTTCTTTCCGTCATAATCCGCTGCCAAAACCTGAAATCCGCCTTCGCGAAATCGGCCTGTTGTCCGCCATATCCCGGCCTGCGTCCAGCGGAATCAGCGTGTTCCCCGCCGATCAGGGCATCGCCATCCCGCCATTGACGTTCAGCGTCGTGCCCGTGATCCACCCGGCCTCGTCCGATGCCAGATAGGCGACGGAAGCCGCGATATCCTCGGGTTTGCCCATCCGTCCCAGCGGAATGCCACCCAGCAGCTTCTCGCGCTGCGCCTCGGGCAGCACATCGGTCATCGCGGTCTGGATAAAGCCCGGCGCCACGACATTGACGGTCACGCCGCGCGACCCGGCTTCCTGCGCCAGGGATTTGCTCATGCCGATCATGCCCGCCTTGGCCGCCGCATAATTCGCCTGGCCGGCATTGCCGGTCACCCCGACGATCGAGGCGATGCTGACGATTCGCCCGGCCCGGCGGCGCAGCATGCCCTTCAGCGCGGCGCGGCACAGGCGGAAGGGCGCGGCCAGATCCACGTCCATCACGCGGTTCCAGTCCTCGTCCTTCATGCGAATCGCCAGCCCGTCCCGCGTCAGGCCGGCATTATTGACCAGGATATCCAGCGGCGCGCCGGCCGCGACCTCGGCGGCGGCCACCAGCGCATCGGCCGCCTTGGGGTCCGACAGGTCGGCGGGGCACACATGGACCCGCTCGCCGTCGGGCGCGATCTCGCTGGCCACGGCGGCCAGCACCGCCTCGCGCGTGCCGGAAAGCACCACCCGCGCCCCCTGGGCATGCAGGGTCCGCGCGATCGCGGCACCGATTCCCCCCGATGCGCCCGTCACCAGCGCGGTCTTGCCATCCAACCTGAACATCAGCCCGTCCTTGCCTGAAAAACCATCTCTTATAACGACGCGAGAAACGCCTCGATATCCGCCGGGGTGCCGACCGAACGGGCCGCCGCATCGGGCGCGATGCGCCGCACCAGCCCGGACAGCACCTTGCCGGCCCCCAGTTCGACAAAACTGTCGACGCCCATCGCCGCCATCGCCTCGACACTCTCGCGCCAGCGCACGGTGCCGGTCACCTGCCGCACCAGCAGGTCGCGAATCGCCTGCGGGTCAGTCACCTTGGCCGCCGAGACATTGGCCACCAGCGGCACCACCGGCGGCGTAATTTCGGCCCGCTCCAGCGCCTCGCCCATCGCATCGGCCGCCGGGGCCATCAGCGAGCAATGAAACGGCGCCGACACCGGCAGCACCACCGCCCGCTTCACCCCGCGCGCCTTGGCAATCGGAATCGCCCGCTCGATCGCCGTCGCCCGGCCCGAAATGACGATCTGTCCGCCGCCATTATCGTTGGCCACTTCGATGATTTCCGTGCGGTCCGGCTCGCCTTCCACACGCACGATCGCGGCCTCGGCGCAGATCGCGCGCGCCTCGTCCAGATCCACGCCGATCAGCGCCGCCATCCCGCCCTCGCCTGCCGGCACCGCCTTCTGCATCGCCGTGCCGCGCAGGCGCAGCAGGCGCGCCGTCTGCGCGATCCCGAACGACCCCGCCGCCGCCAGCGCCGAATATTCGCCCAGCGAATGCCCGGCCACCAGCGCGGCCACGCGCTTCAGCTCCAGCCCGCCTTCCTTCTCCAGCACCCGCAGCACCGCCAGCGACACCGCCATCAGGGCAGGCTGGGTATTTTCGGTGCGGGTCAGATCCTCCATCGGCCCCTCGAAGATCAGGGCGGAAAGCTTCTGGTTCAGCGCATCGTCGACTTCCTGGAACACTTCGCGCGCCGGGGCGAAGGCTGCGGCCAGTTCGGCGCCCATCCCGACGGACTGGCTACCCTGACCGGGGAAGATGAAGGCGTGAACGGTCATGCTGTCCTCATTATCCAAAAGAAATCTCACGTTCCGGCCCGCGAAATGCCGACAGGACGCGGCGCCTGTCAATCGCGCGGCATGGCCTCACGGCGACGGAGCGCCAGCAGCAGGGCGTCCCATGGCAGGGCCGCGACTTCGCGCAGGCGCCAGAACCAGCGCCGCAGCAGGCTCCGGGCCGCCGGCACCTGGGGCGGGGGCACCCGTACCACCCGCCAGCCCGCCAGCCGCATCAGCACCAGACAGCGCGGCAGGTGATAGCCGCTGCTGGCAACCGCGACGGCGCCGCGATAACCACGCGCCCGCAGCAGCACGGAGCACGCCAGCACCGAGTCCAGCGTATCCCGCGCCGTCGCCTCGATCAGGATCGCCGAGTCCGGCACCCCGGCCCGGCGCAGCAATTCCGCCATCACGGGCGCCTCGGCCGGGCGCCCACCCAGGCTGCCGCCGGTCGGCACGAACAGCGGCGCCGCGCAGGTCCGCCCGAAAGCCTCGGCCGCCGCGACCCGGCGGCATAATGTCGCGGAAGGTGTGCCGTCGGGATGAACCGCGGCCCCGAAGATCACGATGGCGAGCGGCGCATCCGGCCGCCCGTTCACAACGGCGCCTGAAGCAGAAGCTGGTTCAGCCCGGCGAAGGTGGCGAAGGTTATCCGCCACACCTGCCGGAACTGCGCGGCATCGACGCCCCGATTATCCAGGAGCGCGGCCAGTTCGCCCACCGTGCGCCTGCCATCGACCAGCGGCAGCAGCCCGCGCGCCTGCGAAATGACCGGCACCAGCACTTCACGCCCCGCCAGACGGACCGGCAACCGATTATCGGGCCGCATCAGCCGCGAGAGACCCAACCCGTCCAGGCCCCGCAGCACCGGCACACACGCCGGGTCCATCGGATCGGCCCGCCCCACGACCTCACCCGCCCGGCGAACATAAGCCACCTGAAACGCCCGCCCTACCCCAAGCAACTCGGCCAGACCGGCCCGCGCGCGATCGGGCAGGAAGTCGAGATCGGTGCAAAAGGCCGGGTCCGCCTCCAGAAGCGCCGGCTCATATTCCAGCGGCGCCATCAGGCAGACAGGCGCCAGCCCCGCCGCCGCCAGCAGGTCGAACAGCCCACCGACAGCGCAGCCACCACCGCGCCCATCCGATGCGGGCATCACCACGCGGATGCCGCCGCCCGGCGCCAGCACCCCGCCCAGGGCCTCCAGCCGAGCCCCCGGCTCCGCCTCCGCGCTTAGGTCGCAATCAATATAATCGTAAACAGAAGACGGGAGCGGCGCATCGGCAGCGAGAAACCCGACCTCCCCCGGTCGCCCCTCCGCCTCCAGGCTCTCCGTCAGTCGCGCCGCACGCGCCGCATCGCCCCCGGCCACCAGCACGCGCAGCGCGCGGGAGCGCGGCCGCAAGGCCCCGAACAGCCAGTAATCGACTTCACGCGGATCACCGGCCGATCCAGTCGTCAGAGAGGATGCATGCACCATGGCCCTATCGGGGCAGCAGCTTTCCGCGCTGCCAGGCCTCGGCCGCCTCATCGCCGGTCATGCCGTCGCAGCGCACCGCATATTCCAGCGCGCTCACCACCTTGTGGCCCAGCATCAGCTCGTCCAGCTCATCCAGCAGGTCGGAATCCAGTTCCGCCCGCGCCTCGCGACGCACCAGCATCCGGGCCGCCTGCTCGCCGGCCAGCACGGTCCTGGGGTCTTCCAGCGACCGCAGCCGGCCGCCATGGTGCAGGAAATGCGGCTGCCACAGCGGCAGGACCGCCGCCTCGCCGGTCTCGATCGCCTTCGCGGCATATCGCCAGGCCTCTTCATCCGGACGGGCATCGATGGTGAAGCCGCGCTCCGTCAGCCCATAGGACCCGACGCCGAGCCGCACCCGTTCCAGCACCGATTCCGCCGCCACGATGTTGCGGTTGACCACTCCGTCATCCAGCCCCAGATCAGCGATCGAAACCACGCCCGGCGCGCAGCCTTCAGGCATGAACCAGCCGAAAACAGGCTTGTACAACTCACCCAGCGGGTCCATGCCCAGCGACGGGTCCGCCCACACGGCATCGACATCGGGCAGCCACGCGGACACGAACAGGTCGATCCCGCCCGCCTTCATGGCCGCCGTCAGCTCGTCCCGGCTACCGGTAACGTATTCGACGTCCAGGTCATAAGCTTCCAGCACACGCACGACTGCCGCGGCAGCGGCCGCGTGCAGGATGGTTTCCGGATGGCCAAGCGTCACCGTCGTCATCGCACCTCTCCCCGATCACGAGGGTGGTTCCAGCAGGTGGCACCCGTTTGCGCAAGGGGCGGAACGGCAAAAAACCGCCCCGCCCCTGTTCTCAGACTACGCGGTTTCCCGCCGTCACCAGATCTTCACCCGCTCTTCAGGCTTCAGATACAGCGTGTCGCCCGGCTTGACGTTCCAGGCCTTGTACCAGGCATCAATATTGTGCATCGGAATATTCACCCGCGCCTGCGGCGGCGAATGCGGGTCCGTCATCACGCGCTGGCGGATGGTGTCGTCACGCAGTTTCTGCCGCCAGACCTGCGCCCAGCCGAGGAACACGCGCTGGTCCCCCGTCAGGCCACCGATCACCGGGGCCGGCTTGCCGTGCAGCGAGGCATGATAGGCATCCAGCGCCAGCGTCAGCCCCCCCAGATCGGCGATGTTCTCGCCCATCGTCAGCTTGCCGTTCACATGCACGCCCGGCAACACCTCGAAGGCGTCGTACTGCTTGCCGAAGCGATCGGCGAGCGTGTTGAAGCGTGCCGCGTCGTCCTTGGTCCACCATTCCTTCAGGCGGCCCATATAGTCGAACTTGCGCCCTTCATCGTCGAAGGAATGCGTCATCTCATGGCCGATCACGCCGCCGATCGCACCGTAATTGACCGCCGGGTCCGCCTTGGGGTTGAAGAAGGGCGGCTGGAGAATGGCGGCCGGAAACACCACCTCGTTGAACAGGGGGTTATTGTAGGCATTGACCGTCTGCGGGGTCATGTCCCACTCGTCCCGATCGACCGGGTGGCCCAGATGACCCAGCCAGTACCGCCATTCGAAGGCTTCGGCGCGGGCGGCATTGCCATAGGCGTCCCCCTGCCTGACGACGAGGGTCGAATAATCCCGCCAGCGTTTGGGGTAACCGATCTGGATGGTGAAATGGTCCAGCTTCTGCACGGCGGCGGCGCGGGTCTGCGCCCCCATCCATGTATTATGCTGCAACCGCACCCGGAAGGCCGCTTTCAGTTCGGTGGTCAGCGATTCCATCATCCGCCGGTATTCCGGCGGGAAATAGCGCGCGACATAGGTCTGTCCCAGCGCCATGCCCATCGCATGGCCGGTCGCGGTCACGCCGCGCTTCCACCGGTCGGGCAATTGCGGCTGGCCGCCCAGCGTCCGGTCGTTGAAATCGAACGATGCCTGCACGAACGCCTTGGGCAGGTAATGCGCGGCGCTGCCCGCCAGATGAAAGGCCAGCCACGCCCGCAGCGTGTCCAACGGCGTTTCCGACGCAATCTTCGCCTCGCCGACCACGGCGTCGGGCTCGCCGACGATCAGCGTGCCCGATTTCACGATCGTCTCGGGCAGTTCGGCGCCCGTCAGATAAGCCGCCCAGTCGAAGCCGGGCGCACGCCTGGCCAGATCGGCAACATTGATGGGGTTATAGGTCTTGTCGGGGTCGCGCATGTCCTGCCGCGCCCAGTGAACCTCCGCCAGCCGGGTCTCGAACGCCACGATGGCCTGGGCCTGCTTCGCGGCATCCGGCCATCCGATCAGGGTCAGGACCTGCTGGACATAAGCCTGATAGGCGGTCTTCTTCGCCGCCAGCGCGGGCTTCAGGTAATAATCGCGATCCGGCAGGCCCAGCCCGCCCTGGTCCAGCGTCAGCGCATAGACCGTCGGGTCCTTGGCATCCGGCTGGATGCCCATGCCGAACAGCGAATGCTGGAACCCCGTCTGCGCATGTCCCAGCAGGGCGGCAAAGGCGCTCCGGTCTCCCACCGCGCGAACGGCGTCCAGGTCGGCGGCGAGCGGCGTGGTCCCCCGCGCTTCGATCCCCTTTTCGTCCATGAAGGTGGCGTAGAACGTGCCCAGCTTCTGGTCGACCGTCACGGGATCGGCCACCGGATGGGCCGCCAGCTCGTTCAGGATATCCTGCACGCGCTTGCGCGACAGTTCATGGAGCATGTTGAACGGCCCATAGGCCGTCATGTCGGGCGGAATGACGATATCGTGTACCGCCCGGCCATTCGCGTAACCGAAGAAATTATTGCCCGGCGCGATCGACAGGTCGCGCCCGTCCATATCGAAGCCCCATGCGCCGTAAGACGGGGCATCGATCCCATCGGGCGCCTTCGCGGCGGCGGCCTGATCGGCCGCCACCGCCCCACCGCCCCAGCTCACGGCCACCAGCAGGGCCGCGCCGCACAGCCAGCCACGCCGGCCATACCGTCTGAAATCCGACATCCCGTTGCCTCGAAATTCTGTTACAAACGGGTTACGGTAGAACGGTTTATTTGCGGTGCCCAGCCCGTGCCGCGGTCGCTTTCACAGGCTCCGGCGGACGCGCCAGCGCGGCCACGCGATAGTCGAAACACAGGACGCCGGCCAGATACGGTGCCGCGAACGCCTTGAACGCATCATGCGCGGGATCGAAGAAGCCCGGCTGGGTCACGACCGGCCGGCCGACATAATAATTCCGGTCCCCTTCCGAGCGAAAACTCACCAGAAAGCCCATCTGGTATCCCTCGTCCGTGCCCTCGCCGCTGTTCTGAAAGCCGGTCTCGATCGACTCGACCACCGGACGGCCATCCGGACGACGGGAATCGACCGCCAGTTCCAGAAAGCGCCGGGCCACCTCCGCCTTCTGGAACGGCGTCACACTCTTGAGGAAGCGGAACAGCACCACATGCCGGATCAGGGCCGGGCGAAATCCGGGCGCGGTAAAGGCGGCAACCCCGACCTGGGCCAGATCCTGCTGCACCGCGACGGCGGCGGCATCGGGCGGCGGCGGCGTCGCGGGCGATGTCGCGATCGGCAGAGAATACGGATCGGCCAGCGCGGCCGCCGTCGGCGACAGCGCCGCCACGGTCAGGCCGAGGCTCGCGGCCGCGATCATTTTGCGCACCAACATCGTCACTCCCTCCTGGTTCCCGCCCCGTCAGGCCAACGCCGCCTGACGCGCGAATTTCTTCTGGCGTATGCGAATCAGATAATACATGCCCCGCGCGACCAGTTCATGCACCCAGCCATGCGGCGCGATCCCGATCGTCTTCAGGATCATCCCGGTCACGCGCACAGTGTGCCGGGGCTGATAATAGCGCATCGCCCGCGCCATATAAGCCGCAATGCAGCGGCCATGGTCGTACGGCAGGCCAACCGGATCGTTGGTCGTATGATAGGCCGAGGCGAGTTCGTCATCCTCGCTTTCCGTCACCCGACCCAGCGCAATGCGCATGCGCTGCCACACACCCAGCTTCTCGCGCTTCAGGTAGCGGTTCATGTGGTCGTAGAACAGCTTGAAATGCCTGTATTCGTCCGCCGCGATCTGCCGACAGATCGCCTTCAGCAGCGGCTCGTCCGTGGCATCGGCCAGGGCGGTATAGAAGGATGACGTCCCCGTCTCGACCATGCAGCGGGCAATCAGCTCGCCGGTGCGCGATCCGCGAATGGACCGATCGACCTCCAGTTCCAGCTTGTACGACGCGCGATACCGTTCGAACGCCAGCGGATAGTCCCATGACGGGTCCGCCAGCATCGCCCACCGCCCCAGCGCGTCGCCATGCTGCACTTCCTCGATCGCCCAATTGTCCGCCGCCGCGCGAAAGGCCGGGTCGTCGAAGAACACATTGTTCAGATAATGCGCATAATCCACGCCGTTCCGCTCGACGACCGACGCCGCCTTGACCAACTGGACGATATCGGGGTCGACGCGCGCCGGATCGAAACAGTCCCAATCCATCTGCTCAAGGCGCCAATGTTTCATCGTACTCCGTCTTTCATGCCATCCGCCCCGCTTCCCTCTTTCCCGTCCTTCCATGCGGAAGGGCATATACGAAGCCTGAACAAGTCCTTTTCAGCATCCGAGATGGCATAAACCGGCCGATTATGCCATGCAGACGATCGCTGACGCATACGCGGCCGGTGCACCGTCCGGGCTTCCCGAGACGCAACGACAACAAACGCGGATCATAACCGTATGAACATACACGAATATCAGGCGAAAGCCCTGTTGAAGGGATTCGGCATGCCCGTACTGGACGGGCGGGTCGTCCGTTCACCCGACGAAGCCCTGGTGGCCGCCCGCACGATCGGCGGCCCGATCGTCGT
Organism: Gluconacetobacter dulcium; assembly: GCF_014174165.1. GTDB lineage: Bacteria > Pseudomonadota > Alphaproteobacteria > Acetobacterales > Acetobacteraceae > Gluconacetobacter > Gluconacetobacter dulcium. The sequence continues at coordinate 44,823 of NZ_JABEQN010000023.1, read as the reverse complement.
CGTCAAGGCACAGATTCATGCCGGCGGTCGCGGCGCCGGCCATTTCGCCGACGATCCGGGTGGCAAGGGCGGCGTCCGCCTGGCCCGCACGCCCGACGACGCGCAGCAGGCCGCCGTCGCGATGCTGGACAGCACGCTGATCACCCGCCAGACCGGCCCGGCCGGCCGCATCGTCCGCCGCCTGTATATCGAAGCCGGCTGCGAGATCGCGCGCGAACTCTATCTCTCCCTGCTGGTCGATCGCGCCACCGGCCGCATCGTCATCGTCGCCTCCCAGGACGGCGGCATGGCGATCGAAGACGTCGCCGCCGCCACGCCGGAGCGCATCCTGAAAGAGGCGATCGACCCCGCCATCGGCCTGTCCGACTACCAGGCCCGCACTCTCGCGGCGCGGCTGGACCTCCACGGCCGGTCGATCCGCGCCTTCACCACCGTGCTGCGCGCGGCCTACGAGGCGTTCGTGTCGCTCGACGCCGCGATCGTCGAGATCAACCCGCTGGTCGTCACCGGCTCGGGCGACCTGGTGGCGCTCGACGCCAAGATGAGCTTCGACGACAACGCCCTGTTCCGCCATCCGGAACTGGAAGAACTGCGCGACGAGAACGAGGAAGACCCCCGCGAGCGCGAAGCCGCCCGCCACGGCCTGGCCTATGTCGGGCTGGACGGCACGATCGGCTGCATGGTCAACGGCGCCGGCCTGGCCATGGCGACCATGGACATCATCAAGATGGAAGGCGAGGAACCGGCCAACTTCCTCGATGTCGGCGGCGGCGCCTCGCGCGAGCGGGTGGCGGCGGCGTTCCGCATCGTGCTGTCCGACCAGAAGGTGCGCGGCATCCTGGTGAACATCTTCGGCGGCATCATGCGCTGCGACATCATCGCCGAGGCCATCGTCGCCGCCTCGCGCGAAACGGGCCTGCGCGTGCCCCTCGTGGTTCGCCTTGCCGGCACGAATGTCGAACGCGGCGAGGAAATCCTGTCCCACTCCGGCCTGAAGATCATCCCCGCCAGTGACCTGGGCGACGCGGCGCGCAAGATCGTCGCCGCCGTGCGCGCGGAAGGAGTCGCCTGATGTCCATCCTCGTCCATAGCGATACCCGCGTCATCACCCAGGGCTTCACCGGCGCCCAGGGCACCTTCCACTCCGAACAGGCCCTGGCCTATGGCACCAAACTGGTCGGCGGCGTCACCCCCGGCCGTGGCGGCGAAACCCATCTCGGCCTGCCGGTCTTCGACACGGTCGCCCAGGCGTGCGCGGCCACGCGGGTCGATGCCAGCGTCATCTACGTGCCGCCCGCCGGCGCGGCCGATGCGATCCTCGAGGCCATCGCCGCCGGCGTGCCCCTGATCGTCTGCATCACCGAGGGCATTCCGGTGCTGGACATGGTGCGCGTGCAGCAGGTGCTGCACCGGTCGGACAGCCTGCTGATCGGCCCCAACTGCCCCGGCATCATCACGCCGGGCGAATGCAAGATCGGCATCATGCCCGGCGCGATCCACCGCCCCGGCAAGGTCGGCATCGTCTCGCGCTCCGGCACCCTGACCTACGAGGCCGTGGCCCAGACCACCGCCGTCGGACTGGGGCAGAGCACCTGCGTCGGCATCGGCGGCGACCCGGTCAAGGGCATGGATTTCACCGATGTGCTGGAACGCTTCATCGCCGACCCCGACACCGACTCGATCATCATGATCGGCGAGATCGGCGGAACCTCGGAAATCGACGGCGCCACCCTGATCCGCGACAGCGGGACGAAGAAGCCGGTCGTGGGCTTCATCGCTGGCGCCACCGCCCCGCCGGGCCGCCGCATGGGCCATGCCGGCGCCGTCATCACCGGCGGGCACGAGACGGCGGCCGCCAAGATCGAAGCCCTGCGCGACGCCGGAATCCACATCTCCACCAGCCCCGCCCTGCTGGGCCAGACACTGCTCGACGTCCTGTCAGGCAGTTTCTAACACCCCACCCGGTCCGCCCCACCCAAGGGGCGGACCGATCACACCTGCCAGCGGCCGATCCGCCCGTCTGCGGAAAAATACCGAAAAATCGCCTCCAACTGGCCATCCAGCATGGCCCGTCCCGGATGGATCGCCGCCCCCGCCCAGCGGCCGCATGCAGGATCGGCGTCATCTCCGGGGTCATAATCACCTCGACCGCCAGAACGCCCGGTCCGACCCGTTCCGGGCCGAAAGGCAACGGATCGTCCGCACGCAGGCCAAGCGAGGTCGCATTGACGACCAGATCATGCCCGCCGACATCCCGCTCATGGAGCGCCAGCAGCCGCTCTCGCGAGCGATTGATCAGCGTCAGCCGCGCAGGCCCCCGCTCGGCCAGCGCCACCGAGGTCGCACTGGCCGCCCCGCCCGCCCCGACGATGCAGATCCGTCGCCCGGCCACCGAATGCCCGGCGGCGGCCAGCCCCGCGACAAAACCCTCGCCATCCAGCATGTCACCCGCAAACGCATCCTCGCCAACCCGGCGCAGCACATTGACCGCCCCCGCCAGTCTGGCACGGGGCGTCAGATCCCGGCACAATTCCAGGACATATCACCCCTCCGGATAATCCTCACGCCAGGGACATCAGATATCCCGACACCGCTCCGGCTCTCGGCAAAGCCGGCGATATTTCCGATAATCGGCCTGATGCCGAAACAGGAACAGCACATAATAATCGCGATAATGACGCTTGTTGCGCGCGACCTTTTCATAAAACGGAAAAACGTCGCAGGGTCCGTCGAACCCCTCCACCGCCGCCCCATCGGCGATCACGCACCGCACCTGAAAAAGCGGACCATACAAGGCACTGTCCGAGCTGTTGATCCGGCACACATGATACAGATCCTTCCGAAAATCCTTGAGACGTTCGGGAAGAAGAAAAATCATGTCCTTTTCGATGAATCTCTGCACACCATCCGGCCGGCGCAGGTAGCGCATGTCGTCCGGCATGTCGGCGTGGAAGGCGAAATCTCGTACAATCATATCCCGGCCCGACCTACCAGACGGATGACATTTAATCAAAACACGATGAATATAAATCCGGAGGCAGAAGCCACATGCCCCCATTTCCTTGACGCACCACCACACGCCTTATATTCATAAGACGATGATTTAATGCACATGAGGACGCACCCGCGTGCAGCAGAATGAAACGGCGGCCACGGCCGCCCTCGCGGAGCACGGCGTGCCCTTCAGCGTCCATCGCTACGACTACAACCCGGCAGGCGCGCTGATCGGCATGCAGGCAGCCACCGCCATGGGCGAGGACCCGGCATGCGTCTTCAAAACCCTGATGGTGCGGGTCGATCGCGAAAAACCCGTCTGCCTGATCGTTCCCGCCGCCGGCAAGGTCAACCTCAAGGCCGTTGCCGCCCTGTTCGACGGCCGCAATGCCCGGATGATCCCGGCCGAAGAGGCCGAGGCCCTGACCGGCTTTCAGGTTGGGGGCATCAGCCCGTTCGGCCAGAGAACATCGGTACCGATCGTGATCGACGAAACAGCGTCCGGCAAGGAGCATATCTACATCAATGCCGGGGAGCGGGGCCTGGTCGTAAAGATCACGCCGGAAGACGCACGCGTGGCCGCCAACGCCATCCTGGCACCGATTCTATCGTCTTAAGCTCCAGCGGAACATCACGCAGCGTCCTGATGCAACAGCCTGGCTGCGCTCCCCATCAAAGCCTGATTGAAAACGCGCGTCGGGTCGCCGCCGGCCCACATTTTCATTCAGGCTCTCAGGCCGCCGCCAGCACCATCGGCAACACGTCCGACACCAGCCGCCGGGAAAGCTCGGCCTCGTCCCGCTTCGAAAGCCCCTTCAGCCGCATCATCAGCAGCGGCAGCATGACGGCCCCCATCACCATCATCAGCGTCAGTTCGGGCGACCCGTCATGCCGCAGCAATCCATCCTCACGCGCCTCCTGCAACAGGGGCAGCATGGCCTCCTGGTAGGGTTCCCAGATTTCACGCAGGATATAATCCTGCCGCTCACCGGGCAGGCTCAGTTCGTCGGAGAGAAATTTCGCCAGTTCGGGAATATCGCAATTGGCGGTGATGAAGCGCGTCAGCCCTTCCCTTACCCGCTCCTCGGTCGAGCTCGAGCCACCATGCAGTTCCTCGATCGAATGGCGCGCCGCAGCCAGACGCAGCGCAATCTCGTCCACCACCGCTTTCCACAGCGCGAATTTCGACCCGAACTGATGGGAAATCAGCGCGGGATCGACCCCCGCCTCCGCCGCGATCTCCCGCAATCCCGCTCCGTCATACCCCTTGCGCGAGAAACAATGCAGGGCCGCGCCCAGCATGGCGTCACGCGCCGCAGGTGTTCCCTTCGCCGGCCGCCCCCGGCGACGGCTGAGCGGAGTATGATGGATCGGCACCAGATCGTCCTTTTTCAGTGTCAAGTCCAAATCCTAGCACCGCCGGATCGGGTTTCCTATTCGTTCCCTGATGAAAAACCCGGCAAAGCGGCGGTCGGGCACGATTCACGCTGACGCCACAATGTCATCAACCGTGCCCGCAGGGCCGGCCGGCTGGCATAGAGATAAAGCCCCCGCATCGGCCGCGTCATCAGCACGCTGATCGCGTTCAGCATGATCTGTTCGCGCGCGCCCTCCGGGTCGGCAATCGTCCCTTTCCCGGCAAACGCGGCGCCATCCTCATAGCGCGCCGCATCGATGGTGATCCGATCCGTCGCCGCGTCATAATCGACGCTCGAGCCGAGAATGACCCCGGCATAATTCAGGTCGAACCCCTGCACGGTATAAACCGATCCCACTTCGTCAATGGTATCGGCCCGCTCCGCCCACGGCAGCCGCGCCTGCGGCAACGCCCGATCCCATCGCAGGTGAAAGCGCCCCTCGGTGATGAAATGATCATGTCCGTCGAGAACATAAGGATAATCATAAGTCGCCAGCATCCGGCACAGCCCAACCGCGTCCTCATGCCGGCGGATCAGCGCGTACATCGCCTGCGCATCGTCGAAGAGGCGGAAATCGAACGGCTGGGGCGCCGGCAGCGGCAGCAGTTCCCGCCGGCAGAACGCCTCGATCCAGCGCGGTACGTCATCATGGGCGTGCATGCGCAACTGGGTCGTCAGCCGCTCGAAGACGGCTGGCCGATCCCCCAGCAGCCGACGCAGCGACGCCTCATCCCAGAAACTCTTGAATTTCAGAACCTGCCGCGGATCGAAGACCATGACGACGACGCGGCTGGCCCGGATAATCTCCTCCAACTGATTGTCCTGAAGAAAACGATTATAGGCATCCCGGCGGCTCAACAGCAGATGCGCCTCGTCGACGAACACGATATCCGTCCCCTGCCCGCTCTTGTGCGCCTGGTTGATGAAGTTGGTCGGCCGCTCATAATCGCGTTTGCGCAGGATCGCGGAGCCCTCGGCAATCCGGCGGTACAGCTTGATCATCTCCGGGTGATTGACCAGAAACATCATGCTCCGGCCCGACAGGGCATCCCCGCTGCAACGCCCCGCCGCCTGCCGCAGCCTGGCGAACGCAGCATTCATGACGATGCTCTTGCCCGTGCCGGCAGCGCCCTCCAGCACCAGCACGCCGCCACGCCCCCCTGCATGCAGCCGGCAGAAATCCACGATCCGGCCCACCAGCCGCTCCTGTTCCTCCGTCAGCTCACGATCGGGCGAGAGTTTGAGCGCGGCACGATTGTCTGAAATAGGCATGGCGAACGTGCAGTCCCTGCGTCTGAACCGCGCCCTCGGTCAAAAAGGGCGCCTCCGTAGTGGCCATTTCCGCTATTCAACGGTCAATGATTTTTTAAATCCACACCCTCTCTCCTCTATCCCATGGCGCACCCCAACAAGCCCTGTCGGCGCGACATGGGTGACATCCCCCCCGCTTCTGTGGCACAGCGTTCTCCCTTATCGCCGACAATCCAGGAACCTGCCCGATGCCCGATGGTCTCATGCCGGCCGCATCGCCCGCTTTCGCCGATCCGTCCCTTCCGCCGGTCCGTACCGACTGGACGCGAGACGAAATCGCGGCGCTGATCGCCCTGCCCTTCCCCGAACTGCTGTTCCGGGCCCAGAGCGTGCATCGCGCCCGCTTCGACCCCACCGAGGTGCAGATCTCCACCCTGCTCTCGATCAAGACCGGCGGCTGCCCGGAAGACTGCGCCTACTGCCCGCAGAGCGCGATGCACGAGGATGGCGGCGTCAAGGCCAGCCGCCTGATGGCGGTGGACGCCGTGCTGAAGGAAGCTCGCGCCGCGCGTGATGCCGGGGCCGCCCGCTTCTGCATGGGCGCCGCCTGGCGCTCCCCCAAGGATCATGACCTCGAAACCGTCTGCGCGATGGTCGAGGGCGTGAAGGCCCTGGGGCTGGAAAGCTGCGTCACCCTGGGCATGCTCGATGCCCGCCAGGCCCAGCGCCTGCGCGATGCCGGGCTGGACTACTACAACCACAATCTCGACACGTCGCCCGAGCATTACGGCAACATCATCTCCACGCGCACCTATCAGGACCGGCTGGACACGCTGTCCAATGTTCGTGACGCCGGGATCAATGTCTGCTGCGGCGGCATCGTCGGCATGGGCGAGGACGAAAGCGACCGCGCGGGCCTCATCGCCAGCCTGGCCAGCCTGCCCAAACACCCCGAGAGCGTGCCGATCAACCTGCTGGTGCGCGTCGCCGGCACCCCGCTGGCCGAGGCCGAGGCGGTCGACCCGATCGATTTCGTGCGCATCATCGCCGCCGCCCGCATCGCCATGCCCGCCAGCCGCGTGCGCCTGGCCGCCGGCCGCGAGGACATGACGGACGAAGCCCAGACCCTGTGCTTCCTGGCCGGCGCCAACTCGATCTTCTACGGCGAAAAGCTGCTGACCACCCCCAACCCCGAAGCCAGCCGCGACGCCCGCCTGCTGGCTCGCCTGGGCATGCATACGTCTCTGGTTCAGGCGTCCTGAACAGGCTGCCGGCCGCCTCCATGCGGCCGGCAGACACCGACAGCACGATTTAAGGCTTGCGTCCGGGCACAGCCTGTCCGAAATCACGCCGCATGGCCTATATGATCAAGGAGATGTTCGCGACCCTCCAGGGTGAGGGCGCGCATGCCGGCCGCGCCGCCGTATTCTGCCGTTTCGCCGGATGCAATCTCTGGTCGGGGCGGGAGGCCGATCGCGCGGGCGCGACCTGTCGTTTCTGCGACACCGATTTCGTCGGCACCGACGGCGAAGGCGGCGGCCGCTTCGCCGACGCCGGCACCCTGGCCGACGCCATCGCCGCCACCTGGGCCGCACCGAACATGGAGCACGCCTTCGTCGTCTTCACCGGCGGCGAACCCCTGCTGCAACTCGACGCCCCCCTCATCGCGGCGGTCCATGCGCGCGGCTTCGAAATCGCCATCGAAACCAACGGCACCCTCCCGGCCCCGGAGGGCATCGACTGGATCTGCGTCAGCCCCAAGGCCGACGCACCGCTCGTCCAGCGCACCGGCCACGAACTGAAACTGGTTTTCCCCCAGCCGGAGCGACTGCCCGAAACCGTCGCCGATCTCGATTTCCAGCAATTCTGGCTCCAGCCGATGGACGGCCCCGACCAGGCCCGCAATACCGAACAGGCGGTCGCCTACTGCCGCACCCACCCACGCTGGCGCCTCTCGTTGCAGACCCACAAGCTGATCGGGATTCCCTGACATGGCCGCATCCCTCACCCCCACCGACCCGAAGCAGGAAAGCGCGATCGTCCTGTTCTCCGGCGGCCAGGATTCCGCGACCTGCCTCGCCTGGGCGCTGTCGCGCTTCGGCCGCGTCGAGACGCTGGGCTTCGCCTACGGCCAGCGCCACGCGGTGGAACTGGAATGCCGCGACACATTGCGCGCGGGCATGGCGGCGCACGACCCGGCCTGGGCGGCCCGCCTGGGCGAGGACCACACGCTGGCGCTCGACGCCCTGGGCGCGGTCTCCGACACCGCGCTGACCCGCGACGCCGCCATCACGATGAACGAGAACGGCCTGCCCAGCACCTTCGTGCCCGGCCGCAACCTGATCTTCCTCACCTTCGCCGCCGCCCTGGCCGCCCGCCGGGGCGCCCGCCACATCATCGGCGGCATGTGCGAGACCGATTATTCCGGCTACCCCGATTGCCGCGACGACACGATCAAGGCCATGCAGGTGGCGCTGAACCTCGGCATGGCCAGCCGCCTGGTCCTGCACACGCCGCTGATGTGGATCGACAAGGCCGATACCTGGCGCCTGGCCGAAAGCCTGGGCGGCCCCGATCTGGTCGCCCTGATCAACCGCGAGAGCCATAGCTGCTATCTGGGTACGCGCGAGACGATGCACCCCTGGGGCCATGGCTGCGGCACCTGCCCGGCCTGCGACCTGCGCCGCAATGGCTGGGAACGCTACATGGCGGGGCGCAAGAATGCTTGATCTGGTCTTCACCCGCCGTTTCTCGATGGGCCACCGGCTGATCCACGGCGCCAGCGAAAGCTGCGCCCTGCCCCACGGCCACAACGAATTCGTCACCGTGCGCCTGCGCCCCACCGCTCCCCGCCGGCTCGACGGGGCCGGCAACATGGTCGTGTCCTTCCAGCGCGCCAAGTCGCGCTGGCACCGCTTCGTGGACGAACGGCTGGACCACGCCCTGCAACTGGCCGAGGACGATCCCCTCCTGGCCTGGTTCCGCGCGCACGAGCCCGAACGCGCCCGCCGCATCATCGTCACGCCCGGCGACCCGACCACGGAACTGATGGCCTGCCTGATGATGGCCAAACTCAACGCGCTGCTCGACGCCGACGGCGCCCTGCTGCGCTGCGCGGAGATCACCTTGCAGGAGACCCCGACCAACACCGTCCGCTACGAAGGCGACCCGCTGGACATGCTGCCCGCCCCCCGCCCGGCCGGACAATGCTGGTGGCGGCGCGCCGACGACAGCATCGCCGACGCCTGACCCGGCAATGTCCGAATCCGCCCTTTCCGCCGCCCCGCTCTCCGGCCTCGCCCGCTACCGCGCCGAATGGGCGGCCAATCCGGCGCGCGAGATCCTGGCCGGCATGGTCGGCACCTTCGCGCTGATCCCCGAAGTCATCGCCTTCTCCTTCGCCGCCGGGGTCGATCCGGAGGTCGGGCTGTATGCGTCGTTCGTCATCAGCGTCGTCATCGCCATCGCGGGCGGCCGCCCGGCCATGATCTCCGGCGCCGCCGGCTCGGTCGCCCTGGTGGCGGCGGCGCTGGTCCGCGCGCATGGCGTGCAATACCTGCTGGCCGCCACCCTGCTGGCCGGACTGTTGCAGATGCTGGCCGGCGCGGCACGGCTGCACCTGCTCATGCGCTACGTCTCGCGCCCCGTCCGCACCGGCTTCGTCAACGCGCTGGCCATCCTGATCTTCTCCGCGCAACTGCCGCACATGTTCCATGTCACATGGCACACCTACGCCCTGATCGCGCTGGGCCTGGCCATCATCTACGGCGTGCCGCGCCTGTTCACCGCCATCCCTTCACCGCTGATCTGCATCCTGGCCCTCACGGCCGTCGCCACCATCTGGCCCATGCCGGTGCATACGGTGGCCGATCTGGGCCGCCTGCCCGACAGCCTGCCGCACCTGGTCTGGCCACGGGTGCCGTTCTCCCTCGCCACGCTGGACATCATCCTGCCCTTCGCCGCCGCCATGGCCATGGTCGGCCTGCTGGAATCGATGATGACCGCCAGCGTCGTCGACGACATGACGGAAACCCACAGCAGCAAACGCACCGAATGCGTCGGCCTCGGCCTGGCCAATGTCGCCGCCGGCCTGTTCGGCGGCATCGCCGGCTGCGGCATGATCGGCCAGACGGTGGGCAATCTCCGCTATGGCGGGCGCGGCCGTCTCTCCACCTTCATCGCCGGCGCCTTCCTCCTGCTGCTGATGGTGGCGCTGCGGCCATGGGTCGCCCGCGTACCCGTCGCCGCCCTGGTGGCGATCATGATCATGGTCTCGGCCAGCACCTTTTCCTGGTCGTCGCTGCGCGACCTGCGCACCCACCCGCGCGGCGCCAGCCTGGTCATGCTGGCAACGGTGGCGGTGGTCGTCGTCACCCACAATCTGGCGGCGGGCGTGCTGGTGGGCGTGCTGCTCAGCGGCCTGCTCTTCGCCGCCAGCGTCTCGCGACTGGTCACGGTCGCAGCCCGGTACGACGCCGCCACCGACACCCGGACCTACAGCGTAACGGGCCAGCTCTTCTTCGCCTCCGCCGACCTGTTCGCCGAGGCGTTCGACACGCACGACACCGCCCGCCACATCCGCATCGACCTGCGCCACGCCCATTTCTGGGACATCACGGCCGTCGGCACCCTGCGCGACATCGTCGCGCGAATGGAAAGCCACGGTCTCGCGGTCGAACTCGCGGGCCTGAACACGGCCAGCGCGACCCTCATCACCCGCCATTCGGACCTCAGAACGGGGCTGTAAATGCGCGCTGGCGGCGATCCGACGCGCGTTTCCTGCGCTTCGGTGCTCGCGGCCATCAAGGCCGCTCCGCTCCGATGCTCGGAAACACACGACGGCCGTGCCGCTGCGCGGCACTCTCGCTCGCCAGCCCACATTTCCAGCCCCGTTCTCCGAGGCACCACACGCCTCAGACCGACGGAGCCGACTCCGCGAACAGCCCCCATGTCCAGCCCCGTTCCCCGAGCCCCCCCTCAGACCGGCGGCGCCGGCGCCGCAAACGGGTCGGGCGCCCCGACAGCAGGCGCGGCACTCGGCGATTGCGCATGAAGGCTCTGCCCGGCCTGTAGCGTCAGGGCCGCCGCGCCGGCGGCATCCCCCGCCTGCCCCGCCGCGCGGGCCGCCAGGGTCAGCGCCCGCGCCATGCCGCGATAATCCACCATCTGCCGCCGCAGATCGGCAGCCTGCACAGCCAGGTCCCGCGCCCCCGCCGGGTCATGGGGCAAGCGCATCCGGGCCTGCAATTCATCCTCGTCCGCCTGCCATTTCGCAGCCACGGGGCGCCTATGGGCCAGATGCGCCACTGCCTGCCCCAGCATCGCGCGGTCGCCCACCCCATCCGCGATCAGCCCGGTCAGCAGGCTGGCCTGTTCGGCAATCGCCGGATCGGGGCTCGCCATCGCCCCGGCGGCCAACGGCGCCGCCTCGCGGTCCCGCGACAGCCGATGCAGGGCCGCGGCCTGCGTCAGGTCCAATCCCGCATCGGTGCCCGACCGCCCCCGCACCGCCAGCGCGGCCCGCGTGGCCGCAAGGGTCGAGAGCGCATCGGCCGGCTTGTCCTGCGCCAGTTGCACCACCGCCAGATTATAGCCGGCATCGCCGATCGCCCCGGCATCGTCGCGCGCCAGCGCACGCGTGCCGGCCTGCCGATACTGGCCTTCCGCGACCGCCAGCCGCTCCAGTCCCGCCGACTGGCGCCCGCTCTCCATCGCCTGGTCCAGCACGGCATCGCCGGCGGGCGCCACCCTGCCGCCCCCACACCCGGCCAATGCCGGCATGGCCAGCACCAGCAGCAGGGCCGCGCGCGTGTACCGAGCCTTCATGGCGCGATCCTCCCCGCCGGCAAGCGGTTCGACGCGGGGGCCTTCGTCCCGCCACCGCCCAGCAGCCACAGGCCGCGCAACTGGTCGGTCAGCTTCTGGAGGCTGGCGGCGGTGGTCTGCGCCTGCGTCAGCAGCACCGGCAGCTCGGCCGACGTCTCCTGGAGGTTGCGCGTAATCGCCGGCATGTTCGGGGTGGCCTTGCGCAGATCGCCCGACATGGCGCGGACATTGGCCATGCTGGCATCGGCCTTCGCCATGACCGACGACAATTGCCGCTCGATCGGCGTCAGATGGGCAACCGCATCGTTCAGCGATGTCACCAGCGTCTCGGCCTGACGGATCAGCTTGTCGTCGGTCATCAACTGCCCGGCGGTGCCCTTGCCGGCATGCAGGTCCGTCACCGTGGCATCCAGCATCGACATCATATGCTGCGCACTATCCAGCACCGGCATCACCCGCGCGCGAATATCGGCGAATGTCTGGGTGATCATGTCGGCCGGATTGGGTGCCGAATGCGCGGTCAGCACCGCGTAATGCCAGTCCATCACCTCCCCGGTGCCGCGCGTGATGTCGATATAGTTCGCCCCGGCCACCACGAAGCGCCGTCGGATGGTGGCGGTGCTGTCACGACGCACGAAGGGTTCGATATCCGGGTCGATATCCGCGATCGCGTACATCCCGCCGCTCGGATTGATGCGGATGCGCCGGATGGTGCCGGCATGAATACCCACCACCTCGACATCGTCGCCCGGCGCCAGCCCGCTGACGCCGCCGTCAGGCAGCACGATCTGCAACCGACCGGCCGGCGTCAGCCAGTTATGCAGCACACCCGCCTCAATCACCGCCGCCGCACAGATCAGCAGCGCCACCAGCACCAGCAGCCCGACCCATTCGTCGGCATAGCGCACCCGCACCAATTGCCGCGCCAGGCCCTTTACTTGATCCTTGGCCATCAGACCCCCCGCACCGGGAAAAGACCTTCATCGAGAAGGCGCAGATGAACATTCACCGCCGACCGGTAATCGGCCCAGGTGGCGGCATGGCGTACGAACCAGATCACCGCCGCGCCCCGGTCGCGCGCCGCCGTGATCGCCTCCAGAAACGCGACCGCCGCGTCCGCCGGCAGCACGTCGGAGATATCCTCCAGCACCAGCAGGTCGGGCCGGCCGAGAAAAGCCCGCACACAGGCGGCGCGCGCCAGATCGGCCGCCGACAGATGCCCCGGACTGGTCACCGGCAGGCCGGGAAAGCCGAATGCCAGCCCCAGCGCCATCGCATCCGCCACCACGTCCGCCGTCGGCCGCGTCGTGTGGTGCAGTTGCTGGAGAATGATGTTCTGGTGCGTGCCGAACAGGTCCAGCCACGATCCGCGCCGGGTAATCCGCCCGATCCGCCCCCGCAGGGCGTAAAACTGGCGGTCTCCCAGTTCGGCCCAGTCCAGCCCCATGAACCGCACGTTGCCCGAGGCCAGCGAGATCATGCCGCAGCACAGATCGGCAAACAGCGTCGCCCGCGCGGAATCCCGGCATTCCACCACCGCGCAGTCACCGGGCATCAGCCGCAGGTCGATCGGCACCGGCGCCATGCCGCTTTCGTCGAACGACGGCTGGGCGGCGCGAAGTTCCAGGATCGCTCCCTCGTTCGCCATCGCTCAGCCCCCCAGGATGAACAGGATATTGACGACCATCACCGTCATGATGCCGCGCGCGAACCCGCGCGGCATCAGGGTCGCGATCGTATCGTCGGCATCCACCAGCAGGCCGGTCATGCAGGCCCCCAGGCCCACGAAGAACCCGACCAGAATGAATTTCAGCGGAATGACCAGAAAATCCCACGACGACATCGCGGCCAGCACATTGGCGAAGAACGTCCACACCGATGTCGTGATCACGCCCGAGGCATGGGTGATGATGAAGCCCATCAGCAGCGCATTGGTGGCGAACAGGATGCCCAGCGTAAAGCCGCCGACCATGAACGCGCAGGTGCGCGGCAGCACCAGCAGCAGGAACGGGTCCATGCCCTGCGCCTGGAGGGCGCGGATCTGCCCCCCCAGCGTCAGCATGCCGATTTCCGTCAGCACCAGCATGCCGCTGCGCCCCAGCAGGATGATCCCCACCAGCACCGGCGAGATCTCGCGCACCAGCACCGACACCAGGATCGAGCCCGTCATCTGCGCCATGCCGGCAAAACCAAGCCAGTAGACCGCCTGCGACACCACCATCAGCCCCGCCAGCGTGGCGGTCACGATGGTGCTCAGAAACCCGCCGCCCACCACCTGGCGCAGGCACAGGCGGAATTCCTCCCGCACCGTCCGCCGCCAGGAATTGGGGCGCATGCTCTCGCGCACCACCCCCCACGCCGACCCGATCAGCACCAGCACGAACCGGACCTGATGGCGCGTCAGCCGCCCGATCCAGGCCAGGGCGGGCCTGATACGCGCCAGCCGCGCCTTCAGCCAGCCCGACGGCCCGTCCGGCAGCCCCTCAGGCAGCCCCTCCGGCGACCCGTCTTCCGACAGGTCGGGCGGCCCCGGTGCAACCGTCCCGCCCGTCACCGGCGCCCCGCCAGAACATAGGTGCGCGTCATTCCCGCATGCGGCACGAAGAAGCGCCCGCGTTCACGGAACAGGAACCGCCCGCGCAGAAGCTGATACACCTCATCCGACACCTGGATGGTGCCGACATCCGGCGCCCCCTGGGCCATCATCTCGGCCATGCCGATGGCATCGCCCCACAGGTTGAACACTTTCGGGTCGTCACCGAGCAACCCGCCGAACACCGGCCCGACATCGATCCCCATGCGAAAGACCGGGTCCAGGTCGGCGCGCGACAGGATCGAGAGCGACGCCTCGCGCATCACCAGCGCCGCGTTCGCCATCCGCTCGGCGGCCGCCGGATCGGGCGTGTGCGTACACCCGGCCACGCAGACCAGCCGATGGCCCAGCATCTTGATGGAATACAGCCCATGGTCCCGCGCCACGGTCTGGAGCTGAAGCGCCAGCGCCTCCACCAGCGCGATGATCCGCGCCGGATCGTCCCGCGAGGACGTAATGATATCGGCAAAGGTAATGACCATGACCGCCACGGCCGGGAACAGCCCTTCCACCGGCCCCCCATGCCCGTCAGCCTGCGTGCTGCCCGGCGGAATCAGGAAACCGTCGCCCAGCGAATGTTCGGCCTCCTCCGCCGGCGGCGCGGCCAGTTCCTCGGCGGCGGCGGCAACGGCGCTGTAATGCTGGGCGGAAAAACGCGCCGACACCACCCCGCCGATCATGGCGACGAAATGCGACACCAGCCCGGCACGCGGCGCATCCTCCAGCGTGATCATGCCGATCGGCCCCGACGCCCCCAGAATGGGCGCCAGGAACAGGCTGCGGCTGCCGAAGGTCCGCATGAACAGCCGATGGAAACTGACCGTCCGCTCGTCCGCCCCCGCATCGGGCACCGTAATCGCATCGCCATGCGTCACCAGGTCGAAAAAAGCCTGGAGGTCGGTGCGCGACAGTTCGAAACCGCCCGAATGGGCATCGTGCCGCGCATCGTAGGAATCGACGCACAGCAACGTGGCGCCGTCATGCATCAGCCGCCAGACCGAGGCCCGCCGCGCCAGCGTCATCTCCGCCAGGCTGCGCGTCAGGATCAGCGCCTCGTCGGTCGGGTCGAACAGCGCCGGATAGCCGGCCACCGCCCGCAATGCCTGGCTCTCGCGCCCCGAAACCGCACGCAGGCCCGCCAGTTCCGCCGCCACCCGGTCGGTCCGCCGCCCCTGGCGGAACAGCAGCCCCCCCAGCAGCGCGGCAAGCGCCACGATCATCAGCGAGAACAGCAGGTTCTGCCGGCCGTCCACCATCGCGAAATTGGCGAAATCGCTTTCCGGCGCAACCAGGATCAGCACCCATTTCTTCGCCGTCGAGGGCAGCGGGGCCGCCATGGTCACGAAATTACGCTTGCCGCTGCGAATCGCATGCGGCCCGTATCCCAGCACGCGATACACGTCGAACGCCTGCGCCAGCGCCGGATAGGTCTGGGGGTCCAGCACCATCTTCGACGGGTCCCAGTTGGCTTTCTTCGCCACATCCAGCATGTGCCGTCCGGCCAGAAGATGCCCGTCCTGATCGACGATCAGCGCATGGCCGTTCTTGCCGATCTTGAGGGAATCCAGAAAATTCGTCAGCTCGTTCATCGACAGATTGACGGCGAAGACGAATGTCTTGCCATCCAGCCCCTGATAGACGATCGAGGCCGTGATGATCATCTGGCCGGTCTGGCTGATCAGATAGGGCGCCGACCAGTAAAGCTTGCCGGACTCCGCCGTCCCCCTGAACCACTCGCGGGTCCGTGGGTCAAAATTGCCGGTCGGATTGCTCTCCGTCCGCAGCAAGTTGCCCTTCTCGTCGCGAAACTGATGGACGAACTGCGCCCCGGCCCCCTCGCCGGTCAGTTGCGTCGTCTCCAGCCCCTTGCCCTTCGGGTCGCGTTCGATCAGGTCGAAATGCCCGTCGGAATCGGCCAGATAGAAGGAATGAACCTGCGGCACATGCCGCAGCATGCTGCCGCCGTAGGAATTGAAGATCTTGATGATGGCGGCCTGCGAGCCATGCTCCAGCATATCGCGCGCAATCACCGTTCCCGCCGTGGCCGGGCCAAGGTAATCGCCGACTTCCTGCGCGATGTAGTTCTGCTCGCTGACCAGCAGGTCGTGGGTCAGCGCCAGCGCGCCCGAGCGGATCGAGCGATAGGAATGCAGCCCGATTCCGGCGATGACGGCCACCACCAGCACGACGCCGAAAATGGGCACACCGACATGCAGCAGAAAACGCCTGACCTGATCGGAACGGGCATCGGCGGGGTCCACGATCTCGTCAGCGTTCAATGATCTCTTCCCGATCTGTTGGCCCGGAGCGCACGACGGCTGCCTGTTACGATAGGATACACGCGCCACAAAAACCAACCCGCGAGATGCCTACCAGCCCCCCCGCCCCGTTACAGAGACCAGATCGGCTCCTTGACCTTCTCCAGAAAGCGGCTGTGCGCCGCCAGTTCCTCGGGCGTCGGCACGATCGGGCGCGGCGTGCGGTTCGTGACCCGCGCGTAGCTGTGCGCCGCCGGCCCGCCGGCCCCGTCTTCCATCATCAGGCCCAGTCCGCGCTGGCGCCCCCCCATCAGTTCCAGATAGACCTCGGCCAGCAGCCGGCAGTCGAGCAGCGCATTATGGGTGGTGCGGGCCGAGAGATCGATCTCAAAACGCCGGCACAGGGCATCCAGGCTGTTCGGCAGGCCCGGATAGCGTTCGCGCGCGATATCCAGCGTATCGACCATCCGGTCCAGCGACAGCACCGGCCGGCCGGCACGCTCCAGTTCCGCGTTCAGGAAGCCGAAATCGAAGCGCGCATTATGGGCGATCATCTCGTCCGGCCCGATAAACGCCAGAAACGCATCCGCGATTTCATGAAACCGGGGCTTGCCCTCCAGATCCGCCAGCTTGAAGCCGTGAACTTTCGTCGCCTCCTCGGGAATATCGCGCTCGGGATGGATCAGCACATGGAAATTCTGCCCGGTCGGCAGATCGTCGATCAGTTCCAGCGCGGCGATTTCGATAACCCGGTCCCCCTTCTTCGGGTCCAGGCCAGTCGTCTCCGTATCGAACAGAATCGTTCGCTTCATGGCGTCTTCCCTTCCGCGCACAACCGCGTTCCAGCATCCACGCACAACCGCGTTCCGGCATCCGCGCGCATCCGCATTTCGGCATCCGCGCGCATCCGCGCGACCAGTCGCCGCACCCGGCGCACGGTATCATTCCGCGACAACCCGGTACAGATCACATCATCCGCCCGCCGCCGCTTCTCGCGGTCGGGCATCTGGCGCGCGATCACCGCCGCCACCTCGCCGGGCGCCATGCCCCGCCTCCTGGCCACGCGATGGATCTGCACATCCGGCGGCGCCGACACCACCGCGACCCGGTCGCACAACCGGTCCCCCCCCGTCTCGAACAGCAGGGGAATATCCAGTACCGCCCAGGAATGCCCAGCCCGCCGCGCCCGCGCCAGAAACCGGTCTCGCTCCTGCCGCACCATGGGGTGCAGAATGCGCTCCAGCCCCTTCATCACCGCCCCATCGGCAATGGCCGCGCGCCGCAGCACCGCGCGATCCAGCACCCCGTCCCGCACCGCATCCGGCACCAGCCGCCCGATCGCCGGCAGCGCCCGGCCACCGGGCGCCTGCAACGCATGGACCGCCGCATCGGCATCGAACACCGGAAAGCCGGCGCGCCGCAGCATCCGCGCCACCGTCGACTTGCCCATGCCGATCCCGCCGGTCAGGCCGAGAATGCGCATCGTCACCGCGCGAGGTCGGCGTCGAACAGCGCCTGGATATCGGCATCGACCTCCGGATCGACCCCGAACCAGCATTTGAACCCCAGCCGCGCCTGATGCAGCAGCATCCCCGTGCCGTCCACCACCCGCAGCCCCCGCGCCACGGCGGCGGTCAGCAGCGGCGTCATGCGCGGCACATACACGATGTCCGACACCACCATGTCATCGGGCGCCCGCGACAGGTCGGGCGTAAACACGTCGTCCGGCCCGCCATGCATGCCCAGCGACGTGGTATTCACCAGCAGCGCATGCCCCGGCAGACGGTCCGTCCAGTCCGCCCAGTCGATCACCGAAACCGGCACCTGCCCGTCCGCCGACAGCGCCTCGGCCAATGCGACAGACCGAGCGGCCGTGCGATTGGCCACCGAAACCGCGACCCCGCGATCCAGCAGGCTGGCGGCAACCGCCCGCGCGGCGCCTCCGGCGCCCAGCAGCAGCACCGGCCCCCGCGTCACATCCACGCCCTTCGCCTCCAGGCTGGCGACGAACCCGTCGCCATCGGTCGAATGCGCCTCGATCGTCCCATCCTGCCCGAAGACCAGCGTATTGACCGACCCGGAGCGCACGGCGGAGCGATGCAGCCGGTCGGCAATCGCAAACGCCGCCTCCTTGTGCGGAATGGTCACGTTCGCCCCCCGGAACCCCGCGGCGCGCAGGCCATGCACCGCCACGTCGAACGCGCCGGGCGCCACCGGCAGCGGCACATAGGCACCGTCGATCCCATACCGGGCCAGCCAGAAATTATGCAGCAGCGGCGAGCGCGAATGCGCCACCGGCCACCCGATCACCCCGGCCAGCGCGGTCGTCCCGCGAATCGTCAGCCGGCCGGGCGCCACCCGCGCCAAGGAAGGATGCGCCACCACGTCGTCCATTTCCGCCTTCATGCCGTGTAGCGCGCCCAGGCCAGCGGCAGCAGCCGCGCCAGCCGGTCCGCCCATTCGCGCTGCCCCGCCGCATCGGCGACCAGGTCCTGCCTTATCTCCAGTTCCACATGCGGCAGGTCGCGCCTCTCGCCATGGAACGGCACCGTGAAATCGCTGGTATCGGTCAACGCATAGGGCTCATTGTCCCCCACCAGCAGGCCCGGTTCCCGCTCCAGCAGATCCTTCAGGATCAGCCCGAAACGCGGGCCATGATTATGCAGGATGCCCGCATGCCACGGGCGCGCCACGTTATCCATCTCGGGCGTGAAACTATGCAGCGACACCAGCACCGTCGGCTGCCCCCGCGTCAGGCGCGCATCCAGTTCCTCGGTAATCCGGTCGTGATAGGGCTGGAAAATCCGCTCCACCCGCTCCGTCTCCGCCGCCGCATCCAGCGCCGCATTGCGCGGCACCACGGTCCCGTCACTGGCCCGCACGATCGAGGTCGGGTGCCCCGGCGCGCGATTGCAGTCGATCACCAGCCGCGAATAGACCTGCTCGACCAGAATCGTCTCCAGCCGTTCGGCCAGCAGCCGCCCCATGCCGGCCATGCCGATATCCCAGGCGATATGCCGTTCCCAGTCCGGCGCCGACACGCCCAGATCGCCCAGCCGGGCCGGCACCGCCCGCCCCGCATGGTCGCTGACCAGAACGAATGGCGACAGGCTCCCCCGGCCATGCACCCGCACCGGCTGCGGATCGTCCGCGCCCAGCAGCGGTCCATCCTGTCGCATTCTGTCATCCTTACCTGATATGCCGATTCCGGCCGGTTCTACCGCGCCCCCCGCCGGCACGAAAGCCACAGCCCGCACCACAGCCTCATACCGCAGCCCCTCAACCGCCGGCCGCCAGCCCCCGCACCCGCTCCGGCGTCGATGCCGGGTCCCAGCGCACCGGGCCGACGACCCGCGCCACCTCGCGCCCCGCCCGGTCGATCACCAGCGTCACCGGCACTCCATCCTCGCGCAGCGCGGTCGGGATCTGCATGTGCGGGTCGCACAGCACCGGCAGGCCGGCAATGCCATGGGTGCGATAGAATCGCCGCACCAGGTCCACCCCTCCATGGTCGATCGAAACCGGCAGCACCGCGATATCCCCCGCCGGCGCCACCTGCCGCGCCAGCGCGGCCAGCGCCGGCATCTCCGCCACACAGGGCTGGCACCAGGTCGCCCACAGATTCAGCACCACGATCCGCCCACGCCAGTCGGCCAGATGCCGCGTCGCCCCCGCGTCATCCACAAAGCTCAGGTCCGGCAGCGCGCGCGGCGCGGCCGTGCGATGCGCCGGCAGGTCTACCGGCACCGGCCCTTCCGCCCGCGCCGGCGGCGCAAGGATGGAATTGCACCCGGCCCACGCGGCCAGTAGGGTGCCGCCATCTGCGAGCAACGCTCGCCGACCGACGGTTTTCGACAGGATCTGGGGCATGGCATGTCTGTGAACGAAGAACATGCGACCGACAATGACTCCGCACGGGCGAATGTCCAGTGGGGCGGTCGGTTCGCGGGTGGCCCCTCGGCCATCATGCAGGACATCAACGCCTCGATCGGCTTCGACAAGGCCCTGTGGCGGCAGGATATCGCGGGCTCGCTGGCCCACGCCGCCATGCTGGCGAAAACCGGCATCATCAGCGCCGAAGACGAAGCCGAGATCCGACGCGGCCTGACCGGCATCGGCGAGGAGATCGAAGCCGGCCGGTTCGATTTCAGCCCCCGGCTGGAAGACATCCACATGAATATCGAGGCCCGCCTGTCCGACCGGATCGGCGAGGCCGGCAAGCGCCTGCACACCGCGCGCTCGCGCAACGATCAGGTCGCGACCGATTTCCGCCTCTGGGTGCGCGACGCCATCGACGGGCTGGACGGCCAGATCGCATCCCTGATGCGCGCCCTCGCCCGCCGCGCGCGCGAACACGCGGCCGACCCCATGCCGGGCTTCACCCACCTGCAAACCGCCCAGCCCGTTACCTTCGGCCATCACCTGATGGCCTATGTGGAAATGCTGGCCCGCGATCGCGGCCGCCTGGCCGACACCCGCCGCCGCCTGAACGAATGCCCGCTCGGCTCGGCGGCCCTGGCCGGCACCTCCTTCCCGATCGACCGGCGGATGACGGCCAGCGCCCTGGGCTTCGACCGCCCGACCGCCAATTCGCTCGACGCCGTGTCCGACCGCGATTTCGCGCTGGAATATCTCTCGGCCCTGTCGATCATGGCCATGCACCTGTCGCGCCTGTCCGAGGAAATCGTGATCTGGTGCTCGGCCCCCTTCGCCTTCATCCGCCTGTCCGACGCCTTCACCACCGGCTCGTCGATCATGCCGCAGAAGCGCAACCCCGACGCGGCGGAACTGGTGCGTGCCAAGATCGGCCGCATCGGCGGTGCGCTGGTCGGGCTGCTGACGGTCATGAAGGGCCTGCCGCTGGCCTACGCCAAGGACATGCAGGAGGACAAGGAACCGGTCTTCGCCGCCACCGACGCCGCCGCCCTGTCTCTGGCGGCCTGCGACGGCATGATCCGCGACCTCAAGCCCAATACCGAGCGCATGCGCGCCTATGCGGGCTCCGGCTTCTCCACCGCCACCGACCTCGCGGACTGGCTGGTGCGGGTGCTCAAGCTTCCCTTCCGCACCGCCCACCACGTCACCGGCCGTCTGGTCGCGCTGGCGGAGAGCCGCAACGTGGACCTCGCCGACCTGTCCCTGGCCGACATGCAGGCCGAAGAGCCCGGCATCACGCAGGACATCTTCTCGGTCCTCACCGTCGAAGCCTCGCTCGCCTCCCGCACCAGCGAGGGCGGCACCGCCCCCGCCAATGTCCGCGCGCAGGCCGAACGCTGGCTGGCCGCCCTGGGCGATACACCATGACCCGGCGCCTGATGCGCCCCCTGGGCACCGCGTTGGGCACCGCGCTGGGCCTCGCCCTTCTGCTGACGGGCCTCGCGGCCTGCGGCAAGAAAGGCTCCCCCTCCGCCCCCGGCCCAACCTCGCATATGACGTATCCCCGCACCTACCCCATGCCCGACTAAATTTGTCGGGGGAAACGCGCGCTGGTGGCGATCCGATGCGCGTTTCCTGTGCTCCGGTGCTCACGGCCGTCAAGGCCGCTCCGCTCCGGTGCTCGGAAACACACACACCGGCCGCGGCCCTGCGGGCCGCTCTCGCTCACCAGCCCACGTTTCCCCCCACAAATTCCGAGTCTCACGCCCACCGGGAAACGGTCTGGCGTTCACGGCCTTTCGGCCGCTCCGCTTCGATGTCCGCCATGACGCTGGCAGCTTTCAGAACGGCTTCAGCAGGCGATCCAGATAATCCAGTTCGTCGCGCGGACGGGTGCGGTCGGAATCCCGGCGACGCAATTCCTGCTCGATCTCGCGGGCACGCTCGCGCGACATCGCATCGGGCACATGGGTATCGGCATCAATTCCCTCCTTGCCCTCGCCAGTCCGCCGGCCCAGCGGATCGCGGTCCCCCTTTTCGTCTTCCTGCGCGCTCTCGCTGGAATCCTCGCCGTCGCCCGGCTTGCCGCCGCCGGAACTGTTCGAGAAGCCCGGCAGGAAACTGGTCATGCCGCCGCCGCCCGATCCCTTCATCGCCTGATGCATCTGCTGGTCGCCCTTCTGGAGGTCGGCCAGGGCCTTGCGCTGCGCCGCCGCCGCCGCCGCGTCATCGCCGCCGGCCAGCGCGGTGCGCGCGTTCTTGATCGACTGCCCCGCGTCGGTAAAACCGGACGGCGCGTCCTTCCCCGTCAGGCCCTTGAATTCACGCCCCAACTCACCCAACGCCCGCCCCAGCGCGCGCTGCATGGCCCGGTCACTCCCTCGCGCGGCCTCGTCGCCCGGCATATCCGCGCCCTGCTGGCCCGGCCCGGACGACGGCGCCCCTTTCGCCCCATCGGCCGAAGCACTCCCCGGCGGCGGCCCGCCCTGCGGGCCGGACTGCTCGTCCTGCATGCCGGGCAACGGCCGCAGGCCAAGGCGGCGCATCAGTTCGGCCGCCGGCATCGTGGTCAGATCCCCATCCGAATCCGCCTCTTCCTCCTGCTTCGCCCGCCGCGCCGCCTCGGCCTTGTCCCGCGCGCGCTGCACGCGATCGAGCCGCGCCTGGCTGTGATCCAGCAGGCCGGACTGGCGGGCAATCAGGTCCCGCAGCGCCGCCTGCTGCTCGGCGGCCTGCTGGCGCGCCATCATCTGCGCCGCCAGGTTCGCCATATCCTGCGGCGAGGCCGTGCGCATATGTTCCAGCATGTCTTCCATGCGCTGCATCATCTGCATCGCTTCGGCGGACCGACCGTTCTTCGCCGCATCCTGCATCTGCTGCATCATCTTCGACAACGCGCGGTCCCCATCCTGGGTCATCCCCGGCAGATCGGGGATCGCGGTATGCGACTGCAACGCCTGCTGGGCCAGCGCCTGCATCCGGCGGGAAATCGCCTGACGCAACGCCTCCATCCGCCGCTGCAATTCGCTCTGTTCGGCGGGTGACTGACCCTGCGCTCCCAATGCCCGCATGCGGTTCAACTGCGCGGTCACGGCATCCTGCGCCGCGCGAACATCCAGCGCCGCCTGGGCACCGGCCTGCCCGCCATGCCGCACGTCCTCGATCTCCAGCGCCAGATACCACAGCCGCGCCACCACCTGATCCAGCGCCGCCTGATGCGCCACATCGGTGCTCTCCAGAAGAGCCGCCGCAGCAGCAAGATTCAGCAGCATCCCCGCATCGGCCTGAAACGGATCAGGCATCTCCCCCAGCGCCGCCAGATCGGCAGCGCCCTCGGCCGCCCCTTCACGCCCCAGCGCCAGCCGGCGCCTGATATCCAGCACGGCCTTGGCCACCGGACTGGTGAACTTGCGCGCGCCAAGACGGAATCGCGCCTCGGGGCTCGTGCCCTGCTGCCCGCTGGTGCTGGTCGCCACCAACCGCCCCACGACCTCTTCGCCCGCCCAGGGATCGGCCGAAAGATCAGGCGTGGTCACGCCGGACGCATCGCGCGGCTGGCCATCCAGCGGAATCGGCACGCTCAGCACCCGTCCGGCCGCATTCCCCTTGCCCTGCTGCGCCAGCCGCAACTCGGCATGCAGCGACGCGATGCCATAGGCCTGCTTGGCGGCATAAGGCAGCCGGGTGCGCCACTCGCCAGCCGTGCTCCCCGGCCGCGTACCCCATGCCACGGTCGGCGCCGCGTCGGGCAAAACCGTCACGGTCCAGTCGCTGAAGGTCCGCCCGCGCCCGCGCAGCGCCAGCGTCGCACTGCCCAGCAGTTTGATTTCCGCCGACCAGCTTCCCGGCCCCAGCGCGCGGAACCGCTCGTCCGCCACCGCAGGCCCCGCCCCCAGCGGTGCAACACGCACGCTCGGCCGGCCATGCAGATCCGTCACGCTGACACTCAGGACCGAACCCTGAGGCACCGTCGCCTGCCCCGTCCGCTCGTCCAGAAACACCGGCGCGCCGGGCGCATAGGCCGGCAGCGTAATCCAGGCCTGAATATGCGGCCGCGCCGCCCCCGGATCGTCCAGCCCCGGCCAGAACGCCGCCGCCAGCCGCCCCGGCACCTCAGGCCCGGCCCAGCCCAGCGCCGCCAGCAGGGCCACCGGCAAGACGATCCCCAGACGCCAGGGGTCCTGCGCGCCAGCCCACAGCCGCGGCCACCCGGCCCGCAACCGGCCGATCGCATGGCCCGTGCGCCACAGATGCGCGGCCCACAATCCCGCCTGTTCCGTACCGTCCGTCGCAGGACGATCGCCCAACGTCTGCAATGGCCGATGCGCCAGCCCCGACGCCCGCTCAATCCGCCGGTCAATATCGTCCGGCGTCGGCGCCACGACCCGCCGCCCCCGCCAGACGATCCACCCCACGCAGGCCCCGGCCAGCAAGGCCAGGATCACCCCGCGCAACAGGTCGGACAACGCCTGCGGCATCCCCAGCAGGCCCGCGATCATATAGGCGGCCAACACCCCCAGCACCGGCAGCACGACAGGCCGCAGCACTTCGATCCACAAGACCAGCCGCGCCCGATGCCGCGCCGCCGCCAGACGCACCGCGAACGGCACGACGGATGGCGCCGGCGCCCCGTCATTCCCCAGGGATGTGGACCCGCCCGCCATGCCGGGCTCAGCCGCCTTCCGGCACGGGCATCACCCAGTCGGGAATCCGGTCCGCCGCCCACAGGCTCTCAACAGGCTGGCGCGCACGGATCACCGACCAGCGCCCGCCATCCACCAGCACCTGGGCTGCCAGCGGCCGGCCGTTATAAGTGGAACTCATGACGGCCCCATAAGCACCAGTATCCAGCAGCGCCACCCGCGCCCCCTCGTCCAGACGCGGCAGAACCCGCCCATCAGCAAAGGAATCCGCGCTCTCGCAGACCGGCCCGACCACATTCACCGCCTCCGCCGGCCGCGTCGCATCGCGCGCCGAAACCGGCAGAATCCCATGCCAGGCCTCATAAAGGCTGGGCCGCATCAAATCGTTCATCGCCGCATCCAGGATCAGGAAGGACGGCAACCCATCCTCACCGACCTTGCGCAGGATCACCCGCGACAGCAGTAACCCGGCCGGCCCCGCCAGCCAGCGCCCCGGCTCGATCGCCAGCCGCACATCCAGATCGCCCAGTTCCGCCCGGATCGCCCCGGCCAGAGCCTCCGGCGCGCCCTCGACCTCATCGCGATAGGTGATGCCGAGCCCCCCGCCACAATCCACCAGACTCACCGACAGCCCCCGCGCCCGCACCGCGCGCACCAGATCCGCCACCCGGGCAAACGCGGCCCGATAGGGTGCCATGGCGCCAATCTGGCTGCCGATATGCACCGAGAACCCCAGCGGCTTCAGCCCCGGCAACGAAGCCGCGCGCTCGTACAGCGCGGCCGCACGGGCATAGGCAATGCCGAATTTGTTGGTCGAAAGCCCGGTGGTGATCTTCTCATGCGTACCGGCATCCACGTCCGGATTCACCCGCAGCGTAATCGGCGCCACCCGGCCGGACGACCCGGCGACGGCGGAGAGAATCTCCAGTTCCTCGGCACTCTCGACCGCGATGTGCCCAATGCCCTCGGCGAGCGCCAGCGCCATTTCCTCGCGCGTCTTGCCCACGCCCGAAAACACGATCCGCCCCGCCGGCACCCCCGCCGCACGGGCACGGCGCAGTTCGCCACCGCTGACCACATCGGCCCCGGCCCCTTCCGCCGCCAGAACGCGCAGCACGGCCAGATGATCGTTCGCCTTCACCGCGAAATGGATCGACGGCGCCAGCCCCGCCCCGCGCATCGCGCCGTCCAGCAGGCGATAGCGCGCCCGCAGCGTCCCCGCCCCCATGACCCATGTGGGCGTACCGACCGCATCCGCGATCGCATTCAGCGGCACGTCCTCCAGCGTCAGGCCGTCAAGAGCATGCATCGACAGATGCGGGCGCGCGGCCAGCAGGTCGGCAACGGTCGGGTCCTGCGCGGCAGGCGAAGAGGGGCGATCCAGCATGGATCGAGAATACCGGCACGGCGCCCAGGTTCCAAGCGCCACAACTCCCACACGCTGTTCTTTCGCCATACGATCCGATAGAGGGTTCACCAGCTTGAACAAACCAGGGAGGCTACAATGTCCGACGACACGCTGATCGACGCCGCGATCGCCGTCCGCACCAACGCCTACGCCCCCTATTCCCGCTTCCTGGTCGGCGCCGCCCTGCATGACGCCGACGGCCGCCTGTTCGTCGGCTGCAATACCGAAAACGCCGCCTACCCCGAGGGCATCTGCGCCGAAGGCGGGGCGATCTCGGCCATGGCGGCCGCCGGCGGCCGGCGCATCACGGATATCGTCATCTGCGGCGGCGGCGACCGCGCCTGCGCACCCTGCGGCGGCTGCCGCCAGAAAATCCGCGAATTCGGCGCGCCGGACCTGAGAATCCGCATGGTCAACCCATCCGGCGACGTACTGCTGGTCCGCACCCTGGCCGAACTGCTGCCCGACGCCTTCGGCCCCGAAGATCTGGCGACAGCCTGAGGCTTTACAACCAGCCGACCGCCCGGCAAGCCGCAACACGCGCCTTGCTGACGGGAATACTGAGCCCCGAGGGCAATTCCAGTTGCCAGGACTGCCCCCGGCGCGCGGCCCGGGGCGCCGCATGCATCGCACCCAGTACGAACGATGCACCTGTAGCCCCGCCTCGGCGCCCAGACTGTCGATCGCATCGCGCAGACGCAGCAGCGCCAGCGCCTGCCCCCTGTCGGTATGAATCCGCAGATAATGATCCTCCGCCGCGAGCGCGAGCAGCCTCGCCCCCGCCAGATCCGGGGCATGGCGTCCAAGGAAATCGCAGCACGACACGCCACCCGCGCCAGGCACCCGCGCCGGCGCAAGCTCGGCGGAAACACCATCCCGTGTCGCAGACCGCTGCCCCCATATCCCATAGCGAATAGCGGCCAGAATGAATCCCAGCCCCATCGCATCGGCATAGAACAGGGCAAAGTCGCCGAAGGTGCCGACGGTCCCGTTGATAACAAGCATGCACAACGGCACGGCGGGGACGGACGCAAGCCCCAGCGTCAGCAGATAGCCGCGAAAGAATGTCCGCCCCCCCCCCGCGCGCCCACCACCAAACCGCCGCGTCACGCCACCGCGCACCAGCCACACCGCCGCTTCCCAAATCGCGATACAGACCAGCCATTCGACCGCCCGTCGCGGCAGCGGCAGATGCGCGCTGCCCCATGGGGCCAGGAACGTCATGGCGATGGCGGTCGCAAAGGCAAAGCTGACCCGCCGCTTCAGCTCGCACGGCACCGCCGCCAGCGCATCGTCCAAGGCGTCCCCCATTCACGCTTCGCGAACGGCATATAAGCATCCATCCGCGAAAACGGCGAGACACTGGCGAAACCGGCCCTGCCCGCACCGTCCGATCTCCGCAACATGACGTGGTCGAACCACCAACCATGAACGGAGCACCCCGTGTCTGCCCCGATGATCGTCTCACATGTGCCGCTCTGGGTCTGGCTGCTGCTGGCCTATCTGGTCTGGCAGGGCTCCCGCGCCCTGTCCGACCATACCATTCCGCTGCGCCGGGTGGCGCTGGTGCCGATCGTGTTCATCCTGTGGGGCCTCTCGGGCCTGATCTCACGATCCGAAGGAAGCATGGTCCCCTCCCTGACCTGGATGGTGGCGGCGGCAAGCATGATACCCGCCGGCTACCGGATCGGGCCACGACACATGACGATCGACCGCGCCCGCGCACTCGTGCACCGCACAGCCACCCCATGGCCGCTGGTGCGGAATGTCAGCCTGTTCGCCGCGCAATTCGCCATCGGCATGGCAATAGCGATGAGACCGGAAGAACGGTTCGCACTGGGCCTGCTGCGCGCCGCACTGTCCGGGGCGCTGGCAGGCTACTTCCTGGGCTGGGCGCTGGCCTTCCGCCGCCAGTACGCAGCCACAGGCCGCATGACGGCATAAACGCCCCACGAGAGCCCGGCACGATCACGAACGACGATCGCCCCGGCTCTCACCCGCGATATCAGCCGAGGCCGCGAGCCCCCAGCCGACCATCAGAAAGATCCAGCCCGCCGTGCGCGCCGTAAACAGCGCGCTGCTGGACGCCAGCGGCCACAGCATCACACAAGCCGTCACGCACAGCATCGCCTGCTGCGGCGCCTGCACCGGCGACAGTGCCCGGATCATCCGCCACAACCAGCACGCCACCATGGCCAGGAAACAGCCCAGCCCAACCAGCCCCGCCGTAGTCGCCACATCCAGATAGATATTGTGCGGGTGAATGTTGCACCCCACCGCAACGCCACGGCTCGCGAATGTCCGGCCGAACAGCACGAGATCGCGAACATAGACCGGGTCGGCACAGGCATTCCTGAACCCATCCACCCCCACCCCCAGCCAGGGATGGTCCTCCAGCATGACCCCGGCACGGATATAGATCTGCCCATAGGCGCTGTCGGAAAAATGCTGCATCTGGTCCATGAAACGAACCACCAGCTTCGCATAGGCCGGCGGCGACAGCACGGGCAGCAGGGCCAGCCCCACCGCGCCCACCAACCCGGCGGCCAGCACCGGCCAGCGCAACCGGCGGATCAGCACGGCCATGACGACCAGCCCCAGGCCGAACAGCAGCGCGGGCATACGCTGCCCGATCAGAATCATCGTCAATGTCAGGAACATGATCAGCCCGACACCGGCCAGCCGCGTCCGCCACGCCGGCGCCTCCAGCCATCGCACGGCAAAAACCATCAGGCCCGGAAAAACGACCATCAGCAGCGCCGCCCCCGCACGCGGCTTGTAGAACGGCCCGGTCAGCGCGCCATCCACCCAGCGCGGATACCCCCATAGATTGGTCCCCAGCAGATATTGCTGCCAGCATTCCACGACCAGCCACAGGGCGGCCAACGTCACCGCCCCCCCCAGCCAGCGCCGCGCCGCGCCATCGCGCAGCACCCAGCGTTCCAGCGCCACGCAGAACAGCAGAAACCGCCCCAGCACGAACGCCTCGGCCACCGCATGGCCGGTGCCATGCATCACCGACGACAGGATCGCGCATCCCCAGAACGCCAGGGCGAACACCGGCCACCCCCGCCACCAGCCGCGATCACGCACGCGCACGCAATGCAGCAAAAACAGCACGGCGATGCCGGTCATGAATCCGTCGCTGATCGCCCGCCCCCGCAACAGGAAGAACGGCAACATCAGGGTCATCGCCACGGCGATTCCGCGCATCACGCCATCGGGCACGCCCAGGCGCCCGCCTACCTTATCAACCATCATCCCCACATAACGCCGCTTGCCCGTTCGTAGTCCCCCATACAGGCGCGCACGCATCCCTGGCGACCAGACCGACCGGCACGAATTGTTTCAGCACCCGACGGGCAACGCGCATACGCAGCACGCCGCCCCGATGTCAGAGCATCACGCGCGTCCATTCATCATCCGCACTTCCGAAAACCATTCGTCAGACAACAGGCGTCTCACGACGGATCAGGCAGGGTTGAATTCCGGAAACAGCGCCAACGCCTCCAGCAGCGTGCCGCTGACCGGCTGTCGGCCCATAAAGCCGACATAGTCTTCGCCTGCCTCCCCAATCTTTGGGATCACGCAGCACGGCCGTGCCCGACAGAGTTTTTCACCCATTCGTGAAAAACAGCAGAACGGCATGCCAAACAGGCACACCATGCGTCAGACCGGCATTTATTTTCAGGAAAAGGAAATTGGCGGAGGGGATGGGATTCGAACCCACGGTACGGCTTGACACCGTACAACGGTTTAGCAAACCGCCGCCTTCAGCCACTCGGCCACCCCTCCGCCGAGGAGCGTGTTTATCAACACGGCGTTTGCAGCGCTGCTTGTAGACTGTCACCACAGCGCCGTCAAACCCCAAACCGCCGGTTCCCCGGCGATTACAACACTTTCTTCAGCGCCTCATTCACCAGCGCCGGATTCCCTTTGCCGGCCATCGCCTTCATGACCTGCCCGACGAAGAATCCGAACAGCTTGTCCTTGCCGCTGCGATATTCCGCCAGCTTGTCAGGGTTTTTGTCCAGCACCGCCTGCACGGCAGCGTCGATCGCCCCCGTATCGGTCACCTGCCGCAGCCCCTTGCGCTCGACGATTTCCGCCGCCGCCTCACCGGTCTCCAGCATCTCCTCGAACACATCCTTGGCGATCTTGCCGTTGATGGTGCCATCGGTGATCAGGTCCAGCATCCCGCCCAGCGCATCCGCACTGATCGGACTATCCTGAATCGTGCGACCGGTGCGGTTCAGGGCCGCGAAGAAATCACCGATCACCCAGTTCGCTGCCAGCCGCGGATCACGCCCGCGCGCCACCGTCTCATAGAAATCGGCCGTCGCCTGTTCGGCCACCAGCACACCCGCGTCATAGCGCGGAATGCCATATTCATCCTGAAAACGCTGACGCTTCGCATCCGGAAGTTCCGGCAGCTTCCCGGCCAGATCCTGAACCCACGCCTCCTCGATCACCAGCGGCAACAGGTCGGGGTCGGGGAAATAGCGGTAATCGTGCGCATCTTCCTTGCTGCGCAGCGAGCGCGTCTCGGAGCGCGCCGGGTCAAACAGGCGCGTTTCCTGATCGACCGAACCGCCATTTTCCCAGATTTCCACCTGCCGCACGGCCTCGACCTCGATCGCCTGCATGACATAGCGGATCGAGTTGACGTTCTTGATCTCGCAGCGCGTCCGGAACGGCTCCCCGGCCTTGCGAACCGACACGTTCACGTCGGCACGCATCGAGCCTTCTTCCATGTTGCCATCGCAGGTGCCCAGATACCGCAGGATCATGCGCAGCTTGCGCAGATACGCCCCCGCTTCCTCCGGCGAGCGGATATCGGGCTCGCTGACGATCTCCATCAGCGCGACACCCGCCCGGTTCAGGTCGATGAACGAACGCGCGGGGTCCTGATCATGCATCGACTTGCCAGCATCCTGTTCCAGATGCAGGCGGGTAATGCCGATCATGCGCGTCGAACCGTCAGCCAGTTCGATCTCCACCGCACCCTCGCCGATGATCGGATGCGTAAACTGGCTGATCTGGTACCCCGTCGGCAGGTCCGCATAGAAATAATTCTTGCGGTCGAACCGGCTTTCCAGATTCACCCGCGCCTTCAGCCCCAGCCCGGTGCGCACGGCCTGCGCCACGCACTCCCGGTTGATGACCGGCAGCATGCCCGGAAACCCGGCATCGACCAGACTGACATGCGTGTTCGGCTCGCCACCGTACGAGGCCGAAGCCCCCGAGAACAGCTTGGACTGGCTGATGACCTGGGCATGGACTTCCAGCCCCACCACCAGTTCCCACGGGCCGTCGCGCCCTTCGATCAGATAGGTCATCACACCACCTCCGCGCGCACGGCCGGACGATGCGTGAAGCCCGCCGCCCGCTCCAGGGCACTGGCCGCCGCGAAAACCGATTCCTCGTCGAACGACCGGCCGATCACCTGCAAGCCCAGCGGCAGGCCGAATGCACTCAACCCGGCAGGCACCGACATCGCCGGCACGCCGGCCATGCTGGCCGGCACGGTAAACACGTCGTTCAGATACATCTGCACCGGATCATCCATCTTCTCGCCCTGCGCGAAGGCGGGCGACGGCGCGGTCGGCGTCAGCAGCACGTCCACCGTCCGGAACGCATTCTCGAAATCCTTGCGGATCAGGTTCCGCACCTTCTGCGCCCGCAGATAATAGGCGTCATAATAGCCGGCCGACAGCACATAGGTCCCCATCAGGATCCGGCGCCGCACTTCGGCCCCGAACCCTTCCCGCCGGGTCGCCTCATACAGCGCATCCAGCGACTCACCGGGCACCCGGCGGCCGAATCGCACACCGTCATAGCGCGCAAGATTCGACGAACATTCCGCCGGCGCCACGATGTAATAGGTCGCCAGACCGTATTTCGTGTAAGGCAGCGACACCTCGACGATCTCGCATCCCGCGTCACGCAGCCACGCGATGCCCTGTTCCCACGCCGCCTCGACCTCGGCAGGCATGCCCGCCACACGATATTCGGCGGGAATACCCACCTTCATGCCCTTCAGCGACCGGCCGCAGGCCGCGCGATAATCCGGCACCGCGATATCCACGCTGGTGCTGTCCCGCACATCGAAACCGGCCATGGATTGCAGCAGGATGGCACAGTCCTCGACCGTACGCGCCATCGGTCCGGCCTGATCCAGCGAACTGGCGAAGGCAATCGTCCCCCAGCGGCTGCACCGTCCGTAGGTCGGCTTGATCCCCGCGATGCCGCAATAGGAGGCAGGCTGGCGGATCGACCCGCCGGTATCGGTCCCGGTCGCTCCCATGGCCAGCCGCGCGGCCACCGCCGCCGCCGACCCGCCGGACGACCCGCCGGGCACCAGCACGGTCGCCTCATCCCCCGCCCGCTTCCACGGATTCTCCACCGAACCGAAGGCCGAGGTGATGTTGGCCGAGCCCATGGCGAACTCGTCCAGGTTCGTCTTGCCGACAAAAACAGCGCCATCGGCCAGCAGGTTCGCCGTCACCGTGCTTTCATAGGGCGGCACGAAGTCTTCCAGCATCCGGCTGGCGGCCGTCGTCCGCACGCCATCGGTGCAGAACAGGTCCTTGATCCCCAGCGGAATCCCGGTCAGCGCCGGCGCGTCCTCGCCGCCGGCCAGGATCGCATCGGCCCGCCGCGCGGCATCCAGCGCCAGATCGGACGTGACGGTGATAAAGGCATTCAGCCGCCCGTTCAGCCGCTCGATGGCCGCGACATGCGCCCCCACCAGTTCCGTGGCGGAGAATTCGCGGCGACGCAGCCCCCCCTGGGCAGCGGCGATCGTGAGTTCAGTCAGCATCATTCCACCACCTTCGGCACGGTATAGTACGGTCCCGCCGCATCGGGCGCGTTCGACAGCACGGCATCGCGTACGCCGCCGTCGGTCACCACATCCTCGCGCATGCGCAGGGCGGCGTGCCCGGTGCCGACCATGGGTTCGACACCGTCGATATCGACTTCGTTCAATTGCTCGATCCAGCCGAGAATGCCGTTCAGTTCCCGCTGAAGGGCGGGCAGGTCGGACTCGTCGATACCGATCCGTGCCAATCTGGCGATACGTCGGACCGTCGCGGGGTCAAGCGACATGAAGCACAACTTTCCATTATCATCTGGGGGGAATATCCTGCCGGTCAGGATACCGCGCGGACCATAGACCCAGACCATGCCCCTGTTCAACATGCACCAGATCCGCACCCAGTTGGGCCGCGGCCAACGCCTGCTGGGCATCGATCCCGGCCAGAAGACGATCGGCCTCGCCCTGTCGGACCCGCTGCTGATGCTGGCCTCGTCCTACGGCACGCTCAAACGCGGCAAGCTGGGCGCCATCGCCGCCGAAATCGGCCGGATCGCGACGCGTGAGGGCGTCGGGGGCCTAGTCTGCGGCCTGCCGCTGTCAATGGACGGCAGCTTCGGCCCGGCGGCCCAGGCGGCACATGACTGGATGCTGAACCTGTCGGCCCTGGTCGGCCTGCCCGCCGCGATGTGGGACGAACGCCTGTCCTCCAGCGCGGTGAACCGCATGCTGATCCAGGACGCCGACCTCACCCGCCAGCGCCGCGCCGAACTGGTGGACAAGCTGGCGGCCGCCTACATGCTGCAAGCGGCGCTGGACGCCTCGACCACGCGATCGGAGCCTGCCTGAAAACACGCCCGCCCCATGCGCCGCTTCCGCGACCCACACACGCGGCGATCGTCTTTTGAGACGATCTCTATCGTTTTTTTCAGAAAGGGAGCCCGAAGGATGGTGGGCGCAACAGGGATTGAACCTGTGACCCCTACCATGTCAAGGTAGTGCTCTACCGCTGAGCTATGCGCCCATCCGTTCGGTGAACAGGCTTCTAGCCGGGCAACCGGCGTTGCGCAACCCATCCGTACGGAAAAAATGACGAGCCAGTGACCGTTTCCGCCAACACATTAAAAAATAAGGATAATATCCTTCCGACCGCGCCGGATGGCCGCGCGTGACGCACACGGCCTCCCCGGTCCCCGCTGAATCGGACACGATATCGGACATGATATCGGACACGACATCGGTAGCGCCTCTCAGCCCTTTCGTGCTGGTGCCGCCCCTGATCGCGGGCGTGCCCCTGGTCGTCGCCTCCCCCCATTCAGGGCACGCCTACCCGCAGGATTTCCTCACCCTGTCGCGCCTGGACCGCACGCTCCTGCGCCGCAGCGAGGATTTCCGCGTCGACGAACTGCTGGCCGGCGCCCCCGGCGTCGGCGCCCACCTGATCCACGCCACCTTCCCGCGCATCTATTGCGACGTGAATCGCGATTCGGATGAACTCGACCCCACGATGTTCACCGAGTCCATGCCCCCCGAGCGCACGACCATCACGCCGAGGGTCCGCGCGGGCCTCGGCGTCATTCCCCGCATCTCCGCATCCGGCGCGCCCATCTATCGCACCCGCCTGCCGCTTCGGGAGGCAACGGACCGAATCGCCCGCTTCTGGGCTCCCTATCACGCCGCCCTGTCGGCCCTGATCGCGGCCCAGATCGCGGCCCATGGCGTCTGCGTGCTGGTCGATTGCCACTCGATGCCCGGCACCGGCCTGCGCGCGTACGACATGCCGGATTTCGTGCTGGGTGACGCCTGGGGGTCGTCCTGCGCGGCCGCGCTCACCGAGGCAGCCGAGGCCTGCCTGCGGTCCCACGGGTTCCGGACCAACCGCAACACCCCCTATGCCGGCGGCTACGTCACGCGCCATTACGGCAGACCCGCAACGGGGTGCCACGCGCTCCAGGTCGAAATCGGCCGCGCGCTCTACATGGATGAAAACGGCCTGACGCCGAATACCGGGTTCGGCGACATCCGCACCGTCATGACCGCATTGCTGCGCACGCTGGCCGGCATCGCCACCGACCTGGCCCACCCGTCCGGCATCCGGACGGGCTGAGAGCCTGACCGAAAATGCGCGGAGGCGCTCAGGCGGAAGGGGGCGCGCCGCCCGGTGTCTGATGATCGACCGCGGCCGGCAGAAACTGCGCCAGCGCGGGCAGGATCGTCGCCGCCGGCAGGCCCGTCTTGTCGACCAGCGCCTGCACCTGCTGGTTCGAGAGAATCGAACGCAACTGGTCGGCCGACACCGGCAGGTTCTCGCCAGTGCCGATCCAAGAGCGCACCTTGTCCCCCAGCCCGGCCTGTTCCGCCTGGGCCAGCAAGGTCGAGATACCGTTGGCCGACGTCAGGTCGGCCAGATGCTGATGCACCTGATCGGTCAGCCCCGTGCTGTCCGCCAGTTCCGTCAGCTTGTTCACCAGTCCGTCGAAAAGTCCCGCCATGATCCACCTTCAATGCCGATTGGTTCAGTAGAGGCCGATCGCCAGGGATCGGCCAAAGGGCCCGGACAAAAAAAAGACGGTGCCGAAGCACCGCCAAGTTTAGGGAGGAAACGTCCAAGAAGCAGCCGTTCAAACGAAACGCTGCAACCCAATTTTGATGGCTCAGATCACTTTTAAGTGTCAAGAAAAAATCGCGACGCCAAACACACGTCCACGGCCGACATGGCCCAATAGCCGTATCGAACGCGATCAAGATCGCAGGATTTAAACGGGATTTTTCCGGTCGGATGGTGGGTGCGACAGGGATTGAACCTGTGACCCCCGCCGTGTGAAGGCGACGGGCTGACCGCTTATTAAATTGATATCTCTCGGTTATTTATCACCATCTCGCGCTTGGCACGGATTTGGCACACATCCGGCGATGTCTGTCCAGTCCGTATGAGCGAGCCAAGTCCGAATCGCCGCCCGATAGTAATCCGGCATCTTTTTCGCATAGAGCGTTACCATAGTGATGGTCTGCCAGCCCCCATCCTCCTTGAGCTTCAGGAGGTCCTTGTGGACGCAATAGTGCCAGGTGGCGAACGTGTGACGCAGGCTATGCGGCGTCAGGTCGGGCACGAACTGGCGCTTTTCCGACCGGCTACCCTTCGGTAACCACACGCGCTCGTGACCCGGCAGCCCCGCGCGCTTGCAGGCGAAAGCCCATGCGCTCTTGATCTGCCCCCCGCCCGTTCGGCCCGTGTCGTGATACCCCTCTCCGATCTCTTTGCCGGCTGTAGCTCCAACAGGGCGGCGGCTCCGAACAGGGCGAAACACGCGGCCGGTCCGGTGAGCGATCCCGGTCAAGGCCAACACCGCCACAGGCGGCAGGTCGATATGCCGCTCATCACCCTGCTTTTGCCATACAACGGCCCGGCACCCGTCCAGATCGACATCCTGCCACTCCAGCTCCAGGGCCTCCGACATCCGCGCACCGGTTGCGATCAGGAATACCAGCAGCGGCCGCACATGCGGTGCGGCGGCGTTGACCAGATCGGTCGCCTCATCGGGCCGCAGGAACCGCATCTTGGTTTGAGTGATCCGGGGCCGCTCGAACGCTGGTTTGGAGCACCACCCGCGAATGGCTGAAAACTCGAGGATGGCGCGCAGTGGCGTCAGGACGGCCCTTATCTTGGTTGCGGCCGACGTCTCGGCACCCTTGGTCAGGATCGCCTTGTATGCCTGGTCAAGATCAGCCTGGCCTATCTGGTTGACCTTGCGCGTGCCAAAATGCCGCAACAGTCGGTCTGTATGTGTCAGCGTCGTTGCGCTCCTCTGCTCGGCCTCAAGATATGCGGTTACGGCACTCGCGAACGTTACGACAGCCCGCTTGCCATAGACCGACTCCTCCCAGAGTTCCGCCTCGCGTTTTGCTCTGTAAGCCTCTGCCTGCTTCGGGTCAGTAGTGCCTGTGCTTTCGAATATGCCCTGTCCTCGGACGGTTCCACGGACATAGAGTGTTTCGCGGCCTTTCCGCTTGACGATGGCGAGGGGCATTCCAGACTTTCAAGCAAGCATTTTATATCTTCGGGACGAAAGAGAATCTTATTGCCGATCCTCCGATGCGTGGGCGCACCATTGAATGACGGCATGGCTTTCAGGTGCGCCAGGAGCTTCGTGCGCCCCACGATCCCCCGTAAATCGGCAAGCACGCGGTCGAGCTTCAGGTAGGGTGCCTCAACCATCGAGCGTGCCTTCCATCCGCGCCTGGGTCCGCCATCCCGGCCGCGCCTGTTCCAGTGCAGTCAGGAGCGCATCCATCTCGGGCCATGGATCGAATGCGGCCGGATCCCTGCCATTCAGAATCGATGCGGTGCCCTCTTCTGACCAAGCCAGTTTGATCGCGGCAGCAATGACCGCCTGCGCCTGATGTCGGCCGATGGTAATGCCGGCCTCGCGGCCATTCTGGACACCGCGCTCGTAGGAGCCGTCGGCAGGGTGCCGATCGGCCTGCGCAGCGAAGTGCGCAACGGCCACCCGCACCACGGCTAAGTTATCATTGGTCGAAATCATCGCCTCATGAGGCAGCGCCTCGGGCGCTCGGACGATGATCGTCACTTTGGCATCCGGTCTTACCGTTGCCTTGATGGAGTTTGCATGGAGGTCGAGCATCGCGAAGAACGACGCTGCGGCCTTATCGTTGACAGGTTGTTCCATCATCACTCCGCAGCGATCACCGCCGCCCGATCGAGGGCGGTGACGCGGTTTGCCTGGGCCAGCAGGGTGGCCATGCGTTTGGGCACGCTGTTGCCGATCAGGCGCATGCTTTCCGATTTGGTAAGGCGCCGGCGCTTTCCGTCGATCTCGATCCATTCCGGCAGCGTCAGCTCATGCGCAGCGGCAGCCTCGGATGGGGCGAGCATCCGCATCAGGATGTCGGACAGCGCATGCGGCATGCCCTGGAACTGGACGGTGACGACTCCGTACCGGGCCAGTGTGGTCAGGGTATGCAGTGGATCCTCCACGCCCTGGGCGACGCCGCCCTGCCCGTAATACTTGGTCAGGAACGCCGCGACCGCCGCGACATGGTTCCCGCCGGCCGAAAGCGTCGGTACCGGATCTCGAACGTCAGCCGCCGTGCTGGTGCCACGCAGTTTCGTCAGGCTGGCCGCCGCGACGTATTTCTGTGTGCCGCGTGTGACCAACGTCGAAAGAGGCTGATCCATGCTGGCACCGATCACGCCTTCGGCGACCGTGAAATTGTGCTGAACCATCCAGGTGGCGACCAAGGCGAACTTGTTTCCACCAGCAGTCAGGGTGCCGATAGGCTTCCGGATATCGACTGGGCTCCGGATTTCGCCGGGGAAGTCGCCGTGCGCAAGTGTCGCGAGCGTCGGCGCCACGACCGCCAGTTCGCCGCGATGCGCAGTCGTCAGCGTCCGCAGAGGCTCCTGCATGTCATGGACGCGCACACCGCCTGTATGGGTAAGCGGCAAAATGAACGGCCGTGGCGAATCCAGAACGAATTTCCGCAGTCCGACTGCGATCCGGTGATTGGTATTCGCGGCCAGCGGCCGGGCACGGTCGAAAATCGACTGCATCGGGATCGACCAGTCGATGATCGTGTGGGCACCCACCCATGGCCGCAGGCCGAGGGCCTTGGCTTTGTCCGCCGGCGCGTGCGTCTGCTCGGGCCATTCGATCGGCTGGCCGTCCCGCCGCGCCACCGCGAACCAGCGTCGGCGGCTGGTCGGGATGCCGTAATCGGCGCAGCACAGATCGCGGTCCTGATAATCGTAACCCAGCCCCCGGATATGCGCGACGAACGCACGGTAGCTCCGGCCAGCACGCCGCTTGTCACGGACGAGCTGCTGCTGGTGACGCGGCACGCGCTCGCCCCGCTCGGCCACGGTGCCGTCCAGCTTGAGGACGCGGCCGGTCGCCTTGTCCCGCTTGGCGATCAGCGGCCCCCAGCCACGGATTTCCCGGACGTTTTCCATGCCGACCGCCACCGGCCGCGTCTTGCCGATCCAGCGGCAGACCTGCCACGGCAGGGAGCGCACCCGCGCCGATCGCGGGGCCGCGCCTTTGGCGACCGAGTGATCGCGGCAATCCGGGGACGCCCAGAGAAAATTCACAGCCCTGCCGCCAGTCGCCGCGATCGGGCAGACGTCGAAGATATCGCCCTTGACGTGCCTCGTGTGCGGAAACAGCGCGGCGTGCGCGGCCAACGCCACCGGGTCGTGGTTGTTGGCGACGTGGACCGGCAGGCCCGCATCCTCCAGGCCCGCACAGGCGCCACCGAGGCCCGCGAATAGAACCACGTTGATAGCGGTGTCCAGGGACCATTGCATCGGCGCCAAACGGCCGATCGGGGCAAGCACGTTCATGCTACCTCTCCAAACGGCAAACTCTGCTGCGCGAGGGCCTGCTGGGCAGCCGGATTGATCCAAAGCGCCTCGACGCGCGGCTGGGCGCCGTCGGCATGGGTACTGGTGGTGACGCGCATCCAGCCAGGCAGCGCGGCGTCATAGGACCGGTGCGGATAGCCGCTCAGGACCACCATGCCGGTCAGCTCGCACAGCGCGGCCAGCAGCCGGCTATGATCCTCTGTCGTCAGTTCGTGGACGTATCCATGACCCCGATGCGACAGGCGCCGCGTCGCCGGCAGATACGGCGGATCGACGTAATGCAGCGTCGTCGGCCGATCATGTTGGCGCATGACCTCGATCGCGTCGCGATGCTCGATCACGACCGCCTGTAGGCGATCCACGATCAGGCGCAACGCATCCGGATAGTTCGACCAGTCGCGGGCCGGTGTCGATTTCCCGCTGTCTCGGTTGGTCGATGAGCGGAAGCCCGTGGTGCGGTCCTGCCGGCTGCTGTCGCTCCCGAACCCCATAAACGACCGGGCGATCATTCGCCGCGCCCGCTCCACCGGATCCGCACCGGGCGCCGGCCGGCGACAATCGGCATCCTCGGCCCGTGCGAACGGGGTCAGGCGTAGCTGGGCGATCAGACGTTGCGCCTGTTCGGCGTCGCGGAGGACCCGGAACAAGCCGACCACGTCGTCGTCCAGGTCGTTATAGACCTCGGCGCCGACACGCGGCTTGCGCAGCAGGACGGATGCCGCGCCGCCGAACGGCTCGACATAGCAATCGTGCGGCGGAAAATGCTCGATCACCCACGGGGCAAGACGCCATTTGCCGCCATGCCAGCGGAGGGCGGGGCGCGAGATGGCGTTCATGACTGCGCTCCCCAATTCTTTGCATTTTCTGCAAGGATCTCGTGCATCGCGCGAGGCAGCGCGCCGAGAACCGACAAGACATCGAGCAGTTGCGCCATGCGAGGCTGACGCAAAGCCGCCTCCCAGTCCTTTACGACATCGGTCTTGACCCCGACTGCCCGAGCCAGATCCTGCTGGCTCATGCCGCTTTTCCCGCGCTCCCGGCGCAACATTGCGGCGATCGAGCACGTCAGTGCGACCTCACGCCCAGGTTCCAACCGAGTGACCGCCGGCTCCTGCGGTACCTCCGATACCGGTGCATCGGTATCACCGAGCCCCACTGCATCCAGCAAAAACCGCTGCGCTTTCTCAAGAGGCGTCCAAAATGCGTCGGGCGTCATAAGCTCCCGATCGTCGCCGTCTTCCGTCACCACAACACAGGTCCAGCCTTGGCTACGGTCCTCGTTGTCTTCCCACAGGATCAGTGCGCCCGCACGTTTGCCGTCCACGATGAGCGTCATCTCGTCGCCGGTTTCGGACGGCACCCAAGCGTATCGCTGCTTGCTCATGCCGCCCCTCCCCGCGCCCAGACCTGCCGCCCGTCACCATCGCAACCGGCACAGATCGCCAAGGCATCGACGCTCCGAAAAACGAACAGATCCCGGCCGCCCGACCAGGTGGTGCGAATCCAGCCCCGGCCCGCGCAATCGCGGCAGGCGCGCAGGGCGATGATGATGGCGAGCCAGCACATCATCGGCGTCCGGATATGGGAATTGGTCATCCGCGATACTCCGGCACGCGCGGCCCCCACACGAAGCAATCGAGCCATTGGGCTGCCTCGACGCCGGGAACAGACACAGTAAACCGCATCATTTCCTCGCCGTTATTGTCGTTGACCTGAACGATTTCCCATTTGTTGCTGGGGGTCAGCTCGTCGCCATCCCGCGTGCCATCGGAAGCGATGCACCATTTTGCCCAGTAATGACCTTCCTGATCCGGCATCGGATGGCTGGGCGCTTGCAGCTTGCTCATGACGGCCCCCACAGGACAGTCAGAGCCACGGCCAGCCAGAACAGCATGCCGGCACAGATCGCGATCAGGATCGCACGAAACGGGCTGACGCTCGGCTGTTCAACGCCCCTCATGACACGCGCCCGTAATGCGGCAGCATCACGCAGCCACCCGGCGGCGCCGGGATCTCGGGCACGCCGGGATCGCGCAGCAGGATGTGCTCGATCTCCAGCACGTTGTCGCAGATGATGCCGGTCAGCACCTTGTGCATCTCCGGGTTGCCCATGAAGCGACTCGTTGCCGCCGTGCGCTGAAGATATTCGATGTCCTTCGCCAGCTTCGCAATCCGGCGCTGCTTGGCGTAAGAGCATCGGCCCAGCAGTCGGGAAAACTGTTCCTCGGTCAGGGGTGCGGGCATGATGCCTCTCCTACCCGGCGCGCTATCGCGCATCCGGGGCGATTGTGTTTTCAGGGGGAGCGCCGTCCATCTGCGCTTGGCGGACGGCGGCGTAATCGCGCAGGCGGCGCGCCTGGGTAAGACAGGTC
The DNA here is from genome assembly GCF_014174165.1 of Gluconacetobacter dulcium. Lineage (GTDB taxonomy): Bacteria > Pseudomonadota > Alphaproteobacteria > Acetobacterales > Acetobacteraceae > Gluconacetobacter > Gluconacetobacter dulcium. The sequence goes on along the minus strand of NZ_JABEQN010000023.1, from coordinate 2,985 downwards.
TCCGAAAGGGACGCCGCATCGCGCTCTATCTGCGTCGCAGCGCCCAGCAACTCAGCGTTGTCTGTCGGCGGGTGCGCCAGGATCGCGTCGACTAGCTTCGTGATTTGGCGGCCGATGTTGCTCATGACGCGATGCTGCCGATGCAGGCGCGGCGTGGACGGTTGGGGCGTCGCATCACCGTTGTCGGGGCAAAACGCACCGGCCGACTGTCGATCCCGTTACGGATCACGGTGCGGGCGAGGATATAGGCCCGCTCCAGATCGAGCAGCGCCATTTCGCCATGCGGGCCGCCATCTATCACCAGGCCAAGGGCGCGATCGGCCAAGGCCAGCAGCGCGTTCTGTGCGTCCAGTTCCGCGCGCGGGATCACCGCGGTTTCCAGCGCAGCATTCGGTCGACGCGCGCTCATGCCTGGATCGCCCGTTCACGCGCCCGGCGTTCGGAAGCCTCCTGACTGGTCTCGTCCTTCTTCGGACGACCTCCGAGGTTGCAGGGCTGAGCCCGGTCCAGCCGCTCCTCATCGAACCACTCGGGCCGGGGCAACCTGCCGTCGGGGCGCAAGCTGGGTGAAAGCTCGACGCGGCTACGGCCGGTCAGATACTCGGTCCGGGCGGTTGCGATACCGCTGAAGCCGGTAACGCGGTCCACATAGGACGAGCCTAGCGTGACGGTGATGGTCTGTGGGGTGGTGGGCAACGGTTCCTCCATCGCGGGGTGGCGATGGTCATTATTAGCTACAAGCTAATTAATCACGCAAGAGCAATTTTAGCTTAAGGCTAATCACATCCAGCCAGAGACGGTTATTTTATGTAACAATCAGGAGGAACAAATGGGAATTTGGCGCTGGCTCTTTGGATCGAAAGATAGAAAATCGAGCGAGCCGATCAAATTGCCGCCGCCTTCATGCGAGCAGTTCGACAGTCTTCCAGCAGCCATACAGCCCGCTGCATCTACGTCGTTGCCTTCGGAGAAACAAGGTAATGATACACTGAGATCGGGAGGCTATCTTCAGGACGTAAATAGACCTTTATTTATAGATATAGAAACAACAGGACTACATAGTTCCGATCAAATTGTAAGTCTCTCAATGATACTAGTGAATAGAAAAAATGATCACTCTAATAATTTGAAAATTTTAAACCTTATATTTGACCCACTTAAAAAATCACATAAAGAAGCCGAACGCATACATGGAATTGATGACTGGACGCTGAGGCATCAGGAGGTATTCGTACAGAGACTTGACGAAATACGAGACTTCTTGAGTGAGTGCGATGCAATAATCGCGCACAATGCTGCGTTTGATATTCCATTTGTAAAAAGATCATTCGAGATGTGCAGGCAGGAGATGCCCGAAAAACCAGTATATTGTACAATGATAGAAGCTAGAGCCCAAGGTTTTTACCCTGCCTCTTTGAAGGCTTGCGCAGAACGAATCGGCATACATCGAAAGAGCGATACGCACGATGCTTTTGAAGATGCGTTCATGTGTATGGCAATCTGGCTTTACTGGGTAAGGGGTCAGAGACCGCGGTCGGACTTTGAATTTCCGTCATGGCAAAACTTTATAGAGCCGCCTTGCCGCCCAGATATTCTACCCAGAAGAAATAATGTAACTAAGCGAACTAATTTTTATCAGAAGCTGCCCGGAGAAGCGTCATAACGGCAATTTTCACCTCTCTGTCTGCTGCTCTATATAAAGCCACTAGAGATTCTTCTTCTCCATTTTCATCACGATCTGGAAGACGCAGCTCCTGGCCGCTCAAAAGGTAATCAGTGCTTACACCGAAGAGACGGGCCAACGCAGGAATCCTATGTCGAGATGGCTTTTTCTTGCCGGACTCCCACTCACTCACCGTCGGTATGGAGACGTCGAGAGCGGCAGCAACCTCGGCTTGACCCAAGGTTGCATGTTCTCGTAATGTTCTCAAGCGCGTTGCTAAACTCATAACCCCAAAATGGCATAAAATTTCATTCTCATATTCGCCTGTAGCTAACGTCCACTTGCGCAGAAAATTAGCCCTGTGCTAATTATCGCAAAATGGAAAGCATGATCGACCTCGCGATAAAGCGTTCTGGTGGTGTCTGCGCCTTGGCGAAGGCCATTGGCGTCTCTCCTCCCAGCATATGCGGCTGGAAGAAACGCGGAAAAATCCCAGCAGAGCGCGTAGTTCTGGTTGAAAAAGCCTCCGGAATCGACCGAAGCAAACTGCGTCCGGATTTGTTCCCTAGCGGAGTAGCCGCATGACCCCTCCTGTCCCTCACACTCCCCAACATGCCGCCGAGGACGCTCCGGGTCACCCGGAGGCGATCCGGTCGGATGCGGCCCACGTGCGATGCCACGCGGACCTATCGACGGAACAGGCCGTGCGCATGTGGGCCGTAGATTACGTCTTTGGGCGAGTTGTCCTCGGCAAGGGGCGTGAAAACGATCTTTTTGACTACGCGGAGAAGCTGGTGGCCTTCGTTATGAAGAGGGTCGATGCCTCGGCGCCGTCGGCGGGAGATGCTGTATGACCGCTTTCCCCCTCACCCCCGCTCTCGAAATCGCTCTCAAGGACCTGATCGAGCAGGCCATGCGGAAGGTTCTGGTCGATCAGGCCGCAGAGAACGCGCGCCAAGCTGCCCTGAAGGCGGTGGATTTCTACCACTCTCCGGTTTCGGATGACGAAAAGGAGGATTTTAGATCCCTGTCGACAGAAGAGCAGGTCCATCATCTCAACCGAATCATGGGGCGGGTGGAGGATCTGATCCGGTCATCATATAGCCGGCCGCGACTGTCGTTTATTATGTATGACCCCGTTCCCTACATCATCTGCTATCCGCCAGATGAAAATCCTCGCTTCAGAGCCCCGTTATCTTCTGCCCCCCCCTTGTCTGTTGGTGATGTGCGAGGATGTATAGCGGAAGGGAGCCCGTCCCCCCCGAGGGTCTGGAGCCCGTTTGGGAGCATGGGTCCCTTCCGCCTTTGCTCAACCCTGAACA
>NZ_JABEQN010000022.1 GCF_014174165.1 Gluconacetobacter dulcium | reverse complement strand
GAGCAAAGGCGGAAGGGACCCATGCTCCCAAACGGGCTCCAGACCCTCGGGGGGGACGGGCTCCCTTCCGCTATACATCCTCGCACATCACCAACAGACAGGGGGGGGGGCCGTTGACCGGTCGGCAGGCGGATTTTCGCGCCCCGGAGGCAATAAAGACCCTGGTGGGGGTGTGAATGTCCCACGAAGGGCCTATGTATGACTAAATTGAGGAAGAGAAGGCGTCTGGCTGCCGGTCAGAAGGAAGCCTTACCTGCGTGTTTCGGCACCAGGGGGAATCCGGGTGGCGTCAAGCGTATGGAACAATGGGCAAGATGAACAATTTTGGCCGGAACCTGGCCCTCTGGGTAATCATTATCGTACTGCTGCTGCTGCTGTTCAATGTCTTCCAGCCTGGAAGTACGCAGCATGCGGCGCAGCAACTCGCATATTCCGATTTCATCGGAGATGTGAATAATGGCCGCGTTCGCTCGGTCGTCGTGCAGGATCATAACATCTCCGGCACGCTGACGGACGGCACGTCGTTCGAGACCTATACCCCCCAGGATCCGACGCTGATCCCGCGCCTGACGGAAAAGGGCGTGGAGGTGATGGCGAAGCCGCAGGACAGCGATTCCAATCCGTTCCTGCGCTATCTGATCAACTACGCCCCGATCTTGCTGATGTTCGGCGCCTGGATCTTCATCATGCGCCAGATGCAGGCGGGTGGCGGCCGGGCCATGGGCTTCGGCAAGTCCCGCGCCAAGATGCTGACGGAAAAGCAGGGGCGCGTGACCTTTGAAGATGTCGCGGGCATCGACGAGGCCAAGGGCGAATTGCAGGAGATCGTGGATTTTCTGCGTGATCCGCAGAAATTCACCCGCCTGGGCGGCAAGATCCCCAAGGGCGTGCTGCTGGTCGGCCCGCCGGGCACCGGCAAGACGCTGCTGGCCCGTGCCATCGCCGGCGAGGCCAATGTGCCGTTCTTCACCATCTCGGGCTCTGATTTCGTCGAGATGTTCGTCGGTGTCGGTGCGTCGCGCGTGCGTGACATGTTCGAGCAGGGCAAGAAGGCCGCGCCGTGCATCATCTTCATCGACGAAATCGATGCTGTCGGCCGTCATCGCGGTGCCGGTCTGGGTGGCGGCAATGACGAGCGCGAGCAGACGCTGAACCAGATGCTGGTGGAGATGGACGGGTTCGAGAGCAATGAGGGCGTGATCCTGATTGCCGCGACCAACCGCCCCGATGTGCTGGACCCGGCCCTGCTGCGTCCTGGTCGCTTCGATCGCCAGGTGGTGGTGCCCAATCCCGATGTGGTCGGGCGCGAGAAGATCCTGCGCGTGCATATGCGCAAGGTTCCGCTGGCGTCGGATGTCGACCCGAAGGTGATCGCGCGTGGCACGCCGGGCTTCTCGGGCGCTGACCTTGCCAATCTGGTGAACGAGGCCGCGCTGATGGCTGCCCGCATGGGCAAGCGCACGGTCGCGATGCTGGAATTCGAGAACGCCAAGGACAAGGTGCTGATGGGCGCCGAGCGTCGCTCGCTGGTCATGAGCGAGGACGAGAAGAAGATGACTGCCTTCCATGAAGGTGGGCATGCGTTGGTCGCGATCATGACGCCGGGCGCCGACCCGGTGCATAAGGCCACCATCATTCCGCGCGGTCGTGCGCTGGGTCTGGTGATGAGTCTGCCCGAGGGGGACCGCTACTCCAAGAGCCGGGCGAAATGCCTGGGTGAATTGACGCTGGCCATGGGTGGTCGTGCGGCCGAAGAGATCATCTTCGGGGCGGACAATGTGTCGAACGGTGCTTCCGGAGACATCAAGATGGCGACCGATCTGGCGCGCCGGATGGTGTCCGAATGGGGCATGAGCGACAAGCTGGGCATGATCGCTTACGGCGATAACGGGCAGGAAGTGTTCCTGGGCCACAGCGTGACCCAGAACAAGAACGTGTCGGAAGAGACGGTTCGCGAGATCGACGACGAGATCAAGCGCCTGATCGACAGTGCGTATGCCCGGGCGCGGACCATGCTGATCGAGCATGTGGACGACCTGCATCGGCTGGCCAACGCATTGCTGGAATACGAGACGCTCTCCGGCGAGGAAATCCGCCAGGTGCTGCGCGGCGAGCCGATCGAGCGGGTGGTGGTGGATGATCCGATGCCGGAAAATCGCCGGTCTTCGGTTCCGCCGACGCCGCCGGCCGCGCCGCTGCCCTCTCCGGGGGGCGGAGGTGGCCTCGATCCGGCTCCGGCGGCAGGCTGAAGCGGGCGTCTGGGCGCTGCGTTTGCAGGATGAAGTGGAAAACAGGCGGGGGTGTCTCCGTCTGTTTTCGTTTTATGGCCATGTCATGATGATGAGATGGAAACGTGATGGGCGCATTGCGGCTGCTTGAACCGGCGGGATTGGTGTTTGGGCAGGATGCCCACAGGGCGGTGGATGCGGGGTTGGCCCATTGGCTGGCTGGTGGGCCGGCGGCCTTTACCTTGGCGCGGCTGATCGAGGGCAATGAGGCCCGGATGGTTCGTGCGGGTGATCTGCCTGGCGATTGGCTGGATGTGCTGGCGCGGGTGTCCGCGCCGCTGCCCTCGGCGGACTTGCCGCCGGGCCCGCAGGTGATGGGAATCCTGAACGTCACCCCCGATAGTTTCAGCGATGGCGGCCGCCATTTCGGGGCGGAGGCGGCGATTCGGGCCGGCATCGCCATGATCACGGCGGGGGCGGGATTGCTGGATATCGGCGGCGAGAGTACGCGCCCCGGTTCGGCTGTCGTGACACCGGCGGAGGAATGGGCGCGCGTGGCGCCCGTTCTGGCGGAATTGCGGATTCAGTCCGATGTCGCGCTGTCGGTCGATACGCGCAACGCGCGTACCATGTCGGCCTCGCTTGGGGTGGGGGCGGCGTTGATCAACGATGTTTCGGCCCTGCTGCATGATCCGCATGCGCTGGCGGTGGTGGCCGATGCCGGCTGCCCCGTGGTGCTGATGCATATGCGCGGTACGCCCCAGACCATGCAGAATTTCTCCGTTTATGACGATGTGGCTGTCGATGTGACCTGCGAACTGGGCGAGCGGATCGACGAGGCGGTGGCGGCCGGTATTGCCCGTGACCGAATCATCGTCGATCCGGGGATCGGATTCGCCAAGAATGCCGCGCAGAATATCGACATGATCCGCCGTCTGCCGATCCTGGCCAATCTGGGATGCCGCGTGCTGCTGGGGACCTCGCGCAAACGCGTGCTGGGGGAAATGGCGGGCGTGCCGGTGGCGTCGGACCGCGATCCGGGCACGGTTGCAAGCAGCCTGCCGGGGCTGGAACTCGGTAATACCATCCTGCGGGTGCATAATGTTCCCGCCATGGTGCAGGCATTGCGGGTCTGGCAGGGATTGTGGACCTGCGATAAGCCGGAAAAGACGCAGGCGCGGTGAACCAGGGATAGCCGGAAGATGACCAAGACCAGAAAATTGTTCGGCACCGACGGGATTCGCGGTACGGCCAATCAGGACCCAATGACGGTGGAAATGGCCCAGAAGCTGGGACAGGCCGCCGGCCTGCGTTTTACGCGCGGGACACATCGGCATCGGGTGCTGGTTGGCAAGGATACGCGGCTCTCCGGCTATATGATCGAATGCGCGCTGGTATCCGGCTTTCTGTCGGCCGGGGTGGATGTGACGCTCGCCGGGCCGATGCCGACGCCCGCGATTGCGATGCTGACGCGGTCGCTGCGCGCCGATCTCGGCGTGATGATCTCGGCGTCGCACAATCCGTTCGGGGATAATGGCATCAAGCTGTTCGGGCCGGACGGATTCAAGCTTTCCGACGAGACCGAGGCCGAGATCGAGAGCCTGATGCGCGCGGACCTGGCGGGCCGGCTGGCGACGCCTGAGAGGATTGGCCGCGCTTCGCGCCTGAACGACGCGGCGGGGCGGTATATCGAGAATGCCAAGGCGTCGTTTCCACGCGGGCGGCGGCTGGATGGGCTGCGCATCGTCATCGACTGTGCCAATGGGGCGGCTTATCGGGTGGCGCCGACCGCGCTGTGGGAACTCGGGGCCGAGGTGATCCGGATCGGGTGCGAGCCGAACGGGGTGAATATCAACGAGAGTTGCGGTTCGACTCGGCCGGAGGCGTTGTGCGCGGCGGTGGTGGCGCATGAAGCCGATATCGGCATTGCGCTGGATGGCGATGCCGACCGGCTGCTGATCGCCGACGAGCAGGGGCGGTTGATCGACGGGGACCAGATCCTGGCCCTTATCGCCCGGTCCTGGAGCCGTCAGGGCAGGCTGAGTGCGAACAAGGTCGTGGCCACCGTGATGTCGAACATGGGGCTGGCGCGCTGCCTGGAAGGGCTGGGGCTGGAACTGGTGCGTACGGCGGTGGGTGACCGCTATGTGGTTGAGCGCATGCGTGAACTGGGCGTCAATCTGGGCGGCGAGCAGTCGGGACACATGGTGCTGTCCGATTTCGCGACGACCGGTGACGGGTTGGTGGCGGCGTTGCAGGTTCTGGCGGTACTGGTCGAGGAGGGGCGGCCGGCCAGCGAGGTCTGTCGGGTGTTCACGCCCTTTCCGCAATTGCTGCGCAACGTGCGCTTCATCGGCAAGAGTCCGCTGCATGCGCCCGCGGTGGAGGAAGCGCGTCGGCTGGCGGAGGCCGAACTGGGGACGGCCGGGCGGCTGCTGTTGCGGGAAAGCGGGACCGAACCGCTGGTGCGCGTGATGGCGGAGGCTGAAGATCCGGCGCTGGTGGAGCGGGTGGTTGCCGGAATGTGCGCGGTGATCGGTTCCGCGCAGGAAGCGGCTTAGGGATTCCGTTCATGGCCATCATGAAGGGCCGTGTTCTGGTCATTGCCGGCAGTGATTCCGGTGGTGGGGCGGGCATTCAGGCGGATATCAAGGTTGTGACGGCGCTGGGTGGGTTTGCCATGACGGCGGTCTCGGCCCTGACGGTGCAGAATACGCTCGGCGTAAGCGGAATCCTGCCCGTGCCACCCGATATTGTGGCGGCGCAGATGCGTTGCGTGCTGGACGATATCGGGGTGGATGCCTTCAAGAGTGGCATGCTGGATCGGGGCGAGGTGATTCGGGCCGTGGCGGCGGAGGTGCGTGCCTACCCGGATATTCCGTATGTGCTGGACCCCGTGATGGTGGCCAAGGGCGGATCGCGCCTGTTGCAGGATGACGCCGTGGACACGCTGATGCGACATCTGGTGCCGTTGGCCAGCCTGCTGACACCTAACCTGCCCGAGGCGGAAGTTCTGGTGGGCCATCCGATCCGCACCGTGGACGAGATGTGTCGGGCTGCGGAGACCCTGCGGCGCGCGGGGGCACGGGCGGTGCTGCTGAAGGGTGGACATCTGGAGGGCGATATCCTGACCGATGTGCTGTGCGAATCGTCGGGCATCGAACTGTTTTCGGATACCCGCCTGCATACCCGGCACACCCATGGGACTGGTTGCACGCTGGCGAGCGCGATTGCCGCCGGGTTGGCGCAGGGCCTGAGCTTGCGGGATGCTGTGGAACGGGCCCGGCGCTATCTGCGGGCCGCCATCGCGAGTGCGCCCGGCTATGGGGCCGGTGCGGGGCCGCTGAATCATGCCGTGACCGTCGAGCCGGCCTGGGGTGCTCGTGGCGGCTGAAGGACTGTTTGGAAAAGTGCCGATTTTAACGCCTGGAATTCCATTGACGCGGTGAAGGATCGAGCCCTCATCGAACCCGGCGGGGGCCTCGGCGGGAGTTGGCAAAATGGGTGTCGGCCGGAATGGGCGGTGGAAAGCCGACTGAGGGGGAGCCCTGAGACTGCCGCCAGCATTTAACGACAACAGACGCTTTCATACGCTTGGACCCTGAGGAGAGGCGCGGAGCCAACCGCGCGTCTGGCGGTGATCTTGGCGCATCGGAGCGGCCGTGTGGGCCTTGACCCTCGAGTATTTTTACCGAAAACCGGTTCGGTGTAATGCTATAATTTATTGTTTTAAAAGAATATTTTTCTGTTTGAACGCGCGCATTCAAACAGGATCTGCTTTAGCCGAAATGCCCTCAGTTTGAAGTCAGGATCTGTTGATGGGGCCTGACGAGATTGTAGTCGGCGTAGCGGTTAGGGACTTCGGGGTCGAAAAGACCATCCGGCAGGCATCGGAAATGCTCTTGGCGGCTTGACATAACATATTCGTGATCATGACGGTTTGATACCCTAACCCATCCTAAAAGGATTGTTTGTGGAGGATTATACACCTATAGGTAGTAATTGTAGTCATAAACAATCAATGGTTGATGAACATGCGTGTCTTGCTCGTCGAGGGGAATGAGAGTGCGGCTCGTGGTACTTCCAGCACATTGCGCTCTGTTGGCTACATGATCGACCACGCCATGACCGGGCATGAAGCGGTCGAAATGCTCCGCCGTTACGATTATGATCTGGCATTACTTGAAATGGTTCTTCCAGATATTGACGGCTATGAAGTCCTGCGGGCAGCGAGGGCTGCGCGGCTCGATACACCCATCGTCGCGTTGTCCAGCCTGAATGGGGCGCAGGCGAAGGTCCGGGCCTTTTCAGCGGGCGCGGACGATTACATCACCCGGCCTTACGATACGCCGGAACTGGCTGCCCGCATCCAGGCCATCGTCCGCCGTTCGAAGGGATACAGCCAGCCGGTGCTACAGGCCGGAGTGGTCAGGCTTTCTCTGGACAGCCGCGAGGTTACGGTAAAGGGGCGGCTGGTCCATCTGACCGGCAAGGAATACATGATTCTGGAACTGCTCATGCTCCGAAGGGGCACGGTACTGAGCAAGTTCGCGTTTCTCGACCATCTCTATGGCGGGATGGACGAGCCGGAAATGAAGATCATTGATGTCTTTATCTGCAAGTTGCGGAAGAAATTGCAGATGGCCGGGGCAAAGGACGTGATCACGACCGTGTGGGGGCAGGGTTATATGCTGAGGGACGAAACCGATGGTGACACACCGTTGCCGCCCGCGATAATGAAGCTGCAAAGACCGTCCGAGGATCTGCCGTTGCTTGCTGCTATCTGATCACGCTCGGGGTATAAACGTATGAACCGGCATAGACGGGGGGGCGTCAATGACGCTTCCGCGTGCCGCAAAAAAAAGCAGGGTCCGAAGACCCTGCAGTTTGCGTGATGATTCGATATGCGATGCCCCCATCGCCCTTTTCTTATGGCACAGGACGAGGGTATCGGCCTTGATTTGAGTCAAAGTCGGGTGAAAAGAAGGTAAGGTTTGAAAAGGGTTTTTCAGCAGGTAGTGGTGGAGACGCCGGACTGAGACGCGGTGTTTCCCTGCATCAGGGCCAGCCCTTCGGCGACCGATACGAACTCTCCACCGCGATCGATTCGCTCGTTGCCGAAACGGGCGGAGAACAGGGCACGGACCGCCGGGACGAACGAGGTGCCGCCGGTGAGAAACACCCGGTCTATATCGGCTTCGTCCAAGCCCGCGCGCTCCAGCGCCGTAGTCACCGCGCCGTCGAATTGGGCCAGATCGGGGGCGATCCAGCCTTCGAACGCCGACCGTGTGATCGTGCGGTCGATATGGATATCCTTGTGATGGAAGCGGAGGGTGGTACTGTCGGCGTGAGACAGTTCGGCCTTGGCGGTGCCGACGGCGCGATACAGGGCCTGGCCCTGCTGGTCGGCGACCAGGGTGGCCAGCGCATGCAGGCGATCGGGTTCGGAGGCGGTGCGTGCCACGTCGCTGATTGCGCGCAGTGTGGCCGGCGTGCGCATCAGCGACAGGCGGTGCCAGCGCGCCAGGCTGGCGTACCATTCGATCGGCACCGGCAGAGGGGCGCCCCCCATGACGCGATAGGTGCTGTCGCGGCCCAATTCAGGCGAGACGACGTTGTCGATGATTCGGTAGTCGAACTGGTCGCCTGCGATTCCTACGCCCGCATGACCCAGCGGAATGGCACGGCCGATTGCTGGGTCGAAGCGCAGGACCGAGAAATCGCTGGTGCCGCCACCGAAATCGCCGACCAGGATCGTGGCCGGGGCGTCCAGCCGCCGGGCGAAGCGCCAGCCGGCGGCTTCGGGTTCCAGCGCCACCGCGATGCTGCGGAAGCCGGCTTCGGCGAAGCCGTCGCGCAGGCGCTGTTCGCCGAATGCATCATCGGGAGCGTCGCCGGCGAATTGTACAGGACGGCCGACCGTGGCATCGACCGTGGCGGGGTCGATGCCGACGGCGCGCATCAGTTCGGCGACGAAGAAGCCGACGAGGTTTTCCAGCGTCAGCCGCCGGCCCAGCAAACGCGTTTCGCGGAACGATGTCTGCGCAAGGTAGGATTTCATGGACATGATCAGGCGGCTTTCGGCCGGGTCGTCCAGATAGGCATCGACGGCGGCGGCGCCGATGGCCTGATGAACCGCCAGGCGCCCGCGCGCTTCCTCCTGCCACAGGCACAGCAGGGTGCGGCAGGTCTCGGATTCGGGATGGCCGGGAAAGATAAAGCGCGTGGTGTGGGTTTCGCCGTCCGGGGTTGCGATGACGACGACGCTGTTGGTCGTGCCGAAATCGATGCCGACACGGGGGCGGAGCGCTGGGGCAGAGGACATCATCGCGGGTGAATAAGAGCTGCGGAACGCGATGTCCATCCGTATCCTGCTGTTCTAACCGGCTCGTCGGAAGGTCAGGTTCAGTCGGGCTCGGCCGGTCAGAGGGTGGGTACCCTCGGCCAGGGGACGGATGCCGTGATGGGCCAGGCGTGCCTGGCCGCCCCAGGCCACGATGTCGCCGTGTTCCAGCGGCACGCGCTGGATTGGGTCGGTGCGCGTGGGGCCACCCCAGAGGAATATCGCCGGTAGGCCCAGCGAGATCGAGACGATCGGCTGGCCGAAATCGCGCTCATTGCGGTCCTGATGCAGGGTGAGCCGTGTGCCGGACTCATAGCGGTTGATCAGGCAGGCATCGGGCGCGAAGTCGGGGTAGCCGGCTTCGGCGGCAGCCTTGCCTGCCAGGGTGGTGAAGGCGGCGGGCATCGCGGGCCAGGGCAGGCCCGTGAGCGGATCGTGGGGCGTGTAGCGATATCCCCTGGCATCGGAGAGCCAGCCCAGGGCGCCGCAATTGGTCATGGCGACGGACATTGTGCGGCCGCCGGGCGTGGACATGCGGCGGAACGGAGCAGCCAGCGCAATGGCTTCGATCAGGGCGATCAATTCGGGTGCCGTGGCGCGGGCGCGCCCGGCCAGCAGCATGGCACCCGGAGCCAGCATGCGATCCCGCGCGCCGGACACGAGGTCCAGACCGGGGAAGGAGGCGGTTGCTGGTGGATGGGGTGGCATGTCTGGATTTTCTGGTTTCAGGGTCGGTCGGGGGGCGTGTGGTCTCCGTTGCCCAGCGCGCATTGCAGCAGCACGACATCCAGCCAGCGTCCGTGTTTGTAGCCGACCGATTGCAGCGTACCGATCGTGTGGAAGCCATGGCGCTCATGCAGGCGGATGGACGGCGTATTTGCGCTGTCGCCGACAAGGGCCATCATCTGCCGGAAGCCGCGGGCCACGCATTCCGCGATCAATGCTCCCAGCAGAGTCGTGCCGGTGCCGCGCCCTGCGGCGTGGGGGGCGAGATAGATGGAGTCCTCAACCGTGTCGCGATAGGCGATTCGCGGGTGATAGGGGCCGGCATAGGCGTAGCCGATCACCGATCCTGCCTCTTCGGCCACCAGATAGGGGTAGTTCTGGGCCAGGAGCGTTTCCATGCGCCGTCTCATCTCTTCGACGGCAGGGGGGACGATTTCGAACGAGGCGCAACCGTTCAGTACATGGTCGGCGTAGATTGTCGTGATCTCGGGCAGGTCTTGGGCATGCGCGGTGCGGATGGTGACGGCGGAAGGCATGTTGGCTGATCCGGCTGATTCAGGTGGATGCGGGGGTGTGCGGGGGTGGAAGGTATGACAATCTGACAGGAAATCTGCGGCAGTCGGGGCCGGATGTCGATGAGGACTGTGCGGCCGAAGCAGCACGCACACCGTTCAGGCCCGGCTTCTAGAGCAGGTCCTGTTTGAATGCGTGCTTTCAAATAGGTGCAGTTTCTTGTAAAAACAATAAACTAGAGCATTTCCATCGAGCCGGTTTTCGGTCGAAATACTCTCGACAAATGGCGACGATTGGATGGCTTCCAAAGACGTTGTTGGTGACACATCTCAGCGTTTTCCTTCCATCGGCTGGAACGGGCGATGGAAAGCCAATGGAGGTGAGGCACGATCTTTCACGGAGCCGTTGGAATCCCTGACTTCATCATCTAACGACAACAGAGCCTTTGGTGGGCTCTGGGTGGAACCCCGGCCTTTCCCCCTTTCCTGGCCGAGAACCGGCCAGGAAAGGGGGGGAAGTCAGTTTGTCGCGGTGGGTGCGGGTGCCTTCAGGGTGGCGGCGAGGAAGGCTTCGCGCGCGTCGTCGACATGGGCGCGCAGGATCGGGTCGGTGAGCATGTGGGTGCCGGGCAGCAGCAGCAGGTTGTAGGGGCGACCAGCGGTGATGAAGGCTTGTGTCATCTTCATGGTATTTTCGAAATAGACGTTATCGTCGGTCAGGCCGTGCATGATCAGCAGTGGACGGGACAGGGATTGTGCGTAGGTGAGGACGTTGCTGGCGCGGTAACCGTCGGGATCGTCCTCCGGTGTGCCCAGATAGCGTTCGGTATAAGCCGTGTCGTAATCGGCGAAGTCTGCCGGCGGAGCGCCCGCAACACCGGCCTTGAAGATATCCAGTCGGCGGATGGTGGCCATGGCGGTGAAATAACCGCCGAACGACCAGCCACGCACGCCGACGTGATCGAGATCCAGTTCCGGGTATCGTTTGCCGAGGGCGGTCAGGCCGTCGATCTGGTCCTGGAGCGGCAGGTCGATCAGGTTGTTCTTGATGGCCCGTTCCCAGTCATGGTCGCGGCCCGGTGTGCCGCGACCGTCCAGGCTGACGACGATGAAGCCGTGGTCGGCCATGCACTGGCTTTCAAGATACCGGCGCGGTGCATCCAGGACCTGCTTGTAGCCGGGGCCGGCATAGACCGACAGCACCACCGGATAATGCTGTCCCGGTTTGAAACCGGCCGGGCGGATGATCATGGCGTCCATGTCGCGGGTGCCGGCGCGGGTGTATTCGATATGGGGCGTCAGTGTGGGCGTTTCCGCAACGGCTGGAACGCTGGCCAAGACATGGCCGTCGGCGTTGCGCAGGGTCGTGACGGCGCTGCCGTCGGCTCCCGACAGGCTGTCGATGAAGCGCGTGTGGTTGCCATCGGCGAAGGTTGCGCCGTGTAACCCGGCTTCGGGCGTCAGCAGGACCGGCGCGCCGCCTTGCAGGGGCAGACGGTAGATTGCAGTGCGAATCCGGTCGGGGTTGGCGGTGATGGTGACCGTGCCGGCTTTGGGGTCGACATCGTCCAGCGAAACGAAGGGCAGGCTGGCGGGCGTGATCGCGTGATTGAGTGTGCCGTCGGCGTGGCGCAGTTCCAGTTGCCAATGGCCGTTGCGCTCGGCGGCCCAGAGGAAGCCGCTGCCGTCCGGCAGCCAGCGGGGGAGGGAGCGGCCGCGTCCGTCGCCGGAGGGGCTGATATTGATCCAGGCGGGATCGCGTTCGATCAGCAAGGTGGTGGTCTGGCCGGTGGCGGGGTCGACGCGCAGGACCCGCTCCTCGGTCTGGGCGCGGTTCAGCACCACCAGAGTCAGAGGGCCGTGTCCTTTGGGCCAGACGGCGCGTGCCAGATAGGGAAAGGCGGTGTTGTCCCACTGAACCCAGTGGGTGGGGCCGCCGTCGCGCGCGATCAGCCCCAGTCGGATGCGTGCGTTTGCCGTGCCGGCACGCGGGTAGCGGAATTCGACCGGTTGCGTGGCCGGGTGCTGGGGGTCGGTGATGTAATGTTTTTCGACGCCTGAGGAGTCGGCCTCCTCGTAGAGAATGGTCTGTCCGTCGGGTGACCACCACAGGCCGTCCGGCCGGGCCAGTTCCTCGGCGGCGGCAAATTCGGCCAGGCCGTGGGTCAGGGTTTCGGTGCCCCCGTGAGTCAGGCGCGTGATGTGTCCGCTGGCCAATGTCACGACATGGACATCGTTATCGCGCACCACCGCGGCATGAGTGCCGTCCGGTGATAGACGCGGGGCGATCCAGCCGCGTCCGGCGACGTCGGAGACCTTGCCGGTTGCAATGTCGATTTGCTTCAGGCGGTCGGCCTGGCTGACGAGCGCGGTTTGGCCGTTATCCGAAAGGGCGAAATCGGTAATGCCGGTGAGCGACATGCGAGCCCGTTCGCGCCGGGCTTTTTCCTCGACTGACAGGGATTCGGTGGCTGTCGGGCGGGCCAGTTCGGTCTCGGTGCCGCTTGCGGGGTCGAAATGCCAGAGATGCAGCGTGGTGTCACGCGGACCGCTGCGCAGGAACAGCACTGCGTGGCCATCTGGCGTGGGCTGCGCGTGGCGTGGCAGGCCCAGAGTGAAATTCCGTGTGGCAGCGAGGTCGGCGTAGCATTGGCCGAGGGGGGCAGCGTGTGCCGCAGCAGCCAGCAGTAGACCGGGCAGGGAGAGGGTTGCGCGCCGTATAAGGCGACGAGGCCGGAGGCCAAGGGAAAAAGGAAGCATGAGGAAGTCCGTCTGCATGTCGAAAGTACCCGACGATGAATTGACGGGGCGTCGGGCGCAAGCCGAGGTGCTTGCCCCTCGCCTGGTCGGGATCGTTTCGGTATGACACGAGGTGCCCGCCATGTGTTCGGGCAGGGAAGTCTCAAGCATGTCTACCGTCGCGCGGTTCCTGCCGCTGATTGTCATCGTTGCCATTCTGTCCTGGGCCAGTGCCTATCCTGTCGTGCGGATCGCGCTGCATGATCTGCCGCCGGTGCCGCTGGCCGCCGCACGCTATGCCATTGCGGCGATGCTGGCTGGGGGATGGCTGGCGTGGGTGCGGCCACCCTTGCCGGCGCGGGGCGACTGGCTGCGTATCCTGGCGTGTGGGGCGATTGGGATCGCACTTTATAATATCCTCTTCAATACCGGGGAAATGACCGTTTCGGCCGGTGCGGCCAGTTTACTGATTAGCGCGATGCCGCTGATTGCCGCCCTGATTGCGGTGGCGGTGATGGGCGAACGGCTGTCGGCCTGGGGATGGGCTGGGTCATTGTGCAGCTTTGCTGGGGTCGTGTTGATTGCCGGGGGGCAGGTGGGAGGGGTCTCACTCGGATCGGGAGCGACGCTCGTCTTCGGGGCGGCGATTTGCGGTGCGCTTTATACCACGTTGCAGAAGAGGCTAGTACTACGTTACGGGGCGATGCCGACCATTTGCTATATTCTGATCGCCGGTGCGGTCTGTCTGAGTCCGTGGTTGCCGCAGGCGCTGAAGGTGTTGCCGGATGCGCCTGTGCGCTGTTGGTTGGCCGTGCTGGAGTTAGGAATCTTTCCTGCTGCCATCGGCTATGCAGCATGGGCGTTCGTCATCGGTCATATGGGGGCTGCGCGGGGAGCTGGCTTGCTGTATCTGCTGCCGCCGGCCACGCTGGTTCTGGCTTTTATCCTGACGGGTGAGATTCCGAGCCAGCGAACTCTGCTGGGTGGTGCGATTGTCATGGCAGGAGTGGTGGTGACAAATACTTATGGTCATCCACGCAGGCAGGTTATGTGATGGAATATAAGGTCTATGATAGCCTGAGAGCCTGACCGAAAATGCGGTCTGGTGAGCGAGAGTGGCCCGTCATGGGCGCGCGTCGGATCGCCACCAGGGCGCATATTCGGTCAGGCTCTGACATGAGCAGAGAAGAGTGAGTATCTGTTGATGCGTATCGCGGCGCTTGAGGGTGGTGATGAGCATCGTTAACGCTGCTCATCACCCAATTCATATATCCAGCGATCGGGAATATGATCGCTAGATCACTGTTCTGATGAGGAATATTTTGTTCAATTTTCTCTCACCGTGATGTGGCTATTTTATTTTTATAGCATACAACTGGTATAGCGGCATATTGGCTATAATTTGTAACCTGTTGCGATATATATTTGTAAATGCGTCTATTGCCGGCTTTGGAGTGTCGTTGAAGTCGTTGGAACAATATTTAGGATCGAACCAGAGATAGTCATCAAATACAAGAAAGCCGCCGACTTTCAGGAGGTCGAGAGCGAGGATCGCATCATACAAGACATCTTGAGATGTATGTGATCCATCCACGTAGATAAAGTCGAACTTGCCAGCATGGCCTTCTGATAAAAGTTTTATGAGATATTCTTTTGATTTCGATTTTATTTTATTTATATTTATACTATTTTTTGAATTTGAGATGAAAAAATCAATATTATTGTCAAATCGCTGTTCTACTTCATAGTCTTCCCAAATATCTATGCATGTTATATCTATGTCATTTTTCGCCTTTGCGATCATATAACAGGCTGATCTGCCTTCATGTGATCCGATTTCGAGAAAAAATTTGGGGGATTTCATAGAGGAAAATATAATATCCCATGAAGGAATACTCCTGCTGAACCAGTCTTCTGTGAAGGATGCCGTTTTCATACTGTCATATTCCTCGTGGAGAAAATAATTTTATGAAATAATGTATATATACGCATGATGATGCAAGAGACATTATTTTCTTGGGAATTGTAAGAACCCGTTTGAAAATGTGTGTGGATGGTGATCCGCCGTGCCTTCCTGCCTTCCTGCCTTCCTGCCTTCCTGCCTTCCTGCCTTCCTGCCTTCCTGCCTTCCTGCCCACCTGCGCGCAGTGCCAGAAAGACTCTGACAAAGCGCGCCTTGCGAGGCAGTGATATCCTACGGGTATCCTGAAGCCATTGAATTATCTTATGATAACTGTCAGTTTTTTTCGTCCAAACTTAATTTGACGCCAACGATGAGGCCTGTTTCGGGCAACAAAAGAGTCTGTAGTGTTTTTCTTGCGACCGCGTCGGGCGACAAAAGCGTGGAAGGGGTCTCTACACCAAAATTCTGTATTCGCATGGGGGTGTCGGTGCGCTCCGGGCAAATGCAATGAACTCTTATGCCGTCTTCCTGCCACTCTTCTGAGAGGGCCTGAGAAATGTTTACAACCGCTGCCTTCGTGGACGAGTATACGGCATAAAGTGAGCGCCCTCGCGTATAAGAACTGGATGAAAAATTGATCAGGCAACCTTGGGAATGTAAGAGGTGTTGTCGCGACATGAGGGCAACGTTGATTGTTCCCATATAATTCGTATCCACCATTTCCTGAATTTTCTGATAGGAAGAAAGTGAGAATTCTTCTCGGAACATGATTCCGGACGTGTTGATGACAGCATCTATTGTCCCTACCTTCTCGCGGATCTTTTCAAGAAAAGAAGATATGGATTTGATGTCCGAAACGTCGACCGCATTCTCGGAGCGACTGGCCGAGAATGTGTTTGCTCCATAACTCATCGCTATATCACGGATGGATTTTCCTATTCCGCTTCTTCCACCAAAAATGACGATGTTTTTTTCTTCAAGATTTTTTAAATCT
The DNA here is from genome assembly GCF_014174165.1 of Gluconacetobacter dulcium. GTDB lineage: Bacteria > Pseudomonadota > Alphaproteobacteria > Acetobacterales > Acetobacteraceae > Gluconacetobacter > Gluconacetobacter dulcium. Next base: position 62,237 of record NZ_JABEQN010000022.1, on the reverse strand, counting down.
TCTTTAAAATCTATATTTTCTTTATCCATATAGATTAAAGTTTCTGCCATAAAGATATCTATGGGATTTGTTATTTTTATATTTCTTTCATCTCCGTGAACGACGGCCATATTTACGTCGGGAAACATGGATTTGACGACGCCGCAGTCACATGTGAACGTATTGAAATCAGTGCCTTCTCTTATCTTATCGTATGCCTTCTGCAGGAGGTTGAGGTGGAACCCTTGTGGGGTTTGTCCCCGTCGTAGTGTGCTCCGGTCGGGAAAAGCAGACGCCATGCTTTCATGGTCGACAACGACGATCGTGTCGGAAGATGGAATTGCCGTATCAACGGCGGGAAATTTTTGCAAAGCTTCGACGCAGGCTGACAATATTTTTTCGCTTACAAAAGGACGAACGGCGTCGTGTATGAGAATATTTGCATCTGAATATTGATATTTTGAGATCTCGTTCAAAGCAGACAGGGTCGATTCGACTCTGCTATTGCCTCCCGAAACGATGGATTTTATTTTTTTCCATTTATTATTATTTATCATATTGGAAATATGAAAGAAATAATCGCTTATTGAAACAATTATTATTTCGTCTATATTGTTTGATTTTTCAAAGATATCAATTGTGCGCTCGAGAATCGTGCGACCGGATAGTTTTGTAAACTGCTTTGGAACATCGCTGCCAAACCGAGTGCCGCTTCCGCCCGCCAGAATGATAGCAACAGTTTTTACATTGCGTTCCATTATATATTCCGACACTTTCAAAATATTCATCAACGATGACCGGAAAAGCTGGGTAGTCGAAGGTTTTGCGATATCGTGGCAAGATCATAGCAGCCTGGACGATCATTGTCCTCCCCCGTCTCCCTGGATTTTGGACTTGTGCCGACTGATCGTCTGACCGGGGCCTATCGGATGCTTTGAGAAGTTGCTTCAAAGCTTGGACGGTGAGGCCCTGACGGCGGCTTTCTGCCAGCGCCATTGTCCACAGGGCTTCTACTCCGAACCCTCGCAAACCCCCGCCAGACTGGTGACGGGCACCAGGCTTCCACTCAGCATCGGGGCTGTATGAAATAGTCTCCGATCCTAAAAAGAAGTGGGCTTCGGATCGATGAAGGGGGGTTTTGAATGCGTCTGGATTGGATTAATATTTGTCAGAATTTACGAAAAATTTGGATGGTTCATCATGTCTGGAAACGAAAATCAACTTGCTTTGGTTCTTAATTCCATGTCTCGTGCTATTTTAACTTTGTCTGAAAAGCAAGAAAATATACAAAATACTATTGTTGCATTCTCTAATATTTTGATAGATATGAATAATCAAGTCGTTCAGTCAAGGAAATTTATTCAGGCGTTATCGGCTTCGCAAAAAAAATCATCTCCACAAAAAATAAGATGCGTTTTTATTATTCAGCTTATCGAGCAATGGGACGCATTGTTTCCCTTGTATAAGGAAATGCTGCGCAATGATTATTTTGACCCAATCGTCGTAACGCTCGATCGCCACCTTGGAGGAGACGGATATTTTTGTGGTGAGCAGCGCGTCAGCGACGAGCTTATGCGGCTTAACATTCCCCATCTTCGCTTTGACATGGAAGATTCTTTCGCGGCGTTAGAGATTCTTCGCGATCTGGCTCCAGATATCGTTTTTCGCCAGTCGCAGTGGGACAATCTTTATCCTCCTGCCTTTTCGTCCGAATATCTGAGTTTCTCCCGGATTTGCGTTGTTCCGTATGGCGTTATCATCCTTGAAAAATATTCTACGAGTGGTGATGAGGAAGAAAAGCCGAATGCACTTTCGTGCGATACGCCGTATCATAGAAGAGCCTGGAGAATATTTTGCGAAACAGAATATGCGTTGGAAAAATTTCAGTCTTTTCAACATTCTGTACCAGGGAAATTGGTTCTATCGGGATACCCAAAGTTTCAGAGCCTTCTTGACGAAGCGCCTGCATGGCCGTTTCCCGATCGTCAGCAGTCGGGACAACGGCCGTTCCGGGTCATCTGGTCTCCTCATCATTCCGTCAAGGACGCATGGTTGAATTTTGGAACATTTGACGAAATATACGAAAACTTTCTTGAGTGGGCTGCTTCGTCACCCGACATGGAATTTGTTTTCAAACCGCATCCGGAACTGCTCAAAAGCGTTGTCAATCGGCGTATTATGACACAGGAGCAGGTCGACCATTTTATGAAAAAATGGCTGTCTCTTGAAAATTGTACTTGTGCAGACGGACGGTATGGCGGCCTGTTTTCGGCTTCAGATATTATGATCACAGACGGAATTTCGTTCCTTGTTGAGTATCCGATATTCGGCAAGCCTCTGGTATTTTTTGACTCCGGCCGACATGCGCCGCTTAATGACATTGGAAGACTGGCCAAATCGTGTGCGCATGTCGTTCATGATTTTTCAAGCATGAAGACTATTGTATCAAGTTATAAAAATGGAACTCTGCAAGACCCTTACGCTGAAAACCGCAAAAAATTAATGAAGGTTCTCTTTCCGTTTGAAAAGAGGGCAGAAGAAATAATCATAGAGAACATCGTGTCGAGTTTTAAACCATAAGCTGGATCCTGGTGGTCGGTGCGGCGCGGCGGGCATTGTTCAGTAATGTGAGGAAGGAGGACTCTCTCCGGTCGCTTTCGCTCATCAATGCATATTTCGTGTCGGATCTATGGAGGTAAGGGTGGTACACCATCCCTGTGCGTATAGCCTGGGTGGCGATGGAGCGTCGTCTTCACGAATAAGCTCTGCCTGGGCATGAGTTGATGAGTGAGAGTCTGTCAGGGATATGCTCGTCGTGTGTTGTAGAGCATCGGAATGGCCTTGATGGCCGGCGGCCGTGAAGCATAGGAAATACGCGCCTGATCGCCTCTATTATGTGTTTTCAGGCGAGGGTTTCAGTAGACCCTACCCGGTCGGTCCGGAACACGCATTTTCCGGATTTCGATGCTCGGTGTCCCATCTCCATCGTATAATGGAGATGGGCGTAACGTCTGGTTCTTTTTCAGGGGCCATGTCGCTATTGGCTGCCATAAAAGCCATCTGGTATTTTTTTCTTTAGAAACATGCCAAGCATTGATTCGGAATAAATCAAATTTTTATATGAATTTTTCTATGATTTCTTTAACGATGTTAGCCTCATGTTCGTTTTCATATAAAAGCTTGGCCGCCTTATACGTGCTGCTTGCATACCGGTCATAGTCATTGACGATTTTTTTCAGGGCCTCAAATATGTCAGAGACCGTCCATTCCGCGAAATCTTCAAAAAGAACGTGTTTTTTAGAGAGAAAATCTGCGCTTACGGAGTCTCTTGGGACAATAACCGGCGATCCACAGGACAAAGCCTCACGGACCAAGCCTGACCAGGATCCTTTGTAGGCGACTGGTTCATAGGGACAAAGGACGATATCCAAGGAATCAATGAATGCATTCCACTCATCTACTGTGAGAGGTCCTTCTACCAGTTCTATACGCTGATCGAGTTGCGTCAACTCGCGCAATGCCTGCTGGACATCATGCATTTCATCAGGAGATGAATGATGGAGGCGGAATCTTACATTGTCCCACCCTGTTTCCTGAAGAAAATTGCAAAGAATACCGACCATATGGTGGTAGCCTTTTTGGTAGCGCTGATGCCCTCCGAGCCCGACGGTTATAATCTTTTTCCCGGTTCGATTTTGGGGGGGAGACAATATACTGAGTGGATTCGTGAGAGTGAAAACAGGTTGTCGTAAAATGCGGCTATAAATATCACTGACCTTGGGGTCGAAAGATATCAGGTTAAAATTCAATTTCTCAGGTTTTGGTAAAATATCTCCGATATAAAGCCATAAATTGTCCACGATATTATCGCTATGTTCGGTGTAAGTCTGCTCATTGAATGTAACGCTTGTTTTGAAAAAGACTTCGGCAATGATCGTGGGGGCATCCGGCCCCAAAGACTGTGCCCATTGATTGAGTGCGAGTAACTGAGCCGGCAAAACGGAGTTCACATAGATGATGTCATCGGAGCGAATGCCTGAAATGCCCATCAGTTCTTCAAGCGTCGCTTGCCTGACTGTTTCCATGGCCGTAAGAGCTGATCGCATGGACTCCAACTTCGACGGAGCCCAGTAGGCATGGTAACGGAAATAGGGAACCGCATTCAATTCTTCGATGAGATCAGTTTCAAGAGAGCTGTTTGCCAGGATTTTGACGGGGATATTAGCCTCTTCGGCCATGCCAATTATGCGTTTGCAGAAATTATAATGATGTCCGGCCGTTTTGATCAGGCTGCAGTCGAGATAAATAAAGCGCATTGTATTTTTATCCTATATGGAAACGGACGGCTTTTCTTCCATCATTTCCTTGAAATAAGCTTCTGTACTGTTGGCGTTTCCGGTAATGGCGATTGGTGGAAAGGCGGAAAATGCCTGGATATGGGGGTAGAGTATGGACATTAGTCCATCAAGGCTGAATGCCTGGTCTGTGTGGGAGAAGGGACGCAATGGTAGGCAGGCTTCCAATAGCCGCTTGGCTCCTCGTGGAGATATTGCGTAGCAATAGATGCCTTGAGCATGTAAGAGTGGATAAGCGTTTGTTTCCACAGAGCGGTTACGCCATGTAAAAGCCGCGTCGCGCATTTTCTGATGGTTAAAACTCAAACCGCAGGGCGAGACGCCCGGTAGCGCATTGATGAGGCAGGGTGATTCAAAGTTATAGCCAAAAAGAACGATGTCCCAGTCATCATTCAATGTTTCGAGTATTTTTTGGCATTGCTCGGGGAAATTCTGGCATAGAAGCGCATTGTCTTCCATGATGAGCAGCGAAGCCTGCTGTGAAATTGCGGATGACCATAGAAGTGTGTGTGATAAAATCTGGCTTAAATTCAAAGGAGTGCAATGAAAATTTTCATGTATAAGGCCATTATTGATAAGACCTTGCCTGTCTTCTTCTTTATATATTATGGCTTCGAAGCGTTCGATGTTGGGGAGGTGCTCATTTGACTGTCTGAAGATGGTGTATTGACCTCTTGCATCCTGTCGATTTATAACAATGAATTTCATTCTGGGGTCCTTATTGAACAATAAACAATCTATGCAAAAATGTCGAAAACGACTCATTTCTTATTATATATCATTATTTTATTTGTGTCCAGAAAGTGCCTATAGGGTGTCGCCTCGTCTCTTTGCAATATCGCTTTATACAGGGGGTGTGGCTTCTATTTAAGCCCTGTCTGCAAGGTTATTTTGCGGATGATCCGACGCGGAATTTCCTATGTTTTCTTGATATTCGTCAATACATACTGATTATTCCGTTATACGACACGTTAGCTCGTCTGTTCTTAAGCCTGAACGGTGTCGATTACGTCCTCTCGGCTGACGATCGGATCGTCGCCGACGGAGTGATGGATGGCCGGTTACTGGCCGTGAGCACCGAAGCGCAGGAAACGCGCGGAGGACACGCCACCAGGGCGCATTTTCGGTCAGGCTCTGAAAGAGGTTGGAATCCTCACGTTGCGCCATCTTTTCAATGTCCTATGCTTGTCATCCGGGGCGCCATCCCCCCGGTATCTGTTCAGGGCACAAGGAAAAGAAGGGGTGGCCTTACTCTAACTCGGCCCGTCATGGCGTGGAAGATCCCGACCCGTCCCCTTCCTGTTGAGCCGGGGGTGGACACCCTCGGCTCAACGGTCCTTTATCGCACACGGCGACAGCACAGTCATAAGACAAGCAGATCCTGTTGAATGCGTGCATTCAAATAGGTGAAGATTCTCATGAAAACAATGAACTAGAGCATTTCAACCAAACCGGCTTTCGGTGGAAATGCTCTGGCATCGCGGTGTTCCATCAACGTACGAACCATTTTGGTATTCAACGGTGCATGAGCGAAGCCCAGTGGACGACGCTCATGCCGCGGATGATGTGTGGTTTCAAATCGAATAACGAGGTACCAGTCGTGGATAGATCAGAAATTTCTTTTTTCAATCTTGGCGGCTATTTCTGAGATGGCCTTGGACATCGCGATAATACTCATTCCTAATACGTGCATGTGATTAAGTATCTGATTGGTGTAGTGAGAATTTATGGATTTCCCGTGAATAAATGTGGCCTGGAAATCGGTCAGGTTGTCGCCGTTGTTTATGGCGTTTCTGATAACGTTATTTCGGTAGGCCAGATGATAGTCGAATTTCTTTTCATGTCGGCTGGTGTCGGAAGCGGTGCCCGTCGGCTCCCTGTGATGATAGGAGCATAGAAAGTCTTGTATGATTCCGATCTCACCGCGCATTATAAGTCTTATGAAGAGATCATAATCTTCATAATGCTGCATGTTTGTATTGACGTTTCCAGAAAGATCAATCAGCTTCCGTCTGAATAGGAAGGTGATTGGAAGTATGACGCCTATATGGGAAAGGTAGATGCTGACATCCACCAAGGTTCCTGTTTTTTGACCTCCCGTATCGGTCTTTTCTTTTGTGATGATTCGATCGCCGTCGACGTATTCGTAGACGTCATAATTACTTGTTGTTACGCCGCAAAAGACATCATCTTTGTCAGCATCAAGATACGAAACGGTTTTCTCCAGGAAAAGAGGTTCCAGAGTGTCATCATCATCATGTATGAGGATATAGTCTTCTGTTGCCACGCCGATCCCAAGTGACATGGCGCCCCCACGACCATATGAAATGGGGAGGTTTATGGACGTTATTTTTTCAGAGAATTTCTTTTCATATGGTTGAAGAATGGGCTTCAGTTCTTCGGCGTTTCCACCGTCGTTGATAATATAGATGTGCCAATTGCTGAATGTTTGACTTGAGACAGATTCGAGAGCCCTTTTGAGAAAAATCGGCCTGTTTTTTGTTCTTATAATGATACCAACCTTACTTTTCCTGGCTTCCATAAGATGATTTCTCCTGCGCGCCATTTTTAATGAATGGTATATTTTGTCAGAATTTCGTCGCGTTGTCGATTGTGAGTAGACGAAATTTTTTCTCTATTTATTTGAATAGAGTGTCCGAGCGCATTTAAAAATAGAGGAACAGTTTTGGATAATGAAAGCAGAGTATGCCAAGACCGTCTTGGTCGGGACATCATTGGCGGGACTCTTTCCCGTGATGCTGCGTATTTGCATGCGGGATCTGTGGAGGAATGTAGGCCGGCGAGCGAGAACGGTTCGCAAGGACCGGCGTGAGGCTTATCAGTCTCAGGATCGTCCGAAGACCCATGTGCCGGTTAATCGGGTTGTATGCTCTGTTGACGGCTCGCTCTGGCGGTGCCTTCGGCTGTGGACCGACCGAAAGCACCGCACGGCGGAGATCAGATCTCTTCTTCTTCTTCCTCGCCGTCGTCGCCATAGACAGGCTCGACGGTGATGGTGTCGTTGTTGCCGGCGCGGAGGGTTTCGGCGTCGCGTTCGGCTTCCTCTGCGGTCTCGTAGAGCTTGCCGTCGTCCGGGTCGTCGTTCCAGCCTGCTTCCGGGTCCCAGAACTGCACCTCGTCGTCGCCGATTTCCCGTATCACGAGATAGCCGACGATCACGTCGTTTTCGTCTTCCATGATGTCCCCCCTTCTTCCTGCTGGACGGCCGACGTATGGACGATGCGGCTAAAAAAGGAAGGGAAAAAATGGCCCGCCGGCGAGATGGGGGCCGGTTCCTGCATTTATGACGGTTCGGATATGCTAGGCAGGTCCGCGGAAAGGCCCTAAGAGCGAACTTATGGGCATGATGCGCGACAGCAAGGCGAGGTGGCGGGCCGCATGGCCGCTGGTTCTGCTTGCGCTGGTCGCGCGGCTGACGCTCGGCGGGTTGGCGAGTCCGCAGGCCGTGTTCGACGATCCGCTGGCGCAACTGGCCAGTCTGTCGGTGTTCTGTGACAGTGGTCATCCTGCGGCACCGGGGCCTGATGGGTCGCATCACGGCGGTAGTGGGCAGGCGGACGGCTTCGTGCTGTTGGCCGAGGCGCTCGACACGCCGGCCTTGACCGTGGGCAGTGTCGCTTTCGTGGCGTGCACTGTCATTGCCATAGGGATGGGGTGGGTGTTCCCTCCTGTTCGCGGGCCGCCCTTTCGGCATCGTTTCAGCCTTTATCCTCAAGGACCACCCGCCCTGGCCTGAGAGCCTGTTCGGTCATGCACGCTGGCGGCGATCCGACGCGCATTTTCTGGTTTTGGTGCTTGTGGTCATATGGCCGCCGGCTTTGAGGCGCGGGAAGGCACGGTGGAGGTGACCTCGGTGGGGCGCTTTCGTTTGCCAGCCCGTATCTCGAATCAGGTTCTGAATACGTTCTCGTGACCATCGTGCGCTGTGCGGTGGGCTTTCGTATCGGTCTTTCAGGTCTGAATTCATGTCCATCAGAATTGTCCACGCAGGTGGACCGGGGTTGGTGGCCGGCGCGTTGGCGCTGGTCTGCGTGCATGCTGCTTTTGCTCAATCGGTCGAGGAGAGGCGCCCGGCTGTCGTGCCGCATGATCGAGGGCGTCTCGCGCGTGCTGTGCCGGTTGCGCCCGTTGCTTTTGTTGCTCCGGCGGGAGAGCGGATGACCGTGCGCGGTTCGGGGCGGGGGGCAGCGACGGTTCGGCCGGCGGGGCAGACGACCTACAGTGCCGAGCGGGGCAGCTTTGCCAATCAGGTGGGGCAAAGTGTTGCGGATATGGTCGTGACCATTCCCGGCGTCAGCTTTGTTGCGGGGAACGGGCCGCGTGATGTCGTGGTGTCGGTGCGTGGGTCGGGGGATCGGCAGTCTTACGGGCTGAAGAACCTTCAGGTACTGGAAGATGGCTTTCCGGTTACCCAGCCCGATGGCACGGCGCGGTCGGATCTGATCGATCCGCATGCCTATGAGGGGGTGGATGTCTTTCAGGGACCGGCTTCCACCGTGTACGGGAATTATGCGATCAATGGGGCGATCAATTTCCGCACTCGCACCGGTGCCGATATCCATGGGCTGGAACTGGGGTCGGATTTCGGCAGTTTCGGCATGTTCAATCAATATGTCACGCTGGGTGTCGGCGGGCGGTCGTATGATCTGGCGGTCTTTGGCAGCGACGTGCGGGGGAATGGCTTCATTGCCAACAGTCGCTATGCGACCTCGACCGAGAATGTGCGCTTGCGCGTCAACCTGACGGAACGGGATCGGTTGATCCTGAAATTCGTCAATAACGTCACGGATGCGTTTCTGCCTCTGCGGCTGTCTCTGGCGCAGTATCGGCTTAACCCTTATCAGCAGGGCTGTGCCGTTGCCGCGGATGCGGCGGCGGGGTGTGCCACGGTGAATCTGCTGGTCAATGGCCATTATGGCGCGACCGTCGCCCGGACCCCGCAGCAGGCGGGGCTGGGCCGGTTTGACCGTCGGACCATCGTCGGTCTGCGCTGGGAGCATGATTTCGACAGTCGGACGACCTGGCGCAACCAGTTTACTTATGATCAGCGCCATATCGACCAGCCGACTTCTGTTGCCAGCTATGTGGGGCCTTATAATTCCTACAATGCCAGCAGCGATGTGACGAACCATGCGCGGCTGGGGGCAACCAGCCTGACGACGTTCGGCGGTATCAGTTTCGATTATCTGGATTTCGGATCGCAGGTTTATAACGTCACGCCGGCAGGCGGGGCGACGCGCGGGGGGTTGAACGGGACATCGTACGGGCATCAGTGGAATCTTGGCGCCCGGTTCCAGGAGGACTGGCAGTTCGCGCCGCAATGGCATGCGGTGGTCGGGTTGGGAGGGACCTATTCCGATCTCGGGGCGATCCAGAACCTGTATAGCTACAGTGCCGCCGGGCAGCGTGTGACCGGGATTACGGCCAATCGCTTCTTCTTCAATCTCGCGCCGGAAGCGGCGCTGATCTATGCGCCGGATCGCGACTGGACGCTGCATGCGCGCGTCGGCACCGCCTATGCCACGCCGACGACATCGAACCTGTTCGTGACCCCGCAGGGAAATTATGGCAACAATACCCATCTGAGGAGCGAGACCAGCGTGGGGGTTGACCTGGGGGCGGACTGGCATCCGTTTGCCGGGCTCGATCTTCAGGCGACGGGGTTCTACGAATTCTATCGCAATGAGTTGGTCAGCCAGTCGGCCGGGGTCGATACGGTCAGTTCCTTCACGTTCAATGCTCCGGCGTCGCAGCATCGGGGTGTCGAACTGGGAGCGGAATGGACGCCGCTGCGCCGTGCTCTTCCCGGCGGACGGATCAGGCTGAGTTATACCTACGACAACCAGATCTATACCGATTACACCGAGGTGATGTCCGGCAGCGGGGTGTCGCGCGCGTTCGATCGAAGCGGCAGGCGGATTCCGGGCGTGGTTCCGAATTTTCTGAACGCCCGCTTTCTCTATGACCAGCCGGACGGTCCGCTGGAGGGGCTTGGCGGGTATGTCGAGGTGACCTGGCGGAGCGATTACTGGCTGGATAATGCCAATCGATTGCGGGCGCCTGGTTATGCTCTGGTCAATCTGGAACTGCATTACGACCCGCCGAAACGCCTTGGCTGGGTGCATCGGCTGCATGCGTATGTCGAAGTGCAGAATCTCGCCAACCAGACTTACGTGGCTGGTGCGGCGAACATTGCAGATGTGTTGCGGGCCGATGGAACGCAGGCAAGGGCGGCGGTGCTGGCGACGCGGACCGGGTCGATCTATGCCGGGTCGCCGCGCGCCGTGTTTGGCGGCGTGCGGGTGCATTTTTGACGGAGGGCATGGTGATGCGTGAGGGACGAGTCGTCTTCTGGCCCCAATATCGGACGGTCTGGCGCTGGCATATGCTGGCGGGGCTGTTCTGCCTGCCCTTCGTTGCCTTTCTGGCGCTGACAGGCACGATCTATCTGTTCAAGCCTCAGATCGATGATCTGATCGACTGGCGCTATGACCATCGTGTGGCGCCGGGGATGGTGGCTCCCGCGTCGGCGGAGGTGCGTGCGGCGCTGGGAGCGGTGCCGGGAAGCCGGTTCATGGCTTATGAACTGCCTCGTCCGGCGCATGGCGCGGCGCGGGTGATCGTCCTGCGGGGTGACGAGGCGATCCGGGTTTATGTCGATCCGTCGTCGTTGACGGTTCTTGGGCAGGTGCCTGAAGAATCGCGGTTCGAGCGGCTGGTGTTCAAGCTGCATGGACAATTGCTGCTGGGCAATACCGGGTCGGTCATCATGGAGATGGTGGCGTCCTGGACGATCGTGTTGATCATGACCGGTCTTTATCTGTGGTGGCCCCGTGGGCGAAGGGGGCTGGCGGGGATTGTCTATCCGCGGCTTGGGCTCGCCGGACGGGCGCGATGGCGGGATCTGCATGCGGTGAGCGGATTGTGGCTGTCGCTGGTGCTGGCGCTGTTTCTGGTTTCGGGCCTGCCCTGGTCGTTCGTCTGGGGGCATGCACTGCAATCGGTCGAGCATCGGGTCGGGCGCCTGATGACGGTGTCGGATTGGGAAATCGGCGCTGTTCCCGTTCGCGATACGATCGCGGGGCATCCGGTTGCGGCTCCTGCCGGCATGGGGGGCATGGCCGACATGCCGGGTATGGAGATGGGGGGCGGGCAGACGGTGGAACCGGACGGTCTTGCCGGGCTCGATGCCGTGGTCGCGACGGGTGTGCGGCTGGGGTTGCCGGCACCGGCTCTTGTGACGCCGCCCGCATCGGCGGGAGCGCCATGGGAGGTCCGGTCGGATACGCAGGATCGGCCGTTACGGGCCAGTGTGCAGATCGGAGCGGATGGACGTGTGCTGGCGCGCCGGGATTTTGCCGGCAAGGGGCTGGTTGATCGTGTGGTCGGTTATGGTGTGGCGGCGCATGAAGGGCAGTTGTTCGGCTGGCCTAACCAGTTGCTCAACCTGCTGGTGGCCAGCGGGCTGGTGACCATGACTATTGCCGCGACCATTTTATGGCTGCGTCGTCGGCCACCTGGCGGTTGGGGCGTGCCGGCTGCCTTGCCGGACCGGCGGGTGGGAACAGGGGCCGGTCTGGTGATGCTTCTGCTGGGGGTGTTGCTGCCGGAGTTGGGCGCGTCGCTGCTGCTGCTGGCGATAGCGGCGTGGATGACCGGACGTCGTATTCCGCCTGACGGATCGGGGCGTATTTGAAAGGGTGAATGGTCCGGCAGGATGTCAGGCGTTGGGCAGGAGGGTGCGCAAGCGATCGGCGATGCTCTGGGGACTGGAATCGACGGGGAATATCGCCGCGAGATGGTTGTTGCCGTCCATCAGATAGAGGACGGAGCTGTGATCCATCAGATAGGCGCTGTCCGCATGGCTGGAGGTGGGGGTGTGGCGGCGGGCCAGGACGTGGAAGGAAGCGAGCACCGGCTCGATCTGGGCGGAACTGCCTGTCAGCCCGACGATACGGGGTGAGAAACGGGCAACATAGTCGTGGATGACCGAGGGGGTATCGCGCGCGGGATCGACGGTGACGAAGACCGGTACGACGGAGGCGGCGCGGGGGCCGAGCTGATCCAGCGCGGCGGTGACGGTTGCCAGCGTCAGCGGGCAGATATCGATGCAATGCGTGTAGCCGAAATAGATCAGTGTGTAGCGGCCGTGGAAAGCGGCCTGGGTGATGGGCTGGCCCTGCTGGTCGGTCAGCGCATATGGGCCGCCGATGGTGGGGTGAGGGCGGTCCAGCACCAGCGTGCGCAATCCGGCGGCGGCCAGAAGAAGGCCGAGCGCGGCCACCGTGAACAGCGCCGCGCGTGTCCAGGGGCGGCCCCGTGTGGACGGGGAGGAACGGAAGCGGGGCGGGGTCTTTTTCGGCATGCCTCTTGTCGTGCGGGGCGATGAAGCGTTGCATATTACTTGTTTTTGCAGTGGATTGCGACTCCTGCGGCGAATCCCGGCGCGGGGATGGCCCTTTGTGACAATTCAGTGCCTTAACGAAAAAACATGCTTCGCCAGGTTTCGGCATGTTTCCATTGGCAGCGCAGAGAGGCCCGTCCAGGCGCGCATCCATCCTGAAAAATGGTCTTCTTGATGGTGGTTGCGCTGCCGATATTGTCTGTCTGCGCCGATTGGGGCCGCCCGCTGGACGACGATGGCACGTCCTGCGCGGAAGATGAGGGCGGCAGGTCGGGGCGACGCAGTCCAGGTGGTATGGCGGTGGCCAGGGATTATGGGCGGAAGCCCTGCTTACCGCGACGCGGGTCGGCGTGGGCTTTCTGCACCATCGAATATCAGCTGGTGATGCCTTCCTGAATTTTCAGGTCCTTTCGAGACAGTTTTCCGATCAGGGTCTTGGGCAGGGAGTCGCGGAAGACGATCTCGCGCGGGCGCTCGATCTTGGAGACATACTGTTCCAGGTGGGTCGCCAGTTCGGCCGCCGTGACTGTGGAATCGGGGCGGAGGGTGACGAAAGCCTTGGGCGACTGGCCGCGATAGGAATCGGGCACGCCGATGACCAGCGCTTCCAGCACGGCGGGATGCCGGTGAAGGGCTTCCTCGATGACGTGCGGATAGACGTTGTAGCCGCCGCAGATGATGATGTCCTTGAGGCGGTCGACCAGGAAGAGATAGCCGTCCTCGTCGAGATAGCCGACATCGCCGGTGCGGAAATAGCCGTCCGGCGTGAAGGCGGACGCATCTCCCTCGCCCTTCCAGTAACCGGACATCACCTGCGGACCCTTGACGCAGACTTCCCCCTTTTCCATGACCGGCAGGCGGCGGCTGATGTCGTCGAGGCTGCGGATTTGCAGGTCGGTGTGCAGGACGATCTTGCCGCAGGAGCCGTCACGGACGGCATGAAGGGGATTGAGCGTGAGGACCGGCGAGGTCTCGCTCAGCCCGTAGCCTTCGATGACCGGGCACTTGGCCGTTTCCTCGAAACGCTTGCGCAGGGCGACCGGCAGGGGGGCGCCGCCGGAAATGATGGCGCGCATATGGCTGAACAGGTCGGGTGACAGGCCGGGGTCGCGGAGCAGGGCGGTCTGGATGGTCGGGACGGCGGGCATGAGCGTGATCCGGACCCGCCGCATGGTCGCGAGGGTGGATTGCGTGTCGAAGCGCGGCAGCAGCACGATCTCGCCACCGCGTTCGATGGTGAGCAGCATGACGGCCATCAGCGCGAAGACATGGAACAGGGGGAGGATGCCCAGCGTGGTCGGAGGTTCGCTCAGGGCGTCCCGCGCCATGTCCTTGATCTGTTCGATATTGGCCAGAAGATTGCCGTGAGTGAGTTTGGCCGCTTTGGGAATACCTGTGGTGCCACCGGTGAATTGCAGGACGGCGACATCGTGCATCGGGTCGATCGTGACATGCTTGACAACGGTCTTGCTGTGGGCGAGCGCGTCGTAGGTGACGATGCGTTTGTCGGCTGGGAAATGGTAGATGTCTTTTGATTTGAGGACTTTGAACAGGGCCCCTTTGACTGGCGGCAGGGCGTGCGAGAACGGGCAGACGACGATGCGCCGAACCGACGTGTTCTCCGCCGCCCGATAGGCGGGTTCGGCGATGGCTGCGAGGTCCGAGATCACCAGAACCGACACGTCTGCGGTCTTGAGGATCTGGTGGACCTCGTGCTGGACGTATAGCGGGTTGAGATTGACGACGATGCCGCCGATGCGTTGCACCGCGAAGAAAAGGATCACGGCGTAAGGCGTGTTGGGCAGCGAGACGGCGACGCGATCGCCCTTGGAGACACCGATATCCTTCAGGCCGCCGGCAACATGCTCCACCGCCTGGAAGACTTCGCGATAGGCGAGCTTGCGCCCCATGAAGTCGATGGCGAGGGCGTTGGGATGGCGGAATGTCGAAACGCGCAGAAGTTCGAACAGATCCTGAATCGAATCACCTGACGCGGTATGACGCAGTATGGTGCTTTCATTCATGGCATTCATGGGAAAACCCTTCAATCGGGCGGGATGGGAGACCCTGGTGGAGGGTCGATCCCGTGAGATCCCGCTGTCGTTCAGAAACGTGTCCTCACACCGAAGGCGACGACGTTGCCGTAATCGTTATAGGAGCCGATCAATCGGCCTGATGTTTCCGAGGCGGCATCGTTTATTTTTGGATTGGTGCCAAAAATATGGGCGTAGGACAGGGTAAGAGTCAGCCGTTTGATCGGCGTGTAGTCCACGCCGCCGGCCAGGTCGAACCGGTTGGTGTCGGGCGTGATCGTGTTGCGGTTCCTGACGGTCGTCGGGCTCTGGTCGTAGCTGAAGCCGCCGCGCAGCAGGACGGCCTTGGACACCTGGTATGTCGCGCCGATGCCGCCGAACCAGCTATTGCGCCAGTTGACCGGGATCGAGGAACTGAGGCCGCCGGGGTGGTCCGAGGTGTTGTTCAGCGAATGCAGGAGGGACCAGTGGGTCCATTCGCCCTGCAACATGATGGTCCAGCGTGGCGACAGAACACGGGTGATGCCGAAAGAGACGCTGTCGGGCAAGGTCACCTGCATGGCGCCATGGCCGCTCTGGGCGATCAGCGAACCGTTGATCAGCGGATTGGCGGCCAGGAGCGGGGGCGGTGAGAATTTGGTACGGGTGGAAAGGTCGTAGGAGATGCGCGACTGGTAGTTGATGCCGATCTGGGTTGCGTCGTCGGGCTTGTAGAGGATGCCGGCATCGTAGCCGAAGCCGAAGGCGTTTCCGGCCATGTCGACCGTCGTCGGACCCAGGGCGTTCAGCGGACCCAGATTGACGCCGCGCGTAAAGCGGCCGGCGAGAAAGCCCATGCGGGGGCCGACACCGATGGAAAGACGCTTGTTGAAGCGGTAGGAGGCCATGATCCCGAGTTCGTAGTCCGTGACCGCACTGACAAGGCTCTGGTAGCGCCCGACCCAGTTGGAGGGGTAATTGGCGCGCTGGCCGTAGGGGGTGTAGAACCCGTAGCCGATCGCCCAGTGCGGATCGATCTTCAGGACACCGTATCCGGCGGCGGTGGCGGCGTCGGTGATGCCGCGATTGCCCTGCACGCCTGGCGTGGTGACGCCGGGGCCCATATAGTTCTGGCCCGAGAAGCGGGCGACGGGGCCGGCGTAGAAGACGTTGCTCTGCAATTCGCTGTGGTCGAGAAAGGACATGCCGGCCGGGTTCATCAGCACGGTGGACGCATCCCCCGCGCGGCTGACGGAGCCGACATAGGCGTTGCCCAGCGAAACAGCATCGGTCTCGCGCAGGGCGAAACCCGAAGCTGCGGCCCGGTGGACGGGGATGAACAATGTCTGGGTGAGGAGGGCGCTGCATGCCATCAGCGTGATTTTATTTTTCATTATTGGACTGACCATCTCAGCATTTAAACCAAACATTTGGTAGGTTAAGCCGGCAAGCGCTTTCTCCATGTCTCTGATCCGGGAAAACTATGGGCTCCGTTTGGCAGGCTTGCAAGAAAATCAGGGCTGGAATCGGAAGAAGCGCGCTTCACACTCTCTCGACTGGCAAAGCCGCGAACGGGCGGCCCAAACGTCAAAAAAAGGCTGAAGTTCCAATGAGTGTTTGGACGGGAGCTTTTTTGCGAGGAAAAGGAGCCCAGGCGGCATGTGCCGGGGCTGAGCCGCCGGCTAAGCGGTCGATGCTCGGTTCCGCTGCGGGATGCGGGTGCCCGGTTTGCGGTGTGGACGCGGGGAGAGGCGGTCTTCTTGCAGAACAGTCGTTAGGTGAGGGGCGGCCACGCCGCGCGTGGTCGCCCCGCCATGGCAGGGATTATCCGAGAGCTTCGGTCAGGGCGGGTACGATCTGGAACAGATCGCCGACCAGGCCGTAATCCGCCACCTGGAAGATGGGTGCGTCTTCGTCCTTGTTGATGGCGACGATCACCTTGCTGTCTTTCATGCCGGCCAGATGCTGGATGGCGCCGGAAATGCCGCAGGCGATATAGAGGTCTGGGGCGACGATCTTGCCGGTCTGGCCGACCTGATAGTCGTTGGGGACGAAGCCCGAATCGACGGCCACGCGAGAGGCGCCGATGGCGGCGCCCAGCTTGTCGGCCAGTGGTTCCAGAATCTTGAAGCCTTCCGCGCTTTGCAGGCCGCGACCGCCGGAGACGATGATCCGGGCGGCTTCGAGCTGAGGTCGCTCGGTGCTGGAATGCTCCGCCGAGACGAAATGCGCTTTCGACCGGCAGGGGGGCGGCGTGACGGTTTCGATCGGGGCGGTGCCGCCTTCGGCTGGTACGGGGTCGAAACTGGCCGTGCGGATGGTGAGGAGTTTCTTTGCGTCCGATGAGCGCAGGGTGACCAGCGCGTTGCCGGCGAAGATCGGCCGCACGAAGGTTTCGGCGTCCTTGATCTCCATGACATCGGGGATGATCTGCACGTCGAGCAGGGCGGCGGCGCGGGGGAGGGCGCTTTTGCCGATGGTGGTCGCGGCGGCCACGATGTGGTCGTACTCCGGAGCAAGGGCGACGAGCAGGGCCGCGAGCGGCTCCGCAAGAGCGTGGGCGAAATCCTCGCCCGATACGGTGCGGACCTTGCGGATGCCGGGGATCTTCGCGGCAGCCGCCGCCGCGGACTCGATGGTCTCCGGGCCGCCGGTGACCAGCACATCCACGTCGCCGAGTCTGGTGGCCGCCGCGATGGCCGAGCGGGAGGTCTGGGGAATGGTGCCGTCTTCGGCATCCAGCAGGACGAGTGCGGTCATGATCAGATCACCTTGGCTTCGTTGCGCAGTTTTTCGACCAGTTCCGCGACGCTGCCGACCTTGATGCCGGCCTTGCGGGTCGGGGGCTCGGCGATCGAGAGCGTGGTGAGCCGGCGGGTGAGGTCGATGCCGAGATCGGCGGCCGACAGGGTTTCGAGCGGCTTCTTCTTGGCTTTCATGATGTTGGGCAGGGAGGCGTAGCGCGGTTCGTTCAGGCGCAGATCGGCGGTGACGATGGCGGGGAGCGTGAGGGAGAGGGTCTCCGAGCCGCCATCGACTTCGCGCGAAACGGTGAGGCTGTCTCCGGTTTTCTCCACGCGGCTGGCGAAGGTGGCCTGCGGCCAGTCCAGCAGGCCGGCGAGCATCTGGCCGGTGGCGTTCATGTCGTCGTCGATGGCCTGTTTGCCGAGGATGACCAGATCGGGCGTCTCGCGCTCGACGAGGATTTTCAGGATCTTGGCGACGGCGAGCGGTTCGGGGCTTTCCTCCGACTGGACCAGGATCGCGCGGTCGGCGCCCATGGCCAGGGCGGTGCGTAACGTGTCGGCGGCCTGCGGGACGCCGATCGAGACGACCAGGACTTCGCTGGCGATGCCTTTTTCACGCAGGCGCAGGGCTTCCTCGACGGCGATTTCATCGAAAGGGTTCATCGACATCTTGACGCCGGCGGTCTCCACGCCGCCGCCATCGCGCCTGACGCGCACCTTCACGTTGTAATCAATGACACGTTTGATGGGGACAAGGATTTTCATGGGACCTCGGGGATGAAAATGCGGAACGCCTCGCGTTCGGTCTGGGTATGGATGGTCTCGTGCGCGACCGGGCTTTGGCACCTCGGGCGCTGGGGCTGCCTCAGCCCGGTCGCCATCGCCGGGCCGGCCGGGGCACGGATGCGCGCGGCGGCGGACTCCATGGCATCCTGTGGCTCATGCATGCGTCTCCCGCGCTCCCGCACCGGCCGCCTGGAGCGGCCTCTGACGGAGCGGCACCGTTCAGCAAGGGCAGTATATCGCCGTGCCGTTTTATCGAACAGTCGATAGGTAGAAATATGATGGCGGCACAGGATGATGGGAGTGGCTTCCTGGGGCGGGAAATATCGTAGAATAATGATAAGAAAAGGAATTGTTCGTGTTCTGTCCTTTCGTCACATATTTGAGATCGCATTCGGGCTTGCGCGTGGTGGCTGGGTGCAAGGGTGATCCGGCGTTTGGTGATGGGGATTCTTCCGTCGATTTTCGGCGGAAGAAAGGAATTTCTAACGATCGTTCGTATTAATTTTCAGGGGCATGAAGGGGTGTTGGTCTGTAAAAATATGAGATTAATCTATTGATATAAGATGATTTTTACTCTGATCGGCGCTGCCGGGATGGTGGCTGGCACCATCAATGAATCGTGTCATCACGACAAAGCGTCTTTTCTGAAGCGGCCTCGTTCCCTTATCAAGGCGAGGCACAATGCGCGCCTTCGCTTCGAACAAACGTTAGACATAATAAACGAAGGCATTGCCAGGAGCGCTATTCATGAATTCCGTTGTCATCGCAGGGTATGCGCGATCGCCGTTTCAGCTCGCGCGCAAGGGGCAGTTCGTCAGGACACGCCCTGACGACATCGCCGCACAGGTCGTGCGTGGGCTGGTGGAGCGCACGGGAGTTGCGCCGGAGGATATCGAGGATCTGATTCTGGGCTGTGCGTTCCCGGAAGGAGAGCAGGGCTTCAATCTGGGCCGGATCGTGGCGTTGCTGAGCGACCTGCCGCTTTCGGTGGGCGGCGTGACGGTCAACCGGTTCTGCGGGTCGTCGATGCAGTCGGTCCACATGGCGGCCGGGGCGATCCGCATGGGGGCGGGGGAAGCCTTTATCTGCGCGGGCGTGGAGAGCATGACGCGCATCCCGATGGGCGGGTTCAACCCGCTGCCCAATCCGGCACTCTACAAGAAGCGGCCGGGCGCCTACATGGACATGGGCATCACCGCCGAGAATGTCGCGCGGAAATACGAAATCAGCCGTGACCAGCAGGAACAGTTCGCGCTGCGCAGCCAGGCGCGTGCCCGCGACGCCATTGCGGCGGGTCGGCTGGAAGCGGAGATCGTGCCGATCCAGACCCGTGACGGTGTGGTTTCGGCCGATGGCTGTCCGCGTCCGGATACCACGGCGGAGGGGCTGGCCGGCCTGAAGCCCGCTTTCGATGCGGCCGAGGGCACGGTGACGGCGGGAACGTCTTCGCCGCTGACCGATGGGGCGGCGTCGGTGCTGGTCTGTTCCGAAGCGTATGCCGACCGCAAGGGGTTGCCGAAGCTGGCGCGTATCCGCTCGATCGCCATTTCGGGCTGCGAGCCCGAGGTGATGGGGCTGGGGCCGATCCTGTCCTCGCGCAAGGCGATGGAGCGCGCGGGGATCACGATCGAGGATGTGGGCGTCGTCGAACTGAACGAGGCCTTTGCTTCGCAGTCGATCGCCTGTGCCCGCGAACTCGGCGTGCGGGATGCGACGCTGAACATCGATGGCGGCGCGATCGCGCTGGGCCATCCGCTGGGTGCCACGGGGGCGCGCATCGTCGGCAAGGCGGCGCAGCTTCTGGAGCGTGAGGGCGCGCGCTACGCGCTGGCCACGCAGTGCATCGGCGGTGGACAGGGCATCGCCACGGTCTTGGAGCGCATCTGATGACCCAGGATGTGACATCTGGCGGGGGCGGCGGCGTGCGGCCGGTCTTCTCCCGCGTCTGCGTGATCGGCTCGGGCGTGATGGGGGCGGGGATCGCCGCCCAGATCGCCAATGCCGGGGTGCCGGTGGTGCTGCTCGACCGCAAGGTGGAGGGGGCGGACCCGAATGCCCTGGCCAACGGCGCGATCGCCAAGGCGTTGAAGACCGAGCCGGCGCCCTTCATGGACCCGGCGGCGGCGAAGCTGATCGCGACCGGCAATATCGACGACGACCTGCCCCGTGTGGCCGATTGCGACTGGGTGGTCGAGGTGATCATCGAGCGGCTGGACCTCAAGCAGGCGCTGTATCGCCGCCTGGATGCGGTGCGGCGGCCGGGGACGCCGGTTTCGTCCAACACCTCGACCATTCCGCTGGCGCGGCTGGTGGACGGGATGCCGGAGAGCTTCCAGCGGGATTTCCTGATTACTCATTTCTTCAACCCGCCGCGCTACATGCGGCTGCTGGAGGTCGTGGCCGGGCCGATGACCGATCCGGCGCATGTCGCCGCCGTTTCGGATTTCTGCGATCGGTGGCTGGGCAAGACCGTGGTGCGGGCCAAGGATACCGCAGGCTTCATCGCCAACCGCATCGGCACGTTCTGGATGCAGGCGGCGGCGCGGGTGGCGGTGGATCAGGGGCTGACGGTGGAGCAGGTCGATACCATCATCGGCCGGCCGTTCGGCATTCCCAAGACCGGCGTGTTCGGGCTGCTCGATCTGGTGGGCATCGACCTGATGCCGCATATCTCGGCCAGCATGAAATCGCTGCTGGCGGCCGGGGACCGGTATCACACCTTCGCCGAGGACCTGCCCCTGATCGCGAAGATGATCGAGGGAGGCTATACCGGCCGCAAGGGCAAGGGGGGCTTCTATCGCATCAACAAGGCGGGGGGCGGGAAGGTCAAGGAATCCATCGACCTCGTGACCGGGGACTATGCGCGCTCCGAGCGGTTTTCGCTGCCGCCGGGCGCTGGGGATGCCGCCGGGCTGCTGGCCTCGGACCACCGGTTCGGAGCCTATGCGCGCACGGTTATGGGTGAGACGCTGGCGTATGCGGCCTCGCTGGTGCCCGAGATTTCGGACGATATCGTGGGCATCGACCGGGCGATGGAGCTGGGCTTCAACTGGAAGAAGGGGCCGTTCGCGCTGATCGACCAGATCGGGGCGGCGAAGCTGGCGGGGGTGCTGCGCCAGGAAGGGATCGCGGTGCCGGCGCTGATCGAGGCGGTCGGAGACGGGCGGTTCTATCAGGATCGGGACGGCGCGACCCAGGCTTTCGGCGTGGATGGCGCCTGGCATCCGGTGACGCGGCCCGACGGGGTGATCCTGCTGGGCGATTTCCGCAAGCGTGGCAAGCCGGTGCTGTCGAGCAGGTCGGGCGCGCTGTGGGATATCGGCGACGGAGTGGCGTGCTTCGAGATCACGACCAAGATGAACACGTTCGACGAGAGCGTGATGACAATCCTCGAAAAATCCATTGCTTATGTCGGGGAGCATTTCAAGGCGCTGGTGCTGTATTCCGATGCGGCCCATTTCTCGGCCGGCGCCAATCTGGGCCTGGCGGCCTTTGCCGCCAACATGGCGGCCTGGGGGGAGATCGGCAAACTCGTCTCTCGCGGGCAGAGCGTTTACAAGGCACTGAAATATGCCTCCTTCCCGGTCGTGGCGGCGCCGGCCGGCATGGCGCTGGGCGGTGGCTGCGAAATCGTGCTGCATGCCGACGCCATTCAGGCCCATGCCGAGAGCTATATCGGGCTGGTGGAGTGCGGTGTGGGGCTGATCCCAGGCTGGGGCGGCTGTGGCGAAATGCTGGACCGGCTGCGGGCCGATCCGCGTACGGCGAAAGGGCCGATGCCGCCGACGCGCGAGGTGTTCGAGATGATCGCCACCGCGCGGGTTTCGAAATCGGCCGCCGAGGCGCGGCGGATGCATATCCTGCGCGATCGCGACGGCATCACCATGAATCGCGACCGGCTGCTGGCCGACGCCAAGGCGCTGGCGCTGTCGCTGGTCGAGGGGTACCGGCCGCCGCCGAAGCCGGAATTCCACCTGGCGGGCGCGGGCGGGAAGCTGGCGCTCGACATGGCTGTCGAGGGCATGGCGCGGCAGGGCATCGCCACGCCGCACGACGTGACGGTCGCGGGCAAGCTGGCCGGCATCCTGACCGGCGGCGACCACGACGTGACGGAGATCGTGACCGAGGAGGATATGCTGGGGCTGGAACGCGCGGCATTCGCCGAACTGGTCCGGAGCATTCCGACATTGGACCGGATCGAGCACATGCTCGAAACCGGCAAGCCCCTCAGAAACTGACGCAAGGGGAGCCAGAAAGATGCAAACCTATACACCACCCCTGCGCGACATGAAGTTCGTGCTGACCGAACTGCACGATTTCTCGCGGCTGACGGCGCTGGAGGCATTTTCCGAAGTCGATGCCGACCTGGCGGAGACGGTGCTGGAGGAAGGCGGGAAATTCACCTCCGAAGTGCTGTTGCCGCTGAACATGTCGGGCGACCGCGAAGGGTGCCGGCTGGAGAATGGCGTCGTCACGACGCCGCACGGGTTCCGCGACGCCTATCGGCAGTTCTGCGAAGGGGGCTGGTCGGCCCTCTCCGCGCCGCCGGAATATGGCGGGCAGGGACTGCCCGAGACGATCGGCATGATGCTCTCGGAGATGATCTGCGCGACCAACCTCTCCTTCGGGCTGTATCCGGGCCTGACCGGCGGCGCGATGGTGGCGCTGCGCAAATATGGTTCCGAGGAACTGAAGGCGCAGTACCTGCCCAAGATGATCAGCGGCGAATGGTCGGGCAGCATGTGCCTGACCGAGGCGCATTGCGGCACCGATCTGGGGCTGCTGCGGACGAAGGCGGTTCCGCAGGAGGATGGAACCTATCGCCTGAGCGGGGCGAAGATCTTTATTTCGGCCGGCGAGCACGACCTGTCCGAGAACATCATCCATCTGGTGCTGGCACGGCTGGCGGATGCGCCCGCCGGGATCAAGGGGATCAGCCTGTTCCTGGTGCCGAAATTCCTGTTGCGCGACGATGGCACGCCGGGCGAGCGCAATGGCGTGCTGTGTACGGGCATCGAGCACAAGATGGGCATCAAGGCCTCCGCGACCTGTCAGTTGGCGTTCGATGACGCGAAAGGCTGGCTGGTCGGCGCCCCGCACAAGGGGATGCAGGCGATGTTCGCCATGATGAATGCCGAGCGGCTGGGCGTGGGCATTCAGGGGCTGGGGATTGCGGAGGTCGCGTACCAGAGCGCGGTGGCCTATGCGAAGGAGCGCTTGCAGGGGCGGTCGCTCGCGGGGGCGAAATATCCCGCGCTGCCGGCCGACCCGATCGTGGTGCATCCCGACGTGCGGCGCATGCTCATGACCATGCGCGTCAACGCCGAGGGCTGCCGGGCGCTGGGCGCATGGGTGGCGATGGCGCTGGATGTGGCGGAACATGGCGGCGATGAACGCGAGCGCCGCGATGCCGAGGATTTCGTGGCGCTGATGACCCCGGTGGTCAAGGCGATGTTCACCGATCTGGGGTTCGAGTCGGCCAATCTGGCGATGCAGACCTATGGCGGACACGGTTATATCGCCGACCATGGGGTGGAGCAGTTCGTGCGGGATTCGCGGATTGCGATGATCTATGAAGGCACCAACGGGATTCAGGCGCTCGACCTCGTGGGGCGCAAGCTGCCGGCGCATATGGGGCGCAATCTGCGCGGGCTGTTCCACCCCATCGCGGCCTTCATCGCGGAGAACAAGGAGAACCCGCTGCTGGGCGAGATGGTCACCGGGCTGGAACGCGCGTTCGGCGCGCTGCAACTGGCAACCGGGCAGATTGCCGAGCGCGGGATGAAGGACCCGGAGGAAGCGGGTGCCGCCGCGACGGATTATCTGCGGCTGATCGGCTTGGTCTCGCTGGCCTATCTCTGGGCACGCACGGTGGCGATCGCCGTACCGAAATCCTTCGCCGCCGGGCCGGATCAGGCGTTCTATAGCACCAAGATCGCTTCGGCCCGCTTCTTCTATGATCGTGTTCTTCCCGAGTCAGCGTCGCTTTATCTGAAGATCAAGGCGGGCAAGGCGTCAATGATGGCGCTGGCCGACGACGCATTCTGACTGGAATGTCGTTCCACTTCCCAAGGGAGGTGGAACGACATCTTATGTCGGATCTGTCCGCTTTCTGGAGAAGAATATGATGGTCCATGTGTCTCAAACGCCGCCGGTGGGCTTTCGTCCGCTGCCCGTGCTGAACGAAACCGGCTTCGATGCGATCATCGGCGGATTTGATGTGGCGGAGGCG
Organism: Gluconacetobacter dulcium; assembly: GCF_014174165.1. GTDB lineage: Bacteria > Pseudomonadota > Alphaproteobacteria > Acetobacterales > Acetobacteraceae > Gluconacetobacter > Gluconacetobacter dulcium. Next base: position 37,701 of record NZ_JABEQN010000022.1, on the reverse strand, counting down.
GATGGGCGATTGCTGGCCGGTTTCAGGGTGGAAGCCCGGCATTGCAATCATGCGAGGACGTGCCATGGCGGCATGATCGCGACCGTTTTCGACGGGTATATGGCCATGGCGGCGATGTTCGAGCACGACCTGCAGGTGCCGATCCTGCCGACCATGTCGTTATCTGTCGATTTTCTGGCGCCCGGCCTGCCGGATGACTGGATCGAGTTCAGTGCCGACGTGCTGCGGGTGACGCGCAGTGCCGTCTTTGTCCAGGGACTGGCGCGGGTGAAGGGCAAGCCGATCGCCCGGGCAAGCGGGGTCTATAAACGGCCGGCGCCCGACCCCGAGATCCGGCTGGATACCGGAAAGCTGCTGCGGAGTTTCATGCGAAGCTGATGTTAGCCTGCGGCCCTTGCCGCACCTGGCAATTTCTGTCGCGGATATCCGGGTTGCGCGCATGGGTGGCGTCTGGCGGGCATTTTTATGTTTCACACTCATTTCCCGCTCATTCCGAACCGGGGCGGCGCTGGTGCGCGCCCATGACGGAAGGGTGACGGGTTCGGATACCGCATGTGGCGGTATCCGGCCTCATGTGGAGGATCGCGTTATGTCTGGATTACGCAGGTCGTCGTTCCGTATCAGTCTGGCCCTGGCGGCGGGGCTGACGGTTGCATCGTCCGCCGGTCATGCGGATACGAGGGTCGGAGGGGCCGTCTTCCCCGAAGATCTGAAGATCGGCAGCACGTCGCTGAAGCTCAATGGCGTAGGTGTTCGTGTCTTCTATCATCTGGTCGATGGTTACGCGACCGGCCTGTATGTCGTCTCGCCGAGCCGGGACGAGAAGGCGCTTGCCAACGGCCCGAATCCGAAAGTCCTCTATACGGAGTTCCTTCACGACGCTTCCCTGGAGCGGGTAAAGGGCGAGTATGAGTCGATTCATACGCATTATTGTAAGCTTTATGCGTGCGACGCGCAGAACGAGGCCTCCTTCGCCGCGCTGACCGCGCATCTGGCGGCCGCGAAGAGGGGGGAGGCCCAACTCATCCTCGTTACGGATCAGGGCGTCAGCATTCAGCGCAATGGCGCCGTGGTGGCGTCCATCAATGACCCGAATTTCGGCAAAGGGCTGGTTCAGTCGCTGCTGAGTGAGGCGGCACCGACCGACGGGTTCCGCCAGGGCTTGCTGGGGAAGGCGAATTGAGAAGAAGCGCTTCTCTTCCCGAAGAAAAAGAAGAAGAAAGACTCTTATTCGTTCAGGGGCATCATGCGTTCCCCGTACAAGGCTCCTGAACGAATACGACCGCTGCCGATTTCATATCTCCGAAGAGACAGGCGCGCCTGTGCCACGCGCGGCCCGTGAACGCCGCGGGGGGGCGGCGGAACGGCTGCGCGGGCGGGGGGAGGCGGTTATGTCGGTCTCTGATTCCGCCTGGTGTTTGAAGATCGTGAAGATCTGGTGTGCGATCTGAGCGTGGGACATGCGGCCGCTGCGGTACCAGTCGTTTGCCGTGTTGAGGGCACGCAGAAGCAGGATCCGATAGATGTCGCGGTCGATCGTCGCGGGGAGCGGCAGATCGTCGATGATGTTGCGGAAGATCGATTCGAACTCGTCGCGCTTCTTGACCAGCGCGTCGCGCACGTCCGGCGGAGCCGAGACGATACTGTTCATCATCGGCAGGGTGATCGAAGTGAGGCTGAGCTGGATATCCAGCAATTCCGTGCAGGCGGCCTCCAGCCTGGCCCACGGCGCGGTGTGGGGCGCGATGGCCGAGAAGATCCTGCTGGCTGCCGCGTCGAGCGCGCGATTATGGATCTCGACGAACAGCGATTCCTTCGACTCGATATGGTAATAGAGCGACCCCGCCATCATGCCTGCCGCGTCGGCGATCTGGCGGATCGAGGTGGCCTTGTAGCCGCGTTCGGCGAAAAGCTGGGCGGCGGCTTCGAGGATTTCCTGTCGCCGTTCGGCGTGGGCGCCGGTTTCATCGCTATTGGGGCTGAAGGGAAGGGCGCGCATGGCGGAGAGGATGGCACCGCCGGTCTTTGTACGGGTTTTTCTGTTCGGTGGCGTGCGCGATGACGTCATGCTCGGTCGCTTCCAGACTTTCTTCGTTCCAGCCTATCGGCCCTGGTTCCGGAAGACTACAGGATTTTATGGGATATTTGTCATTTTCCGTTGGCATTATAAGGTTTTGTGCCCTCAACCATCCGTGATGGAAAGGAATGCGTTTGCGTCTCGACGGCGGTCGGCCGGTAGCGTAGTGATGGGCTAACAAATGTTAGAATTTCTTGCCGCGGCCGCCGCAGCGTCACGGGAAGGAGCGGCCGGGAGAGCGCCATGTCGATGCCGATATCCTTGCTGGGCAGGCTGGCATTGCCGGCTATCGCCGCGCCCATGTTTCTTGTCTCGACGGTCGAACTCGTGCTGGCCTGTTGTCGGGCCGGGGTCGTGGGGGCGTTTCCTTCGCTCAATGCGCGGCCGGCATCGGCTCTGGAAGAGTGGCTGCGTCGTCTGACATCGTCCCTGACTGCCGAGGATGCACCGTTTGCCGTCAATCTGATCGTCCATCGCAGCAATGCCCGGTTGGAGGAGGATCTGGCGCTGGTGGTGAAATACCGGGTGCCCGTCGTCATCACGTCGCTCGGAGCCCGGCCGGAGGTGAATGATGCGGTCCACGCCTATGGCGGTATCGTCCTGCATGATGTGACCACCGATGCGTTCGCGCGCAAGGCGGTCGCGCGCGGGGCGGATGGGCTGATCGCGGTGGCCGCAGGGGCTGGGGGGCATGCGGGCACGCAATCGCCCTTCGCGCTGGTGCAGGAAATCAGGGCGTGGTTCGACGGGCCGCTCGCGCTCTCCGGCGCCATCGCCAGCGGTCAGGCGATCGTCGCGGCCAGGGCGCTCGGGGCCGATCTGGCTTATATCGGCTCGGCCTTCATCGCGACGGAAGAAGCCGCGGCCGATCCGCGCTACAAGCAGATGGTCGTGGAGTCGTCGGCTGAAGACATCGTTTATTCCAATCTGTTTACCGGCGTGTACGGCAATTATCTGGCTGCGAGCATTCGTGCGGCCGGTCTGGACCCCGCGGACCTCGCCTTGTCCGATCCGTCGCGGATGGATGTATCGACCTTCTCCAGCGGGACGAAAGCGTGGCGGGATATCTGGGGGGCGGGGCAGGGGATCGGGGCGGTCGATGCCGTGGTGCCGGCCGCGGCATTGATTGCACGGTTGCAGCAGGAATATCGGGACACGCTCTCTCTTCTGGCGGAAGAAAGCCGTTTGCTGAACGGGGATGATCCGAACGCTGACGGATAGGACCCATGAATTGCGACAGTGATGTCCGTTGTGGCTGGCTGGGGCGCTTCGCGTTGTGCCGGCATCGGGTGTCCTGAATGTGCGAAAAATTTTCCGTTCTCTTTTTTTCGAGAGAGAACAGGACCATATCCTGATCGATATCATCTGAAAGGTGGCTGAAATGTCGTTTTCCATCAACTCGACCGTGCGTGAGATCCTGGCCGACGAGCAGGCCAAAGGGGTGGTCGAGAGCGTGCTTCCCGGCTTTTCCAAGCATCCGCAGATCGGGATGGCCAAGGGCCTGTCATTGAAGACGCTGGCGAAATTCTCGGGTGGCGTGATGACGGACGAGGTTCTGGCAAAGATCGATACAGGTTTGAAAGCACTGTAGAGGCTGGTATCTGATCGGGCGGCTGACCGGCCGGACTGGCGTTCGTCCGGCATGTGCGCAGGCCCGAAAGGATCGGATCGTTGTGACTTCCCCGGTGATCGTCTGGTTTCGACAGGATTTCCGCCAGGCGGATAATGCGGCGTTGACGGCGGCGGTGAAGACCGGGGCACCCATATTCTGCGTTCACATTCTGGATGAGGCGGTGAAGCAGGACGCGGCGCGCTGGTGGCTGGGGCGGGCGCTGGACCTGTTCGATGCCGATCTGCGGCAGGCTGGCGGGGCTTTGCATGTGTTTCGCGGGCCGGCGATCCGGGTTCTGCCGGTGCTGGTCGCGGCGACCGGCGCGCGGGCGGTGTTCTGGAACCGGCGCTATGACCCCGATGGACGGGAGGCGGATACGCGGCTGAAGGCGCTGCTGAAGGAGGGAGGAACCTCCGTGCACAGCTTTCCCGGCGCGCTGCTGCATGAACCATGGACGATCCGCACCCGGGCGGGGCAACCTTATCATGTCTTCGGCGCGTATTGGCGCGCGGCGTGCCAGGCGGGGCATGAACGGCCGCCGCTTCCGGCGCCGGCGAGGATGACCTTTGCCATGCCGGATCGGTCCGGCTTGCCGCCGATGGTCGAGGCCGGAGCGATCGGGCAGGAAATGAGCGCCACCGGCTGGACGGACGGGCTGGCGGACATGTGGCAGCCTGACGAGGCATCGGCGCAGGAGAATCTGGCACAGTTTCTGGATGGGGCGCTGGACGATTATGCGCGGGATCGGGACTTCGCTGCGCGGCCGGCAACCTCCGGCCTCTCGCCCTTTTTGCGCTGGGGCCATATCACGCCCGCGCAGGTGCGGCAGGCGGCTGCGGCGCAGCCGGCATCGGGTGGGCTTGCAAAATTCATGGCCGAACTGGGCTGGCGGGAATTCGCGTGGTCGGTGCTGTTTGCGCAGCCCGATCTGGCATCGCGTAATCTGCGCCCTGAATTCGACGCCATGCCGTGGCGAAAAGATCCGGATGCCGTGCGGGCATGGCAGCGCGGGCGGACCGGCTATCCGCTGGTGGATGCCGGGATGCGGCAGTTATGGCGAACGGGGTGGATGCACAACCGCGTCCGGATGGTGGTGGCGTCGTTCCTGGTGAAACATCTGCTGATCGACTGGCGGGAGGGCGAGCGCTGGTTCGCCCATACGCTGGTTGATTACGACCCGGCCAGCAACGGCATGAACTGGCAATGGGTCGCCGGAACCGGGGTGGAGGCCGCGCCCTTCTTCCGGATGATGAATCCGTTGATCCAGTCCCGCAAATTCGACCCGTCCGGCGCCTATATCCGCGAATGGGTGCCGGAACTGGCAAGGCTGCCCGATGCGCAGATCCACACGCCGTGGCTGGCGGGCGGCATCTCGGGCTATCCGGCGCCCATCGTGGTGCATGAGGCGGCGCGGGAGCGGGCCTTGTCCGCCTGGCGCGCGTTGCGCGGCACGGCGGAAGGGGGCGGCGATAACAGCGGTTAGGGCGCGGTCGTGGCGCCATGCTGCGTCAGGCGGCGGCGGGCGAGGCGGCAGGCTGCCAGATCCCACGCCGCGCAGCCGACCGATTTGAACAGGACCGGTATGTCGGGGGGCGGTGGGGTGTCGATCGCCGTGGCCAGGGGAAAGACGTTCTGCCAGTCCACGCCGGCCTGGATCAGGTCGCCGGCTTCGGAAGGCGCGCCGATCGGATCGTCGACGAAAAGCCGGCTGTTCAGGACCAGATTCGGACCGATTTCGATCATTTCCGGACGGTAAGCGCCGACGCCGATAACCAGGCGCCCGGCACGGGGGGCAACGTCATAGACGATTTCGTGGCTGCTGGTGGTGGTGATGACGATATTGGCGGCTTCGGCATCGCCGGGGGTTTCAGGGCGGACATGGTGGCCTGTCGGGTCCAGCGTGGTGCAGAGGGCGACCACCCCAGGCGGTTTGCGGCCGCGCACGCTGATGACGGCTTCGGGGTACAGGGTTCGCAGTGCGTTGACATGGCCCCTGGCCTGGGTGCCGGTGCCGATGATCAGGACATGGCGTGGTGGGTTATGGTGCAGCATGCGGATGGCCAGCATCGACATCGCAGCGGTGCGGCGCCCGGTGGTCTCCGGCCCGTCGAGAGTGAACAGGAAGGTGCCGTCACGGGCATCGCAGCATGTCACCTGCCCCTGGATGACGGGCAGCGCCTTGTTGCCGTGAAAGATCGTGATCAGCTTGGTCGCCATGATGTCGTTGGCGACGGACGGCATGCAAAGCAGGTGGCCGCCGGCATCAGCCGTGTCGACGACCATCCGTTCGGGTGACAGGATGTTGCCGGCGGCATAATCGCGCACGACATCCTGCAGGGTATCGACCAGTTCGGGGATGGGAAGAAGGCTGGCGGTCTGCCCGGCGGTGAAAATCTGCATTGGAGCCCTCTGCATCGTTACGGAGGGAAAATATCCCGCCGCAACGATGCAGGCAATCAGGCTTCTTCGGCCTGGAGAGCGGCGAAACGGTCCAGCGCTTCGAGATAATGGCTGCGTTCGGCGTCGGAAATCCATGCCGACGCAAAGGCGTTGCGGCTGATCGCCAGCAGTTCCGCCCGTGTCAGGTCGGCGGTTTCCTGGGCGCTGCGCAGGCATTCGGTCATGTAGGCGCTGTTCATATAACCCGGATCGTCGGAATTGATGGTAATCCGCAACCCCGCATCCAGCATGCCGCGCAGGTCGCGCCGGCCGCAGCCTGGCCGGATGACGTCGTTGGGGGACGGGCAGATGGTGAAGACGATATCGCGCTCGCGGGCGCGGGCGATCAGTTCGGGGCGGTCCAGCACGTTCAGCCCGTGGTCGATCCGCTCGCTGGCGAGATCGTCGAGTGCCTGGCGGATATGTTCGTGGGTGTTTTCCTGGTCCAGGTCGCAATGCATGGTCAGATGCAGGCCGGCAGCGCGGGCGCGGGCGAAGACTTGGGCGAATTTTGCGGGGGGATTGCCGGTTTCGTAGGAATCGAGCCCGACGCCGACGATGTCGTCGAGGTAAGGCAGGGCCTGGGTGAAGGTTTCATCGGCCGATTCCGCGCTCATTTCGCGCACGAAGCACATGATCAGTTGCGAACGGATGCCGAAGTCGCGCTCGGCGGCCTCGCGGGCCCGGGTAATGCCGGTGATGACCGTGGCGAAGGGGATGCCCCGGCGGGTGTGAAGCTGCGGGTCGAAGAACATTTCGGTATACAGGACGTTCTGGGACGCGGATTTTTTCAGATACTGATAGCAGAGATCGTAAAAATCCTTCTCCGTTAGAAGAAGTTCGACACCTTCGTAATAGAGGTTCAGGAAGGACAGGAGGTCGTGATAGGTGTAGCCGGCACGGATGGCCTCTTCGCTGCTTTCCTTCAGCGGGTGGTCATTGCGCCGGGCCAGGTCCATCTTGAGCGACGCTTCCAGAGTGCCTTCCAGATGCACATGCAGTTCCGCCTTGGGCAGCGCGTCGATAAAGGCGGCGATCGAGCCGGTCATGATGTCTTGCTCCAGCGGGATGAATCGTTCGCGCCGATGATGCCCTGTCGCGTGCCTGATGGCACCTCTTTCTTTCGGAGGGTGGAACGATAAGTCCACTCGTTTCTTCCGTGGGGACGGGTCAGGAGTAATTTTAACTAAATATTATAGTGAAATTAAAATAAGCTATACATGACGATCTTGGTGAATTACGATTCACGTAATAACGCTTTCATATGGTGATTTACGACATGGATCAATTCTCATCCGGGGCGGTGCGCGCGCCGTCGCTCGAAGCGCGCTTTGCCCCGCTTTTTGCCGAGATTGCGGCGGGTGCGGTAGAGCGGGAGCAACATCGGGAACTGGCGCGCGAACCCGTAAGGGCCTTGCTGGATGCCGGCTTCGGGCGGCTGCGCGTGCCCGGCGAGGCCGGTGGGCTGGGGGCGTCGCTGCGGGAATCGTTTGCGCTGTTGCGCACGCTGGCGGCGGCGGATTCCAATATCCCGCAGATCGTGCGTGCGCATTTCGCCTTCGTCGAGGGGCGGAGGCAGAAACCGGGGGCATCGGGTGGCTGGTTCGACGTCATCAATGACGGCGCGCTGTTCGGTGCGGCAATGGCTGAACGGAGCGCTGAGACGGCGGTCAAGACGACCCTGCGTGAAACGTCGCAAGGCTGGGTACTGGACGGGACGAAATATTATTCCACCGGGACGCTCTATGCGGACTGGATCGTGGTGTGGGCGATCAACGACACCGCTCGCGTTCATGCCGCCGTACGGGCCGACAGCCCCGGCGTCACGCGGGTCGATGACTGGGACGGGTTCGGTCAGCGTCTGACGGGTAGCGGAACCACGATCTTCGACCACGTGGCGGTTCCTGCGGCCCATATCCTGGACCAGACTCCGCTGACGGAATTGCCGGCTCCCGATTATCTGGGCGCGTATTACCAGCAGTTCCATAATACCGCGCTTGCCGGCATCGCGCAGGCCGTGCTGCGGGACGCGCTGGAGTTCGTCCGGCCCCGGACCCGGCTCTTCGGTGTGCCGGGCAAGGTGATCCAGCGGGATGATCCGGTCGTGCAAGGCGTGGTGGGGCGGCTGTCGACCCTCGCATTCTCGACGGCGGCACTGGTCGATACGGTTTCTGATGCACTGGCGGCGGCCGAACCGTTCTGGGAGAAGGGCGAGACGCGCCATCCGGCAATCGAGACGGCACAGGAAATCGCGTTCAAGGCCCAGCAGATCATCGTGGAGCAGACGCTGGAGGCGGCAACGCTGCTCTTCGAGGTCGGCGGCGCGTCCGCCACCAGTGAGACGCGGCGCTACGACCGGCACTGGCGCAACGCCCGTGTTCTGGCATCGCATAATCCCGCGGCGCAGCGTCAGAGAGAGCTTGGAGATCTTGCATTGAATGGCACCCGGCTTTGGACGCCCTATTTCGAAGGGCTGAAGCGCCAGAACGCGGCGGCCGGCAGGGTAACGGCATAAGAGACACGCCCAGAATCATGCGCGCGGATGGGGCGGTCGGTCTGCGTGCTTTCAGCTTTTGCAGGCCGGCAAGCCACGGCCCGGCCCGCATCTGCTGGAGATAAATCACTAATTAATTTGTTATATAAATCAGACTTCCGCATTTTTTGCGGAAAATTAAACGTTGCGTATTGATTAAATAATTTATGTACGTTACGCCATGATTGTTGAATTTAATTCAAACTCTTGTGGTCGTTGTTTATCCGATCGCGTGGAACGGGTGTGACGGACAGCCTCATGATTTCGATCCCAACATCTCGCGTCCTCGTCTCCCGTGGGAGGAATGGAGAATTTGCCGATGGCGCGGGCCTGGACGAGATTCTGGCTCGGGCGGCGGCGTTGCGCGTTCTCTTCGCCGGCCGGGCCGCCGCGCATGATCGGGATGCCGATTTTCCGTTTGATGATATTGCCGATTTCAGTGCTTCCGGCCTGATGGCGCTGCCCAGCCGGGTCGATGCGGGCGGGCTGGGTGGGTCGCTGCCGGCGGCGCAGGCGGTTGTCGGCAGTCTCGCGCAAGGCGACCCGTCCGTCGCACTGGTGATCGTGAACCATTACATGGTCCACGCGACGATCGCGGCACGGGTGGGTTGGCCCGAGACACTGGCGGCCCGGCTCGAGCAGGAGAATGTGCGGCAGCCGGGGCTGATCAATGCCGCGCTGGCGGAACCCGACCTGGGTTCGGCCTCCTATGGCGGCCTGCCCGAGACCGTGGCCACCGCCACGCCGGACGGGTGGCGGATTTCGGGGCGCAAGGCCTATGTGACGGGTATTCCCGCACTCTCATGGCTGCTGGTACGGGCCCGGACCGACGACGCCGATCCGCGCGTGGGATTGTTCCTGGTGCCGGCCCAGGCAGATGGGGTGATCGTGCATCGCAACTGGGACCATATCGGCATGCGGGCGACGCACAGCCATGAGGTCGAGTTTCGAGATGTTCTCGTTCCAGCCGCCGATGTTACGGACCTGGTGGACGGTGGTGCCCGGCATCCGGTGCTGAGTGGCATGATGCGCTGGAATGCCGGCCTGCTGGGTGCGCTGTATGACGGCATCGTGCGCGGAGCGCTGGACTGGACTGTGGGCTTCCTGCGGGAGCGGGTGCCATCGAATCTCGGCCAGCCACTGGCCACGCTGCCTTCTGTTCAGGATGCGGTCGGCAGGGTTGCTCTGGCACTGGATGAGAACCGGATGCTTCTCGACCGGTATGCCGACGATGTTGTCGCCGGGCGGAGCGACGCCGCCGATCGCGGGGCGGCGGTGATCAAGGCGCGGGTGATCGACGGGGCGGCGGATCTGACGCTGCATCTGCTGTCGCTGGCGGGCAACGCCGGACTGAGCGCGCGCAACCCGCTGGAGCGATGTCATCGGGATGCATTATGCGGCCGCATTCACGCGCCGCATGGCGAACTGGTTCGCCGCAAAGCCGGGCAGCGCGTCCTGGCCTTCTGATTTCCGGGCTGACGCCCCAGAATACGGACAATCATCATGAGCACTCTTGTTGTTGGTGACGGCCGCGTGGTTCCCGCGCCGGCCGCCCGGCCTGCGGCGCACGTGATCCGCGACGATGAAGAAGCGATCGCGGTGGCGCGGGATGTCGCGGCAAGGATCGCGGATGGCGCGGTGGAACGCGATCGCCAGGACCTGTTTCCTGCCACGGAACTGGATCTCTATTCCGATTCCGGCCTGTGGGGGATCACCGTGCCGCGCGCTTATGGCGGCGCCGACGTGTCGTATGGAACGGTCGGGCACGTCATTCGGCTGATCTCGGCTGCGGATTCCTCGATCGGGCAGTTGACGCAGAACCATCTGGCCACGGTGGCGGTTATCCGTTCTACCGGCACCGAAGCGCAGAAGGCCGATCTGTTCGCCGAAATTCTGGCGGGAAAACGCTTTGGCAATGCGTTTTCCGAGACCGGAACGCGCACTGTCCGCGACCTGAAGACCCGTTTCGTGCGCGATGGGCGGGATGTCGTCGTCAATGGCGTCAAACATTATGCCAGCGGGGCGCTCGCGGCCGATCTGGTGCAGATCGTGGCACTGGATGACGAGGGGCGAAGCTGGCTTGCCATCGCCGACCGTGCGGCGCCGGGGCTGACCGTGATCAACGACTGGGCCGCCTTCGGCCAGCGCGGCACCGGCAGCGGCAAGGTGCTGGTCGAGAATGTGCGCGTGCCGGAGCAGCGGGTCGTCGCGGCATGGAAGGCGTACCTTCCGGAAACACCAACGGCGGATAGTGCGATTTCGCAGTTCATCCAGTCGGCGATTGATGCCGGTCTGGCGGAGGCGGCCATTGCGGAGACCGAGCATTTCGTGCGCACGCGGGCCCGCGCCTGGGTCGACAGTGCTGCCGGGCGGGCGGGCGATGATCCCTACACGATCCATGCGCTTGGCGGGCTGCATGTGCGGTTGAGCGCGGCGAAGGCGCTGCTGGATGTGGCGGGGCGGGCGATCGACGTGGCGGTGGAGGCGCCCAGTCCGGATTCCGTGGCGGCCGCCCAAATCGCGGTGGCGGAATCGAAGATCCTGACGACCGAAATCGCGATCGAGAGCACGAACCGCCTGTTCGAACTGGCAGGCACGGCATCGACCGATCGGGCGCTGGGGCTGGACCGGTTCTGGCGCAATGCGCGGGTGCACACGCTGCACGATCCGGTGCGGTGGAAATACGCGATCGTGGGCGATTATTACCTCAATGGCCGCCGGCCGCCCCTGCATCCCTGGAGCTGAGGCGCGCCATGTCCAATCCATCACATGATCCTGCGTTCGACGATATCCGCGAGCCGCCGCCGCCTGAACCCGGTGTGCGCTGGGGACGGCGGGCCGTCGTGCTGGGCGGGCTGGCCGGTCTGGCCGGTGGCACTCTGCTGGCGGCCCGGCATTCGGGCGCGCGGCCACTGCCGCGTACGCCCGACGGGCTGCGGATCGTACGGCTGTCGCTGCCGGTGAATGCGCCCTGCGTGGCGCCGCTGATCCTGGCCGAACAGATCGGGCTGTATCGCGATCGCGGGCTGAAGGTCGAATTTACGAACTGGACCGATACGCCCTCGCTTCTGGAGGCGGTGGCGACCGGCAAGGTCGATCTGGGCGCCGGCATGATCATGCAGTTCATGAGGCCCCTGGAGCAGGGGTTCGACCTGAAGCTGGTGGCGGGCACGCATGGCGGGTGCATGCGCATGGTCGGTTCGCGCCGTGCCGGTGTAACGGACGATATCGCCAGCGTACGCGGCAAGACCATCGGCATCGCGGATGCGACGGGCTTCGCCTACAATACTTTCGCGCTGCTGCTGAAGAGCAATGGCGTCGATCCGCTGCGGGATGTGGCATGGCGGGTCTATCCGGCGCCGCTGCTGGAAGCAGCCTTGATGAAGGGCGATATCCAGGCCTACGCCGATTCCGATCCATTGATGTACCTGGCGCAGCGGCGTTCGGGTGGAGATCTGGTCGAGATCCTTTCGAACCTGTCGGCGCCCTGGCAGGGGCGGGTGTGCTGCGTTGTGGCGGCGAGCAATACGCTGCTGCGCCGGGACCGTTCGGCCGTGCTGGGGCTGGTCGATGCCATGGTGCAGGCATCGGAAATCTGCGCGGCCGATCCGATGCAGGTGGCTCGGGCCTTTGCGCAATATGGCGCGGTCAAGGCACCGGTCGAGGATATCGCCGCCGTGCTGCGGATGCAGACGCATCACATGCATCCTCTGGGGCACGATCTGGCGGCCGAGGTGGCGTTTTATGCCGCGCAGCTCAAGACCATCGGTGTCATGAGCGCGGACCTCGATCCGGAGGCATTCGCGCGCGGCATTGTCGATGATGTGACGAAAGGAGACACGGCGCATGTCTGACGTGGCTGGATCGGCCGTCGGCGCGGTTGCGCCGGTTGCCGTGCATTCCGTCTTTCGTCCGTGGTGGCCCGGTGTCGCCAGCACGGCGGCATGGGCGGTGGCGGCTGCCGTGACCGGGCTGCTGCCCGATCATGTGCGTGCGCCTGCCGGGCGGCCGCTGGTGGAATATGAGGTCGTGATTGCGATCCTCTCCGCTCTGTCCGTCCTGATCGGGCAGGCCGGCTGGTTCGCGCCGCTGGCTTATCACGGGCGGCGTATTGCCGTGCTGGGTGGCGCGGTCGCGGTGTGGGAGATCGTCACCGCCAAGACGGGGTGGTTGCCGCTGCCGTTCTTTCCCTCTCCGCAGGCGGTGCTGGATGTCTATCGGGTCGATTCCGGGCGGCTGGCGCAGAGTGTTTTCAGTTCGTTGCTGATCCTGGTTCCAGGTTTCCTGCTGGGCGCGGTGACGGGGTTTCTGGCGGGCCTTGCGATGGGATGGTCGCCGGAGGCCCGCTATTGGGGGCACCCGGTCATTCGGCTGCTGGGGCCGTTGCCGGCTATTGCCTGGCTGCCGATCGCCTTGTTCGTGTTCCCGACGATTTCTACCGCGAGCATCTTCCTGATTGCTCTGGCGACCGCATTTCCGGTCGCTGTGCTGACGGCCTCGGGTGTGACGCTGGTCGATTCCCGGCTGTACGATGTCGGGCGGACACTGGGCGCGTCGGAGGGGTTCCTGATCCGCACCATCGTGATCCCGGCGACTCTGCCGCATGTGTTCGTTGGCCTGTTCATGGGGCTCGGGGCCTCGTTCATCGTCCTGATCGTGGCCGAGATGCTGGGGGCGAAGGCGGGGCTGGGCTGGTACCTGCAATGGGCGCAGGGATGGGCGGCCTATGCGAATCTTTATGCGGCGCTCGCTGTGATGTCGGTCCTGTTTTCAGGCGTGACGATGGCCTTGTTCGCCGTGCGTCGCCGCGCGCTGCGCTGGAACCGGGAGACGGTCGAATGGTGACGGCGTCGGTGGCAAGCGCAACGTCAGCAGGCGGGCTGGCCGGAGCGTCGGTCCAGGTGCGCGCGGTCTCGCATGCCTTTGGCGATGCGGGGCAGGCTTTGCCGGTTCTCGACGACGTGACCTTCGACGTGCCGGCCGGCGAGACCGTGGCATTGCTGGGGCCGAGCGGGTGCGGAAAATCGACCCTGCTGCGCCTGATTGCCGGGTTGAGCGTGCCGCAGGCCGGGCGGATCGGGGTGGATCTGGTGCGCGTCGTCGGGCCGGACCCCAGCCGGCTTCTGGTGTTCCAGGACCCGTTGCTGCTGCCATGGCGGACGGTGGAAGCCAATGTCGCCTACGGGCTTGAGGCCAGGAAAATCGGCGACGGGCAGGAGCGCGTAAGGCAGGCCTTGCGGATGGTGGGGCTGGCTGCGTTTGCCGCGGCCTATCCGCATGAACTTTCCGGCGGCATGGCACAGCGCGCGGCCTTTGCACGGGTGCTGGTCAATCACCCGCGCGTGCTGCTGCTCGACGAGCCTTTCGGCAAACTGGATTCGCTGACCCGCATGACGATGCAGGAGGAATTGCTGGCACTGGCGCGGCGTCATGCCTTCACGACCATTCTGGTGACGCACGATGTGGAAGAGGCATTGCTGCTGGCCACCAGGGTGCTGGTGTTCTCGCCACGTCCGGCCCGGATCATCCTCGATGTCGACAACGGTTTGCCGTTCCCGCGCTTGCGCGATGACCCGGCCTTCATCGCGCGTCGGCGCGAGATCCTGATCGCGCTTGGCCATGGCGAGGAGTTCGCACGGTGAACAGCGTCCCTTCGCGCGGCGTCCGGCCGCCGGTCCGATGTCGGTTGTCCCTAAGGTGGAAAGAAGAGTGAACAAGACGAATATGTTACGAACAGGACAGAGTATGCCTTATCAGGACAGGACCCGTTACGGCGCCATGAAGAATGTGGTGACGAAATCACTGGCTACGCTGCTGCTGGGCTCCGTATCGTTTGAAAGCCTCGAGGTCGCGCGGGCACAATCGGCGGATATGAGCGGGATGAGCGGGATGAGCGTTCAGATGAACAATCATCATCATGCGATGAACGCGCCGCCGGCGAAGTCCGTAGCGCAGAAGCCTGCTGCCGAGGTATCCTCGGGCAAGGCCGGGGCTGCGGCGCATACGGCAAAAGCAGCAAACGCCGCTGATGACGATATGGGCGACATGTATATGGGGGGCGCCAGCGCGTCAGACGCGGAGAAGGTGGACGTGACGGCTTCCCGTATGGCCCCGATCCGCCGGGCTGGTGCGCAACTGCTCTCGATTCCCGGCGGAACCAACATCATCGATTCGAAGATGGTGCTGAAGCAGCGCAACGCGACCTCCGCCGATCTGTTGAGCTATCAGCCCGGCGTGTATGCGCAGGCTCCGGCCGGGTCGGACGATCTCCGCCTGTCCATCCGTGGGTCCGGCCTCCAGGTTGGAGCGAACGCGACGCGTGCCGGCGTCATCGTGCTGTTCGACGACCTGCCGGCCACCACGCCCATCGGTTCGTTCAACGAACTCATGGAGCCGCTGGGTATCCAGTATACGGAGGTCCTGCGTGGCGGTAACGGGCTCGACAAAGGCTCGCTCCAGCTTGGCGGCCTGATCAATTTCCATAGCTTCACGGGCTATGACGCCAAGACCTATCAGGCGCGCGTCGAAGCGGGCAGCTTCGGCTATGTGAAGGAACAGCTGTCCTCCGGAAAAGTTATCGGTAAATCAGATTATTATATCAGTGTCACGAATTCGTACCGTGCCGGCTATCAGGACCAGACGAAAGCGACATCGTTCGGTATTAATGCCAACTATGGGTACCGTTTCAACGATTCGGTCGATACGCGCTTCTTCTTCCGCTATCGTCAGACCTACGAGGGCAATCCCTACTATCTGACGCGCGCCCAGGTCAGGGAAAATCCGAAGCAGGCTCAATATCCGTACAATACCTGGGGAACTTACACGATTGAGCCGGGAACGAAGTATTTCGGAAATCGGACGACCATCCATATCGACGACGCCTCCCGCATCATGATCGGTGCCACCTATATTGATGCGCCGATGGACCATCAGTTGGGCAATACCTCGTCGATCTATAATAACTTCTATCTTAGCGGCGTCATAAACTACACACGCAACGACACGATACTGGGGCATAAATCCGAGACGACCGCCGGCATTTACGCGACCGGCGATCTGCCGGGAAGCAACTTCATGAACCTGGTTCGCCGCCAGGCCGCCTATCCCGGCGTACCGGTGGGCACGCTCCTGACCAAGCAGAAGCTGGGCGGCAGCAGTACGCTGTTCCATGTCAGCAATAATACAGAAATTTTCAAGAATTTGTGGCTGACGGCCGGAGGGGGGCTGAGCTACGATCCACGTTCCGGGTCGGTGGTCTACCCGGTTCAGAACCATTTCAGCACGACGCCGCTGAATTTCGCGCCGCGCGGGGGCTTCCGCTATCAGTTCACGCCGGATATCCGGATCTACGGCAATGTAAGCCGCAGCGTTCAGTCGGCGCAGGACTGGCAGTTCCTTTCAGGCTCGCGGTATACCTCCGGCCTTGCGCAGGGGCAGACCGAAGGCTGGCAGAAGCTGGAACCACAGACCGCGACGACCTTCGAGGTCGGCTCGGAGGGGACCTACAAGGGACAGCACTGGAGCGTCTCGTATTACCATTCGGCCGTGCATAACGAGCTTCTGTCGGCCGTCACGCCGGTCTCGCAGCTTTATAACAGTGCCGTCTTCACCAATGCGTCACGCACGACCCATCAGGGCGTCGAAGCCGGTATCAATGGTACGCTGTTCAAGTGGAACGGCAACGCCATTACCTATATGCAGTCCTATACCTGGTCGGATTTCCATTACAATCATGACCCGGTCTTCGGGCATAATCGCCTGCCCGGCGTGCCGCAGCATTATTACCAGGGCGAACTGCATGCGGACTTCAAGAACGGATTTTATACGACGTTCGATGTCGAAGCCGCATCGTCAATAGTCGCATCCTACGACAATGGGGCAAGAACCGCGCCCTATCATATCTATAGCTACACGCTTGGCTATCTCTGGCCGAAGAAAGACCGCCGCGTTTATCTACAGTTCCATAACCTTGCCAACAAGCACTACGCGATGGGCGTCGTCCCCGTCTACACATCGACGAACGGCGATGCGGCAGCCGAACTGGTTGGAGATGGCTTCGGCATCTTTGCCGGTGTCGATGTCGGTTTTAACTGAAGCTGGTTTGGGAGTCTGCCCCGGAACACGGGGCAGGGGGAATGAGGCGGCGGCTCAGTGGCAGCCGCCGCCGCCACATTTGGTGCAGGCGCCGCAGCCGGTGGGGCGCTTTTCGGTCTGCCGGGCGCGTCGCGCAGCGCGGTCGCGGAGGGGACGCGGAGCATGGATCACGCGCAGCATGTCGGCGCTGGTGCGCCAGAATATGCCGTGGCTGGCCGGCACCAGCCGGCGCACCCAATAGAGCGCGGAGGCGGTGACGATGGTGACGATCACGATGGTTTCCACAATGGTCTCGATCATGGACTGCCCCCCCAACCCAAAAGAAGCGAAATGCGCCACATGACGAACGCGGCGCCGTAGGCCATGGCGAACAGATAGCCTGCCGTCATTCCTACCATACGCCACGACCCGGTTTCACGCCGGATCACCGCCAGGGTTGAAAAACATTGTGGCGCGAAGATGTACCATGTGAGCAGCGACAGCGCCGTGCCCAGGCTCCAATGCGCCGACAGCAGGGGCTGGAGCTGGTTGGCGGCGTCGCTGTCCGTGGCGCCCAGGGAATAGACGGTGGCCAGGGCGCTGACCGCGACCTCGCGTGCCGCCAGGCCGGGGATCAGGCTGACGCAGATCTGCCAGTTGAAGCCGATCGGGGCCATGACATAGAGCATCCAGTGCCCGATGCGGCCGGCCAGGCTCCATTCGATCGCGGGGCCGGCGGCGCCGGCCGGTGGGGCGGGGAAGCTGGCAAGAGCCCAGAGCAGTACGCTGACCGTGACGATGATGGTGCCGACGCGCGACAGGAAGATCACCGCCCGCTGCTTCAGGCCCAGGGCGAGATCCCGCGGGTTGGGCAGGCGGTAGGCCGGCAGTTCCAGCAGCAGGGGATGTTCCTCCTGCCGGTCGCGGTTCTTCAGCACCCGCGCCACCACCAGCGCGCTGAGGATGCCGGCCATATAGAGGGCGAACAGCACCAGCCCGTGCAGGTTGAAGAGGCCGGCGACCCGTCGTTCTGGTACGAAGGCCGCGATCAGCAGCGTGTAGACCGGTAGCCGGGCCGAACACGTCATCAGCGGGGCGATCAGAATCGTGATCATCCGGTCGCGTGGGTTCTGGATCGTGCGGGTGGCCATGATGCCGGGAACCGCGCACGCGAAGCTGGACAGCAGCGGGATGAACGACCGGCCGCTCAACCCCGCCGTGGCCATGATCCGGTCCAGCAGGAAGGCGGCACGGGGCAGGTAGCCTGATTCCTCCAGCGCCAGAATCCACAGGAACAGGATCAGGATCTGCGGCAGGAACACCACCACGCTGCCCGCGCCGGCGATGACGCCATCGACGATCAGGCTGCGCAGCGCGCCATCCGGCAGCAGGGTGCCGACCGCCTGGCCCAATGCGGCCGTGCCGGCATCCAGCAGGTCCATCACCGGCTGGGCCCATGAGAAGACCGCCTGGAACATGATGAACATCAGGGCGAACAGGATCACCATGCCCCAGACGGGGTGGAGGAACCAGCGGTCCAGCCGCTCCTCCAGCGCCATGCCCAGTCGCGACGGGCGCGTGACGCAGTCGGCGAGAATGCGCCGGGCCTCGGCATGGAAATCGCTGCCCGACGGCATGGCGGGCGGTGGAGGCGGGGGCGGCAGGTCGAGCGCGCGCAGGACCTCCTGCCCGCCATCGCGGCGGATGCCGACGGCCGTGACCACGGGGGCGCCGAATTCGGCCTCCAGGCGGGGCACGTCGATTGCGATGCCCTGCCGCTTCGCCGCGTCGATCATGTTCAGCACGAGGATCATCGGCCTGCCCATCTGCCGGACCTCGAGCGCGAAACGCAGATGCAGGCGCAGATTGGTGGCATCCACCACGCAGACCAGCAGTTCGGGCGCAGGTTCGTCGCGATAGGTGCCGGCGCAGACATCGCGCGTCACGGCCTCGTCGGGACTGGTGGCGACCAGGCTGTAGGCGCCCGGCAGGTCGAGCAGGCGCACCGCCAGCCCCTTGGGGGTGGTCAGCCGCCCGACCTTGCGCTCGACCGTGACCCCGGCATAGTTCGCCACCTTCTGGCGGCTGCCGGTCAGGAGATTGAACAGCGCCGTCTTGCCGCAGTTCGGGTTGCCGACCAGGGCGGCGTTGAGGACGCTCATGCGACGGCCCGCGGATCAGGCCGCGTCGCGGAGCAGCACGCGCGCCGCTTCCGCACGACGCAGGGCAAAACGGGTAAAGCCGATGCCGACCGCGATCGGGTCGGCGCCGATCGGGCCCACAGCCACGATGCGGATCGGTTCGCCCGGCACGAAACCCAGGGCACGCAGCCGCTCGGCCACCGGATCGCCGGCCGTGTGGTCTTCCACATGGTCGATGATGGCGCTGCCCCCCAGTTTCAGTTCGTTGAGTCGCATCCCGGATCCGTTCGACGCTTCAGGTTCAGTTGAGAATAATACTTAATATTTAAGTGTGCCGATGTCCATTGTGTCGGGCGCATTTCACCGCTCGGGTCCGCAGAGGGCGCGCGCGTTACGGAAGCCGCACGCAGGCTTTCCGCAACAGCCTGGTGTTGCGGAAAGCGTGGTCGGACATGTGTGGCGGACAAGCGAAAGCCGCCCTTCAGGGGCGGCGTGCGTTCCGGGGTATAGGAGCGGGACGGCCCTGAGGACCGTGGATACTGAAGCGCAGGGAACCTGCGCCGGATCGCCACCGGCGCGCAGTCCCGGCCATGCTCTCAGTGCGAGGGGCGCAGGTGGAACGTGATCCGCATGGCTTCGGCCGACAGGCGGGCGCCGCTGGCGGTCGCGGCCGTCAGGTTGATATCCACGCGGTGATTGTTTTCCAGCAGCTTGCTGCCCACGCCCCTGCCCATTGTCGCTTCGGCCTGCACCGCCCAGTAGGTGCCATCGAAATCCTGCAGGCGGGCGAGGTTATGCACGGTACCGTGGCCCGAGATGTGCGAATAGCCGACGCTGCCCAGCCCTCCGCCGGACATTGTGAAGTCGTAGGAACGGCCGCCATAGACCAGTTGCCCGGTGCCCCAGGTGTAGCCGGCACCGACTCCGATCTCCTTCATCACGAACGTGACCTGCCCGGTCGTCATGGCCGACGGGTTGGGTGTTGCGCAGACCGCCGGAGACAGGCCCAGGGCGTAGAGAGACAGTCCGGCGGACAGGATTTTCTTCACGCTGCATCCTCCTCGACAGGGTGCGTGC
The DNA here is from genome assembly GCF_014174165.1 of Gluconacetobacter dulcium. Lineage (GTDB taxonomy): Bacteria > Pseudomonadota > Alphaproteobacteria > Acetobacterales > Acetobacteraceae > Gluconacetobacter > Gluconacetobacter dulcium. Next base: position 17,749 of record NZ_JABEQN010000022.1, on the reverse strand, counting down.
CGGCGGGCGGCTCGTCACTCAACCCTGATCTCACGGATTTTACAATGTGCCTGATGCGTGATCGGATTCGTGCGACGGCACGAAAGCGGAGAATCTGGCGGAATGGGTGGGATTCCGGTCTTGCCGCATTGCCTTGGCCACATCATATAGCATATTGCATATTTCTCTTGTCCGGCCCTACGCTGGTGTCAGGCAGTTCGTAATCCCGTTTCTGGTGGAGGGCGTTCCAATCGATGTCTGATCGTTCTCCTGGCGTGAGTGCGTCCGCCGGCCTGCAAGCGGGCGGCGGCAGGACGCGCGGGGTGTCGACCTCCAGCCTGGCCGATATCAGCGGTTCGATACGGATTCCGGCGGGGGCTGTTGGTTGGCGGCGGCTGCTGGCGTTTCTGGGGCCGGGTTATATGATCTCGGTCGGGTATATGGACCCTGGCAACTGGGCGACCGACCTTGCCGGTGGTTCGGCGTTTGGCTACACGCTGCTTTCGGTCGTCATGCTCTCGAACCTGATGGCGATTCTGTTGCAGGCGCTGTCGGCGCGGTTGGGTATCGCGACTGGCCGCGATCTGGCGCAGGCCTGCCGTGACCGGTTCGCGCCTTGGGTGGTGATGATGCTGTGGGTGGCGTGCGAGGCTGCCATCATCGCCTGCGATCTGGCTGAGGTCATCGGCACCGCCATCGCGCTGCAATTGCTGTTCGGGATTCCGCTCCTGCCGGGGGCGGTGATCACCGCGCTGGATGCGGGCGTGGTGCTGATGCTGATGAACCGAGGGTTCCGCGCTCTGGAAGCCTTCGTGATCGGGCTGTTGAGCGTGATCGCGCTCTGTTTCGCGATCCAGATCGTTGCGGCGGCACCTCCTGTGGCGGCAGTGCTGGGGGGGCTGGTGCCACGGCCGGAGATCCTGACCGACCCGGGGATGCTGTATGTCGCCATCGGGATTATCGGGGCGACGGTGATGCCGCATAATCTCTACCTGCATTCCTCTATCGTGCAGACGCGGGCTTATGACCGTTCCGAGGCCGGGCGGCGCGATGCCATTCGCTGGGCGACCTGGGACAGCACGCTGGCGCTGATGATGGCGTTTTTCGTCAATGCCGCGATCCTGATCGTTGCTGCCGTTGCCTTCCATGATAGCGGGCATCGCGATGTCGCTGACATTGGGCAGGCGTGGCGGTTGATTTCGCCTCTGCTGGGGCTGGGAGCGGCCGCCACGCTATTCGCCGTGGCGCTGCTGGCGGCGGGGATGAATTCGACCGTGACCGGAACCCTGGCCGGGCAGATCGTGATGGAGGGGTTCCTCGACCTACGCCTGCCGCCCTGGGCGCGGCGGCTGGTCACGCGGGGGCTGGCGATCGTGCCCGTGGTGGGAGTGACGGCCCTGTATGGCGATTCGGGCGTGGATCGGCTGCTGGTATTCAGTCAGGTGGTGCTGTCGCTGCAATTGCCGTTTGCCGTCATCCCGCTGGTCTGGTTTGTGTCTGATCGGCGGATGATGGGGCCTTTCGTCATTTCTCGCCCGGTTGCCGCGCTTTCCTGGGTCGTGGCGGTGGTTATTCTTGGGCTGAATGGCAAGCTGCTGTGGGATGTGCTGGCAGGCTGATTGCCTGCAGTGGAAACAGCCGCTGCCTTGTGGCGGTGAGGAAGCGGGCTGGTCGGGCGTTCTGCCGCGTGCGAGGGCGTGGAGTAGCGGGCGGTAGCAGGCCGCCGTGGGCGATGATTCCGGCCGGCTGACCTTCGCGCAGCAGATCGGTCCAAAAGGACAGGACGCGCTGGCGCAGCGCGGCACCGCTCTCGCTGTCTGGGGTGCGAAATCCTTGGGGGTCTTGGCCCAGGGGCCAGGCTGTGCGGTCGATATTTGACCAGGGGTGGCTCTCTGAGCTGGACTTTGGCGGTTTTGAAAGAGGCGTTGGCCCGCTACGGGACGCCGGAGATTTTCAACCCGGATCAAGGCAGCCAATTCACCACGCCGCACTTCACCGAAGTGCTGCAGGAGCGGCAGATCCGCATCGGCATGGACGGGCGCGGCCGCTGGATGGACAATGTCTTCATCGAACGGCTCTGGAGGTCATTGAAATATGAATGCGTGTATCTCCACGCTTTCGAGACCGGCTCGGAACTTCGTGCCGGCCTGGCAAAATGGATTGGTCATTATAATTCGCGGCGTCCGCATTTGGCTCTCGCTGGACGCACGCCCGATGAGGCGTATCATGGGTTCGCTCCGACACCGTTGCCGGGGTTAACCCCGGCAACGGTGTCGGTCAGCAACAACGAGAAATTGGCGGCATAGCAACACCGGGCAATAGCTTATTCAACCCCAAAATCTGCCCGAACGGATGGGTCCACCTCTCACAGTAATGGAATTTGGGAGAACGAGACTCGGAACTGATCTGGAATAAATAAACCAAATGTACATGAGTCACCAATAGAATTGGAGGTATGAGTGATAAAATATTACATTCTATGTTCTATTTATTTTGTCTTTTTCTTAGGGTATATCCACAATAGAGCGAACGCAAATGAGCCCCGCAGCACGATTTGTGCATACGATGAGGGTAAAGTTCTTTCCCAGAGTTATCTCGACTTTGATCAAAACCCACATTCGGGTTGGCGTTTTTTGGACAGTAAGGGGTGCCGTGTTTCCGCGATTCACATAATGAAAGCTTATAATAAGGGAGCTAGCAGCTTAACATACGACCAGCATAAAAATATACTATGGCATATTGGTCAGCTTTACGCGCTGGATGGACATCGTGAGGAAGCAATAGTCTATTTCAGAGAAAGCAAAAAGGATGGCCTTGATGTATGGAATGATTATGTTGATGTTACGATTGCTTTTATGCTCCGCAATCACAAGGATTTAATTAGGTATGAAAATAAGTTGAGGCACGAGCCTATGCCGGAGGCGGGATATTATTACGTCCGAAATGGCAAGAAAATTGAGTTGTCTTGGCCCCCAAACCTTGATGTCGCGGAGCGCCTAGACCGGTGCTTCGATCAATCATATAATATAGCGTATGATAAATGTACCGTACCCACCGCAAATCCAATCATTTTAAAGTAGGCTCCGGTCGAGAAGGGAGCGTTACACAGAGCGTTTTTCCATCATTCTCCGGTTTATATCCCCTTGAACTGCGCACGCGCGGGGCTGGAAGGCAAAAGGGTTTTAAATCTTGCCGCTTCGGTGGGTCGTTGAACCAACATCGGCTGGATGGCGCCGACGGGTGAAGGATCCCGAGCAGCGTATCGCCGTGGCAGAGGCCATGATCCACATCGCCATGCGAAGGGGTTGAGGTGGCCCTATTCGTTCGGACAGATTTGCGGGTTGAATAAGCTATTGCCCGGTGTTGCTATGCCGCCAATTTCTCGTTGTTGCTGACCGACACCGTTGCCGGGGTTAACCCCGGCAACGGTGTCGGAGCAAACCCATGATACGCCTCATCGGGCGTGCGTCCAGCGAGAGCCGAATGCGGGCGCCGCGAATTATAATGACCAATCCATTTTGCAATGGCCGGCACGAGGTTCCGAGTGGGACTGTCAGGAATTTCGTGTGCGAGGCGTTGAGCACATTGTTGATCAGACGGTGGCGCGCGCGAAGCGGTCACCGAAGAGAATAGCGAACTGTGCCTTTGCCATGGACCATTCCCTCGGGCGCATGATCCATTCTTTCTCGGCTCGGTTCAAGGCCAGGAAGAGGAGCTTGAGGGCCGCGTCGTCATTGGGGAAATGTCCCCTGGCCCGGACGGCCCGCCTCAGCTTGGCGTTCAGCGCCCCTATGGCATTGGTGGTGTAGATCAATTTTCGGACCTCGGCGGGGAAGGCATAGAAGGGTATGATTTCCTCCCAGGCCCGCTCCCTGGACTGGACGATGGCCACGTATTTCCGGCTCCCAGGAGCTTTCGGCAAAGGCGGCCAGGGCCGCTGCGCATTTCCCCGTTGCGTGCGATCACGCCGGACGAGGCCGAGGGCGCACTGGCATCTTGAGGGTGAAAGGTGAGTTTTATTGCGGCTGCGCATGGGTTTTTCTTGACAGGCAGGACGCAGATTCTATGTAGGGCGCGATGGTTCCTCTCGATGAGGATTAAAAGGGAACACAGTGTGGGTCGGAAGGCCCAAGCCTGTGGCTGTCCCCGCAACTGTAGGCGGCATGTTCACGCATCGCCGGGCGTCATGGCCCGGGGCCACTGGGTTTCGTCCGACCCGGGAAGGCCATGTGGAACGACAACCGCGAGCCAGGAGACCTGCCGTCAGCACTGGTTGCGACCGGGAACCGTCAGGCGGGGTGATCTGGCGGGCGGGACAGGGACGTTATCCCGGCATCGGATAACGGATCGTGGCCTGTGGTCTCGTGGCAGCCGCGCATGGTCACGAGAACGGTCCCGATGCACGATTTCCGCTCGATTCTTTTTTTCTCCACGCTGTTTACGGCCGTTGGCTTCTCTGTTGCCCTGGCGCAGGAAACGCCGGTTGCGCTCGCGTCGGGAAAGGGGACTGCCGCCCGCCCCGCACGCGCGACGACACGCCCGGTGGCACCCGCCGGCAGCCATGTCGCGCTGACGCAGCAGGATCGGGGGGAGGCGATTACAGTCAGCGCCGCCCGTCGTCCGGTCAGCGTGGATGATATCGGCTCTAGCGTGACCATTATCACCGAACAGCAGATCCAGACCCAGCAGCGTCGCGGGCTGGCGGATATCCTCGATCGGCAGCCGGGTCTGAATGTCGTGCAGACAGGCGGCGTGGGTGGTGTGACTTCGATTTTCATGCGCGGGAACAATTCGAACGAGGTCAAGGTCCGGATGGACGGCATGGATGTCAATGACGGCAGTTCGACCAGCGGTGCGTTCGATGCCGGGCAGTTCGTGACCGATGGCATGGGGCGGATCGAGATCCTGCGCGGGCCGCAAAGCGGCCTGTATGGTGCGGATGCCATGGCCGGCGTCATCGACATTACCACCGCCCAGGGGCAGGGGCGTTTCAAGCCGTTTGTCCGGCTTGAGGGCGGCGCGTATGGTACGTTCAACCAGGTGCTGGGTGCGCGGGGCAGCAAGGGGCGGTTTCACTATAATATCGAGCTGTCCCATTACCGCATGGATGGGTTCAACAATATTCCGTCCTATATCGAGCGGGCCTATGGCGCCGACCGCCAGCAGCGGAACGAGGGGAATCGCAACGACAACCGGAGCGCCAACATCCGGCTGGGATATGACGTGACGCAGACGTTTGACCTGGGGCTGACGGCGCGCCTGATCCAGTCGAATTATCATTCCTATTCGCTCTATGATCTGCAAAGCGAGAATCTGTATGGGGATTCCGGGGTGCGGGAACGGAACAACAAAAACCAGGCGATCGTGCGCGGCACGGCGCATCTGGTCTCGTTCAACGGGTTGTTCGATCAGGTGATCGGGCTGGGATACATGACCAACCGCAATCGGTGGACGGAGACGGGGACGAGCTATGGCAGTCCGATCAATCCGGACCCCAACTATTATCGTTCCGAACGCTTGAAGATCGACTGGCATGGAACCTTCGATTTCAAGAAGTATGGCCAGTTTCTGATTGGTGCCGAACATTTCCACGATCGCTTCAATACCAGCCATACCGCGTCCAGCATGTGGGACAGTGGGTATGATAATTCGGCCGGCATGGATACGACGGCGGGATATGGGCAGTATCAGGGGAACTGGAACCGGATCCTGTATGGAGCGGCCAATATCCGTTATGATGCCAATTCGCGCTATGGCAACCATGTGACGTGGCGGGTGGCGCCTGCCATCCATGTGCCGGGCACTGGTACCATCATCAAGGCCAGTGCCGGGTCCGGCTTCCATGGACCTTCGCTGTATCAGCTGTTCGCCAATCAGGTTGGTGCGGGGTATTCCGAAAAAGGCAACCCGAACCTGCGGGCGGAGCAGTTGATCGGCTATGATGCCGGGGTGGAGCAGAAGCTGCTGCATGATCGCCTGAAATTCGGTGCGACGTGGTATGATAACCGGGTTCGGCATCTGATCCAGTCGTCATTGTCGATCGATTCCGCGTATAACTACAATTATTCGTACGAGAATGTGGCGAAGGCGCGCATGTATGGCGTGGAAGCCTTTCTGAACTGGAAGGCCCGTAGCGATCTGGAGTTCAACCTCAGCTATACCTGGACCCATGCGCGCGACGAGACGGTGCATGCTGAATTGCAGCAGCGTCCACAGCATAAGTTCAATTTCAATACGACGTGGACGCCGATCAGGGACCTGACTTTCTCGGGCAACATTCTTTATACCAGTGGTTGGCGCGACCTGCCGGTAATCGGTAGCGAGACATGCAGCATCTGCGCCAAAGGGCATGGATACGTGACCATCGACGTGGCGGCCAATTACAAGATCAACCGGTTTGTTTCGGTCTATGCCCGTGCGGATAATCTGCTGAACAGGCAATATGAGGAGCCGATCGGGTATTTGCAGCCGGGGCGCGGCGGGTATGGCGGTTTCACGCTCTCCTACTGACAGGATGCGGGCCTGGGGTTGGCGCTCCGCGATCTTGCTGCTGGCGGTGGTGCTGGCGGGGGGCGCGCGGGCCGAGTCCCGGCATCGGATTGTTTCGTTGAATCTGTGTACGGACCAGTTGCTGCTGCAACTGGTGCCGGCCCACGATATCGTGGGTTTGTCGCCGCTGGCGCGGGATTGCGCCTATTCCGTGATGTGTCACGAGGCGGAGGCGGTGCCGGTCATTCGGCCTACGGCTGAAGCCGTGGTGGCGGCACGACCGGATCTGGTGGTGGGTGGGCGCTATGCCAGCGTGACCGCTTTGTTGGCGGCGCGGCAGGCGGGAATGCCGGTTGAGCTGTTCGACCCTGTTGAACGCCTGGTGGATGTTCCGGAGCAGATCGTGGCTGTGGCGAATGCGGCTGGCGTGCCGACGCGGGGGCGGGCACTTGCGGAGGCTTTCAGGGCACGTCTGGCGGCTCATCCTGTGCCGGTTGGAGGAGCCGCTCCCTCGGCGGTGATTTATGCCGCCAATGGTTTTGTGACCCGTGCCGGTTCGCTGGCTGACGATATTCTGGTGCGCGCGGGTTTCCGCAATGCGGCGAACGGTCTGGATGGGCGGCACGCGCTCGGCGTGCCGCTGGAGAGTCTGCTGGCGCGGCCGCCCGATCTGCTGGTCGTGGCGCGCTCCGATGTCGGCACGTCGATGGCGCAGGCGGTACTGGATCATCCGGCCCTGCGTGAGGCGTTTCCGGCCCCGCATCGGCTGTCGTTGCCTGACCGGATGTGGCTTTGTGGCTTGCCGCAGACGCTCGACACGCTGGACCGGCTGATCGAGGCCCGCAAGGCACTGGAGAGTTCCCGATGATCGACCGCCGCGACTATCCGCTGATCGCCGCGCTGGCGGTCGGTGTGCTGATGATGCTGGGGCTGTCGTTGGCCTGGGGGGACAGCCCGATTTCGCTGCCGTCTGCCCTGGGGGATCTGATGGCTGGACGGCATAGCGTGGGGGCGATCATCGTTGGCCAGTTGCGCCTGCCTCGTGCCATCCTTGGGGTTTCGATCGGAGCGGCGCTGGGGCTGTGTGGAGCGGTGATGCAGGGGTATCTGCGCAATCCACTGGCCGATCCTGGGTTGCTGGGTGTTTCAGGCGGTGCGGCGCTGGGGGCGGTACTGGTGTTCTATACCGGGCTGGCCGGTGTTTCGGCCCTGTTGCTGCCGGCGGGCGGGCTGGTGGGGGCGCTGCTGGCGGTGCTGCTGCTGCTGGGGCTCGTGGGGCAGGGCGGGACGCTGGTGCTGCTGCTGGCAGGGGCGGCGATGAGCAGTTTTGCAGCCGCGCTGACGGCCATGGCGATGAACCTGATGCCAAGTCCCTACGCGGCCTACGAGGTGATGCGCTGGGTGATGGGGTCGCTGACCGACCGGACCATGACCGATGTGTGGGTCAGTTTGCCGGGGACCGTCGCGGGGTGCCTGCTGATGTTGACGGTCGCGCGGGCGCTGGACGCGCTGGCATTGGGCGACGAGGTAGCCGAGAGCATGGGGTTTCGCCTGCGCGGCCTTCTGGGCATCCAGACGCGGGTCGTGGTGGGGGCGGCGGTCGCGGTCGGATCGTGCGTTGCGGTCAGTGGGGCGATCGGCTTCGTGGGGCTGGTGGTGCCGCATCTGCTGCGGCCGCTGACGGGCCACCAGCCTTCGCGCCTGCTGCTGCCTTCGGCATTGGGGGGCGCGCTGCTGCTGCTGGTTGCCGATGCGGCGGTGCGGTTGCTGTCGGGGGCCACCGAGATCCAGATCGGTGTGCTGACGGCGCTGATCGGGGCGCCTGTCTTCTTTCACCGGGTGATCGCCATGCGTCGGACCATGCCATGACCGGCCTGTTTGCGCGGGGGGTGACGCTCTCGCTGGGGGGGCGGCGGGTCCTACATGACGCGCATGTCGCGCTGGCGGCCGGCGAGGTTGTGGGGGTGATCGGCCCGAATGGCGCGGGCAAGAGCACGCTGCTGCGCGTGCTGGCCGGCCTTCAAGGGGCCGATGCGGGAGAGGTGCTGCTGGAGGGCCGCGCACTGTCGGCGATGATGCCGGGTGACAGGGCGCGGCGGCTGTCCTTTCTGCCCCAGGAGGGCGTGCCCCCGCCGCCGATGCTGGTCGCGGATCTGGTGGCGCTTGGACGTTTGCCGCATCGGGGAGCGCGGAATGACGTGCGCGATCATGCGGCGGTGGAGGCTGCGTTGGCGGAAACGGGACTGCTTGATCTGCGTGACCGGCCGGCCAATCAGTTGTCGGGTGGGGAGCGGGCGCGCCTGCGGCTGGCGCGGGCGCTGGCGGTGGAGGCGCCCTATCTGCTGGCGGATGAACCTGTGGCAGCGCTGGACCCGGCCCATGCTCTGGCGGTTATGGCATCGTTCGGCCGCCTGGCGGACGCGGGCAGGGGAGTGGCGGTGGTGCTGCATGACCTGACGCTGGCGGGGCGGTTCTGCCATAGGCTGGTGCTGATGCGCGACGGGCGCATCGTGGCGCAGGGGCGGCCAGCGGAAATTCTGACCGATGCGGCCATGCGTGCGGTCTATGGCGTGACCGTCCGACGGGTGGATGATGCGGTCGTGCCCTGGAGCCTGACGGGCGAACCGGCCTGAAGAAGGCGTGACATTTCTTAAAAAACGAAAAAAAAATAATTTAAATCATCAAATTTCTGAAATTTGTATCGTAACGGTGTGGTCGTTTGTCGCCCCGTCTGCACTCGCTCCGGTGACGGGCGGATAGTTTCATGAAAGATACACGAAAGAAACGGGCGGATACGGTTAGAGAAGGCGCGTCCCTCATCAGGGTGTACCGCTTGCGATGAACGTGATTCTGAACGATCGACTCACTTCTGCCAGCTATCGGACCGTCTTTGTTTCGGACGTCCATCTGGGAACGCGCGATTGCCGTGCCGACCTGCTGGCGGAATTCCTGCGCAACATGACCTGTCAGCGCCTGTATCTGGTGGGCGATATCATCGACGGCTGGAAGCTGAAGCGGTCATGGTTCTGGAACAGCCATCATGACGACGTGCTGAACCTGATCCTGCGCATGGCGCGCAGCGGGACCGAGATCATCTACATTCCCGGCAATCATGACGAGATGTTCCGGCGCTGGCTGCCGCATGAGTTGGAAGTGGCCGGAATCCGCCTGCGTAACCAGGCCGAGCATGTGACCGCGACCGGGCGGAAATTCCTGGTGCTGCATGGTGACGAGTTCGACAGCGTGGTGCGCTATGCCCCTTTTCTGGCGATGCTGGGCGATCGGGCCTATACGCTGGCGCTGATCGTCAACCGCTGGTTTAACCTCGTGCGGCGCCGATTGGGCCTGCCCTATCGTTCGCTGTCGCAATGGCTGAAGCGACAGGTCAAGAGCGCGGTCATGGCCATCGACCGCTTCGAGACCGCCGTGGCGGATGAGGCCCGGCGCCGAGGCATGGACGGGGTCATCTGCGGCCATATCCATCATGCCGTGATCAAGGATCTGGGCGGCGTGTTGTATATGAACGACGGTGACTGGGTCGAAAGCTGTAGCGCGCTGGTGGAGCATCACGACGGCAGCATGGAACTGCTGGACGTAACCGATGTGTGCAACCGGTTCCCCGTGGCCGCGCCGCTGGCCTCGCGGTCGTTTGCCGGTGCCTGAGTGACGGTGGACGCGGTTTCCGCCGTCGCGCCGCCCGAGGTTAGGCCGGAGGCCGGCCTTGCGGCGCCGCCATTGCGTATCCTGATGGTCAGCGATGCCTGGTATCCCCAGGTCAATGGCGTGGTGCGCACCGTTTCACGCCTGCGCGACGCGCTGGGGGCGATGGGGCATACGGTCGGGATCATCGGCCCGCATCTGTTTCGTACCATGCCGTGCCCGACCTATCCCGAGATCCGGCTGTCTATACTGCCCGGTAGCCGGCTGAACCGGCTGATCGAACATTTCCGCCCCGATGCGCTCCATATCGTGACCGAAGGGCCGCTGGGGCTGGCGGCGCGTCGCTGGGCGCTGCGCAACGGGCAGTGCTTCACGTCGTCCTTTCATACGCGCTTCCCAGAATATATTCGTGCCCGAACGGGATTTCCGATGGGGGTGCCCTATCGCTTCCTGCGCTGGTTTCACGACGCGGCGGCGTTGACGCTGGTTCCGACCGCCAGCCTGCAGGAGGAGTTGCAGGGGCGGGGCTTCATGCGTCTGGAATGCTGGACGCGGGGGGTTGATGCCGACCGGTTCCATCCCGAGGCCGCCGCGATCGACTGGCAGGCAATGTATGACGTGCGGGGGCCGTATCTGCTCTATGTGGGGCGTGTGGCGGTAGAGAAGAATCTGGAGGCGTTTCTGTCTCTGGATCTTCCGGGCACCCGAATCGTGGTGGGGGACGGGCCGGACCGGGTGGCTCTGGCCGCGCGTTATCCCGATGTGCTGTTCACCGGCTATCTCACCGGCCCGGATTTGGCGGCGGCCTATGCGGCCAGCGACGTCTTCGTGTTTCCCAGTGTGACCGACACGTTCGGACTGGTGATTCTGGAGGCACTGGCCTGTGGCGTACCGGTGGCGGCCTTCGATGTGACGGGGCCGCGCGACATCCTGCCGCCGGGAATATCGGCGGTCGGTGCGATCGGGCCGGACCTGCGGCGCAATATCCTCGCCGCGTTGAATGCGGACCGAGTCGCCTGCCGGGTACATGCCGCACGGTTCAGTTGGGAAGCCTGCGCACGTATGTTCCTTGATGCCGTCATCAGGGCGCAGCGGGTTGGGCGCACCGTCTGAGCGTTTGCCGGGTGATCGGGCGACGACCTCGCCGAGTGCCGGATCGTGAAGGAGGATTTCGTCGCTCAGCATGGTGGTAGAGAGCGTGAGGTTGGTGTCTTCCTGGCCAGTTCGCCCGTTTCGGTGACCAGTCGTTCTCCGGCCTCCTGCATGACGCGTAAAACGGGAAGGGTCGAGCCGTCGGAGGTGCCGGTCTTTCCACGAAGGGATTACCTATCGCAGGGCATTGCCGGATGCTGAATAACTTCCCAGGTTGAACGGGCGGCCGGGCAGGGCGTTTCTGGTGGAGGCGGTTCGGTCGGGTGGATCGGCGGCTGAAAACATCTTAACGGGGCTCGATGCCGAGGATCAGCCCGGCGCCGTCAGGAAGGAAGAATTGTCATGGAAGGCGCCATTGCCGTCGTTACCGGCCTGTTGGTGGGCCTGTTCGGCCTGATCTTGGCGGCCGTCGCCGCGATCGAGAATCTGGCGCGTGAGATCCTGGCCAGCGTGGGTATAAGGGGCGAGTTACAGACGGCGCTTTTGATCATCCTGCTGGTGAGTCTGGCAATCGGCGCCTTTCGCCTGTTTGGGGGCGTTTTCGCCGTGCTGATCGGTGTGGTGTTGACGCTGATCCTGTTGCACGCCCTGCTGGTGACGGCGGGCGTGCCGATGCATTGAGGCGTCCTGAGTTATTGGACCGGAGGACTGAAGGAGCCGGTATTGTAGACGACCTGCCCGCCGGTGGGATTGGGGGACGAGGTTGTAATGCCGGCGCGCTGGAGGGCCGCGCTGTTGGCCGACAGCGAATGGCCGAAGGAGGGCGGGACGATGATGGGGCGCGTGCTATCGATGGAATCGAGAGCGGCCTTTTTCGTACGCAGGCCGGCGGCCTGCATTGCCTCATAGAACCAGTCGCGGACCACGCAGCCAGCCGGACGCCGTGCGATAGGCGGAATTGGCGGCGCATGTGCGGACGTTGGTGGTGAAGGCGTCTGCGGTCAGCAAAAGATAGTCGAGCGGGCAATCTACCAGGTGCTGGCCATCGACCAGGCGGTCGTCCCGGATGGAAGTTGACGTGATATTCCGCCATGATGAGCAAGGTGTTGCGATATGTTAATGAGGGCGCGGCAAGGACGCATTCGGCGACGCCCCGCCTGGACGTGGGATTGCGCGTTGATTATCGCTGTCTGCGGAAGGCGACGCGGCGTGACAGGCCAGCCGACACCTGGCGCATTGAGGCGGCATAGCTGGGCCACGACAGGGGGCGGTTGCCTGCCCAGCCTTGCCATTCCGCGCGACGGAACCTTCTTGGCGGCTGTGCCTGAGACGTGTTGGGATGGTCCTCGGTACAGGCAGATTGTCTGGCGTCGATCCAGTCACGGACGAGGATATGCCCGATTATGCTGGCCGCGTGTGTCATCGACATGGTCCTTCTGTCCAGGATGTCTGAAAATGGAACTCGGACACATCAGCAAAGTTCAGACACAAACACGAGAACTATTCATCATGCGGGCCTTAGTGGCCATCTCCGTGGTCTTCGTCGGGAGATCCCGCATTGGGCATGCCGCTGCTCCGATGCCCGCCGCCCCGGTTGTTGCCTGGCGGCGGCGCGCGTCCCGGTCCGGCCGGGCCTAACATCTAAAACCGCCATGGTGGTCCGCCTTGATTGCCGCCACCGTGGAAATCCTGGTCATCCCGCCAGCCTCCATCGCCTTAGCGATCATAATTGGAAAACCAGGGGCGATTAAGATAATGCGCGTTCCGGTAATTGCTGATCGTAAAGCCGATCAGGGGCTGGCCCATCATAGTGGCATACGTAATCTGGGGACGCCCTCCGACGACGGGTTGCCGGTAAAGGGGCGGTGAAAATACCCGTGCCGTCCATGACCATGCCGGGGAAAATGATGGCCGCCGCTGCGAAGCCGACGCCACGGACGGAGCGGATAGGATGATTTATCGCTCTTCTGGCTCCGGGCGGCAATTTGGAGCATATCAGCCGCGTTGCGGCCATGGATCATGTGCTGCGAGATTGAGCGAACTTTCCGGAAAGAAAAACCCTTCCGTGATGTGGCGGCCTATCGTGCGGACTGAGCCATCCTCTTGGCTACCACGTTGGCTACCACGCCTGCCCGAACAGCAGGATGCCAGCGTAGAATCCCACAAGAGCGATGATCCCGCCCACCATGAAGGTCCAGTAACCGATTGAGTGGGGTGGCGTGGCGGAGACGCCGCGTGTGATCATATGAGCCATGACTGCCTCCTTATTTGCCGAGGGTCGTTTTTTTCCATCCTGCCCGTTATTTGATCTGGCCCGTTATTTGATCTGGGATCGGCATCTGTGGGAACAAGGCATGTCACTGATCACATCCGCACGATCCATCGACATGGATTCTCTTGTCCGGTGCCGGGCAATGCGGGCATGCTGACACTTTCCACCTTGCGATCAGGATAATGCATATGCGTTTACGCCTGCTTTTTTCGAGTCTGGCCGTTATGGCGCTGATCGGTGCCTCGGACCCGCTTTCCGCCGCCACGCCGTGCCGGGATGCCAAAGGCAAGTTTATCGCTTGTCCAAAGCCAAAACCTGTCAAATGCCGCGATGAAAAGGGGCGATATACCAAATGTCCGGGTCAGGCCGCCAATCCGGGCTGACGGCATTGTCACCAGGTGTGTGTTCTGGCGAATGTCCTTGTTGATTTCGTTATATTCTGCGTTTCGGGTCGGGAGGTGCCAGGCCTTCCGGCCAGTTGGGCGATATAGGTTTTCGCTGAGAACTTTAATGAATCCGATCACCAATTAAGACTATGATATTTATTGTTTATCGTTGCAGCCTTGTTACCCTGAGATCGTTGTCTGGAAGACATGTTTTGAAATAATAAATGGACTGCTTGGTGCGGCGACACATGCCGATCTGCCGGTTCCTGACCAGATGGGCGCCGGTCTATCGGGGGCAGGGAGTATGGCTGGTGTCGATGTCGCTGTTCGCGGCGCCAGGATAAATAATATGGTGCCTCCGACTTTTCTTGCTGCCCCAGTGGCCTATCCACGCCAAGTGGCGGGGTGTATTGACCTATGTCATGTTGTATTTTTACTTGCTGTATGGCTGGTATGTGTAGAAAGTGTGGAAACATGATCTGCCGAACATTGCAGGCAGCCGTCGATATGGAATAAGAAGTGCCCAAGTATCGGGTCGGATAGGCTGGCCGTCGCTATCGTCTCCAAGCAGTCCGGGATGTCCTGCGCGAGGTGATCGCAGGGTGGAGAGGTGATTCATGGGGGAGCCGGCGTTGCAGAGTGGGCCGTCATCTCTTGCGTCGGTTCTGAACGCGCTGGCTGATGGCGTGATCGTGGTTGATGGCGGCGGCATGGTGGCTTTCGCCAACAATGCGGTCACGGCGATGTGCGGTGTACGGGCTGACTCATGGGCAGGGCAGCCGCTACGCGTGATGTTGCCCGCGCTGGAACTGGCATCTGGTCTGGCACCACGCGAATTTTCTCTCGCTTCCCCCGGTTGTCCGGTGCGTTGGCTTGAAGCGGTCGTCGCGTCAGGCGATGCATTCGGAGGGGCTGCATGGATCGTCACGCTGCGTGACGTGACTGAGGCGGTCGGGCAGCGTGAGGCGGCGCAACTCTGCTCCACCGTTGTCAACCGGACCGACCGGGGGGTGATGGTCCTCGATGGGTTGGATCGGATCACCTATGTCAATCCGGCCTTTACGCATCTGCTCGGCTATCGTCCGGAGGATGTCCTGTTGCGGGATGTCTCGGTTGCCCTGGCGACGGAAGAGGCGGACATGCCGGTCCTGCGCGAGTTCCGGTATAATCTGCGCACCCGCAGGCCGTTCGAGATCGATCTGCGGGCGCGGTCGCGCGCCGGGCGGGAAATCTGGCTCAGCACGGCGGTCAGCCCGGTTCGGGACGATGGTGCTGCGGATGGTGATGTTATCGTTCTGCTGGCCGACGAAACCCAGGCAATGGAATTGCAGGGGCTCCGGCAGGATGTGACGACGGCCCTGAGCGGTGCGACGGACTTCACGGATGTCATGTCGCTGATCTGCAGGCGGGTGGAGGCGATTTCACCGGATGTCCTGGTGTCGATCCTGTTGGTGACCGACGAAGGACGTGCCTGGATGGCCGGGCGGGGGGCGATGCCGGAAGCGTTTGCCTCGGCCTGCGACGGAATGTTCGTCGGCCCGATGGTGGGGACCTGCGGTGCAGCGATCTATTCAGGTCATGAGGTTCTGACACCCGATATCGAAATTGATCCGCGCTGGGCGCCGGCCCTGCGCGACGCAGTGCGCCCGCTGGGGGTGATCGCCTGCTGGTCGGTGCCCGTGCGCCTACGTGACGGCACGGTAGCCGGGAGCCTGGCCCTGTATTTCCGCGACCGGCGGGAGCCCACGCTCTGGCAGCGTCGGGTGGTGGATGCCTGCGTTCATTTCTGCACGCTGGCGGTCGAGCAGGAGCGCGCCAGGGCGCGAATCACGCAACTGGCGCATTACGATGCGGTGACCGGCCTGCCTAACCGGACGTGGTTGCGCGACCATCTGGCGGGCCTGCAGGACAGGCCGGGCTGGTGTGGTCTGACCCTGATCGCGATCGATCTCGATCAATTTCGGACGATTCGCGACGGGTTGGGGGGCGTCGGCGCGGACGAACTGCTGGAGAGGGTCGCGCGTCGGCTGAAATGTGCGGTGGGACGGAACGACACGTTAGTCCGTACTGGTGAGGATGAGTTTTCGATCGTGACCGGCTGTGGCCGCACGCCGATGAGGCCGGGATGCTGCGTGGACGGGGACGGGTTTCTCGCGGTCGATCACGCGTCGGTGATGGCAGGAGCGATTGTGCGGGCCATGGCGGAGCCCCTGGTGATCAATGGCCTGCCTGTTACGTCAAGTGTGAGCATCGGTATCTGTGCTGGCCGTGAGAAGGGGGGGACCGTCGACACGTTGCTGCGCAATACCCGGATCGCCGTTTCGCGTGCGCGGGATGCCGGCGGCAATTGCTACCGCTTCTTCAGTCCGGCGATGAATCAGCGGGCGCATGACCGCGTCATTCTCACCAGCGTGCTGGGGACCGCGTTGGCATCCGAGCGGTTGCGGCTGGTTTATCAGCCCCAGGTCTCGCCTCATACCGGTGCCATCCATGGGGTGGAGGCTTTGGCACGCTGGCATGACCCGGTGCGCGGCAATATCTCGCCGGTACGCTTCATCCCGCTGGCCGAGGAGGCTGGGTTGATCGAGGCGCTGGGGGAATGGGCGCTGCGGCAGGCCTGCAGGCAGATGGCGCAATGGATGACGGACGGGATCGCGATCCCATCGGTGGCGGTCAATCTGTCCGCGCGGCATTTCCGCGAGTCGGGCCTGCCTGCGATGATTGCCGCCATCTTGGAGGAAACCGGCATTCCGCCCGGCCGTCTGATGGTGGAGATGACTGAAAGCACGATGGTTGCCGATCTGGACAGCACGATCGAGGCGGCGCGCGCCATTCGGGCGCTGGGGGTCGGCCTGTCGATGGACGATTTCGGCACGGGATTTTCCACGCTGGCGAATCTGGTCAATCTGCCGCTGAACGAGGTGAAAATCGACCGCAGCTTTGTGGAGCGGATGGATCGGGTGGAGGAAAGCCGCCAGATCGTAAATGCCGTTATCGGCATGGGCCGCAATCTGGGCATGTCGATCGTGGCCGAAGGGGTCGAGACGCAAGAGCAGCTTGCGCTTCTGGATGAACTGGGATGCCCGCTGGTGCAGGGATTCCTGATCTCTCATCCGCTGGAGGCGGAGCGTCTGCCGGATTGGGTTCGTACGTGGCAGCAATCCTGCTCGACCGGTCTGACGCGGCTTCCGGCGGCGTAACCAGGGGGCTACGGTCGGTATGGCCCCTGGAGACTGTTTCAAAAGCCCCGACGAGAACGGCTCGATGGCGACTTTTTATGCTTGTTTCCTGCGAGAGGCGTGATGCCGCAAGGAAACCTGCGCCAATGCGGCGCGCGGTGAGGTGGCTATTGCATTCTGCTCATCATCGGCGTGCTTGAAGCTGGCACTCATGGAAATGGCATGGATGTCATAAAAACTTAATTGCCCTTCCGATCCTGTTCGATTGAAGCCCGTTGGACCGAAATGTATTGGATGAACGGATTAAGGACGGCATCGGGAATAAATGGATGCAGCAGATGCCGCGATCCCGGGACATGGTTCCGGCGGGACGGAATACAGACACGTTGACCGGTGACCATGTGTTCGCGGGGCTCGTGCGGCTCTCGGGATGGCTGATGCTTGCCCTGTTGGGGGGGCTGATAGCGGTTCTGGCGTGGGGCGGGCTGTCGGCGTGGTCGGCATTTGGGCCTGGCTTTGTGTGGAGCGCGGTATGGAACCCGGTGACGCAGCATTTCGGTGCGGCGGCGCCTGTGTTCGGCTCGGTGATGACGACGCTGCTGGCGCTGGTGTTCGCGGTGCCGCTGGCGTTCGGGATTGCGTTCTGGCTGGTGGAGATGGCGCCCGCGATGGTGGCGGGGCCGATCGGGATG
>NZ_JABEQN010000021.1 GCF_014174165.1 Gluconacetobacter dulcium | reverse complement strand
GATCACCAATTCCCGCGTCTCCATCGAACGCCGCTGCTATTCGCGCCATGCCGCTTCCCTCCCATCGGAGAGAACCTAGCAGATTATCACTCTAAGTGAACAGTATTGGGGTGATCACCCTGCCTGCCGCCATGTTGATCAGTGGCTTACTCTTCTTCATTCTGAGGCATGTCTTCTGATCCGAGGCCATGACGGTCAGATTACCCCCTTCGGTTCTGTGCCGTATGGCGGGTGTTCTGGCCATGATTTGTCCCCTGACGGCAGGTGGCGGTGTTCTGGCCGCCACCACGCCGCAGGTAACCGATATTCTGCCCTCGGGTGTGCCGCTGCCCCCGCCGACGCCGATGGAAGTGCAGCCTCCCGAAGACACCGGTAGCGAGCTTCTGGGCGAGGCGGCCGGGGCGCGACCCTGGCTGGCCCGTCACGGCATCCGGATCAACATGCAGGATGTCGAGGAATTATGGGGCCTGGCCGCCGGTGGCCTTCACCCCGGTCCTACTTATGACGGCATGACCGCCATGACCGTGATGTTCGACACCCAGCGGGGCTTCGGGTGGCCCAACGGGTTACTGAATGTCAGCGCGTTGCAGATCCGCGGCCGATCTCTGACGAGCGAGCGGCTGGGGGCGGTGAATGCCGTCAGCGGCTACGATGTGGGGCGTTCGACCCGGCTGTTCGAACTCTGGTACGGTCAAGGGTTCTTTGCAAACCGGCTGGATGTCCGCGTTGGGTCGATCGACCTTGATACGGAATTTCTCGTCAGCCAGAATGCCTCGTTCTTCCTTAATTCCAGTTTCGGCTGGCCGCTCTCCACGTCCAGCAACCTGTATTCCGGAGGGCCATCCTGGCCATTCTCCGCTCTGGGAGTGCGGGCGAAATGGGCACCGATTGCCCCATTGGTGCTGATGGGTGCCGTCACCGACGACAACCCGACGCGCGGCCCGTTCTACAGCAATGAGGCACCCACGCAGCGCGACCCCTCGGGTACGGCGTTTTCGACCAGCGGCGGCACGCTGTTCATCGGTGAAGCCCAGTTTTCAGCCGATCTCGCCCTCTGGATTGCTGGTAAGGGTGCGCCAAGCCTGCCAGGGACGTGGAAGCTCGGCGGGCTATACGACACCGGGCGGTTCCCCGATCAGCGATACGACAGTCACGGCGGCCTGCTGGCCTCGCCGGACAGCACAGGTCAGCCCCTCTATCATCACGATAACTGGATGATGTACGTGGTGGCCGACCAGATGATCTGGCGGGCCGTGCCGGGATCGAGCAAGACGATCAGCCTGTTCATGCGCGCCACCGCGAATGACGGCTTGCGTAATCGGTATTCGACCGAAATACAGGGGGGCTTGACGTTAGACGGCCTGGTTCCGGGCCGCACCGACGATACGATCGGTCTTGCCTGGGGAACTGGATTTTACGGTAGCAGGGCGATCGGGAACGCGCACGACGCCGTGCGTCTGGGCACCAGTCTGGCCGGCGCGCTGAAGCCCGAACAGCATATCGAGGCGACCTATCAGGCGGCCGTGACGCCGTATCTTATCGTCCAACCGGATTTTCAGTATTTCTGGCATGTCGGCGGTACATCGTTCAACCCGGAGACCGGCCGGTCGATCGACAACGGTGTCGTGCTGGGTGTGAACATGACCACTACGTTCTGAGAAGCTGACGCTGTGGATTTCATGAAAATTTCAAGGTGTTTGTCTGTGGGAAATCCTATTCCGGCGAATGCGGCGCATGGCGCGCGGCGAGGAGGCAGCGACAATGGACGATGAGGATCTGAACAGCCTTTCAGCGGAGGAACGTGAGCGTGTGCAGATGCGCCGCGAACTCATCGACGATCTGGACGAGGAGTTCGAACTTACTCTGGAGGAAGAGGCCATCGGGGGGGAACTCGATGCAGCCGATCGCGCGTTCCGACGCGTTTATTTCCGCGAACTGGTTCGTCTTCAGGGCGAACTGATCAAGTTGCAGGACTGGGTGAAAACGACAGGCCATCGTCTGGTCGTGATCTTCGAGGGACGGGACGCCGCCGGCAAGGGTGGTGCAATCAAGCGGATCACCCAGCGCCTGAATCCGCGCCTGTGTCGCGTTGCCGCCTTGCCGGCCCCCAGCGACCGTGAGCGCACGCAATGGTATTTCCAGCGATACGTGGCCCATTTGCCGGCGGCGGGTGAGATCGTTCTGTTCGACCGGAGCTGGTACAACCGTGCCGGTGTCGAGCGTGTCATGGGCTTCTGCACCGAAGATGAATACGAGGAGTTCTTCCGTTCGGTGCCCGAGTTCGAGCGCATGCTTGTCCGCAGCGGCATCCAGATCGTCAAGTTCTGGTTCTCAATCACCGATGACGAACAGGAGGCCCGTTTCCGCGCGCGGATCGAAGATCCGCTGAAGCAGTGGAAACTCAGCCCGATGGATCTGGAAAGCCGCCGCCGTTGGGAAGATTATACCCGCGTGAAGGAGACGATGCTCGAGCGTTCCAGCATTGACGAAGCCCCCTGGTGGGTGGTGCAGGCGGTGGACAAGAAGCGCGCGCGCCTGAATTGCATCGCTCACCTGCTCTCGCTTGTGCCCTATGGGCCGGTGCCGAAGCCGGACGTGGTGTTGCCTGAGCGCGTTCATCATCCCGACTATGAGCGGCAGCCGACCCCGGACGCCATGATCGTTCCGTCGCGCTACTGACGCGATACGCCGGATGCGGGGGAGATCCACAGGCCCCCGCGTTTGCGCTGCTCCGAAAGCCTGGAGCGATTTTGCATGCCCCTGTACCTGCTGTTGGGTTTCTTCCTTAAGAACGCAGGCCAGCGTCCTGTGACAAAAGAGTTTTGAAGAAAGCCATTCATCAATAGCATGGCGCTCCCCTATGGAGGGACGGGAGAGATTCTTTCCCGAAGGAAAAAAGAACAGGACGATATAACCTAAAACGATTCCCGTTATATAAATATTAAATTTATGGGGGTCCAAATGGAATGCTCGTTTCCGGCGGCTCTCAAGTATTGAATAATAGAGAAATAATTATGAACAATCATGATCTGTCTGAATTTAAGTCCAGGCAAAATTTCGTTGAGATGAACGAAAATGACTTTCGTTCTATCCGATCTGTTCAGGCTATTATTGACCGGGAAGTGTCGCCCGCCCTTGAGAAATTCTATGCTCAGGTTCGCCGGACCCCGAAAGCCCTGAGCTTCTTTTCTTCCGAATTGCAGATCGAGCACGCCAAACATGCTCAGAAGATGCATTGGAAACGGATTTCTGGCGCTCGGTTCGACGACGAATATGTGAAGAAGGTCCGGGCAATCGGTTCGGTGCATGCCCGCATCGGGCTGGATCCGAGCCTGTATATCGGTGGCTACGGGATCATCCTCAATCATCTCGTCCAGTCCCTGATTAACGACATGCTGTCGCAGGGCGGTTTTTTCTCCCGGACCTCGTCACGGGTGTCGCAGAATGTGGGGGAGACGATCGGCAGCCTGTGCAAGGCGGTGCTGATGGAGATCGACCTAACGATATCGTCCTATTTGGCCGACATCGACAAGGCGCGCGTCGAGATGCAGGCGGAACAGGATCGCCGTGCCCAGGAGGATCGCGAGGTGATCGAGATCATCGGCAATGCGCTGACGGCGCTGGCCAATGGTGATCTGACCCATCGCATCGAAGGCGGCCGGATCCCGGAGCGACTGGATGCGCTGAAGGCGCATTTCAACCAGACAGCCGAAACGCTGGAACAGAGTCTGGGCAAGATTGCGGTGAATGCGACGAATATTGTGTCGAATGCCGACGGAATCCGCCAGGGGGCTGAAAACCTGTCCCGCCGCAGCGAGCAGCAGGCCGCGACGCAGGAGGAAATGTCGGCGGCGCTGGGTCAGATCACGCAACGGATCACGAGAACGGCCGAGGAGACGCTGAAGGCCAGCCAGATGGCCAACATAGCGCGCGACGATGCCGAGCATGCGGGTAGCGTGGTGCATGGCACGATCAAGGCGATTTCGGAGATCGAGAAGTCCTCGCAGGAAATGGCGGGCATTATCAGGATCATCAACGAGATTGCATTCCAGACCAATATTCTGGCCCTCAATGCCAGTGTCGAGGCGGCTCGGGCGGGGGATGTCGGCCGTGGCTTCGCCGTGGTCGCCAGCGAGGTCCGTGCGCTGGCGCAGCGTTCGGCCGATGCAGGCCGCGAAATCTCCGCGTTGATCAATCTCTCGGGCGGACAGGTGAAAGCTGGGGTGGCGTTGGTGCATGAGGCGGGCGATGCGTTGCGGCGCATCATGTCGCAGGTGCAGCAGATCAATGATGTCATGTCGACCATTTCGGCTTCGACGCAGGAACAATCGGCCGGCATCAGCCAATTGAATATTGCCATGGGTGGCCTGGAGCAGACGACCCAGAAGAACGCCGCCGTCGCCGAGGCGAGTGCCTCGGCAGTGCGCAATCTGGTGGCGACATCCGACGAACTGACACGGATGGTCGCGGGGTTCACCCTGTCGGCAGGCGAGATGCGGCCCGTGTTCGCGCGGCAGAAACCCAGGCTGGCGTTGATCCGGACGGAGTGAGCCGGCGCGGCGCCGGGCCGCCGATATCGGTATTACCGGGGATGACGGTTACGCTTATGCTTATGTTTATGGCTGGCCCGGCATCGTCCGGTGCAGGAAGGTGCCGATCTCTTCCGCCATGACGTGCTGAAAGGTCGTGCGGTTGAAGCCCGGCGGGTCCTGTGACGGCGGAAAATCCGGGCGGACCATGTTCGCGGGGAAGGGGCTGAGAAACGAGAAATGCCCCGCGCCGGGGACGCAGCGGTTATCGACCAGCGCCGGATCGGGGACGCCCTGCATTACGATATCGGCCAAAGCCGGCGGGGTAACGTCGTCTTCGGCGGCTGTGCGCATCAGGATCGGGCAGTGGATTGCCGACAGGGCGGCGGGGGCGCGGAACCATCCGGTGGCGGGTGCCAGCAGCACCAGCGCATGCACCCGCCGGTCGTGCGTGACCGCGATGCGGCGCGGCGGGTCGTCAGGGCCGCGGCCGCCGCTCCAGGGCTGGCCGCCCGCTGCCGCCAGCACAGTGTAGGTGCCCAGGGAGTGACCGATCAGTGCCACGCGCCCGGGCCGCAGGGCTGGACCTACTATTGGGTCTGCGAAGGCGGCGGCTATGCTCAGGCAGACATGGCGGGGACGGTTTTCCAGATTGGCCAGCGTGCGGGCCAGCGCGTCGTCGTTCAGGCTGTTGCCGGGATGTTTCGGCATGGCGATCACGAAGCCGCGCGCGGCAAGCGCCATTGCCAGATCGCGATAGACCCAGGGCGACCCGCCATTGCCGTGAGAGAGCACGATCAGTGGGCGGTCATGCCCCTCTATCGCTCCTTCGGCGAGGGGTAAGTGGTAGGGGCCGAAGCGGCATGGGCGCGGTATGCCGGTAGTGGGATAGAGGATCGCCAGGGGGATATCTGCATCCTGCACCCCGTCATGGATCGTCAAGCCACGATAGCCCACCGCGTGCCGGGTGGGGCCCTGTGCCCCGGCTTGGCTCTGTTCCATCCCTGATCCTTTCTCGTCGTGCCGTGGGGCGATCCGGCCTGTCGTTCCGGTTGGGGCCAACATGCCGAGATCGGACGGGGCCGGCCAGTGGCGGTGGTGCATTGTCCGCGTTTCCGCGCCGAATGGGCGCGCCCCGCTTTCGCCCGCCTGCGCAACGTTTGCGCTTGTCCGGCTGGATGAACAGTCTATTGAAAACGGAAATCTATGACCCGTTTTAGTCATCTGTCAGGAAACGCATGCCGTCTGAACTTTCTTCCGTTTCGTCGCGGCCCACGCGGTCTTCATCCTTCGCTGTCGTGGTCGCGATCGAATTGTGGGAGCGGTTCGGTTACTACGGCATGCAGGCCGTGCTGTTGCTGTTCATGGTGCGGCAGCTCGGCATGGCGGATGCGCGGGCGAATCTGCTGATGGGGGCTTTCGCAGCCATGGCCTACGCCCTGCCGGTGGTCGGCGGCTGGCTGGGGGATCGGGTGCTGGGGTCGCGTCGGGCGATGCTGCTTGGGGCCACTTGCATGATGGGCGGTTATGCCGCGCTGGCGGTGGCGACGGTTCATGTCGGGCTGATGACGGTGGCCATGGCGCTGATCGCGACCGGCAACGGATTCTTCAAGCCCAATGCCGCCAATCTGGTCCGCCGGATCTATGAAGGCGACGATGCGGCGCTCGATTCCGCGTTTACGCTCTATTACATGGCCGTCAATGTCGGTTCGACCGCGTCGATCCTGCTGACGCCCCTGTTGCAGGACCATTTCGGGCCGGCCGTGTCATTTGCCACCTGTTCCGCCGGGCTTCTGTTTGGTCTGTGCGTCTATACCGCCTTGCGCGGCCGGCTGCGTCATGTTGGCTCGGCGCCTGATTTCGCGCCATTGGCGGCAGGGCCGGTGGCTTCTCTGCTGTTGGGCGTCGTGGCGGCCATTTCGGGGCTGCATCTGATTCTGGACCGCCCCGCCCTGGCGCGGGATTGCGTGTGGCTGGCCGCACTGGCGGTTCTGGTCATGTGGACCCTGATCTATCGTCGTGCCGCGCCGGCGCAGCGGCCGGGGTTGCGGATGGCCTATATGCTCTCGATCCAGGGCATGCTCTATTTCGTGTTCTACCAGCAGATGGCGACCTCGCTGACCCTGTTCGCCCTGCGTGCGGTGCGCGGCGATGTGACGTTGGGCGGGGTGACGCTTTTTCATATGTCGGCCGGTCAGTTCCAGGCCCTTAACCCGATCTGGATCATGAGTGCCAGCCCGATCCTGGCCTTTCTCTATCGGCGTTTTGCCCGGCAGGGGCGCGACCTGCCGATCGCGCGGAAATTCGTCGTGGGCTACAGCCTGGTGACGCTGGCGTTCGTGATCTGGTGGCTGGGTGCGCTCTCGGGCGGGGCGGGGCTGGTGTCACCCTGGTTCATGATCGCAGCCTATGGCGCGCTGGCCGTGGGCGAACTGCTGGTCGGCGGGCTGGGGCTGGCGGTGATTGCGCGCTATGTACCGGCCGCGATGGGCGGATTCATGATGGGGTCGTATCTGCTGTCGATGGGGGTGGCGATGTATGTGGGCAGCATGGTCGCCAATTTGGCGGCCGGTGCCCCCGCGCAGCCTGCGGCGGGGGCCGAGGCGTATGCCGGCCTGTTTCTGACCCTGGCCATCGCTGCCGGTGTGATCACGGTCCTGTTCGCGGCGTTGCTACCGCTTACGCGACGATGGGACCGTGAGCATGTGGGCGTTTAGAGGCTGGCTTCCAGAACGCGGCGGCTGACGTCCAGCGTGATGTCCTGGTGTTCGCCCATGGCGGTCATGCCGTGCTGTTCGAGCTGCTCGATCACGCCGTCGATCGTCTCGGTGCCGAGACCGTAGGCGGACAGGCGGGTGGGGATGTCCAGGCTTTCGAAGAACGCGCGCGTGCGTTCGATCGCGCTCTCGATCCGTTCGTCCTCGGTGCCGTCGCGCAGGTTCCAGACGCGTTCGGCGTATTGCAGCAGCTTGCCGCGTTTGGCCTCCTTGCGGACCCGCAGCATGGACGGCAGGACGATGGCAAGCGTGCGGGCGTGGTCGATGTCGTGGCGGGCCGTCAGTTCATGACCGATCATGTGCGTCGCCCAGTCCTGCGGCACGCCGGCGCCGATCAGGCCGTTCAGCGCCAGGGTCGCGATCCACATCAGGTTCGCGCGCAGGTCGTAATCATGCGGGTTGGCGATGACCTGCGGCCCGATTTCGACCAGGCTCAGCAGCAGTCCCTCGGCGAAACGGTCCTGCGCCATGCCGCCGGCCGGGTAGGTCAGGTATTGTTCCATGACATGCGTGAAGGCATCGGCCACGCCGTTGGCGACCTGCCGTACCGGCAGGGTGTAGGTCTTGGTCGGGTCCAGCACCGAGAAGCGCGGGAAGACATGGGGGCTGCCGAAGGCGAGCTTCTCCTTCGTCTCCGTACGGGAAATGACGCTGAAACTGTTCATTTCCGACCCGGTGGCCGGCAATGTCAGGACGCTGCCGAACGGCAGGGCTTCGCTGACGTCGCTGCCATGGGTGCGCAGGATGTTCCAGGCGTCGCCTTTGTCATTGACGGCGGCGGCGACGAATTTGGTGCCGTCGATCACCGATCCACCGCCGACCGCCAGCAGGAAATCCAGCCCCTCCGCACGGATGGTCGCGACCGCGCGCATCAGGGTCTCGTAGGTGGGGTTGGCTTCGATGCCGCCGAATTCGCGCACCGTGCGCGCACCGAGGGCAGCGCGGACTTCGGCCAGCGTGCCGTTCTTTTCGGCGCTGGAGCCGCCATACAGGACCAGGACGCGTGCCTTGGCCGGAACATGGTCGGCAAGCTGGGCGATCGTGTCCTTGCCGAAGATGATCCGGGTGGGATTGTAGAATTCGAAATTCTGCATGGTGTCTCCTTGCCGCCGGGCCGGGGAGCCCGTCCGGCGGAACGTCAGGTCAGGCGGGCAGGCCGAGCAGGCGGCGGGTGGTTGCCATGGCGGCGTCGAACGGGTGACGGTCGCGCGTGAATTTTGCCAGCAGCGTCGCCCCCAGCCAGAGCTGGTAGAGGGATGCCGCCAACGGACGGGCATCCTGCATCGCGGGCAGCGAGCCGTCCTGCTGGCCGGCCGCGATGAAACGGGCCAGCCGGTCGACCACGGCGGTGGCGCCGTCCTGCAGGATAAGGCGCATCCGCTCTGACAGGTCGCAGACCTCGGCGCCGAGTTTTACGGCCAGGCAATGGTCGTGGACCGTGCCGGCCACATGGGCGTCGCGCCATTGGACCCAGTAGGTCATGAAACGTTGGCCGGCGGTGCCGTCCTGCTGGTCAAGCAGCGCGTCGATGCGGGCGAGATAGGCTGTGAAATACTGTTCCAGCAGCGCTTCGCCGAAAGCCTCCTTCGACGCGAAGTAATGATAGAACGAGCCTTTGGGGATCTCTGCCGCGACGAGGATCTCGTTCAGCCCGACCGCCGAGAAGCCCTTGCTGCCGATGATCGGGCGCGCCGTATCGAGGATATGGCGGCGGACATCGTGATGGACGGAGGCTGCGTTCATGCGGCGAGGCTATACGGGATTAGACCGGTCGGCTAGTGGATTGTCGCTTTATGAAATGCGCGCTGGGGTGTTGCCCGCGCGCATGTTCGGCCAGCGTTCAACGCCACAGGGTGGCCAGCAGCGGGACCAGCACGGCGGTCAGCAGGGCGTTCAGCCCGATGCCGAGCGCGGCGAAGGCGGCCCCGACTTCATCGAGGGCTGCGACCTGGGCCGCCGCGATGCCGCTGCCGGCGACGCCTGCGGCGAGGCCGTGCGCGCGCCAGTCGGCGATCTGGAAACGCACCAGCATATGCCGGCCGATGATGGCCGCCAGGATGCCGCCCAGGATTGCCAGGGACGCGGTGAGGGCGGGCACGCCACCGATCTGGCCGGATACCGCCATGGCGATTGGCGTGGTGACGGCCTTGGGGGCCATGGACAGCGCGACGCTGCGCGAACCGCCCAGGAGCCAGACGAGACCCACGCCGCTGAGGACCGAAGTGAGCGACCCGGCCAGCAGGGCGAGGCCGATGCTGGAGAGGTGGCGGCGGACCAGTGCGAAATTCTCGGCCAGCGGCACGGCCAGTGCCACCGTGACCGGGCCGAGCAGGAAATGGATGAATTGCGCGCCGGCGAAATAGGTGTCGTAGGACGTGTCGGTGCCCAGCAGGGTCGCCGCCACGATCAGGATCGCGATCAGTACCGGGCTGGCGAAGGGGGACCCTCCACATGCCTTCTGGACCTGGCGGCCGATGACATAGGCCCCCAGCGTGACCACCATCCACAACAGCGGAGTGGCTGAGAGTGGCGTCCAGAGATGATGGAGCGCGGCGTTCATGACATGCTTCCTTCACGCTCGGCGGGGTTTGCGGGCGTTCGCGGAAGGGTCCAGTGCATGACCAACGCGGTTACAATGAGGCTGAGGATGGTCGAACCGGCTACGGCGACGATGATGGGCAGCCATTCCTTGCGGATCACACCGGCCTCGGCGATGATTCCGACGCCGGCGGGCACGAACAGCAGGCCCATATTGGCGATCAAACCTTCGGCCACCGGCTTCAGCGGTGCGGGCGTGATGGCCTGGCCGACCCGCTTTGCACGGACGCCGAGTGCCAGGGTCAGCAGGAACATGCCGATGACCGGGCCGGGTACCGGGAGGTGAAACGTGGTGCGCAGCAATTCCCCCAGAAGTTGGCATCCGACAAGGATGAGCATCGCCGATGGCATCGCGGTCTCCATTGGTGCTGGTCCTCTCACAGGAGGACCGGTCCTGGAGGGAATAACAACATGATCGCGAAAATGCGACAGCGGAGGCCGCCGCATGCGGCATGACGCATCAGGCGAGGGAAAGACGGCCGCACGCATCGACCCTGAGTCATCGTTCTGGCGGTAGAGAAAACGGACGGCAGGGCAACCCGCGTGACAGTTGCCGCCGTCATTCACACGCCGCCTGCCCCTGATGCTGCCGCCGGGGAAATGCCTCGATGGGTCAAACAGCATTTCGGCCTGAATGGCGCATGATCATGGATTGTCGTCAACGAAGTCAATCAGGCCGACTGGTCCGGCTTTGATCTTCGCCGTCTGCCGGGGCAAAATGATCCGTTCGCATATGGCTTCATCCCTCCTCGACTTTATGAGGACGTAAAAGCGACCTTGCTGGAAACCCACGCCCAACGCACCATGCGGGTCATGCCACGAGACTGACCTTTGGAATACGCATACGCGCTGGGGCATGTCGCATATTGAGATTTGTTCGCATTATTATTAATATGCGATTCTGCGTGTCTACGAACGGCATGCGCGGAGGGAAGGTAGCTGAACATGACGGGTTCCGGTTCCAGAACCTGGCCGGAAATATTCTCGGAGCAGAGACCCGGCCTGTTACGCTTCCTGCTTCAGAAACTGGGCAATCGTGAACTTGCCGAAGACCTTACCCAGGACGTGTGGGTCAGGATCGCACGGGGCGGCTGCACCATCATGCCGGATAACCCCGCCAAATACCTGTATCGGATTGCCACCAATCTGGCGATCGACCATCTGCGGCGCGCCCGCCACGGCATCGAGGTGCAGGCCGACGACGCCCGGACCGAACATGTCATCGCCGAAACCGTTTCGCCTGAAGATGCGACGATCCAGCGCGACCAGATCGAACGCCTGCGCGCGGTGCTCGATACGCTTCCTCCACGCAGTCGCGAGATTTTCATGCTCGCCAAGTTTGAGGGGCTTTCCTACCATAAGATCGGGGAGAGGCTTGGGATGACCCGGCATATGGTCATGAGCCATATGATGGCTGCCCTGACCGCCGTGGAAGATGCGCTGGAACCACCATCCGGCGCGCCCGAAAAATAATTCCGGTTTCTTTTCCCCTTCTCGCTCGTCATCCGTCTTTCTGTATAGAGGGCCATTCACGCCACCTCTGTGGCTGGGCGGATACGGTCCACAAGATCGTTGCCGGATATCCAGAAAGACCACGCACACGATGACGCACCCCAAATCCGATGCCCAGATCCGGCAGGAAGCGCGCCAGTGGCTCATGGTCCTGAATGATGCCGATGTCACGGAAGACGAGAAACACGACTTCACGTCATGGCTCAATCAGGGAGATCGGGAAAAACAGGCCTGGGAGCGGGCAACGGGCATGTGGTCTCGCCTTGATGACCTCGCTCCGGCACTGACACCCACTCCGACGAAGGAAAAGCCTGTCGCCGCAAATGACGCTGGTTCATTCCGGGTGACCCGTCGCCGTATGATAACCGGAGCCGCCGCCGCGGTCGTCGGGGTGGCATCTGGCGGCAGCTATCTTCGGACGCATCCCGAAGTCTTTGCCGACTACAGGACGGGCACGCGGGCAGGCAAAACCGTAACCCTGGCGGATGGTTCGCTGGTGGAACTTGCCCGCAGTTCGGCCATCTCCGTTTCATGGTCACCGCAGGCCCGGCGGATTACCCTCCATGACGGAGAGGCGCTGTTCACCGCCCGGCACGACCCCTCGCGGCCATTCATCGTGGATGCCGGCCCTGCGGTCACGCAGACAGCGGGTGCCGTCTTTGACGTGAACCGTCTGGGTGACGCCACTTTGGTGACAGCCATTGAGCATGAACTGACTGTCACGCCACCCCTGGGAGGCATCGTGCTGACGGCGGGCCAGCAGATGCGTTGCGCGCCGGGCGAAACGCTGGGGCCGCTGGCGGTGGACACGGCGTCCATCCTCGGTTGGCGAAATGGACGCATTGTCGCCGATGGTATGAGGTTGGCTGACCTTACGACAGAGCTTTCGCGCTATCGACGGGGCCGCATTTTCATCACGGACTCCCGATTACGCGACCTTCCGGTGACAGCCGCGCTCGATGCCCGCAATCCTGACGCCGCGATTGAGACCCTGGCAGGCTCGCTTCACCTGCGCGTCCGGCATTTCACGCCCTGGCTTGTCACCCTGTCCGCCGCAAGCTGACCGGGCATCCAAAAAAATCACGGAAAAAACGCTTTACCGCCGACCAGTGCCGTTCGTCGTCCGTCTTTAACAATAGGTGCGATTTTTTCGCATTTGCACATGACGGCGGGCATTGCCCCTTACGCAAGGACGACGGTAAAAAACCATGCATCCCAAGATCGCGACGGCCGGTGTCGATCTGCTCTCCGTAAATGCCAGGGAACGCGCGATCCGAGCGCCCCTCGTGACACTTTCCCTGATGCGCATGCTCGGCCTGACAACGGCGCTCGCATCCGTCGCCATTGTCCCTGTCAAGGCGGCATCAGCCGATAGCCCTGCCTCCACGGCGAGTGTTGAGCGGAAATTCACATTGAATATTCCTGCTCAAAAACTGTCGTCGGCACTTGTCGCGTTGTCGAACGCGACGGGCACGCAACTCGCCTACGGCACACAGTTAAGCGATGGACTACGTTCTTCTGCGATTTCTGGTACCACGTCAGTGAGTGCGGCGCTGGCACAAATCCTGAGCGGAACGGGCCTGACTTACCGACTCAACGGCAATACCGTCGTGCTGACGAAAGTGTCCACCATCACGCTTGGTCCGGTCCGGGTCGGCGGATCTGCCGCGCATCAGGATCCTACAGGACCGGGTGTTGGATACGTTGCCGAAAACACGATGGCAGGAACAAAAACCGACACGCCGATAACGGAAATTCCGAACTCGATCTATGTTATCACAAAGCAATTGATGCTTGATCAGCAGGCCCAAACCGTCCAGGAGGCGTTGCGCTACATGCCCGGCATTTATGCCGAGCAGTTGGGAACTTATAGCCAAGGGGCGGCTTGGAGTAATAGTGGTGGTATTAAGCAGCGTGGCTTCTCAAGCGCTCAATTCGTCGATGGGCTGATGTCCCAGTCCTTTAGCGCGGGGGAAACTGCCTTTCTGGAACGGATTGAGGCCGTGAACGGTCCGGCCTCTGTCATGTACGGGCAGACCACTCCGGGTGGCATGCTCGCAATGGACCTGAAAAAGCCAACGGAAACGCCCCTTCATAATGTTTCACTCGGCTTCGGCAACTGGAATCGCTACGAAGCGACGTTCGATTACAGCGATAAGATCACGAAGTCTGGTAATCTGCGTTATCGCATTGCGGCCATCGGCGTGACCCAGGACACGCAAGCTGATCATATTGCTTATAAACGAGTCGGGGTTCTTCCTTCTGTTGCGTGGGATATAGATAAAAAAACGTCTCTTACCCTGCTTGGAAGCTATCTTTATACCCCAGGCATGGGAAGCAACTATCAGGAATTTCCTGTTGAAGGTACGCTTTTCTCCAGCCCTTATGGTCGGGTTCCCCGTAGTCGATTTATAGGAAATCCGGACTTCAATACTGACTCCGCTCGAGATGCGATGTTCGAATACCAGTTCCATCATCGCTTCAATCGGTTCGTCGAGTTCAATCAGACTTTCCGTTGGGAAGAATCTAAAAACCGTGAGCAATCTCTGCTTTCTATTGGCATGAAGACAAATCGTATTGCTAAACTTTATTCTTATGATTTTCAAAGAAAAAATGTAACCATTGGAATGGATGCGCGCTTTCACGGGAAATTTGATATCGGACCTATTAACAACACATGGGTTGTCGGATCTGATTTTCGTAAATATAAAAGTAATACATCAACTATTTACGACGATACGCCGGGGTACAATGGATATCCCGGTGATAATTCAGTTATCCTTGTGGATATTTTCTCACCCCATAATGAGTATTATCCGTGTCAGGACTTAAAAAATAAAAACTGCTATGTAGAAAAACATACTATTTAAACAATCAATTTCAAGAAGGAATATATTTCCAAGATCAAATCAAGTGGAAGGGATTGTCGATTCTGCTTGGTGGGCGCCAGGATTGGGTAGATTATACAGGAAGATATGTAAGTTATAATAATGAAAACAAAAATCACACAATTTCGTCAAGATCAGGGAATTACTCTACATATCCAGGCGCACAACAGAAGTTTACGTGGAGAGCGGGACTGATATACAATTTCGATTTCGGTCTTTCGCCATATTTCAGTTATTCGACGTCTTTTATTCCGCAGACCGGAACGGACTATCAAGGTAAAGCCTTCGCGCCATTGACGGGAAGCCAAAAAGAAGTCGGATTAAAATACAAGGTTCCTGGACGAGATATCCTGATCACGGGGGCTGCTTATGACATCGACGAGAATCATTATCTTGTCACGGACACCCAACACCCGAACTCTTCCGCCGACGCCGGGCGGGTGAATGCCAAAGGCTTTGAAGTATCCGCTAACGCTAATGTCACACGGGATATTCGCTTAATCGCATCTTATTCATATAGCGAAATGACTTATGCCAGCACAAATCTCACGAGCCTAACGCAGCTTCCAGACGGTAGTTATGGCCCATCGGCCTCGGAGAAAGGGAAGTACGTCCAAGGCGTGCCTCGGAACATGTTCAACATATTTGCTGATTACAGATTGCCCAACGGAATCCTTCCCGGCTTTTCAATCAATGGTGGTGTGCGCTTTATCGGATTTACGTACAACGACGCGGTTAACAGCTTCAAGGTCCCGGCCTATCATCTTTTCGATATCGGGATGCATTATGATTTCGGCCACATGTTTCCCACTCTCAGGGGGTTGCAGGCGCAACTCGCCGTTTCGAACCTGACCAACAAATATTATGTGACATCCTGTGCTGGCAATTCAGAATGCTTCATAGGGCAGGGCCGCCGCGCTTATGGTAATCTGTCTTACAACTGGTGAAATGTACGATGACTAATACGACGCTTCGCCGTTGGTTCGTCTTTCATAAATGGGTCAGCCTGATCTGCACGTTGTTCCTGCTTGTGGTGTGCGTGACCGGTCTGCCGATCCTGTTCGCCGAGGAGATTTTCGACAGGTTTGTCGATGAGGACGATCCGCCTTATGAGGTTTTGTCACCCGGCACGCCGAACGCCAATCTTGACGTCATCATGGCGAAGGCGCGGGCGATGTATCCGGGACAGATCGTCACGAATGTCGCCCCCGACGATGACGAACCGGCCGTGCTGGTGTCCATGGCGCCGTCGTGGCAAGCGCTCAAGGACGACAAAAATCATCCCGACCGCCGTTCTGGTCACTGGATCAAGTTCGACGCCCGGACGGCTAAGGTTGTGAAGCAATCGCGCCCAGCGGATATGCCCCGGTCGCGGAGGTGGGTTGATCTGCTTCTTTCCACCGCAATCGCGCTGCATATCAACCTTTTCGCAGGCTTGCCGGGTGCGCTGTTCGTGGGCCTCATGGGATTGCTCTTCGTGGCCTCTTTGATCTCCGGCATGGTGCTGTATGGCCGGTTCATGAAGCGCCTGCCGTTTGGCGCGGTCCGGCGGGGCCGTGCCGCGCGCCTGACATGGCTGGATCTGCATAATCTGCTGGGGGCCGCCACGCTGGTCTGGGCGACGGTGGTGGGTTTTACCGGGGTGGTCAACGAACTCCAGACGCCATTGTTCGGCCTGTGGCGGGTGACGGATGTGCGGCAGATTTTGCGCCCCTACGCCAAACTGCCCGTGCCGTCGCAGGATCATCTGTCGTCCGTGCAGGCCGCTTTTGACACGGCAGCCAAGGCGGCGCCCGGCAACGAGGTGACTGGTCTGTCCTTCCCTGGCGCGTCCTTCGGTAGTCCGGTGCATTACGTGCTGTGGACCCGTGGTGCGACCCCGCTGCGGGCAAGGATGTTCACGCCGGTGCTGGTCGATGCCCGCACCGGCGAACTGACCGGGGCCTATCCGATGCCGTGGTATCTGCGCTTCCTTGAGATTTCCCGCCCGCTGCATTTCGGCGATTACGGCGGGATGCCGCTCAAGATCCTTTGGGCGCTGCTCGATCTGGTCGTGATTGCTGTTCTCGTCAGCGGCGTGGTGCTGTGGGCGGGCAAGCGGAAGATCGGCACCGACGCTCGCCTGCGCGCGCTCGGCTTCGATCTCGATGCAGAGCGGGTTTCTGCTTCTTCTCCGTGTTCAGCTGCGGAGGGAAGGTGATGCAGGATTTTTCCCGGGGAGGGGGGCAATGGGCACCACCGCGCGCAAACGACGAAATGCGACGCCATAAAAATACAGCGCGTTTTTCAAAAAAAATTAATGCTCTGATAGAATTTCCCATGCCGAAGTCGTGGGGCAGGCCAGATGCAAGGAATGGGGGTTGCTCCCGGTGTTATCCATGGGGTGACCCATGCCAAACGCGTCGGGTAACACTGCCCAAGATGCGTAGGGCGGTCCTGCAACATTCATGAGGCCGATATCCTGACAGCGACCTTGTGGAGCATCGCCGGATATCGGACCCTACATTACAATGGAATACGAAAAATTCCTTTTTTGTTCTGATTTTATCGCTTTTTTCTGTTCCGTCTCATGGCGGAGCCCGACACGCCGTTACCCCGCGTTCCCGGCCCGTTCGGCCCTTTGACACGGGACCGGCTCTGCCAGTTTCTGGCGACTGCCATATCGCCCGCTGCTGGATGATCGTCTGGCGGCGGGGAACCGCGTGGGTGGGGCTGATCTGGGTGGGGTGGAGATTCCTTGCCCGCACGGATGGGATCAGCATCGGACCGATGGAACTGGCCGTCCGCAACATTACCTTTCAAATCCTGGGTCTGAACATCTCATGTTCCGGTAGCGGGCATGGCGGAAAACGATTCTCCGTCATCATCGGCGACATCATGGCACGGGTGGTGAGGGGAGGATGACCCGGTCGGGCGGTGGCCGGGGACGTGGAGAGAAATATTATACTTTGGTATATTTTCGGCATACTCATTTCTGTCTGAAGTCGGGCAATAACGGCTTGCGACGTGGCCGGGAATCAGGAAAATGACGCGGATTTCCTGACGATGCCCGTCTGGTTATTCTTTCATATCCTCCGTGCCCAGCCTGACGATTCCGCGCGGCACGCATGGCGGCGGTCCTGACCGCTGCCATGCCGCCGCGCTTTGCCTGTCTCTCGCGGCACCCCGACCCTCGCCATGGGGAGTGTTTCATCATGAACGGCTTCGAGACTTTTCTGCGGACCCTGTTCAGCCTGTTCCTGACACGGCGGCATACGCACCGCCATTTCCGGCGCCAGGCGATCCTCGAAAGCCTGAACAGGCTGGGTAGCGGAGACCGGCAGGCACCGTTGCGATACGAGTCCAGGACCATGCGCCAGGTCGCGACCGACGATGTTCCGGCGGCGATCGCGCGCCTGCATTCCTATGCGGACGGGCTGACCGGCACGGAGGCCGAAGCCCGCCGGGAACGCTTCGGCCCCAACGAGGTGGAGCACGAAAAGCCCCTGCCGGCCTGGCGGCATCTGTGGCACTGCTACGGCAACCCGTTCAATCTGCTGCTCACGGTGCTCGCCTTCATCTCCGTCCTGACGCAGGACCTGAAGGCGGCGGTGGTCATCGGGACGATGGTGGTGCTGAGCACGCTGCTGCGCTTCGTGCAGGAAGGGCGCTCCAACCGGGCCGCCGAACGGCTGAAGGCCATGGTGAGCAATACCGCGACCGTCATCCGGCGTCGGGCGCCCGACGCGGCGGCCGTGGCCATCGGCGCGCGGTATTTCGGCGTGCATCTGCACCCGGCCCCGCCGGCCGCATCGGTCGAACTGCCGATCAGCCAACTGGTGCCGGGCGATCATGTCATCCTGTCCGCCGGCGACATGATCCCGGCCGATTGCCGGGTGCTGACGGCCAGGGATCTGTTCGTCTCGCAGGGCGCGATGACGGGGGAATCGCTGCCGGTGGAGAAATTCGCCGAGATCGACCGGCCTTTTACCTCCGTCTTCGAGACGCCGAACCTCGTGTTCATGGGCACCAATGTCGTTTCCGGCTCGGCCACCGTGCTGGTGGTCGCGACCGGTGCGCGCACCTGTTTCGGCGCGCTGTCGGCCCGCGTCTCGGCGACAGACCGCACCCAGACGGCGTTCGAAGCCGGCGTGAACGGCGTCAGTTGGCTGCTGATCCGCTTCGCCCTCGTCATGGCGCCGGTGGTGCTGCTCATCAACGGGCTGACGAAGGGCGACTGGGTCGAGGCGTCGCTGTTCGCGCTGTCGGTCGCGGTCGGGCTGACGCCCGAAATGCTGCCGATGATCGTGACCTCCACCCTCGCCAGGGGCGCGGTGACGCTCTCGCGCAGGAAAGTGATCGTCAAGCGCCTGGACGCGATCCAGAATTTCGGCGCGATGGACGTGCTCTGCACCGACAAGACCGGCACGATCACACAGGATCGGATCGCGCTGGCGCGGCACACCGATGCGTTCGGTACGCCCTCCGATACCGTGCTGCGCTATGCGTGGCTCAACAGTTTCTACCAGACCGGGCTTAGGAACCTGCTGGACCGCGCGGTGCTGGAGCATGTCGCGCAGGGTCATGCCACGCCGGGTCATGCCACGCCGGGCGATGTCATGTCGGGTGACGTTCCGTCGGACGATGGTCCGTCAGGCGATGGTCCGTCAGGCGATGTTATGCTGGACGATGTTGCGTTGGTCCATGCGGCGCCCGACGCGCGGGACTGGCGCAAGGTTGACGAAATTCCCTTCGATTTCGTGCGTCGGCGCATGTCGGTCATCGTGGCGGAAGGCAGCAATCCTCCCGTGCTGATCTGCAAGGGCGCGGTCGCGGAAATGCTGGCCGCGTGCGCGTGGATCGCGGATGGCGAGAATGCGGCGCCGCAGCCGCTCGACGACGACATGCTGGAGCGGCTGCATGCGGTGACGCGGGACCTGAACCGGCAGGGGCTGCGCGTGGTCGCCGTTGCAATACGCGAGATGCCCGCCGCGCAGGCGGTCTATTCGGTGAAGGACGAGGCCGGTCTGACGCTCGTCGGCTATATCGCCTTCCTCGATCCGCCGAAGGAGACGACGGCGCCGGCCCTGCGCGCGCTGGCGGCGCACGGCGTGGAGGTCAAGGTCCTGACGGGTGACAGCGAGCTTGTCACCGCGCAGGTCTGTGCCCAGGTCGGGTTTGGGCATGCGCGCTTCCTGACCGGGCCGCAGATCGACAGCATGAGCGACAGCGTGCTGGCGCACGCGGTCGGCAAGCACCGGATTTTCGCCCGCCTTACCCCCCAGCACAAGGAACGCATCGTCCGAGCGCTGCGCGACGGCGGCCATGTCGTGGGCTTCATGGGCGACGGGATCAACGACGCG
The DNA here is from genome assembly GCF_014174165.1 of Gluconacetobacter dulcium. Lineage (GTDB taxonomy): Bacteria > Pseudomonadota > Alphaproteobacteria > Acetobacterales > Acetobacteraceae > Gluconacetobacter > Gluconacetobacter dulcium. Next base: position 58,675 of record NZ_JABEQN010000021.1, on the reverse strand, counting down.
GCGGCCCTGCGCGCCGCGGATATCGGCATTTCGGTCGATACCGGCGTGGATATCGCCAAGGAAGCCGCCGACATCATCCTGCTGGAAAAAAGCCTGATGGTGCTGGAGGAAGGCGTGCTGGAAGGGCGCAGGACCTTCTGCAACATGCTCAAATATATCCGCATGACGGCGAGCTCGAATTTCGGCAACGTCTTTTCGGTCCTGGCCGGCAGTGCCTTCCTGCCGTTTCTGCCGATGCTGCCGCTGCAATTGCTGGTGCAGAACCTGCTCTACGACCTCTCGCAGACCGCCATTCCCTTCGACAGCGTGGACCGCGCGCTGGTTGCCCGGCCGCTGAAATGGAATCCACGGGATATCGGGCGGTTCATGATCTTCTTCGGCCCCGTCAGCTCGGTTTTCGATATCGCGACGTTCGTGCTGATGTGGCATGCCTTCGGCGCGAACAGCCTGGCCCGGCAATCGCTGTTCCAGTCCGGCTGGTTCGTGGAAGGGCTGCTGACGCAGACGCTGATCGTCCATATGATCCGCACGCCGAAACGGCCCTTCATCGACAGCCGCGCGGCGTGGCCGCTGATGCTGATGACCGTGCTGATCGCCGCCGCCGGCATCGCCCTGCCGGTCAGCCCGCTGGCCGGGTCTTTCGGGCTTCAGCCGCTGCCGCCGGCCTATTATCCCTGGCTGGTCGGCATGGTCCTGGGGTATGCGGTCCTGACCACCGCGATGAAGACACTCTATATCCGCCGGTTCGGCTGGTAAGTGACCGCATGGGCGGAGTCCGCTCGCCCTCTGGAGTCCCGATCTGTGACCCTTGCCCTTCATTTCAGCAGCCTGTCGTCGCTCGCGACCACGCTCGTCGAGCTTGCGGCGGCCTTCGTCCTCGGTGCCCTGATCGGCGTCGAACGCCAGTTGCGCCAGCGCACCGCCGGGTTGCGGACCAACACGCTGGTCTCCGTCGGCGCGGCGATCTTCGTGTCGCTGGGTGCGCGCCTGTTCGACATCGACCATGGATCGCAGACGCCCATCACCGTCGTCGCCTATGTCGTCTCGGGCATCGGCTTTCTCGGCGCGGGCGCGATCATGAAGGAAGGGGCCAGCGTTTCCGGCCTGAACACGGCGGCCACGCTGTGGGGGTCGGGCGCGGTCGGTGCCTGCGCGGGCGCGGGCCTGCTGGGCGAGGCGTCGATCGCCGCCTTCTTCGTGCTGGCCAGCAACACCCTGCTGCGGCCGCTGGTCAACCGGATCAACCGCCGCCCGTTCAGCGAGGCGAGCAGCGAGGCCCTGTATGTGGTGTATGTGATCTGCGACCGGACTTTGAGCGCGGACATCCGGGAGAATATTCTCGGCATCCTCGACGATACCGGCTACCCGGTCCGCCAGGTGGACGGGCATCCGCTGGGTCAGGACGAGATGGAGATCGAACTGACGCTCTTCCCCACCGCCGTCAATGTCGAGGAACTGGACGACGCGGTCGAGAAGGTGGAACGGTTGCCCGGTGTGCGGCAGGCATTCTGGAACGCCCGTGACGAGACGTGACGGGATGTGACGCGAAAGGGATGGAGCGGATGCGGGCACGGCTTCGCCTCGGGCTCCGGCTGGCCCTTCTGGCGGGGGTCATGGCCGCGCTGTTCGCCGTGGACACGGCCACGAATTACGAGGTCGCGGCCGCGGTCTTCTATGCCATGGTCGTTCTGAACGCCGCGCCGTTTCTGGGCCGCCGGGCGCTGATCCGGCTCTCGGCGTTCTGCGTCGCGCTGACCGTGTTGAGCTTCGCGCTGACGCCGAAAGGCAACATGCCCATCGGTCTGGCCAATATGGGCGTCAGCATCGCCGCGATCGTCATGACGGCGTGGCTGATCCTCAAGATGGACGCGGCGCGGCAGGCGGCGCAGGACGCCCACGCGAAGCTGGTGCGGATCGCGCGCATCAAAAGCCTGGAAGGGCTCACCACCTCCATCGCGCACGAGATCAACCAGCCGCTGGCCGCCATCGTTACCAGCGGCAATGCCTGCGGCCACTGGCTGGCGCATGACCCGCCGAATCTCGACCGGGCCAGGCAGGCGCTCGACCGGATCGTGCGGGACGCGGGCCGGGCCAGCGCCATCGTCGCCCGCGTCCGCAGCCTGACCAGGGGCGAGCCGCCCAGCAGGACCGTCTTCGCCTTCAACGATGCGGTGGGGGAGGTCGTCGGCGTGTCTCGCGGCGAGATCGAGCGTCATGGCATCGAGCTGGTGCTGGACCTTGCGCCCGACCTGCCGGCGGTGCGCGCCGATCGGGTTCAGGTCCAGCAGGTGATCGGCAATCTTCTGCTCAATGCCATCGAGGCCATCGCCGCCGGCCCGGCCCGCGCGCGCACGATCCATATGGTGTCGGAGGTCGCGGGCGGCATGGTCGGGCTGTCTATCCGCGATTCCGGCATCGGCATTCCGGCCGGTATCCGCGACCATCTCTTCGAGGCGTTCTGGACGACCAAGGAAGACGGCATGGGGATCGGGCTGAGCATCAGCCGCACGCTCGTCGAGGCCAATGGCGGGGAGATTTCGGCGGAACCGGTGGAGACGGGGGGCGCGACCTTCCGCTTCACCGTTCCGGCCGTGCAGCAGGAGAAAAGCTGATGACCGGCCCATGCGTCGTCTATGTGATCGACGATGACAGCTCCGTCCGCGCGGCGCTGGACGACCTGCTTGCATCGGTCGGGATCAGGGTTCTTACCTTCGATTCCACCACGGCGTTTCTGGCGCACGGGATGGAGGACGCGCCGGGCTGCCTGGTACTGGACGTGCGTATGCCGGGCCAGAGCGGCATCGACTTCCATCGGCGCATGGCCGGGCTCGGGATCGCGCTGCCGGTCGTCTTCATCACCGGGCACGGCGATATCACGATGGGCGTGGACGCCATCAAGCACGGGGCGATCGAGTTCCTGACGAAGCCGTTCAATGACCAGACCCTGCTGGATGCGATCCAGAACGGAATTGGAAAGGATCGCGACCGTCGCCGGGCCGTCGCCGAAAGCGAGATGGTGCGCGCGCGCTGGGCCTCGCTTTCGGCGGGAGAGCAGGAGGTCGCGCGACTGGTGGTGCAGGGCCTGTTGAACAAGCAGATCGCCTCCGTGCTCGATGTCAGCGAGATTACTGTAAAGGTCCGTCGCGCCCAGGCCATGCGCAAGATGGATGCACGGACCCTGCCCGATCTGGTCAGGCTTACGGGCAAACTCGACCTTGACGGCCTGTCATGAAAATTCAACAAAAGATAACGTATGGATGTATTATACTAAAGTATATTTTCTGAATATGAACGCAACATTGCCGGTCTGAAAAAGAATGTGGTTTCTGGCCCCATCTTGAACGGAGGCCGGATTGATGCATATGACGCGCCGCGCGGAACGCTTCCCGCGCGAGGGACAAAGACATGGCGTGCGGCCCAGTTCCGCTCATCGCGCTGTCGGCCTGATGGGGGCGACACTGCTTTCCGTGGGCCTGCTCCCGCCGGCGTCGGCGGAGACGCCAGGCCGGCCGGGCGGGCATCACGACCCCAAGGACCATGCGCGGCCGGCCGTGACGAGGCAGGTGGCGCCTGCCCGAAGAAGCGTGCCGGTGACGAAGAATGCCGATCCCGAAGCCATCGTCGTCCAGAGCGACCGGCACCGCGTGATTCATCCCAACGGTACGCTGCTGACCAGGAGCGACTGGGCGACGGCGCTCACCGGTGCGAACCCGCTTTCCCTTCTGGCAACGACGCCCGGCGTTTCCTATGTGTCGAGCGATGCCTATGGCCTCGACGAGTCCGATGCGAGCCTGTTCATGCGCGGGTTCCACATGAACGAACTCGGGATCATGTTCGAAGGCATTCCCCTCAACGATGTCAGTTTCACCACGTTGACCGGAAACAATGTCAACAATATCGGCGTGCCGGACCTGATCGGTTCGATTTATGTCTCGCCGGGCACATCGCGCGAGAGTGCTTTTTCCAGCACCAGCAGAGGCGGCGAACTGCGATATTCGCTTGAGAACCCGGCCGACAGGGCAAATGCGGATATCACCCAGTCGGTCGGCAGCAATCAGACGTACGTCACCACTGTGACGGGCAATACCGGCCAGATCGGCGCATACGGGCCGAAAATTCTTGCGGGCTTCCAGCGCATCTCCAAAGACAAATATGAGGGCGGTGGCACGCAATATATGATTCGAGGCAACGTGAAAGTCACGCAGGACGTGTCCTGGGGCGATTTCTCGGCGTTTCTCGCGGTGTCCGACGCGCAGGTCTGGGGTTATAACGACCTGTCGAACGACATGATCTCGAAGCTCGGCTGGCGGGGGTCCGACTACCTTTATCCGAACTATCCCCTTGCCTATTATCAGGCGGGCGCCGGCGCGGCGAACGCCTGCGGCCCCTATCTCTGTGGGGATCGGGCGGTGCTGATCCCGTATGATAGCGGTCAGGTTTCTCAGGACTGGCTGGGCTCGCTCCGCCACCATTTCAATATCACGCACGCCCTGAGCGGAAACATCCTGTTCTACGGCGCCAGCACCTATACCGATGCTTCCGTCTCGGACCCTACCACCCCTTCCGAAACCGGCGCGCCGTTTTCGGAGCAGGTCTGGCATTCGCAGGTCCGGCGCTTCGGGGGGACTGCCGAGCTGGCCTATCAGATTGCCGACCATGCGCTCTCCGCCGGGCTGTGGGAGGAATCCGCGTCGTCGCGGGCTGCGGGGTCATGGTACAATGAACCGTTGCTCGGGGAAGGAAAGCCCCTTCTTGCGGTTGGACCTTTCACATCATATGGACCGGCCTTCCAGGTCGAGAACATGTCGGCGTGGAAAACATCTTCACGTCAGATCTATCTGCATGATGACTGGCATCTTCGCCCGGAACTGACATTGGGCATGGGGTTCAAGGCGGTCGATTTTTCGACCACCGGGGGCGGCATCGGGAACGACGACGTGCCGGCACCGTATGGCACGCTGCGGTCCAGAAACGGGTTTCTACCGCATCTTTCCCTGTTGTACAGACCAACACGGCAAGACGATTTCTTCGTCGATGCCGCGCAGACCCAGGGCGCGTATAACGTGTTCCCGCGCGGGAATCTCGGATACGGCGCGTCCGCATGGACCGCGGCGGATCAATCCACGTTCGACGAAGCGACGCGCGATATCAAGCCGGAAAGAGACACGACGGTTACGATCGGCGGACATCATCGACGTGGTCGTCTGCGGATTTCCTATGACGCTTATTTCAGCCTGATCGAGAATCGGCTGATCGCGGCCTCGGTGGGCGATCTTCACGCCCCGATCAACACTGTCGCCTCGATCCCCGCGTCGCATATCTGGGGCGGAGACGCGGCTGTCGCCCTGCCGGTCGGACATTATCTCACCCTGAACCAGAGCCTGTCGGTCAGCCGCTTTTCCTACGGCGGAGACCTGAATGTCGGCGATACGGTCTTTCCCCTTCGCGGAAAAGCGCAACCCGGCTATCCGGCCATCTCGCTTCTCAGCAGCTTGCTGTTCCATTATCATCAGTTCCAGGCCGGAGCGACCGCCACGGTCTATCTCGACCAGCAGACCAATTACCAAAACGATCTCAGGGCCAGAAACTACTTCAACACGACGGCTTTCCTGTCCTACGAGTTGCCGAAGCATGGAAATATTCCGGGGCTGAAATTCCGCTTCGACGTTTACAATATATTAAACGAGAAAATGATCGGGAATATCGGAGTCGACGGGTTCCCGTTTTCAGGCGACAAGCAGACGATGCAGCGCGCGGCCCCCCGCCAGGCTCTTTTCTCCATAGGGACGAAATTCTAGAAGGTGGTTCTGTATTTTTACGCGTGATCGATCGGGTAATCCTGAATGACGCAGACTTGGGAACGATCGCGAGAGTAGGGGCGTCATCGGAATAGCCTGTCGGGCGGGGCCGCAGGCGCACGACATGCTTCGCCAGGCCGAAGGAGGCTGAACTTGAAAAATGGACCCGTCATTGCCCTGATCTCGGCCCTGCTGTTCGGTGCGGGCACGCCGCTGGCCAAGCTGCTGCTCGGTGACGGGGTCGATCCATGGCTGCTGGCCGGGCTGCTTTATCTCGGCTCCGGGATCGGCCTGGGTCTGTATCATATGATCGGGCGGGTCGCGGGGGCGGTTCCGCGCGAGGCACCGCTGGCGCGCGGCGACCTGTTCTGGCTGGCGCTGGTCGTACTGGCGGGCGGCGTGATCGGCCCGGTGCTGCTGATGATCGGGCTCGCGCAGAGTGCGGCCTCGACGGCGGCGCTGCTGCTCAATGTCGAGGGGCTGGCGACGATGGGGATCGCGTGGGTGGTGTTTCGCGAAGCCGTCGATCGGCGTCTTCTGCTGGGGGCTTTCGCGATCCTCGCGGGGGCGGTCGTCCTGTCGTGGCAGGGCGGGCCGGGCGATTTCGGCATGGGGGCGCTTGCCATCGTGGGCGCGTGTGTCGCCTGGGGCATCGACAACAACCTGACCCGCAAGCTTTCCGCCGCCGATCCGGTGCAGATCGCCATGGTCAAGGGGCTGGCGGCGGGTTCGGTCAATCTGGTGCTGGCCCTTGCCCATGGCGCGACGCTGCCGCCGCTGCCGGCGATCGCGGCGGCTGGCGCGATCGGGTTCCTCGGCTACGGCGTCAGTCTGGTGATGTTCGTTCTGGCGCTGCGCCATCTCGGCGCGGGGCGGGCGGGCGCCTATTTTTCCAGCGCGCCATTCATCGGCGCGGTTGTGGCGGTGCTGCTGCTCGGCGAACCCGTGACGGGGCACCTTGTGGTGGCGGCGCTGTTGATGGGGGTCGGCCTCTTTTTGCATCTCGCGGAACGGCACGATCATGAGCATACCCACGAGGCCATGGGGCATGCGCACCGCCATGTGCATGACATCCACCACCAGCACGAACACGGGCCGGACGATCCGTCCGGTGAGCCGCATACGCATTTCCATCGCCATGCGCCCATGACGCATCGCCACCCTCATTATCCCGATTTGCATCACCGGCACGGTCACGCCCGCTGACGGAGGCCCGGTTTGAAAAGTCAGTCTGCCGCGTGGGCGGGCCGCGTCGCGCCACGTCCTGTGCGCGGGTCGCTATAACGGCTCTGATAAAATTCATCCAATGGATCAGGCATCATTTCTGGATGGTGACGATGACACGGCCGTGAATCCTGCCGTCCCTCCGCACGCCCCTGTTCCAGCCGGTTCAGCGTGCTCTTGCCCAGCGGCGCACAGCCGATGCGACCCGCGTCCAGCTTGCCCGCCCGCGTCGTAGGCGTGCCCGGCGGCTCCGGCATGGATGGGGCGTCAGGGCGCGGCTGCGAGGGCGAGGGGGACGAGGCGCTTCTGTCCAGCGCCCCGGCGTGTCACGGCGCCGGCACCACCATGATTTCGATTTCAGGTTGGCTGCTGCCGCTGAGTTGGATGACGGAGCGTCCGGCCGGTAGCGGGAAATCGACCATCTTGCCGATTCCGCTACAGGCTGGCCCGTGCTCGTGGTGGGTGGACCCTATGGCGGCACCGTCGCGCACGACGTCCAGCCACGCGCGGGCGTTGAGCATGACCCGGTAGGTGCCTGCCTTGGGAACGTCGAAGGCCACCATGCCGCCAGAACTGACCGTGCCGCCCGGTTCGTCGGGGCGAAGGGCGTAGCTGACATCCGGCGTGGGGCGCAGGGCTACCAGCACTGCCTGGCCCGGTGGGAGGACGGCGTGATCGAGCGCGGAAACGGTGCCGGCGGCTTCGAAGTGGGTGGGGGAGGCCCATGCGCGCAGATCGTCGGGGAGCGCCGGCTTGCCTGGCGTGCAGTGGGCCTGCGGCGTGTCCGCTCGGGTGGGGGCGGCCGGGGTGAGCCCGATCAGCAGGGTGGCGAGAGCGGGGATGACGAATGGTTTCGCGGTTGCCATGGTGCCTTTCCGCAGTCCTGTATCACTTTGGATCTGTACGCGGACTTTATACGGGCTGCGCCGAAACCAGAAATGAAAGCCTGCCGGCTGCTTGGTCGCCCGCCCTGTCGTGTGGCGGCCCGCACGGATTCGGAAGGACTCTGGCGGAGATCTGCCCCGGAGAGGAGTCAAGCATGAATCGTTATGAAGCTGTGAATTGTTTCGGCGGATGGGTCCGTAAGAAAATGCCCAGGAATCATGGATATTTGGTCATGCCTCTCTTGACTGGCTGAGAAGGGCGGAAAACCAGCATTTTTTCGGTGCTGGTCCATGGCGGGTGTCGCGTGATTATCCACAGAATCCGGGGGTACCCTTCTGGATAACTCTGTGGATTGCTTCGCCGGAAACCGGCCTGAACGCGACGAATCCCGCCTTTCTTGGTTTGTTCCGGCTGGGCGGGGCGTGCTGTGTGCTCCGGGGGACGAAAAAAGGGGCCGTGCAGTGGTGGCTCCTGACTCGGCTCTCTGGTCGGCTGTGAATGATTTGCCCATGGGGGCAGTCATAAAACTGACATGGAATCAAGGGGCTTTTCAGGGAGCGGATGCAATCATGCTGGGAGTGGCGGAAAACAGCCATTTTTCAAGTTCGGGCGCGTTCCGGGGAGGCCAGGATTATCCACAGAATCCGGGGATACCCCTCTGGATAACTCTGTGGGTGGATGCCGCTGGGGCTTGAATCCGAGCGACCTTGCTCTGTTCTTCCCGGTTTGTTCCCGCGTCGGTGCAAAAAAAGCCGGACCCGAAGGCCCGGCCGAGGGGGTTTGCACAGCGGGTCGCTCTTATCCGATTGTCGGAAGCGATGATGATGAAATGATTATTACATCGTGATGAAGCCGGAGGCGTCGTCTGCGCGCGTTGTCTCGCCAGAGTGGCCCCTGGCCGTTACGGGCGGGCTCTCAGGCGGCGGCTTCGGTGGTGTGGGTGCTGCCCTGCCCGGCCTGGAGCGCGGTCCACCATGCGCGGTGCTCCAGATACCATTGAACCGTGCGGCGCAGGCCGGTTTCGAAATCGTGGCGGGGACGCCAGCCGAGCGCGGCCTCGGCGTGCGACGGGTCGATTGCGGAGCGGCAATCATGTGCCGGCTGGTCGGCGACGGAGCGGATCAGCCGTGCGTGGGGACCCGCCGGATCGGGGCGCAGTTCGTCCATGAGCGTGCAGATGGCGCGGGCGACCTGGAGGGTGGTGCGCGGTTGACGGGCACCGATGGCGTAGGTCTCGCCCGGTTGGCCACGCTCCATCGCCAGGACCAGGGCTTCGGCGTGGTCGTCGACGAACAGCCAGTCACGCAGGGTGCTCCCGTTGCCATAAACGGGCAGGGGGCGACCGGCGATGGCGTTGAGCGTCATCAGCGGGATCAGCTTTTCGGGGAAATGCCAGAAGCCGTAATTATGGGTGCTGGTGGTGACGAAAGTCGGCAGCCCGTATGTGTGCTGCCAGGCGCGTACCAGATGGTCCGAGGCAGCCTTGGATGCCGAATACGGACTGCGCGGAGCGTAGAGGGTGGCTTCGGTGAAAGGGGGCGCGCCGGGTCGCTGGGGGCCGAAGATCGCGTCGGTCGAGACGTGGTGGAAACGGAACAGCATGCGGTCGGCCATATCGAGGTCGTTCCAATAGTCCCGTGCCGCTTCCAGCAGGGTGAAGGTGCCCAGCACGTTGGTCGCCACGCAGGCGCCGGGAGCGTCGATCGTGGGGTCTGTCTGGTCTTCGGCGGCCAGATGCAGCACCGCTTCCGGCTGATGGGCGGCGAAAACTGCCCGCATCGCCGCGCCGTCGGTGATGTCGGCCTGAATGTGCCGGTAGCGCGGGTTCGATGCCGCATCGGCCGTCGAGGCCCGCGTGGCGGCATGGGTCATGGCGTCGATATTGACCACTGTGTGGCCGGTTGTCCCGATCACATGCCGCACCACCGCCGATCCGATGAAGCCGCATCCGCCGGTTATCATGATGCGCATGGGTTGACGCCTTTCCGGTGCTGATCCCCGTAAGGGCCTGCCCGTCAATGCGCGCGGTAAGCGACCTTATGGCTGCTCCCGCTTGTCTGCCCACATTTCCAGAAAGGCCCAGATCGGTTTGTGCGGGCGACAGGGTTAAGAAAGGCTTTAAATATCGCCGCTGGCGGCCGTTTCCGGTCTGGCTTTCAATCGTCGTGTTCGGTGGGAGGAAGGCTGTGTGGAAAGGCGGCGGGATTGAAAAAGCCCAGCAGGATGCCGCCTAGCGCCACGGCGATGGCCAATGGGGTGAGAACACCGAAGCCGGCATGGGTCAGCACCTGTCCGCCTGCCGCGGAACCCAGCAGGATGCCGACGTTGCTGGCGGAATTGATCGCGGCCCCGGCCACGTCGGGACGGGTGGCACGGGCGCGGATCGCCCCGGACATGACGAAGGGGATGATGGCCGAATAGCCGACGCACCATAGCCCCACGGCCCCCACCGCCGCCCAGCCGGACAGGATGTGTCCATACATCAGCCCCATGCCGATGAGCATGGCCAGGCCGCCGGCCAGCAGGCCCGCGCCGGGGTTGCGGTCGACGAACTGCCCGGCGCCCCACAGGCCGAGGATGCTGACGGCGCCCGTCAGTAGCAGGGCGAGGCTCAGGGTGCCCGTCGTCAGCCCGTGGTCGAGCAGCAGCGGCGTGACATAGGTGTAGAGCAGGTTGTGCGCGAAGAAGAATACCGCATCGACCGCCACCACGACCAGGAAGATCCGCATGACCCGGCGGGACGCCACGCCGGGCAGGCTGCTGCGGACATTGGGGGGAGACGAGACCGGTGGCAGGAAAAAGGCGATGCAGAGAGTGAGCATGACGGCGAGCGCGGTCATGACGAACATGGCGGCCCGCCAGCTTGCCAGATGCCCGATTGCCGCCGCGCCCGGCACGCCCAGGATGGCACCCAGCGAGGTGCCTCCATAGACGAAGGAAATGGCGCGTCCGGTCATGTTCTGGGGCACCAGGCGCGCCGCATAGGCGGAGGTGATCGACATCAGCAGCGCGTGCGCCAGCCCGCCGATCAGCCGGCCGGCGCACAGGAGCAGGAAGGTGGGGGCCATCGCCACGACCAGATTGGACAGCACATAGCCCGACAGCGAGAGGAGCATCAGCCGCTTGCGGTCGATATGCGCCGTCATGATCGTGAGCGGGACCGCGCCGAGGGCCACCATCAGGGCAAAGGCGCTGACGGCCAGCCCGGCATGGCCTTCCGGAATGTGGAACGTCCGCGCCATCTCGATCAGGATGCCGACGGGGGCGACCTCGCTGGTCAGTGCCGTGAAGGTACAGGCAAACAATGCCCAGAGACCGATGACGGCGCTGGTCGGCAGGGTTTTGAAAAGCATGAGGACCTGTCGCGAATATCGTACTTGCCGGACTGATGCCGATTCTTCGAAAACCCTTCTGGCATCCCCCGCCGCAGAACGGAATAGACAGTTTTCGGGAAGCGGGAACCTCGCCGGCGCCGGTGGGCTGGAGGCGGGCGACCCTCCCTTATCCGCCGCTGGACAGTTTCATCAGCACCAGGCCGCTCGTGATCAGGAGGGCGGCCAGGATGCGCGGAGGGCTGGCGGCATCGCCGAGAAACAGGATGCCGACCAGAAAGGCTCCGATAGCCCCGATGCCTGTCCAGACCGTATAGGCGGTCCCGAGCGGCAGATGTTTCATGGAGAGTGAAAGCAGGGCGAAGCTCGCGATCATCCCGACAATGGTTATCGCGGAGGGGATGGCGCGCGTGAACCCCTGGGATTCCTTCATCGCGAAGGCCCAGACGACTTCCAGCAAGCCAGCGATGGTCAGCATCAGCCACGACATGGCGGTCTCCATTCAGAGCCGCCGGGCCGTCCCGGACCTGAAAACCCTCAAGAGGGGCGAGGACGTGGCCTCATGATTGAGGTAGGGCATGATGGAAGCAGGATCAAGCTGTCGGCCCATGTGGCATGGCCGTTTTCAGCAGCCAGGCGCGGAAGGTCTGGAACGGGCCATAGCTGCCATGGTTGGCGGGGTAGGCCAGGTAATAGGCGCCTTCGCTGGGGAGTGTCCGGCCCGGCAGTTCGACCAGACGGCCGCTCTCCAGCAGGTCCGCTGCCAGAAAGCGCGGCAGCAGGGCAACGCCGGCTCCGGCAGCCGCAGCCTGCGCGATGAAGGTGAACTGGTCGCACAGCATGCCGTGGACCTTCAGTGCTTCCACGCCCTGGGCTGCGAACCATCGCTCCCACGCATCGGGGCGGGAGACCAGGTGCAGCAGCGGGGCATCCAGAAGGTCGGAAGGCGTGCGGAAGCCGTGGTGGGCCAGCAGGGTGGGACTGCATGTGGCGACGACCTGTTCGGACATCAGGAAATCCATTTCCGCACCCGTCCATTCGGCCGCGCCGAAATGGATGGCGGCATGGAGCGTGTCTCCCGAAAAATCGAAGGGCAGGGGGCGGGACATCAGATTGATCGTGATGTCGGGGTGGGCGCGCATGAAGTCCGGCAGGCGGGGGGCCAGCCATTGGGCGCCGAAGGTGGGCAGCACGCCCAGATTGATGGCACCGCCGGTCGGGTTGGCGCGAAAGCCCAGCGTGGCGGTGGCGATATGGCGCAGGGCCTCGCGGACTTCGCGGGCATAGGCCTCGCCTGCCAGTGTGAGGCGCACCGTCTGCCGGTCGCGCACGAACAGGTCGGCGCCGAGTTGCTGCTCGAGTGCGCGGATATGGCGGCTGATCGCGCTCTGCGTCAGGTGGAGTTCCCGCGCCGCGGCGGTGAAGCTTTCCAGGCGGGCGGCGGCCTCGAAGGAATGCAGCAGCAGGGTGGGGGGCAGGAAACGTCGCGCGGTCGCCATGTCAGCCCGTGGGAGTGAAGGGGGAGCCGCCGCGGGATGGGCGGGTCATTCCAGATTCGCATGATGTCAGTTTCCTTTATCGTTTGAAAGGCGGGGCGGCGTCGCGAATGATGTGGAATCAGAATAATAGGTGGGCCGCGCCAGTGGTGCCCGACAGGGTGGGGAACGTGTGGTGGAAAAGATCGGAATGATCGGCGCGGATGAGATCCGGACCCGTTTCGCGCGGGCGATGTCGGACATGTATCGCCAGGAAGTGCCGCAATACGGCGCACTGACGGAACTGGTCGCGCGGGTGAATGCGCGGGTTCTGCAGGATGACCCGGCTTTGAAGGCCCGGCTGGAGGCGACCGGATCGCTGGCGCGGCTGGATGTGGAACGGCATGGCGCGATCCGGCTGGGTACGGCGACGGAACTGGCCACCATGCGTCGGCTGTTCGCCGTGATGGGCATGGTGCCGGTGGGGTATTACGATCTCTCGGTTGCCGGGATTCCGGTGCATTCCACCGCGTTTCGGCCGGTCGATGAATTGGCGTTGGGCCGTAATCCGTTCCGCGTCTTTACGTCGCTGCTGCGGCTGGACCTGATTGCGGATGTCGAACTGCGGGCGGAGGCCGAGCGCATTCTGGCGGCGCGGCGGATTTTCACGCCCGGCGTGCTGGCGCTGATCGGGCAGTGGGAGGAGGAGGGTGGCCTTGCGGACGCGCAGGCGGACCTGTTTGTTCGCGAGGCGTTGGAAACTTTTCGGTGGCATCGCGAGGCGACGGTCAGTGCCGCGACCTATCGCCGCCTGCACGATGCGCATCGGCTGATCGCGGATGTGGTGTGCTTCAAGGGGCCGCATATCAACCATCTGACGCCCCGCACGCTGGATATCGATGCGGCGCAGGCTGAAATGCCGTCCTATGGCATGCGGGCCAAGGATGTGATCGAGGGACCGCCGCGCCGGGCGTGCCCGATCCTGCTGCGGCAGACCAGTTTCGCGGCGTTGGAGGAACCGATCTTGTTCCTCGGTGAGGGCTATGCGGGTGAGGATGGATGCCATACCGCCCGTTTTGGCGAGATCGAGCAGCGCGGTGTGGCCCTGACCCCGAAAGGGCGGGCGCTGTACGATCGCCTGTTGCGCGCCGCGCGGGACGACGGGCCGAAGGATGTGCCGTATGGGGTGCGGCTGGAACGGGCCTTCATGCAGTTTCCCGATACCGAGGACGCGTTGCGCGGCCAGGAACTGGCCTATTTCCGGTACGATCTGGCGGGCGCCGCCACCCTGCCGCCCGGCTTTTCGGCCGACGCGCCGATCGAAGACATGGTGCGTGCGGGCGTGGTCGTGGCGACCCCGATAACCTACGAGGATTTTCTGCCGGTGAGTGCCGCGGGGATTTTCCGCTCCAATCTGGGTGGCGAGAGTGGCGCGGATTATGCGGTTAGCGCCGATCGCGCGGGGTTCGAGACTGCTCTGGGAGCGGAAGTTCTGGATGAATGCGCGCTGTATGCGGGCCTTCAGGACCGATCCATTGCCGATATTCGGGATGCTCTGCGGAGCACGGCGGTTGCGTGAATGACGGTCGTTGAGGGCATCGGGTAGAGGAAGAGCACGGCGATGAGAAACGATTTGCGTAGTCATGGATTGTGGGAACTGTCTGCGCCGCCCGCGCCTGCCACCGTGGCGCTGGCCGGGGACGTGGAGGCCGATGTCGCCATTGTCGGTGCGGGTTATACCGGCCTTTCGGCGGCGCTGCATCTGGCTTCGGCCGGGGTTTCGGTGGTGGTGCTGGAGGCGGAGGAGGTCGGGTTCGGCGGGTCCGGGCGGAATGTCGGGCTGGTCAATGCCGGGCTGTGGGTCATGCCCGAGGATGTGATCGAGGGGTTGGGGCCGGTGCATGGTCCGCGAATTCTTCGGTTGCTGGGGGATGCGCCGTCCGTGGTGTTCGATCTCGTTGCGCGCCATGGCATCGCCTGTGAGGCCGAGCATGTCGGCACGCTGCATTGTGGGGTCGGGCGTGCGGGGCTCGCTAGCCTGAAGGAGCGGGAGCGCCAGTGGCGGCGCCTGGGCGCGCCGGTGCGGCTGCTGGACCCTGGTGAGACGCGGGAGATGGTCGGCAGCGGTGTGTATGAAGGGGCGCTGCTGGATGCACGGGCCGGCACGATCCAGCCGCTGGCTTATGCGCGCGGTCTGGCGGGGGCGGCGTTGGTGGCGGGGGCGCGGGTTCATACTGCCAGCCCGGTTGTCTCTGCCCGGCAGGAGGGTGGTTGGTGGCGGTTGCGAACCGAGGCGGGCAGTGTGCGGGCGCCGAAGGTGATCGTGGCGACCAATGCCTATACGCATGCCGATATCGGTGGATTGTGGCCCGAGATCAGGGAGGAGCTGATTCATCTGCCTTATTTCAACATTGCCACCGTACCGCTGGATGCGGCGCAATTGCGTTCCGTACTGCCGAAGAAGCAGGGGGCTTGGGATACGAAGGAGGTGCTGACGTCCTTCCGGCTTGATCGGGCAGGGCGTCTGGTGATCGGTAGCGTGGGGGCGTTGCGGGGGACGGGGTTGGCTGTGCATCGGCAATGGGCTTCGCGCGCGCTGGCGCGGATCTATCCGCAGCTTGCGGGCGTCGGGTTCGAGAGTGAATGGTTCGGCAGCATCGGCATGACGGTCGATGATCTGCCGCGCCTGCATCTGTTGGCGGAGAATGTCGTATCCATCAGCGGTTATAACGGACGGGGCATTGCGCCGGGCACGGTGTTCGGCCGCGTGCTGGCGGATTTCGCGCGGGGCGTGGTATCTGAGGCGGAATTGCCGTTGCCGGTGACCAGGGCGGTTCCGGCTCGTGCCCGGCGGGCGCGGGAGGCGATGTATGAATATGGCTCGGCCGCCGTGCATCTTGTGACGGCGCGACTGTAGGGGAAGAAAAAACTTTTATCGGTTTGGGAACATCGCGTGTGCCCTGCACAAGATTCCAGAACGAATCAAAAGTTTTTTGGTTCTTTTTTTCAAAAAAGAACAGAGACCAGACGCATGAAGAGAGAAAGCGAAGAGACGATGACAAACCTGATAGCTTCCGAGGTGCACGACCTGCTGGTGGGTCTGGGCGTGCCGGCCGCGCGGTTCACGGGCGGGACGCTGGCCGTGCGCTCGCCGGTGACCGGCGAGGAGATTGCGCGGGTGGTCGAGACGACAGCGGATGACGCGCGCCGTACCATCGGCGCGGCTGCGGAGGCTTTCAAGACCTGGCGCCGGGTGCCTGCGCCGCGTCGTGGCGAACTGGTGCGTCTGCTGGGTGAGGAATTGCGGGCCAGCAAGGTGGCGCTGGGCCGGCTCGTGACGCTGGAAGTGGGCAAGGTCGTGTCCGAGGGGCTCGGCGAGGTCCAGGAAATGATCGATATCTGCGATTTTGCGGTTGGGCTGTCGCGGCAGCTTTATGGCCTGACGATCCAGTCGGAGCGGCCGGATCACCGACTGACGGAGCAGTGGCATCCGGCGGGGGTGGTCGGGGTGATTTCGGCGTTCAATTTTCCTGTGGCGGTGTGGTCGTGGAACGCGGCGCTGGCGTTTGTCTGCGGCGACCCGGTGGTGTGGAAGCCGTCGGAGAAGACGCCGCTGACCGCGTTGGCGGTGCAGGCGCTGTTCGAGCGTGCGGTGGCGCGGTTTGGTGATGACGCGCCGGCCGATCTTGGCACGCTGCTGATCGGCGGCCGGGAGATCGGTGAATTGCTGGTGGCGGATGCGCGGGTGCCGGTGGTTTCGGCGACGGGGTCGACCCGTATGGGGCGCGTTGTCGGCGAGCGGGTGGCGCGGCGCTTCGGCAAGTCGATCCTGGAACTGGGTGGGAACAATGCCTCGATCGTTACGCCGTCGGCCGATCTGGAACTGACGCTGCGCGCCGTGGCGTTTGGTGCGATGGGGACGGCGGGGCAGCGCTGCACCACGTTGCGCCGGCTGATCGTGCATGAAAGCGTCTATGACGCGCTGGTGCCGCGTCTGGCGCAGGTTTATCAGCGCATTTCCGTTGGGAGCCCGATTGAGAGTGACGCGCTGGTGGGGCCGTTGATCGACAGGGCCGCGTTTGAGGCGATGCAGGCCAGCCTGCGTGATGCGGCGGCACATGGTGGCATCGTGCATGGTGGCGAGCGGGTCGATGTGAACGGGGGCGGGTCGTTCTATGCGCGCCCCGCGCTGGTGGAAATGCCGGGGCAGGTTGGGCCGGTGCGTGAGGAAACCTTTGCGCCGATTCTGTATGTTCTGAAATATCGTGACCTGGAGGACGCCATCGCGTTGCAGAACGACGTGCCGCAGGGGCTGTCTTCCTCCATCTTCGGCAATGACCTGCGGGAGATCGAGCAGTTCCTTTCTGGCGCGGGGTCGGATTGCGGGATTGCGAACGTCAATATGGGGCCGTCCGGTGCGGAAATCGGTGGCGCCTTTGGTGGTGAGAAGGAGACCGGTGGTGGCCGGGAATCCGGATCGGATGCCTGGCGGGCCTATATGCGGCGGCAGACGAATGCGATCAATTATGGCCGCACGCTGCCTCTGGCGCAGGGTGTTACGTTCGATATTGGTTGATGGGGTGGGGCGGGGTGAAAGCCCCGACCACTTGTGTGGGGTGACAGCAGGGACGGCAGTTATGCGGGGAAAGCAGTATGTCGGCTTATCGCGGGACGTGGTTCGTCTTCAGAGGTTATAAGCTCCCGCATATTCCTTGACCCTGGAGTTTCCGGTTCGTGCCAGGGGGTAAGGTCAATGGAGGGAAGGATCGGTCTGCCGCGAACCGTCCTCGCCGATACGGGCTTCGCCAGTCGCAAGGCCGTCGAAACATTGCAGGCCAGGGGCGTGGACCCGCTGGTTGCCATCGGACGCCCCATGGATCGGCGCTCTTATGATTTCCGGCCAGAGCCGCCACCCAATGAACCGCGTCGGATCACCGAACGCTGGCGTCTGGATATGAAGACCAGGCTCCAAAAGGACCCGGCAAAAGCCCTCGTCGCCCTCGCATACAATTGCCGCAGGATCGCCCGACTGACCGCCGCGTAAACGCCGGTGTCTTCGTCACTCATCACGACCGCAACGCCCAACCCGACAGCCTGCTAGGACAGGATCAGACGGCCGCCCGATTCCGAGAGGTGGCAGCCGAGGAGCCTTTGCACGGAGCGGGCGAAATCGGCGGGGCGCAGCAGATCGAAGCTGCCCGTGACGCGGTTGCGGGCAACGCGGTCGTTCGTGATTTCGATCCTGGTGCGGGAATAGCGGCTGAACTGGGCGGCGGCCTCGGCGACGGGCGTATTGCTGAGAACTGCCTGGGCCTCGCGCCACGCGCGGCTGCTCAGAATCCCGGTTGCGGAGAGCGGGTGGGGGATGAACGTCGTCTGGTCGGGCGCGTCGTCGCCCGGCAGGTGATAGATCGCCGGCCCTTGCAGCACCGTGTGCAGGCTGCCGTTGGAAACGCCGATGGCCCCCCGATAGGCGACCAGGGTGGGGCGCGCGGCGTCGAGCGCCAGGTCGAAATCGGCATCGGCTGCCTGGAACACGAACCGCCCCACCGAGACGCGCGCCGTCGCCCGCGCCGCCTGCACGCCGATGCGCCCCGACAGCACGCGGATGCCCCGCCCGGTGCGCGCGGAAGCGGGCACGTACGCGGCCGAGAGCGCATCCAGCGTGACGATGGCATCCTGCCACGCGTAGCGCCTGGGCGATTCCTGCTCGCGGCGCAGCAGCGTGACGCGGTCGGGCGGGATGGCCCCGGCGACGAGGCCGGCTGCGCAGGCGGCCGCGGCGCCGGCGAATAGGTGCCGTCGGCCGACGGACGGGGCGCGTGGCCGCGCGACCTCCCGCAGGAGGGGCGCTTCGGCCGTCGTGTAGTTCAGTGCGCGGTAGATGGCCTGGGCGCGGACATAGGCGCCGACATTGCGGCTGTCATGCTTCAGCCATCTGTCGAAGCGTGCCTGTTCGGATGGCGACAGGTGCCCGCGATCCTGGGCCGCGACCCAGCGCCCCGCCTGTTCGGTCCGTGCGTCGGGTCGGGGGCATTCTGGTGGCCCGCTCTCTTCGCTCACTGGCGATCACCTGCCTGGCGTTTGCTGTCGGGTAGGGAGATCGGCTTGCGCCTGACCGCTTCGGGCGCTCTTTCGATACGTCGATCGCTGCCGGCGTGGGACGCGAGGCGGGCCAGGCCGTTGGCAATCTGTCGTTCTACCGAACGTTCCGAAATCCGAAGTTTTTGTGCAATCTGCGTATAGGTCAAGCCGTATATCTTTTTTAGAACGAATACATCGCGGCAGAGCGCCGGCAATTTGAGCATGCCCGCCTTGAGATGGTCCATTTCCTGCCGGCCCGCGGCGATCCGTTCCGGCGAGGGGGCGGCGTCCGCGATATCGGCTGTGTCCCAGTCCAGGTCGCGGTCCAGGTAATGGATATTCGCCCTGCGTGCCGATTCGATCACCAGGTTGCGGGCGCAGTGGAAGAAGAGGGAGCGCCCGTCGCGGATGTCCCCCGGATTGGAGGCGCAGAGGCGGGCATAGCATTCCTGGATGATGTCCTCGGCGCTTGTGCCGACCAGCGGGAAGCGCCGCAGCCATCGCCGGATCGCGCCTTCGTGCGGCAGGACATCGTCGACGATCCAGGAGAGCCGGCTGTCGTCGGGAAGGTCGGGCCGCGTTTCGCCGGCATGGTTTCCGCTGTCTGCGCGCACGGTGATTCGGACTTCCCCTGATGAAGACGCCCGGTGTCGTGACAGCATCATGCGATGGCGTAAAGAGCGCCCGGGGATGATCTTGATCCGCATGGCATGGGGGAGGCGGAGGGAAATGTGTGTCAGTGGCGCTTTTCTGTTCGTTTCGTAATGCGTGTAATAAAAATGAAATATTGAAGACGCGAATCTTTAACGAATTTGCGGGGAACCGCGGGGAGGGGATGTGGGGCCGGTGCGCGTCTTCCTGCATGCACGCTCTTTTCTGCCGGAGGTTCCATCGCAATGCGTCGTTCGACTGTCCTGGTTTCGGGGCTTCTGCTTGGTACAACGATATCGTCACATCCGGTGCTGGCTGCGACGCATGTTTTCGATATCCCGGCGACGAGCCTGCCCGCCGCGCTCGCCCTCTATCAGAAGGCCACCGGGATCGGCGTGATTGCGAACGGGCAGAACGCGGAAAATATCAGAGTGCATGCTGTAAAGGGCGTCATGGATGACAGGGCCGCGCTGTCGGCCATGCTGGCGGGTTCGGCGCTGGTCGTTGGCGAGTTCAACGGCCGTGATGCGGTGATCCGCCGGAAGCCTGTGGCACCGAAGGCGGTGTCTCATGTGCGCGATGAAGAACAGCTCGACGTGATCGGCCACCGCTCGGTCGTGACCAGGAAGCGGAATTCGGACGTTCTTGTCGACAGCATCGCTTATAACGATACGTCGAGCCTGGGTGGCGGGGCGTCCTCGGTCGCCGACCTGCTGGTTCTGCTGCCCGGTGTGACGGGCATTCAGGATGGCGACGAGCCGCGTTTCGTGAGTGTGCGGGGTATTTCGCCCGATCTGAACCAGACGACGCTGAACGGAATCACGCTGGCGACGATCGGGGACAACGGCGGCGGGACACGCCGCGTCAATCTTCAGAACATACCCGGAGAATTGACGGGCGAGGACGATATCTACAAGACGTTTACCGCCGAGCAGGATGGTGGGGCGATCGGCGCGGTCATCGACATGACGCCGCGCAGTGCCTTCGACTACAAGGGGCTGTACAAATATTTCACCGCCTACGGTGTCTACAACACCTACAAGGGGGCTGCCGGCGCCAACCGTGTGCCGGGGCAGGCGGGCCATCTGGCGCAAGGTGCGAAGGGCGTTCTGTCCGATCGGTTCGGCAAGGACAAAGAGTTCGGCATCATCGTTTCCATGCGCTACCAGAACCGTGTGCGCAATTCCTACAAGAACTGGCAGACGGACAGCTATTTCTACGACGACAAGGGATTGCCGGTAGGCGGGGAGAGTAACAACATTCCCAGCCGCGCCCTGGGATGGAACGGCCTGGAGGCGCCGCAGGACATCGAATACGGAAATTATTCCAATTCGATCACGAATTTGGGTGGGTCGGGACGGCTGGAATGGCGGCCCCACGATTCGGGGTGGAGCACGTCGCTGATGGGATATACCTATGAGCGGTGGGAACATTCCACGATGAACCACACCTATCTTCTGCTGGACAACCCGCAGATATGGGATCAGACGCCGACCAGCGGGCGGGAACTGGTCTATCGCTCGTCGAGCTATGTTCGGCGCGACCGCTGGCAGAGCGACAGCAGCGGCGTGCTGGGCGACGTGGGCTGGCATGACAATATCTCGGCCCTCAAGCTGAAGGTTGGTTATACCTGGGAGGATTACCAGAATTACCAGCCGCGCCTGACGGCCTATGCCTATCCGAAAAAGCAGGGGCTCTACCCGCTTTATGCCGATTATACCATCAAGGACGATTTCGCGTCGATGCCCAGCGTCAGCGACCCTGACAAGCTGCGGGCGATGAAATACAATCTGAGCCAGATCCAGCGCTATCACGACAAGGCGCGGGAGGGCGTGACGAATGTCAGGCTGGACTATACGCGCAATATCGGACCGAACGTGCATGGATTCGGTCTGGCCACCGGCTTCGAGTGGCGGACGCTGAACGTGACGGACCAGATGAACTATGAGGATTACGTCGCGGGCGGCGATGCCTCGGACTATATGTATTTTCCGAATTTCGTGCCGCCGGGCTCGCACTATACACTGCCCTGGATCGATATGGGGAAATTCCCCTGGGCCAGGCAGAAGCTGGACGTGGCCACCAGCCGGAACGATACGCTGGAATCGTTCTATCGCTATCGGGAGCAGTTGATCGACGGGTATCTGTCACTGCACTACAAATGGCGGGACTCGCTGCTGATCGCCGGCGTGCGGGCGGATTCGGTCAGTTTCAGCAGCCTGCTGCCGCAGGTCGAAAACGGCACGGCGACGGGGGCGATGGGAACCAACCATGGCGGTTACCTGCACCCGTTGCCGTCGGTGACGTTCGTTCATGACTTCCCTTACGCGGTCAAGCTGCGGGCGTCGTACAGCCAGAGCGTCGGGCGGCCGATGCCCTCACAGATCGCGCAGGTGCAGAAGATGACCTGCGGCGACGACCAGCGCGGCGGGACCGAATGCACGCTCTCGCGCGGCAATCCGAACTTGCGGCCACGTCAGGCGCAGAATTTCGATGCGTCGGTCGAGAAATATTTCAACCACAATCATGGTGTCGTCAGCGTCGCCTATTTCGACAAGATGATAAAGCACGATATCTACACGCTGCTGGATCATGAGATGATCAACGGCATGCCGACATCGGTGACCCAGCCGCTGAACGCCACCAATTCGTCGCTGATGGGTGTGGAAGGGTCGCTGGTCGAGGAGGGGCTGCGCGGCCCGCTTGGGCAGCGTTTCGATATCTCGGTCAACGGAACGTGGATGCACGGCTCGATGATCTATGCGTCGTCCAGCGGGTCTTACAAGCTGAACCAGTTGCCCGATCAACCGAACTATATCTTCAACGGTGCCGTGACGTGGCATGTGCCGCAGATGCGGGGCGCGGTGCGGGCGACACTGTCCTACACGCCTAAATATCTGACAGACCCCGCGTCGCAGCCCTGGGAGAATGTGGGGTATGGCGAACTGACGAGCCTGGACCTGGCGGCGTGGAACGACATCACCGACCATATTCGCCTGAAATACGAGGTGGATAACCTGATCGGTGCCCATCGCACCTATGTGCAGGGCACCAACCTGCAACGGATCAATGAGAAGGATTATTACGGTCGTAGCATCTACTTTCAAGTCGTGGTCGACTGAAGGGCCGCCTGCGGTATTCCTTCCCTTTTTATCGAGCGGTTACTGGAGCATTTCTACCGAATTGGTTTTCGGTGGAAATGCTCTGGCGTTTGCGGCATGGATGCTGCGTCCTGCTGGTTTGCGATTGGTTGTCCGCTCTGACGGACATCGGCACGGTTTGCATAGGCGTGGATTTCTGCCGATGGCCCGGTTGGAGGCCGAAATAGGCGGTTTCCGTCGCATCCACGCAGAAGGGGGCAGGTTTCGGTGCCGATTGCCCCTTCAGATGGGTCGGTTTTCCATGCCGGTTCACAGATGTGTGCCGGCGTGGGATCTCTGACGGCATGAAGACGGCGGTGGAAACGGTCTTTATGCGCACGGCATCGAACGGTTATCGTCGCTTTTTGTAACTTTTCGCTCATGTTTTTGGGAGAGCCGCAGGCCCGCACGCCAGCGGCTGTCTTCGTCGCGCCTGAAATTTCGCTGCTATGCGAAGATGAATGGCTGGCGTCTGGATTGCTGCATTCATTCGGCGCCCACGGGTGCGCAGCCGGAATAGCGGGACAAGACGGTCCGGGACATGGTCCGGGCCGGGCGCACGACGCTGGTGCCTTATGCTGGACCGTTTGATGATGTGTGCGGCCGCTCGGCTGCCGTCTGGAGCCGCTTCTGATCCCTATCAGAACGAACGATCCCGCGCGGACTTCTCCAGAGGGGCAGAATTCAATGCCGATTGATATCATGCATCTGTGATCGCTCGTGCCTGTTTTTGGCCTCGACAAGGCGTTGAGCCGGCCCCTAGATTTCACCCAACAAGTGTTTGGTAGGTTTGGCGGCGTGAGGGGGATGCAGGTGCCTGGGCATCGTGAGGATCGAGAGGGGATGACGTGTGATGTCGTGATCGTCGGGGCGGGGCCTGCGGGTCTGGCGGCGGCGATCCGGCTCAAGCAGCGCTCACCCGAGCTTCAGGTCATCGTGGTCGAGAAAGGGGCGGAAACCGGTGCCCATATCCTCTCCGGCGTGGTCATGGACCCGATGGGTCTGGATGCGCTGCTGCCGGGGTGGCGGGAAGAGGACGATCGCCCGCTTCGCCAGGAGGTGGTGGAGGACCGATTTGCGTTCCTGACGCGGGAGCGGGCGTTTTCCGTGCCGGAAATGCTGTTTCCGGCACGCCTGAGCAACAAGGGATGTTTCGTCGGCTCGCTGGGCGAGGTGACGCGGTATCTGGCGGGCCGGGCGGAAGGGCTTGGGGTCGAGATCTATACCGGGTTCGCGGCGACCGAGATCCTGTATGACGAGACCGGTCGGGTCGCGGGCATTGCGACCGGCGACATGGGGGTCGGCAAGGATGGCCAGCCGACCGCGGCGTTTACGCCGGGCATGGAACTGCGCGCGCGCTACACCCTGTTGGCGGAAGGGGCGCGTGGTTCGCTGAGCAAGCAGGTCATTGCGCGCCATGGGCTGGACCGTGATTCAGGATTTCAGAAATACGGGCTCGGGATCAAGGAAGTGTGGGAGGTCGCGCCGGGGAAATGTCATCCCGGCCTGATCCGGCATACGGTGGGATGGCCGCTGGACCGGCATACGGGGGGTGGGTCGTTCGTCTATCACGGTGCCGATCAACTGGTGACGGTGGGGTTCGTCGTTCATCTGGATTATGCCAACCCGACCCTGTCGCCGTTCGACGAGTTTCAGCGTTTCAAGACGCATCCGTCCATGCGCGATCTGCTGGCCGGGGGGCGTCGGGTGGCCTATGGCGCGCGGGCCCTGACCGAGGGCGGATGGCAGGCGGTGCCGCGTGTGGCCTTTCCGGGCGGGGCGCTGATCGGCTGTGCGGCGGGATTCATGAATGTCGCGCGGATCAAGGGATCGCATAACGCCATCCTCTCCGGCATGCAGGCGGCGGATGCGATTGTCGCGGAGCCGGATCTGCCCGAGCCGCGATCTTATGAGGCGGGATGGCGGATGTCCGCGATCGGGCGGGATCTGTACCCTGTCCGCAACGTCAAGCCGCTGTGGTCGCGCTTCGGGCTGGCGGGGCTGGCGCTCGGCGGGCTGGACATGTGGGCGCATGCGCTGGCGGGGGGCTCGGTTCTGGGGACGCTGCGCCATCGCAAGGCCGATCATGCCAGCCTGCGGCCACGCGCCGAGGTGACGCCGATCGTCTATCCGAATCCGGACGGGGTGCTGACCTTCGACCGGTTGTCCTCGGTGTATCTGTCGGGGGTGAATCACGAGGAAAATCAGCCCTGCCATCTGCGGCTGGCCGATCCGCTGCTGCCGATCCGCGAGAACCTGCCCCGGTTTGGCGAGCCTGCGCGGCTCTATTGTCCGGCGGGGGTCTATGAGGTTGCGGTGGCGGCGGATGGAGCGGCCTCCTTCGTGATCAACGCGCAGAACTGCGTGCATTGCAAGACCTGCGACATCAAGGACCCGGCCCAGAACATTACCTGGACCCCGCCCGAGGGCGGTGGTGGCCCCAATTACGCGAATATGTGAGGCCAAGACATGAACGATATCGAAAACGAAATGCCGTTTCGGACCTGCGCGGTGATCGGCGCCGGGACCATGGGGGCCGGGATCGCGGCGCATATGGCCAATGCCGGGGCGCGGGTCGTGCTGCTGGACCTGGATGCCGAGGTCGCCGCCCGTGCGGTGGAGCGGCAGGTCAAGGCCGGGGGCTTCATGCTGCCCGGTTTCGCGGACCGGGTGCGGACCGGCAGCACGCGCAGCGACATGGCATTGCTGGCGGATGCGGACTGGATCGTGGAGGCGGTGGCCGAGCGGCTGGACGTCAAGCGCGGCCTGTTCGCGGAGATCGCGCGGGTCAGGAAGCCGGGATGCGTGCTGTCGTCCAACACATCGACGATTCCGCTGCGCGATCTGGTGGAGGGCATGGACCCGGCGCTGGCTCGTGATGTGCTGATTGCGCATTTCTTCAATCCACCGCGCCAGATGCGCCTGCTGGAACTGGTGACCGGGCCGCGGACCGATCCGGACAGCGTGGCGCGGCTGAGCCGCTTTATCGATGTCGGCCTCGGCAAGAGCATTGTGGCCTGCAACGACACGCCGGGGTTTATCGCCAATCGCATCGGCTGTTTCTGGCTGGCGGCGGGGTTGGGCGAAGCCTTGCGGCTGGGGATCGACGTGGAGACCGCCGACGCGGTGATGGGCAAGCCGTTCGGCCTGCCGCGTACGGGCGTGTTCGGGTTGTACGACCTGATCGGCATTGACCTGATGCCGGGGCTGATCCGCTCGCTTCAGGCCAATCTGCCGGCTGGGGACGCCATTCATGCCTATGACGCCGAGCCCGCGCGCGTCACCGCGATGCTGGCGCAGGGGCTGACGGGGCGCAAGGGCGGCGGCGGCTTCTACCGGATGGTCGCGGGACGCGGGGCGCGGGAGGTGCTGGACCTTTCCGGCGGGGCGTATCGCGACCCGCGCCCGGCGCCTGTGCTGGAGGAGGAGCCGCGCCGGCTCATGGCGGGGGACGATCTCGCGGGGCGCTATGCCTGGGCGGTGATGTCGCGCACCCTGGCCTATGCGGCGTCTCTGGTGCCGGAGATCGCGGATCGGCCCGACCAGGTGGATGAGGCCATGCGGCTTGGCTATGGCTGGACCTATGGGCCGTTCGAGTTGATCGACCGGATCGGGGCGGAATGGCTGGCCGGCCGGCTGGCCGAGGACGGGCAGCCGGTGCCCGCTCTTTTGCAGGCGGCCTCCGCCGGTGGGTTCTATCGTGTCGCGGAGGGTGCGCGCGAGGTTCTGGTACCGCGGGCGCAGGGGGCGGTGCATGCGCGTCTGGAGCCGGCCGAAGGCGTCATCGCGCTGCCGGCGCTGCGTCTGGCACGGCAACCGGTCTGGTCGAGCGAGGCCGCGTCGCTGTGGGATCTGGGCGAGGGTGTGGGGCTGTTTGCCTTCCAGACCCGGCTGAACGTCTTTACCGCGCCGCTGATCGAGGCCGTGCAACGGGTTGCGGCCG
This sequence comes from Gluconacetobacter dulcium, assembly GCF_014174165.1. Lineage (GTDB taxonomy): Bacteria > Pseudomonadota > Alphaproteobacteria > Acetobacterales > Acetobacteraceae > Gluconacetobacter > Gluconacetobacter dulcium. Next base: position 32,143 of record NZ_JABEQN010000021.1, on the reverse strand, counting down.
TCGTGCCGGATCATTTCGATGCGCTGGTCGTGGGGAATGACGGGCCGGTCTTCAGTGCCGGCGCGGACCTGAAAGCCATGCTGGCGCTGTCGGAAGGCAATGACCGGGCGGGGCTTGAAGCGTTTCTGTGCGCCGGGCAGCAGGCGTTCGATGCGCTGGCCGGAGCGTCGTTTCCGGTGGTCGGGGCGGTTGGGGCGCTGGCTGTCGGCGGAGGGTGTGAATGTCTGCTCCATGCCCATCGGGTGGTGGCCCATGCCGAGGCGCGGATCGGGCTGGTCGAGGCGCAGGTCGGGCTGGTGCCGGGCTGGGGTGGGGTGGCGGCGTGGCTGGCGCGGCATCAGGCCGCCGGGCTGGATGCGGGCGCTGCGGCCGCCGCGACGCTGCGGGCCGTGGTGCGGGGCGTGACGTGGCCGGGCGCCTTCTGTGCGCGGGAGGCCCGCCTGCTGCGGCCGGATGATCGCATCGTGATGAATGCCGACAGGCTGATCGCCGAGGCCCGTACCGTCGCGCAGGCGTTGCGGCCCGGTTTCCGGCCGCCCGTCGCGCCGGATCTGCATCTGCCGCCGCGCGCGGTGCTGGAGGGCGTGGTGGCGGACCTGGCGCCTTCTCTCGCGCCGCATGACCGCGTGATTGCAGGGGCGCTGGCCGACATTCTGTCCGGTGACGGGCGGCCTGTCCGTGTCGCGGACCTGAATACGCGTGTGACGGAATGCTTTCTGGACCTCGCCTTTACCGACCCGACCAGGGCGCGCATGCGCCAGATGATCGCTACCGGAAAACCCCTGCGCAACTGACGGGCGGCACGCCGCACAGCCACGCCGCACATTGCACATCGTACAAGAAGGAAGAACAGGACATGCCAGCCTACAAGGCTCCGGTCGAGGATATGATGTTCGTGCTGAAGGATGTCCTTGGCGCCGAACAGGTCTTTGCCGAAATCCCCGCTTATGCGGAGATCGATACCGATGTGGTCGGGACCGTGCTGGAAGAGGCCGGGCGTTTCTGCGCCGAGATTCTCCAGCCGCTGAACATGAGCGGCGATGCCGAGGGCTGCCGCCTGGAAGACGGCGTGGTGCGGACGCCGAAAGGTTTCGCGGAAGCCTATGCGGCGTTCTCCGACGCCGGATGGGGTGGGCTGTCGGCGTCGCCCGATCATGGCGGGCAGGGGTTGCCGCGCACGGTACAGATTCTCGTGGACGAGATGCTGTCGGCCGCCAATCTGTCGTTCGGGCTGTTTCCCGGCCTGACGCGCGGGGCGTATGAAGCGATCGAGGCGCATGGCGACGAAACGCTGAAAGCGCTTTATCTGCCCAAGATGATTGCCGGGACCTGGACCGGTGCGATGGCGCTGACCGAAGGGGGGGCCGGGTCCGACCTGGGCTTGCTGAAGGCGACGGCGGCGCCGCGCGGCGATGGTTCGTACACCGTGACCGGATCGAAGATCTTCATTTCCTCCGGCGATCATGACATGGCGGAGAACGTCGTTCATCTCGTGCTGGCGCGGTTGCCGGGGGCGCCGGCGGGCACGCGGGGCATCAGCCTGTTTCTCTGCCCGAAATTTCTGCCCGATCCGGATGGGGCGCCGGGTGCGCGCAATGCCATCTCGGTCGGGGCGCTGGAACACAAGATGGGCATTCATGCCCAGCCGACCTGCGTCATGAATTATGACGGGTGCCAGGGCTGGCTGGTGGGGGAGGAACATCGTGGCCTCGTCGCGATGTTTACCATGATGAATGCCGAGCGGCTGTTCGTCGGCGTGCAGGGGCTGGGGGTGGCCGATGCCTCCTACCAGACCGCCGCGACCTATGCGCGCGAGCGGTTGCAGGGGCGGGCGACGGATGGGGCCGGCACCGCGCCGATCATTGCCCATCCGGATGTGCGGCGGATGCTGCTGTCGATGCTGTCCTTCATCGAGGCCGGGCGGGTCCTGAGCCTGTTTACGGCGCTGGAGATGGACAAGGAGAAATTCCATCCCGATCCGGAGGTCCGGCGCGTGTCGGGCGGGCTGGTGGCGCTGCTGACGCCGGTGATCAAGGCGGCGCTGACCGATTTCGGGTTCGAGGCCGCCGTGCTGGGCCAGCAGGTGCTGGGCGGACATGGCTATATCCGGGAATGGGGGCAGGAGCAGTTCGTCCGCGATGCCCGGATCGCCATGATCTACGAGGGGACGAACGGCATCCAGGCACAGGATCTGGTGGTGCGGAAACTGCCGCTGGACGGGGGGCGCCCTGTCCGGATGTTCCTCGGGCTGATCAGGGAGACGGTGGAGCAGGCGGAGGGCGTTGCCGAGGCTGCCGCGCTCCGCGTGGCCGTGGCGGAGGCGCTGGCGCATCTGGAGCCGGTGACGGCGCGGCTGATCGACGGCGATCTTGCCGGACTGGACGAGCGCAATGCGGCGGCGACCGACTATCTGCGCCTGTTCGCGCTGGTGGCCTTCGGCTGGCTGTGGCTGCGGATGACCCTGACCGTGGTGACGATGGGGGAGAACGCGGATGCCCATGCGCGGCGCAAGATCGCGGTCGGCCGGTTCTTTGCCGGCCGCGTCCTGCCGCAGGCGGGGGCGCTGGCGCGGCAGATCGGCGCGGGGAATGCGCCCCTCATGGCGCTGGCCGCCGGGGATTTCTGACGCGTGGCCCCGGATATGATCCACGGAGGAAAAGCATCCATGAAAACGATCCTTGTTCCGGTCAAGATGGTTCTCGATTCCAACGCGCGGCCGCGCGTCCGGACGGATGAAAGCGGTATCGACCTCTCCGGCATGCGCATGGCGATCAATCCGTTCTGCGAGATCGCGGTGGAGGAAGCGCTGCGCCTGAAGGAGGCCGGGCTGGCCGAGGAGGTCGTCGTGGTCTCCATCGGGCCGGTCAAGGCGCAGGATACGCTGCGTCAGGCTCTGGCGATGGGGGCCGACCGGGCCACGCTGATCCAGACCGACGAGACGGTCGAGCCGCTGGCGGTGGCCAAGCTGCTGCGTGCGGTGGTGGGGGAGGAACAGCCGGACCTCGTTATCCTGGGCAAGCAGGCGATCGACGATGATTGCAACCAGACCGGCCAGATGCTGGCGGCGCTGCTGGGCTGGCCCCAGGCGACGTTCGCCTCCGCCGTGCGGTTCGTGGACGGGCGGCTGCTGGTGACACGGGAGATCGATGCCGGGTTGCAGACGCTGTCGCTGCCGCTGCCGGCGGTGGTGACCTCGGATCTGCGCCTCAACGAGCCCCGGCATTGCGCGCTGCCCAACATCATGAAGGCCCGCAAGAAGCCGCTGAAGATCGGCACGCCTGCCGATTATGGCGTGGAGATCGACCGGCGGCTGAAGATTCTCGCGGTGCGGCCGCCCGCCGGGCGCAAGCCGGGCATCCGGGTGGCGACCGCGTCCGAACTGGTCGGAGACCTGCGCGCGGCGGGGCTTGTCTGACACGTTTCCTTTGCAACCGCGTGAGGGCGGAGATCGGTATGACGACACTTCTTATCGCGGATCACGACAATCGCGTGCTCTCCGACGCGACGGCCCGCGCCCTGAGCGCGCTGGGGGCGATCGACGATGCGGTGCATGTTCTGGTCGCGGGACATCAGGCCGGCCCGGTGGCCGCGCAGGCTGCGAAACTGCAAGGCGTGGGGCGGGTGCTCCTGGCGGATGACGAGGCGTTCGCGCACGGGCTGGCCGAGCCGGTGGCCGCGCTCGTTCTGTCGCTGGCCGGGGGGTATCGGGTGATCGCCGCGCCGGCGACCTCCGGCGGCAAGGATGTGCTACCGCGTGTCGCGGCGCTGCTCGACGTGATGCAGGTTTCCGATGTGGTGCGGGTGGTTTCGCCGGATACGTTCGAGCGACCGATCTATGCCGGCAATGCGGTCGCCGTGGTGCAGAGCACGGATGAAAAGACACTTCTGACGATCCGGACATCGGCCTTTTCCGCCGCCGGGGTGGGCGACGCTGCCGCGCCGGTCGAGGCGGTGGGGGTGCCCGAGGGCGACTGGCGGGCGCGCTTCGCGGGCGAGACGCTGAGCAGCAGCGACCGGCCGGATCTGGCGTCGGCCCGGATCGTCGTCTCCGGCGGGCGGGCGCTGGGATCGGCCGAAAAGTTCCAGGAGGTTCTCGGTCCGCTCGCGCAACGGCTGCATGCCGCCATCGGCGCGTCGCGCGCGGCGGTCGATGCCGGATACGCCGCCAATGACCTACAGGTGGGCCAGACCGGCAAGGTCGTGGCGCCCGACCTGTATATCGCGCTGGGCATTTCCGGGGCGATCCAGCATCTGGCCGGCATGAAGGACTCGAAAGTGATCGTGGCGATCAACAAGGATGAGGATGCGCCGATCTTCCAGGTGGCCGATTACGGCATCGTCGGCGATCTGTTCGAGATCGTTCCCGAACTGGAAAAGGCGCTTGGCTGACCGGTCGGGTCAGCGCGACGAGGAAGAGACATCATGATACATGAAGATCCTGCCGTGATCGTTGCGGCCGCACGGACCCCGCTGGGGCGGTTTCTGGGCGATCTGTCCGCCGCCACGGCGCCGATGCTGGGGGCGACCGCCATTCGCGGTGCGCTGGGCCGGGCCGGACTGGCGCCCGACAGGGTGGATATGGTGACCATGGGCTGCGTTCTGGGAGCGGGGATCGGGCAGAATCCGGCCCGCCAGGCGGCGTTGGGCGCGGGCCTGCCGCAGGGGACGGCGGCTGCGACGGTCAACAAGGTCTGTGGCTCGGGCATGATGGCGGTGTTCATGGCGCGGGATGCGCTGCTGGCGGGATCGACGACGGTTGCCGTGGCGGGCGGGATGGAATCCATGTCGAACGCGCCCTATCTGCTGCCGCGCGCGCGCACGGGCTACCGCATGGGACACGAGACGGTCGTGGACCACATGCTGCGCGACGGGCTGGAAGATGCCTATGAAGACGGCCGGTCTATGGGCGATTTCGGCGAGGCCACGGCGGAGGCGTACGGGTTCAGCCGCGCGGACCAGGACCTCTATGCCGCACGGACGCTGACGCGCGCGCAGGCGGCGATTGCGGACGGTGCGTTTACGCAGGAGATCGAGCCCGTGACGCTGGCCACCCGCAAGGGGGACGTGCGCGTCGCGGTGGACGAGAACCCGCCGAAGATTTCGCCGGAGAAGATTCCCACCCTCAAGCCCGCCTTTCGCCGGGATGGCACGATCACCGCCGCCAGTTCGTCGGCGATCGCCGATGGGGCGGCGGCGATGGTGCTGGCGCGCCGGTCGTTCGCGCTGGGGGCGGGGCTGCCGGTTCTGGCCGAGATCCGCGCCTGCGCGACCCATTCGCAGGAGCCGGCCTGGTTCACCACCGCGCCCATTCCGGCCATTCGCAAGGTTCTGGATCGGGCCGGGTGGTCGGTCGGCGATGTCGATCTCTTCGAGATCAACGAGGCATTCGCCGTGGTGGCCATGTCGGCGCAGCGGGACCTGGGCATTCCGGCGGACCGGCTGAACGTGCATGGCGGGGCCTGTGCGCTGGGGCACCCGATCGGTGCGACGGGCGCGCGCATCATCGTCACCCTGCTCCATGCCCTGCGCGCGCGTGGTGCGCGGCGCGGGGTTGCGGCGTTGTGCATCGGGGGAGGGGAGGCCACCGCGATCGCCATCGAGATCGCAGCCTGATCCGCCACCCGGACAAGAAACAAGAAAAACGGAAAGAGTGACCGATATGGGCGAGGATCGTGTTCGACATGCCGGCATGCGGCGCAGGATTTGCAGCGCCGAGGACGCCGCGGGCCATATCCAGCATGGCATGACGCTGGCCACGGGGGGCTTTACGCCGTCCGGCACGCCGAAGGCCGTGCCCAGGGCCCTGGTCCGCCGGGTGGAAGAGGCGCGGCAGGGTGGCATGCCCTTTGCGGTGCGTCTGTTTACCGGGGCCTCGACCAGCCCGGAACTCGATGGCGGGCTTGCGCGGGCGCACGGCGTGAGTTTTCGCATTCCCTATAATGGCGACCCCGACATGCGCGGGCGGATCAATGCCGGGGAGACGGCCTATGTCGATACCCATCTGAGCCGCCTGGCGCCCTGGGTGCGGGCGGGTTTCTTCGGCAGGATCGACGTGGCCGTGGTGGAGGCGGCGGCGATCCGGGAGGATGGCGCGATCGTGCCGACGCTCTCGATCGGCAATAACAAGACGTGGCTCGACATGGCCGACAAGGTCATCATCGAGGTCAATGAATGGCATAATCCGGCCATCGAGGGACTGCACGACATCTGGGCGGGCGATACCCTGCCGGCCGATCGGCGCGAACTGCCGCTGCGCCGCCCCGAGGACCGGATCGGCGAGACGGTGCTGCATGTCGATCCGGCCAAGGTGGCTGCGATCGTCCTGACGAACGAGCCTGATCTGAACGCGTCCTTTCGCGAGGCGGATGGCGCGGCGCGGGCGATTTCGGGCCATCTGATGGAATTCTTCCGCCATGAGGTTTCGCGCGGGCGCCTGCCCGCGTCGCTGCCGCCGATTCAGTCCGGGGTCGGGAATGTCGCCAATGCGGTGATGGCGGGGTTGGCCGAGGGGCCGTTTGACGATCTGGTGGCCTATACCGAGGTGATTCAGGACGGCATGCTGGCCATGCTTCATTCGGGCAAGATGCGGGCGGCTTCGGGGGCGGCGTTTTCGGTCAGTGCCGGGGCCTCCGCGCTGCTGAACCGCGAGATGGCGGCGTTTCGGAAAAAGATCGTGCTGCGGCAACAGGAAGTCAGCAACAATCCGGAGATCGTCCGGCGGCTGGGCTGTATTGCCATGAACACGATGATCGAGGCCGATATCTACGGCAACGTGAACTCCACGCGCGTCATGGGGTCGCGCGTGCAGAACGGGATCGGCGGATCGGGGGATTTCGCGCGCAGTGCCCATGTCTCGATCTTCATGGCGCCGTCGACGGCGAAGGGCGGCAGCATTTCCGCCATCGTGCCGATGATGGCGCATGTCGATCACGTCAATCAGGACGTGCAGGTGCTGGTGACGGAACAGGGGCTGGCCGACCTGCGGGGATTGTCGGCGCGCGAGCGGGCGCGGCTGATTATCGACCGGTGCGCCCATCCCGAATACCGACCGATGCTGAAGGATTATCTGGACCGCGCCGAGCGTGGTGTCTTCGGTGGCGAGACGCCGCATCTGTTGCGGGAATCCCTGTCCTGGCACCAGCGCTTTATCGAGACCGGGTCGATGCGCGCGTGACGGCAGGGTTTCGAGAGAGGTGGATATGACTGAAGAACTGACGATTGATGACGGGAAGCTGACGATCCGGGTCGTGGCGATGCCAAGCGATACCAATCCCTCGGGCGATATTTTCGGTGGCTGGCTGATGTCGCAGATGGATCTGGCCGCCAGCACGACCGCCGCGCTGACCGCGCGGGGGCGGTGTGCCACGGTGGCGATCGACGGGGTGGTGTTTCACCATCCCGTCGCCGTGGGGGACGAGGTCAGTATTTATACCCGTCTGCTGAAGGTGGGGCGGACCTCGATGACGATCGACGTTCAGGCCTGGCGGCGGGTCCGGCATACGACGGAAATCCAGAAGGTGACACAGGGCTGTTTCGTGTTCGTCGCGCTGGATGCGGAGGGACGGCCGCGCCAGGTGGCCGTGTAGGCGACGCCGGGGACTTTGGCGTCGGGCGGGGTTCGTGGGGGCGGCCTCCGTGCTATAGGACCGGAATGGATGATGACGCCGTTGCCGGAACGCCTGCCGTGACCCGCTGCCGATGGGCGCAGACGGACCCGTTGCTGCGGGCCTATCACGACCAGGAATGGGGCGTGCCGGTGCATGACAGCCGGATGCTGTGGGAAATGCTGTGTCTGGAAGGGTTCCAGGCCGGTCTGTCCTGGCTGATCGTGCTGCGGCGGCGGGAGGGATTTCGGCGCGCGTTCGCGGGGTTCGATCCCGAGCGGGTCGCGGGTTTCGGGGCGGCGGACGTGGAGCGCCTGATGGCGGACCCCGGAATTATCCGGGCGCGCGCCAAGATCGAGGCGACGATCGGCAATGCGCGGGCCTATCTGGCGATGATGGAACGCGGGGAGGATTTCGCCGACTTTGCCTGGAGCATGGTGCCGGAGGCGCCGGTGCGGAACATGACCGGGGCGGTCTTGGCGCAGTCGCCCTTGTCGCAGGCGATGGCGAAGGCGCTCAAGGCGCGGGGGTTCCGGTTCGTCGGGCCGGTGATCGTTTATGCCTGGATGCAGGCTGTCGGCATGATCGACGACCATGATCCCGCGTGCTTTCGCCATCGTCGGCAGGGCGCGGGGTGAAGAGCGGGGTGTCGTTCGTACCCGTGGCGTGCGGTGCCGGCCGTCCTGACTTTTTATAATCTTTTTATAATCTGCGTTCGCATTCCGCGAGGAACGGTGTGAGCGCGGGGTTCAGGTTGCCGGGTCGCCAGGCCACGACGTGATTGACGATCGGTGCGTTGTCGAGATCACGGAAAACGACGCCGCCGCTGCTCGCTTTCCGGATTCCGGCGGGGACCAGGGCGACGCCCAGCCCTTCGGCGACCAGATTGACGATCGTATGCTGATATTGCGTTTCCAGCCGGATGATCGGCTCGAAACCGCCTGATCGGCAATATCGGATGATGGCCTCCCGCAGCATCGTGGAGACCTCGACCGGTGCCGCGAGCAGGGGTTCGTCTTCCAGGTCCCTGGCTTCGATCCGCGCGCGGAGGGCGAGCGGGTGGTTCGCCGGCACGGCCAGGCAGAGCGGTTCGCTGAGGATCGCGCTTGTTTGCAGCCCGCGAATGAAGCCGGGATCGAACATGATCCCCGCGTCGAAACGGCCCGCCAAGATGTCGGCGGCGAGCGAGCCCGGAATGACCTCGCGCAGCCGGGTATGGACCATGGGATAATGCGCCACGTAACGGCGCACGAGGCTGGGGATCACCGTGTAGGTGGCATACATCATGAAGCCGATGGAAAGCTCGCCAAGCTGGCCGTGTTCCGCGAGCTGGGCGTTGGCGCAGGCCTGATCGAACGCGGCCAGGACCGCCTTGGAATCGTCGAGGAAACGCTGGCCGGCACGGGTGAGGGTCGCGTGGCGTGAGTTGCGTTCGAGCAGGCGGACGCCCAGTTCCTTCTCCAAAGCCGCGATCTGGCGGCTGAGGGGCGGCTGGCTCAGATGCAGGCGTTCGGCCGCGCGCCCGAAATGCAGCGTTTCGGCCAGCACGACGAAATAGCGCATCTGTCGAATGTCGATCATGGCAGGGCCATCATGGCTGGGAATCCGCACGCGAAAGGCTGGGAGGCTGCGTCGGAAGCCTCGTGGGGCGGGCCGGACGGCCGCTTTCCCTCCAGAATATCAGGCGAGGGGAGCGGTCTGGAACAGCGTTACGCGCAGGCCGCCATGCGGTATTGGCGCGGTGTTGGGCAGGAAGGGCAGGCCGGTGGCATGGGCCAGGCCGGATTCGGTTGTGACGAGGCCGACGCGCCAGCCGCTGAAATGGGTCGCCAGCGTGCGCCCCAACGCGCGGTAGAGGGGGAGCAGGGCTTTTCTGTCGCCGATGCGGGTGCCGTAGGGGGGATTGACGATGACCAGTCCCGGCGTGTCGCAGGGGGGGCGGATGTCGCTGATCGGGGTCTGCTGGAACGTCGTCCAGGGGGTGACGCCCGCGCGTTCGGCGTTCGCGCGGCTCATGGTGATGGCCCCGGCGTCGCGGTCGCTGCCGTAGGAGCGGGATGTCGGTGTGCGCATGCTTTTGACGTCGCGCATTTTCCGCCAGGCGGCTTCGTCGAAATTGGCCAGGTGCTCGAACGCGAAATGGCGCGAGCGGCCGGGATTGAGCCGGGCCGCGATCTCGGCTGCTTCGATGACGAAGGTGCCCGAGCCGCACATCGGGTCGAATACCGGCTCGTTGCCGTCATAGCCGCATTGCAGGAGGAAGAGCGAGGCCATGGTTTCGCGCATGGGGGCACGGTTGACGGCCTGCTTGTGGCCGCGCCGGTGCAGCAGGTCCCCGGAACTGTCGATGCTGATCGTGCAGAGATCGTGGTCGATCCTGACCCGGATCGTGAGGTCGGCATCGGGTGAGCAGGGGGCGCCGATGGTCCTGCGGATCGCATTCTCGATCCGTTCGGCGGCGGCGCCGGCGTGGTAGATGCGCGACCCGGTGCAGGATGCTTCGACCCGGAAGGGGATATCGGGGCGCAGGAGGCCGGCCCACGGCACCAGCCGCGCGCGGTGGTCGAGCTGGGCGAGATGGACGACCTTGAAGGCGTCGATGCGCGCCAGGATACGATTGGCCCCCCGGACCCAGAGATTGGCCCGCCAGACTTCCGGCCAGCCGCCCCTGATGACGACGCCGCCGGGAACGGCATGGGGCTGCCTGAAGCCCTTCAGGCGTATTTCGCCACACAGTGCGTCTTCCTGGCCCGGTGCTGTGGCGAGGAAGATCTCGAAATCCCGGTCTTGCGTCATCGGGCCTGCATGGCAGGAAGCCGCGGCCACAGCAACCGGCATGCCCTCCGGCATGGGGGCGCATGGTATGTCGTGGTGGAGGAATTTATAAATAATTCAATATGATGGATGAATTTCTTTCGAGGGGAGCATATTGCCATAATTTGTTATATTTATTGGGGTAATATCGGGTGGCCCAGACACCGGCCAAACAGTCGGAAGTACGCATGTCGAAAGAGAAAAAAGCTTTTTCTGAAGACCGATATAGTTCTCTCGACCTTGTTCCGGATATGGTTTGCGTCTGCGGAGACGACGGTCGGCATGAATATTTCAACAGGGTCTGGAGAGAATACGGGACAGCGGACTTTGCTTCGTCCCGATGGATGGAATGGGTTCTTCCCGCCGATCAGCGCCAGTTCGACCCGGCGATGCGGGAGGCTATGCTGGCCGGCGGCACGTTCGAGGCTGATCTGCGCATCCTGCATCCGGTCGATGGGGCACGCTGGTTTCTGCTGAGGGTGTGCCCGTTGCCCGAGGGGCTGGATGGGGGGCGCCGCTGGCTCTTGAGCCTGACGGATATCCATGCCCGAAAGCGCCGTGAACTGGCGCTTCTGCGCGACAGCCGGTTACAGCGGGAAATGCTCGATATCAGCGTCGACTGCATCAAGCTTGTCCGGCCGGATGGGACGCTGGCGCGCATGAACCGGGCCGGCTGCGTGGCGCTGAATGTGGGCGAAGACTCAGGTTTCGGCATGGACTGGCTGCATCTGCTGCCCAGGGAAGCGCATCAGGCGGGGCGCCAGGCGCTATTGAAGGCGAAGCAGGGGGAGAATGCGCGTTTTCTCGGGATCAGCCAGTTGCCGGGTCAGGACCCGCGCCATTGGGACAATATGCTGACGCCGCTGAAAAACGCCGACGAGGATGTCGAGGCCATTCTGTGCGTCTCGCGTGATGTGACCGTGCAGCGTGCCAGCGAACGCCGGATCGCGCTGCTGTTGCATGAACTGGCGCACCGGTCGAAGAACATGCTCGCCGTGGTCCAGGCGCTGATCCGGCGGACCGTGCCGGACCCGCAGGCGCCGTTCGTGGCGATTCTCGGCCAGCGCATTGCTGCGATCGCGCGGAACCAGGAGCTGCTGATCAATGGGCAATGGTCGGGGATCACGATCGAAAAGCTGCTGGCTTCGCAGACGGCGGTGATCGGCGACGTGAACCAGAAACGCCTGCTGCTGCATGGTGTGGGCGGATTGCGCCTGCTGCCCGAGACGGCGGAACGGCTGGGGCTGGCGATCTTTGAACTGACGACCAACGCCATTAAATACGGCGCGCTGTCGAACGATACCGGGACGGTGGCGATAGACTGGGCGGTGCTGGAGCGGAACGATGGCGATCGTTTTCGGCTGGTCTGGCAGGAAAGTGGCGGCCCCAGAGTGAAGGCGCCCGTCCGCCAGGGGTTCGGTACGGCCGTGATTGAGCGGAATCCGCGGGCCGTCATCGGGGCGGCGGTGACGTATCGCTATGAGCCGGAGGGCGTGTCATGGGCGTTCGAGGCCCCGAAATCCCGTGTGCTGGATGAGAAGGCATCGGCCGCTGCCGGCCCGGCGGCAGCCGTGGAAACGGGTGCGACTCCTCTGTTGTAGAAGGATCTCGGCTGGTTTGTCGTGGCCGTCGCATTCCGCCTGGATGGACTGAAGGGAAGGAATGTTTTATGCTTCTGAGAATATTGTCTGGCCGCGAGGGATGCATTGAAAAGACAAGCGGGGGCCGCCAAAGCGCCGCGTATCGTGGACGCGAAGGCGCAATCCGAGGGATTTCGGGCCAATCGTGCGGCTCGCCGCAATGTTCTGGTCGAGGATTATGTCGAACTGATCGCTGATCTGCTCGCCGAGGGCATGGAGGCCCGGCAGGTCGATATCGCCGCGCGGCTGGGCGTTTCCCAGCCCACGGTGGCGAAGATGCTGGCCCGGCTGGCCAATGAGGGGCTCGTGACGCAGAAGCCCTATCGCGGGGTGTTCCTGACCGAGGCCGGTGCGTCGCTGGCGATGGATGTGCGCCGAAGGCATCGGATCGTCGAATCCTTTCTGGCCGCGCTGGGGATCAGCACCGAGAATGTGCGTATCGATGCCGAGGGAATCGAGCATTATGCCAGCGAGGAGACGCTTGCCGCCTTCGAGCGCGCGCTGGATGCCGGGTTGCAATCCTTCATGGCGGCTGGGGTGACACAGGGCGGGTAGGATGCTGCTGCGCGAGGGGGAAGCCAGAACGTTCGTCATGGACCGCCGGCTGGGCTGTTCGCTGGCGGCGGTCGCCGGTGCGGTCAATGCGGCGGGCTTTCTCGCGGTCGGGTATTATTCGGCCAACATGACGGGCAACCTCTCCCGCCTGTCCATGGACCTGCGCGCGGTCGATCTGTCGTCGGCGGTGGCCTGCCTGGGGCTGATCGCCGCTTTCGTGGCGGGAGCGGTTCTGTCGGCTTTTCTGGTCAATGCCGGTCGGCGTCATGGTCGCCCGGCCATCTATGCCTACAGCATCCTGCTGGAGGCGCTGCTGCTGGCACTGCTCGGGGCACTGGATATCGCGTTGCGGGTCGGGCCGCGCGAGCTGGTTCTGGCTTATGGGCTCAGTTTCCTGATGGGATTGCAGAACGCCACGGTCACGCGCATTTCCGGCGCACGGGTGCGCACGACGCATATGACCGGCATGTTGACCGATTTCGGGATCGAACTCGCGGACTGGCTGGACGCCGTGCGCCGGCCGGGCGATCCGGGCCGTATGGTGCAGGTCCGCGAGCGGCTGGCGCTTCATGGCGGGATTGTCCTGTCCTTCGCCTGTGGTGGGGTGGGCGGCGCGCTCGCCTATGGCTGGTGGCGGGCGGGTGCGCTGCTCGGGCTGGCGCCGATCCTGGTCTGGCTCGCGCTGCCGGGGGCGATGGCCGATCTGCGGGATCGGTTGTCGGGGGCGACGCCGCCGGGACCGGTGGCCTGACATGACCGCAGCCTTTATCCCCCCCGACCATGAAGTGCTGGCCCATTATCGCAGCGACCAGGGCGATATCTGGATCAGCGAGGATATTCGGACTGAAAGCCGCATCTACTGGCAGGAGGGCTGGTGCCAGAGCGAGAGCGATGCCGACGGCATCAGTTACGCGCCCTATATCCATGCGCTGTTCGGCTTCCTGATGCAGACCCCGGCGGGCACCCGGCCGGATGAGCCGGTTCTGGTGATCGGCTGCGGTGGCGGGTCGCTGGCCACCATGCTGGACCGGGCGGAGCGGGCAGTCGAACTGGTCGATGTGAATCCGCTGGCCTTTGCCATTGCCCGGCAGCATTTCGGCCTGCCGTCGTGGATTCCGTGCCATCTGACGGATGGGGCGGCCTGTCTGCGCGGGTTGCCCGCGACCCGACGTTTTGGCGCAATCGTCGTCGATGCCTTTCGGGGGGATGTCGTGCCCAGCCATCTGGTGGGGGCGGGCTTCCTGTCCGATGCGGCCTACCGTCTGGCGGACGATGGATTCCTGGCGATGAACCTGTTCGAGGGGCCCGGTCGGCCGGATCTGGTCGGTCGGGCCGCCGTCACCGCCGGACGGGCGGTGACTCCTTGGGGCGACGTGCGCCTGTTCGAGGAGGCCGAGGGACGGGAGGGGAATGTCCTGCTGCTGGCGGGTGCCGTGGCCGGTCTGGGTGAGCCCGGCCTGTTGCTGCCGCCGCGCACTATGATCGCCGAGACGCGCCGATCGCTGGAGCGGATGCGCTTTCGGCCGGTTGATGTGACGGTGTGACCGGGCGGCCTCTCGGTCATGCCGTAAATGTGGGCTGGTGAGCGAGCGCGGCTCTTTGGGCCGCGCCCGGCGTGTATTTTCGAGCATCGCAGCGGAGCGGCCTTGATGGCCGTGAGCAGCGAAGCGCCGGGAATGCGCGCCGGATTGCGCGGGAGGGTTTCCGGGTTGCTTGGAAAACCTGCCTGGAAATGTGGGCTGGTGAGCGAGAGCGGCCCCTTGGGCCGCGCCCGGCGTGTATTTTCGAGCATCGCAGCGGAGCGGCCTTGATGGCCGTGAGCAGCGAAGCGCAGAAAATGCGCGCTGGATCGCCACCAGCGCGCATTTCCAGGCAGGTTTCAGGATTTGGTGGTGGAGGCCTGGTAGATCTTGTCGATCGCCTTTGCCAGGGTGGCGTCGAATTCGGCGTCGGTCATGGACACTTTCAGGTCGCCGACCAGGGCGCGGGAGAAGCTGGCGATCATGCCGTGGTTGGCTGACAGGCGGGTGCACGCATCGTCCAGCGTGTAGCCGCCGGACAGCGCCACGACGCGCTGCACGCGCGGGTGGCGGACCAGGTCGACATACAGGTCCGGAGTCTCGGGGATCGTCAGCTTCAGCATCACCTGATAGTCGCCGGGCAGCGCGTCCAGGCCGCGTGCCAGTTCGTCACGCAGGATCGCCTCGGCGGCAGCTTTCTGCGGGCTCTTGATCAGGACTTCCGGTTCCAGGATCGGCACCAGGCCGTGGGCGGCGATCTGGCGGGCCAGATCGAACTGCTGCGTCACGATGGCGGCGATGCCGGCCTGGTTCGCCAAATTGATGACCGAGCGTTCCTTGGTGCCGTAGATGCCCAGCTTAACGGCACGGGCCAGCAGCGGGTCCAGGCCGGGGATGGGCTTCATCAGCCGCACGCCGTCGACTTCCTCTTCCAGCCCCTTGTCGACCTTCAGGAACGGGACGACGCCGCGATCTTCCCAGAGATAGGCGGGAACCTGCTTGTCGCCGACCAGCCCGTCCATCGTGCGCTCGAACAGGATGGCGGCGATGACCTTGTCGCCGGTGAAGGATGGTGCCGTGATGATGCGCACGCGCATCTCGTGCATCAGGCGGAACATCTCGTCGTCGCCGTTATAGGCGCTTTCGGGAATGCCGTAATGGCCCAGCGCGCCGGGCGTGGAGCCGCCGCTCTGGTCAAGGGCGGCGATGAAACCAGGCTTGGCAGAAAGTTGTGACTTCATGCTCTCGAACGACATGATTATGTTTCCCCCGCTTGGTGCAGATGCGTATCTGGGCCTCGCTCCGGGATCGGTGGTCGTGAAACCGTCTCCCCCCAGGCGATTGCCCGTTTCTGGAGATTGCCGGGTTTGCCGTCAATGGTGAAGAGGCTGTCGAGCGCGGCGCTTAGTCCGGAGCGCTGTCGGCGGGCAGGTCGGGGACCGTGGCGTAGACCAGAGCACTGTAATATTCGCTGTTGCGGTGAGCCCTGACATAGGCCGGCGTGATCTGTCCCACCCGCGAGCGTGTGCGGACCGACGCATACCAGTGCACCACGCGCGTGCCGGGCAGCAGGATATCCGCCGCCCGCGCCTGTCGGCTGGTCCGGAAGAGATGTTCCGAAATCTCGGGCGGTACCGGGTAGAACACGGACGGGTCATGGATCGTCAGGTCTTCCGCGCCCCCTTGCTCCACGACGCTCTGGAGCAGGTGGGGACCGAGCGCGTAGGGCCGCAGCCGTGCTTCGGGTGACAGGGCCAGCATGGCGCGGAGGCAGGCGCGCAGCCACGGCGTGCCGGGCGGAGACCCCAGCACCGCGTTGTTCAGCCCGAGCGGGTAGAGATGTTCGACCCGGCGGAACCCTTTCCAGCCGCCGGGCAGCGCGCGGAACACGCGGCGCATCAGCGACAGGCCGATATGCCGTGCCTTCAGCAGGGGCGACCGTGTGTTTCGGACATGCGGCGGCCATACGATGCGCTCGGCCCCGACGAACGGGCCGGATTCCAGCAGCGGGCGCAGCGAGGCCGTGGTGAGGGTGTCCATGTCCAGATAGATGCCGCCGTCGCGATACAAGATCGCGGTGCGCAGGATATCCGCGCGTTGGACCGGCGTGCGGACGCCTTCATACAGCGCGACAAGGCTGCCCGGTGGCAGGTCGGCGGCCTGTTCTACAGCCGCCAGGTCGCGCTGCGGGTCGATTCGGGACAGGATGACGCCGGGGGTGCTTTCCAGTGTGCGCTTCTGCGGGCCGTCCGCGAGCGCATCGGTGTGATGCAGGATGACCGCGTCCATGTCGCCCGTCGCGGCGGCCGAGAGGATGGCGAAGACATAGGCCCAGGGCAGGCGGGGGCCGACCCAGCAGAAATGGACGCGGGCGGGAATGGTCATGGCAGTCGGCTTTCCGTCGCGCGGGTTTGAACTGTCGGCTTCATCGTGAAATGCGCGCTCTTTTGCTTTGTTGCTGTCCGACTGTAGAGTGCCGCCCGTCTTAAGTAGACCATTGGCGATCGAGAGAACGTCCTATTGCGTGAAATTGTCATCTTTCGCCAGAACCAGTTCCGGCTTTCCGAGATTTTCATCGTCCAGCAGGCGCAGGCCCTGCTTCGGTATGCGCCGCTCTATGTAGGACGCATGCGTTTTGGGCAGGGGCCGGATGGGGCGCGTGCGCTGCTGCTGCGCGACCTCTGGCGGCATGGCGCGTGGCCACGCATGCTGGCGCAGATGCTGACGCGCGATCCCGCGCCGTATCTGCGTCTGCTGGCGGGGCGGCGTCCCGCGCTGGTCCATGCCCATTTCGGGATCGATGGTGTGTATGCCCTGCTGCTGGCGCGGCGGCTGGGTGTGCCGCTGGTGACGACGTTCCATGGTTTCGACGTGACGCTGTCCGACCGGTATTTCCTGCGCTCGCCCGCCTGGGTGAATTATCCGCTGCATCGGCGCGCGCTGGCGCGGCAGGGGCAGTTGTTCCTGTGCAATTCCGGCTTTCTGCGCGACCAGGCGGTGGCGCGCGGCTTTCCGGCGGAGCGGACGCATGTCCATTACATCGGTGTGGATTGTGCGGCCTACCAGCCGCGCGAGCCGGCGGAAGAGACGCCGGTGATCCTGCATGTCGCGCGGCTGGTCGAATTGAAGGGCACCGAATATCTGCTGCGGGCCTTTGCCCGGCTGGCCGCGGCGCATCGGGACCTGCGCCTGGCCATTATCGGGGAGGGGCCGTTGCGCGGGCGGCTGGAGGCGCTGGCCGGTGCGCTGGGGGTGGCGGAACGGGTGCTGTTTCTGGGCGCGCAACCGCATGCGGTGGTCATGGAATGGATGCGGCGGGCGATGATGCTGGTGCTGCCCAGCGTGCTGACGGCCAGCGGGCGCGTCGAGGGGCTGGGGATGGTGATGCTGGAGGCGGCGGTCTGCGGCGTGCCGGTCGTTGCCACGCGGGTGGGGGGGATTCCCGAGGGGGTGGCCGAGGGACGGAGCGGCCTGATCGTGCCGCCCCGCGATGTCGAGGCGCTGGCCGCCGCCATGGCCGCGCTGGCGGCCGATCCGGCGATGCGCGGGGCGATGGGGCGGGCTGGACGGGCCTTTGTCGCCGAGCGATTCGACCTGCGGCGGCAGACGGAAATTCTGGAATGCTGGTATGACGAGCTGGTCCAGGCCCATGGGGGCGCGGATTCCTCTTCCGCCCGGACTATCGCGCGGGCCGGGCCGTTCCTATGATGCGCCCCCTTTTCCGGTTCGCGCCGGTTTCCTGGACGATAGGGTAACGATGAACGATATTCCTCTGGGCCGCCGCCTCAGCAACCTGGGTGCGGGCGTGCGGTTCGCGGCCAAGGCGATCGCCACGCGCTATACGCCGCTGCTGGCGCAGGTGGTGGTGACGCGGCGGTGCAACCTGGCCTGCGGCTATTGCAACGAATATGACGATTTCTCCGCTCCGGTGCCGTTCGCGGACCTCAAGGCACGAGTCGATCATCTGGCGAAGCTGGGGACCGCCTCGATCACCTTTACCGGCGGTGAGCCGCTGCTGCATCCCGACCTGGACCGGATCGTGCGCCTGGCTCGCGATCACGGCATGATCGTGACCACCATCACCAATGGCTTCCGCCTCTCGCGGGCCTGGATCGACCGGCTGAATGCGGCGGGGCTTCAGGGGATGCAGGTCAGTATCGACAACATCACCCCCGATGACATTTCGATGAAAAGCCTGTCCTCGGTCGAAGGCCGGCTGGCGCTGCTGTCGAAACATGCGCAGTTCAAGGTCAATGTGAATTCGGTGCTGGGCGTGACCGGCGAGCGGACGCAGGACGTGGTGACGATCGCCGAGACGGCGGCGCGCTATGGATTGCAGCACTCGGTCGGGGTGCTGCATGACCATCAGGGTGGGCTCAAGGCATTGAGCGACGCGCAGATGCAGGCCTATCGCCGGGTGACCGAGATTTCGCCCTCGCTGGTCCATACGCTGAATTACCGGCTGTTCCAGAAGAACCTGATGCACGGCAAGCCGAACGACTGGAAATGCCGTGCCGGCGCCCGCTACCTCTATGTGACCGAGGATGGACGGGTGCATTGGTGTTCGCAGCAGCGCGGCTATCCGGCCATCCCGCTGCTGGAATATGGCCCCGCGGACCTGAAGCGGGAATATCATACCGAGAAATCGTGCAGCCCGACCTGCACGCTGAGCTGTGTGCATCAGATGAGCATGTTCGACCGCTATCGCGGTGCCCAGCATCCGACCGACCCGATGCCCCTGCCCGCCGAAGCCTGAGCGCGGAAGCCTGACCGTCGATGCGGGCCGGTGGCGATCCGGCTCGCGTTTCCTGCGCTTCGGTGCTTACGGGCGGCGCAGGCGGAGGAAGGGGATGACGCGCGTGGACAGGATCAGGGCCTCGGCCAGCAGGGTCGCGATGCCCGCTCCGTTCACGCCCCACAGGCGCGCCAGGCCATAGAGTACCGGCAGGCAGAGCGTGGTGACGGCGATGCGGCCGATGAACAGGCGGTGGGCATAGCCCAGCGAGACCAGGAACGGTTCCAGCGGCACATCCCACAGATCGAGGATCGCGGCCGTGGTCAGGACCATCAGCAAGGCCAGGTCGTTCGTCCTGACGGCCAGCAGGGTGTGGAATATCCACGGGCCGATCGTCGCCGCCACCACCAGCGCCAGGACGGAAAACAGGCCCAGCGCCTGGAAGATGCGGAACATGACGCGGCGCATGCCCGCGCGGTCGCCCTGGTCGCGCAGGTGGATCAGTTCGGGATAGAGAGCCGGGGTGAGCAGTTGCGCCGGCTGGGCCAGGGCGTCGCAGACATGCCAGGTGACGCTGTAGATGGCGGCGGCGGCGGGATTGGTCGCCGCCCCGACGATCAGCACGGTGACGCGCGAGGTGAGGGCCGAGAGGGCCTGGTTGCCGCTGGTGGAGAGTGTCAGGCGCCAAATGCCGTGGAAATCCGTCCGCCAGGCCGGGCCGAACAGCCGGAAGCCGCGCAGGCTGGCTGTGTGCCGGACGGCCGCCCAGGCGGTGCCGCAATTGGCCGTGAACGACATGACGACGCCCAGGTACCAGACGACCATGAAGCCGCCCAGGTGCCAGTGCAGGCCCAGGCCCAGCACCGTGCCGACCAGGCGGGTCGTGTTGAGCGCCAGGTCGGCCAGGGCGGATTGCCGGAAGCGGTTGGTCAACCGCAGGATGCCGAGCGCCCAGCAGGTGTTCATGAACAGGACCGAGGTCATGTAGATGAGCGCTGGCCCCTGGGTGGCGGGCGACCAGCCGAAGATATGGCCGAAGGTGGCGACCCCGATCAGGGCCAGGATGGTGCCGGCCGTGGCGCCGAGGGCGTCCAGCATGATGCAGTGGCGCAGCAGGGTCTGAAAGCGCGTCTGTTCGCCACGGGCGAACAGCGCATTGCCGAAATGCAGCAGCGGCTGCCAGGACTGGAAGCGCGTGGCGACCGAGAAGGACGAGGCGCAGGAATGGATCAGCAGCAGCGCGCCATATTGCTCCAGCCCCAGCGCGCGCACGACCAGCGCGGTGGTGAGGAAGCCGAGCACGCCGGCCATCCCCTTGCCGCCCAGCAGGTAGCCGGTGTTGCGGAAAATCCGGGCGATCTGCCCCGGTGCGGCGGCGGACACTAGCGGTCGGTCAGGCGGAACTCGATACGCCGGTTGCGGGCATAGGCTGCCTGGGTATCGTGATTGTCCAGCGGCTGGAAATCGGCGAAGCCGGTCGCGGCCAGATGCTGGGGGCTGATGCCTTCCGCGATCAGCAGCTTGACCACGGTGATCGCGCGCGCTGTCGACAGCTCCCAGTTGCTGGCGAAGGCGCTGTGGATCGGCTGGCGGTCGGCGTGGCCGTCCACCCGCATTATCCAGGGGATGGAGGTGGGGATCTGGCTGGAAACCTGGCGGAAGGTGCGGGCGAGGGTGCGGATCTCGGCCACGCCCTTGGGTGACAGGTCGGCGCTGCCGGGGGGGAACAGCACCTCGCTCTGGAACACGAAGCGGTCGCCCACGATCTGCACGCCGTCCTGGTTCTTCAGGATGTCGCGCAGGCGGCCGAAGAATTCCGACCGGTAGCGCTGCAACTGCTCGACCTTGTCGGCCAGGGCCACGTTCAGCTTCTGCCCCAGATCGTCGATCTTGTGGTCGCGGTCGTGGATCTGCTGCTGGGAGATGTCCAGCACCATCATCGCCGCGCCGAGTTGCCGGCGGAGTTCGTCGAGCTGCGTGCTGAGGGCGGCGACCTGCTGCTGGCTGGCCTGGGAGAGCGTGTCGCGCTCGGCGGTCAGTTGGGACACCTGGGCGGTGAGCGACGAGGCCATCGCCACGTCCTTGTCGTGCGCGGAACGCAGCGAGGCGACCGAGAGCTGGAGCGTGTGGCTGCGGTTCTGTTCCAGCGCCAGCATGTCGTTCAGTTTGCTGACCTGCTGCGTCAACTGCTCCATCGCCTGCTGGCGCTTGGCCAGCACCACGGACAGGAACGCCTGCCCCAGCACGAAGACCAGCAGAACGAAGATGACGACCATCAGCAGGGTGGACAGGGCGTCCACATATCCCGGCCAGGCGTCCAGGCCGGAATGGGTCTGGCGGCGGCGGCGTGCCATGCTGTTACCTCGCGAAGCCGGGGGCGATCAGGGCGCGCGCGCGCCGGCGGGGGCGGATGCCGCGATGGTGCGCGTGAGCAGGCGCAGGTCGCCGCGGATGTCGGTGGCGATCTGGGTGCGGCCCTGCTCCATGTCCGACAGGATGCGGGTCAACTGGGCTTCAATGCCGCGCAATTGCTGCTGGCCCGAATCCTCGGCCATGCGCTGCATCAGGACGTGGCTGGCGCGCATCGTCTCGGTCATGACGCCGATCCGGTCGTTCAGGCTGACCAGCAGGGCCTGCTGCTGGTGCCGGCCTTCCTCGCCGCGCGCGATCAGGGCTTGCAGTTTTTCCAGGTTTTCGGCGGTCTGTTCCAGCAATGCCTGGACGTAGACGGGAATGCCGGCATCGGCGCCATCGCCGGTGCCGATGGCGGAACCGATGCGGGTCAGGCCGGCCAGCCATTCTTCCAGCTCGTTGAAGAAGCGGTTCTGCGCCTGTCCCGCCGTCAGGTCCAGGAAGCCCAGCACCAGGGCGCTGGCCAAGCCGAACATCGAGCCCGAGAAGGCGGTGCCCATGCCGTGCAGCGGCTTGGCCAGGCCGGTCTTCAACTGGTCGAACATCGCGTTCAGGTCGCCCGAGCCGACCGACAGGCTGGTGATGACGTCGGCGATCGACCAGATCGTCAGCAGCAGGCCGTAGAACGTGCCCAGCAGGCCGAGGAAGATCAGCAGGTTGGTCATGTAGCGCGACAGTTCCCGCCCCTCGTCGAGGCGCGAGGAGAGGCTGTCGAGCATCGACTGCATCGCGGGGGTGGACAGGACCAGGCGGTCGGAACGGTTGCGCGTGGCCAGCATGGATGCCATCGGCGCCAGCAGGGTCGGCGGGGTGGGCTGGGCCAGGCCGGCGCGCGGCTGGCGCAGCGTTTCCACCCAGCGGACCTCGGGGATCAGCCGCAGGACCATGCGGATGTTCCAGACGATGCCCAGGGCGAGGATGCCCAGGATCAGCCCGTCCAGGATCGGGTTGTTGAAGAAGGCGGTGTACAGCATGCGCCCGAGCGCGCCGGCTGCCAGCACGACGACCGTGAGGAACAGGACGATACGCAGGAGATAGGTTGTCGGCTGGGTCACGGTGCGGAACGCTGCTCCGAAGGGGCGGGGGAAGGCGGTGGCGCAGAGGCGACCATATCCGACCGGGTCACGTCAACATGATCCGGGGACGTTTCGTTCGGGCTGTCTGATCCTTTTGCCGTTGCGGGAGCGGGCACGCCGATCGCGCGGACGTAGATCCGCGTCGTGGCGACCCCGGCATGGATCAGGATCGAGCGGATCGCGAGGCCGCGTGCCAGCGACAGCCGCCGGGGGGTGGAGACGTCGTCGGCGGCGCCGGAGGCTGTGGCGTCGATTTCGGCCCGCGCGTAGGGCGCCTGCAACAGGGTGGCGGCGAAGCGTTTCACCCCGTCGATCATCGCCGCGTTCATGTCGGTACTGCCGGCCGCGAAGATAAGGCGCAGGCCGCCGGGTCGGTCGGTGACGCTGCCCTGGGCGTCGGGCTTCGCCGGGACTTCCGGCGGCGGTGCGGGCGGGTGGAGCGGGACATCGACCACGGGCGGCCGGATGACCGGCGGCGGTGGCGGGGCGGCGGGTATGGTCGGGGGCGGGGCGGCATGGGCCGGCGCGGGCCGGGTCGGCGCAGGTGTGGTGGCGGACGGAGCCGACGGAGCGGCGGGTCTGGTGGCCGGGGCGTGCGGGGCGGGCCTGGATACCTTGGTTGCCGGCAGGGCGGAGAGCGCGCTGTCGTCGGTCGTGACCTGCGCGTGCGCCGAGGGGAAGGCCAGTCCGCCAAGTGCCGCGAGTGTTGCGAGCGTGGCACGGGAGCCTGCCCGGCGGTGCGGGCCGGAGCGCGAGGGGAGTGCGGGGCGGATATCAGGCATGGTCGGGGCAGCCTAGACCAGATCGCACGCGGGCCGAAGAGGCGGAGTGCGACGAGGGCTTTGAAAGCGCCTCGTCGCGGAAGCGGCGGGGTTCAGGGCCGTGCCGTCAGGCTCTCGGCAACCAGTTCGCGCAGTTTGCCATGCAACTGGGCGTTGCCGGCCACGACATTGACCGAATCGCCCATGTCGTTGAGGTCGGCGCCATCGGGATCGGTGGCGTAGCCGCCGGCCTCGCGCACCAGCAGCAGGCCGGCCGCGCAGTCCCACGGTTTCAGGCCCAGTTCCCAGAAGCCTTCGTACCGGCCGGCGGCTACCCAGGCGAGATCGAGCGCCGCCGCGCCGAAGCGGCGGATGCCCGCGACCTGCGGCATCAGCGCGCCCAGCGTGCGGGCGAAGGGCAGGCGGCGCTGGGCCGGGACCTTGGCGAAGGGAATGCCGGTGGCGAACAGGGCCTCGTGCATGTCACGGCGGGCCGAGACGCGGATGCGGCGCTCGTTGAGGAATGCGCCCACGCCCTTTTCGGCCCAGAAGGTCTCGTTGGCGGCGGGATTGTAGACCAGCGCCGCCGCCAGTTCGATCGTGCCGTCGGGCAGGCGGCGTTGCAGGGCGATCGAGATCGCCCAGTGCGGGATGCCGTGCAGGAAGTTGGTGGTGCCGTCCAGCGGATCGACGATCCAGCGCCACGTCCAGTTGTCGCTGCCCGAGGCACCGCTTTCTTCCATCAGGAAGGCGTAGCCGGGGCGGGCGCGCTCCAGTTCCTCGCGGATCGCGGCTTCGGCGCGCAGGTCGGCCTGCGAGACGAAATCGCCGGGGCCCTTGATGCTGACCTGAAGCTGCTCGACCTCGTTGAAGTCACGGAGCAGGCGCCGCGCGGCCTTCTGGGCCGCGTTCTGCATCACCGTCATATGGGGAGAGAGTCGCATGGCCACGGCGATCGGTCCTGTCTGGCTGGAGCGGGTCGGGATGACGGGGACGCCACCTCATCACGCAAAGATGTTCTGTGTAACGAAAAAAACGCGGCCCCATGGGCATGCCATGGGGCTGCGCGGGGGCTTCAGCCCTTCGCGCGTTCCACGTAGCTGGCGTCTTCCGTGCGGACGACGATACGCTCGCCGGCTTCGATGAACGGGGGCACCATGGTCTTGACGCCGTTCGACAGCTTCGCCGGCTTGTAGGACGAGCTGGCGGTCTGGCCCTTCACGACCGGATCGGCCTCGACGATTTCCAGCGTCACCTGCGCGGGAAGCTGCACGCCCACCGGGTCGCCCTCGACCAGGTTGATCACCAGCGTCATGTTGTCCTGCAGGAACGGGGCCTGGTCGCCCAGGAGGTCCAGCGGGATCAGCGTCTGCTCGAACGTTTCCGGGTCCATCAGCACGACGTTGTCGCCGTCCATGTAGGAATAGGTGTATTCCTTTTCCTCGGTCATCAGACGTTCGACGGTGTCGGCGGTGCGCCAGCGTTCGTTGGTCTTGTTGCCCGTCTTGAGGTCGCGCATCTCCACCTGGATGAAGGCGCCGCCCTTGCCGGGGGTGATGATCTGCTGCTTCAGGACGGTCCAGCGACGGCCTTCGTGCTCGATGACCTGTCCGGCACGGATCAGGTTCGCCTGCTGTTTCATGGTGGGCCCTGTCTGACTATGGGTATGGAAGGCGGGCTTCTAACGCTCTCGGGCGCCGAGGGCAAGGTTGGGCGCGGATTCAGCGGCGAGTTTGTGGCGGCCGCCCGCCGGATCGCGGACCATGGGGCCGTCTTCCCCGGCTTCCAGATAGTCCGGCCCCAGCGGCACCTTGCCGTGGCCGCCCGGAATGTCGAGCGTGTAGGTGGGCCATGCGAGGCCCGTCACCCGGCCGCGCAGGCCCGCCAGCAGGCGCTGGCCCTCGGCGATCGGCACATGGAAGCGCGCGGTGCCGGGGGCGGGGTCGAGCTGGTGCAGATAATAGGGTTTTACCCTGGCCTCGACCATCGCGCGGAACAACCCCTCCAGCGCCGCCACGCTGTCATTGACGCCGCGCAGCAGGACCGACTGGCCCAGGATGGGGATCGCCCGTGCCTGGATGCGGCGCAGGGCCGCGCGGGCGGCCGGGGTGAATTCGCTGGCATGGTTGGCGTGCATGACCACCCACATTGCGCGGTCGGTCTGCATCGCATCGGCCAGTTCGTCGGTGATGCGGGCGGGGTCGGCGACGGGCACCCGGCTGTGGATGCGGATCGTCGTGACGTGGGGCATGGCGTCGAGCGCCTGGACGATCTGGCGCAGGCGGCGGGGGGACAGCATCAGCGGGTCGCCGCCGGTGAGGATCACTTCGCGGATGGCGGGGTGGTCGCGCAGCCAGTCCAGCGCGCGGGCCAGGGCGGCGTCGTCCAGCACGCCGCCGTCGGGGCCGACATGTTCGCGCCGGAAGCAGAAGCGGCAATAGAGCGGGCAGACCAGCAGGGGCTTGAGCAGCGCGCGGTCGGCGTAGCGGTGGACGATGCCGGGCACCGGCGACAGGGCGTCGTCGCCGATAGGGTCCGCGTGTTCATGGGGGGCGACGGCCAGTTCGGCGGCATCGGGGATGACTTGCAGGCCGATCGGGTCGTCGGGTCGTTCGATCAGCGCGGCGAAGGCGGGGGGGATGGCGGTGGCGTATTGCCGGGCCACCTCTTCCAGCGCCGGGGCGGCATCCGGAGGGACCAGCCCGGCGGCGACCAGTGCGGGGATGTCGCGCAGCGTCCGGCCCGTCGGCGGGGTGAAATCGTCCTGGGGATGGTTGACCGATCGTGTCATCGGCTGGCTCTACTCGACCGGTGTTCGTCCCGCAACAGGAGTCCTTCATGACCGACGGCGGCGGTTCTGCCCCTTTTTCCGCGCCGGATCGCGACCCCGACCGCATTGCCGGGCGGCTGCCGCTGCTGCGGCGGCGGGCACTGGTGGCGCGTGGGGTTCGCGCCTTCTTCGACGCGCGGGGCTATCTGGAGGTCGATACACCTTATGCGGTGCCGACGCCGGGTGAGGAAGTGCATCTGAAAGTGTTCCGCACCGAACGGCGGCATCATGACGGCACCCGCGAGGCGCTGTTCCTGCACACCAGCCCCGAATTCGCGATGAAGCGGATCGTCGCCGCGACCGGGCTGCCGGTGTTTCAGATGGCGCGGGTCTGGCGCAATGAGGAGGGTAGCCATCTTCATGCCGCCGAATTCACCATGCTGGAATGGTATCGGCCCGGTGCGTCGCTCTCGGCGCTGATGGACGAGACCGAGGCGCTGCTGCGCGCCGTGCTGCCCCCGGTGTTCGTGCCGCCCGGCGGGCTGGCGGACTCCGTGCCCCTGCGGGTCGATGGGCCGTTCGAGCGCCTGACGATGCAGGAGGCCTTTGCCCGGCACGCGGGGGTGGATTTGTTGCCGACCGAGGGCGATGCCGGTGCGCTGGCCATGGCCGCCGGGTGTGCCCTGCGGGACGGCGAGACCTGGGAGGACCTGTTCTTCCGCCTGCTGATGGAGCGGGTGGAGCCGGCGATCGGCCGGGATCGCCCGACATTTCTGACCCACTGGCCGGCCAGTCAGGCGGCGCTGGCGCGTCGCGATCCGGATGATCCGCGCACCGCGCTGCGTTTCGAGCTTTATGCCGCCGGCATGGAACTGGCGAATGCGTTCGAGGAACTGACCGACCCGGTCGAGCAGCGCCGGCGCTTCGTGGACGACCGGACGCGGCGGGCGGCGCTGTATGCCGCCGTGCCCGAACTGGACTGGCCGATGGACGAGGCGCTGCTGGCGGCGCTGGCGCATCTGCCGCCCTGCGCGGGTATTGCGCTGGGATTCGACCGGCTGGTCATGTTGGCGGCGGGGACGACCCGCATAAATGACATTTTATGGCTGGCCTGACGCCGGGACGGGTTGAAATATTTGTAATTTCGTCCCCAATTCATAGGTCATGGCCATGATGCTACGTTAACGCCCTGATAAATTCTGTCCTGTAGATCGGTAACCCGGATCATGAAATACCTCTCGCTCCTACCGCTGGCTGTCCTGCTCGCCCTGACGGCGTGTGAGGTTCCCTCTCCCGAGCAGCGGAAGCTGCTCAACTCGATGGTTGGCCGGGGTGAAGTGGACGTGATCCGCACCTTCGGCGTGCCCACGCGCTCGTATGAGGCCCAGGGTCATAATTTCCTGGCTTATATCGACAGCGAAACCAACTACTCGCCCGGTGCCGGAGGCTGGGGCTGGGGTTGGGGCGGTGGTCCTGGCTGGGGCGGCGGCTGGGGCGGTTGGGGCGGTGGCTGGGGAGGCGGCTGGGGTGGTGGCTGGGGCGGCCCCGGTTGGGGCGGCGGCTGGGGTGGCATGGGCGGTACCGTCTATACCAGCACCTGCCAGACGACGTTCGAGATTATCGCCGGCCGCGTATCGGGCTGGACGATGCGCGGAGATGGATGCTGATCGCCGCCCGCTGAGGCGGCATGACGACGGGGTGGCGCTGGTTCGCCCCGCGAGGGGGTGGGAATGCGTGTGCCGCGCAGTGTGACGGTCTGCCTGATGGCGTGCTCGGTCGTGGCGTGTGCGCCGGCTTCGCGCCAGGACGCCTTTCTGGTGCGCGGCGACAGCCGGGCGGCGGCCATCCCCACCATTTCGGTCGAACATAGTTACACGCCGGCGCTGGATCAGGGGCGGCCGGACAGTCGGGTGGCCTATGGCGCGCCCGATACGCCGGTCTATCGCGACCGGCCCCTGAACGAGAGCCTGCGCGGCAGTATCGAACTGGCTGATTACACGCGGGCTTTGGACCTCGCCGGGATGATGGCGCCCTTGCGCGAGGCCGGGCCGTTTACCGTGTTTGCCGTGCCCAACCTGCCGATGGAGCAGTTCGCGCATGGAGCCGCGCCCTCGGGCGGGATACCGGCCCCGGCGGTGCTGCGACAGGCGCTCGCCTACAGCATCGTGCGCGGTGCGTATCCGGCGGCGCGTCTGCGCCAGTTGGTCGCCGAGACGCCCGGCAACCGGGTCAGCCTGCCGACGGTTGCCGGCGGGACGGTGCTGGTCGGGCGGGATGCGGCGGGACGGCTGGTGTTGTCGGACGGGGCCGGGCGGGTGGCGCCGATCTGGATTGACGGTGTGCCGCAATCCAACGGCGTGCTGTATCTGACCAGTTCGCTGCTGGCGCCTGCCTGAGCCTGAGCGCCAGCGGCTTCTGTTTCTGGCCTCTACCGGCTTTCAGGCGGCGTTTATCGCCGCGTTCATGGCACGCACGCCGGCCGCGGGGCCTTCGGGATGCGACCAGACGGCGCTGATCACCGCCAGGAAATCGGCGCCGGCTCGTACCAGGGGCGCGCAATTATCGGCCGTGATGCCGCCGATGGCCACGACCGGCAGTTCCATCATCGTGCTCCACCATGTCAGCAGTTCCACGGAGGCGCGGATGTCGGTTTCCTTCGAGACCGAGGGGAAGAACGCGCCGAACGCCACGTAATCCGCCCCGGCTTCGCCCGCGCGCATCGCCAGGTCGCGGCTGTCGTAGCAGGACACGCCCAGTTGCAATCGGTCGCCCAGCAGGGTGCGGGCGGCGGCGGCATCCATGTCCTCACCGCCGACATGCGCGCCGTCGCAGCCGCTGCGGCAGGCCAGGTCGGGCCGGTCGTTCAGGATGAACGCGACGTCGCGTTCCTGCGCCACCGGGCGCAGGATGTCGATCGCGCGCAGGATCGTATCGTCGGGTACGTCCTTCAGGCGCAACTGCACGGCGGCGACCGGGCCGGCATCGAGCGCGCGCGCCAGATCCGGCGCGAACGCGACCGGGTCGAGGGTCGGGGGAGTGACGAGATAAAGCTGGCAATCATACATCGTGCGCCGATCATACGGTGCCGTGCGGTGTGATGACAGGGGGGCAGGCGCGTATTGGCGGGTGATCTATGCCGGAGAGATAGGCCCGCAGGCGTTCCGGTGACGGGGCGGGCCCCACCACATGGTGAGGCGGACGGTGCGGAAGGCAGCGCGCGCCCAGTGATTGGGCGAGCAGGTGGATCGTGTCCGCCTGGCGCCCGGTGCCGTGCAGCACGATGTGGCGCAGGCCCAGCCCCAGTGCTTCCGCGGCGCGGCCGGCGGCGGTGCCGCAATCGAGGAAGGCGGGAAAAGTGACGCCGGTTTCGGCCAGTAATGCGCGCCACCAGGCGGGCCCCATGAAACAGCCTGCATCGGCCGGCGACAGGAGGGTGCAGCCCGGTCTGTCGGGCGTTTCTTGTGCGGGCAGCACGGCCAGAACGGCGCGGATCTCCACCGCCGAGGCGACGACGAAGACGCGCGGTGGGGGCGGGGGATGGATCATTGCTTGACGTTGAACCGCGTGCGGGCGATCAGTTCAAGAGTGAGTGTCTGTCCGGAAAAGTGGATCGGCATGCGCGTCATGCGGGTTATGCATGACGGAACGCTGCCGATATGCGGAGCCGGGCGGGGATTGAGACGTCGAGTGACGGGAATGACGACCTTGGGGCATGTTGAAGGATCGGACAGCCCGGCTGCCTGGGGAGCGAGTGATCCCGCAGACCGGCTGGAGCAGGCATTGAACCGTATCGCCTTTGCCTTGGATCGCCGGCATGAGGCGGTGGCTGCGGCGCCTGATCTCCAGACGCTGGCGGCGAATATCGATGCGTTGATCGCGCGGGTTCGCGACGTGCTGGGCCCCGACGAGGATATCGACGCGATGGGGGAGGGCTGAGCCATGGCGCAGGTTACGGTCCGAATCAACGGCTATGCCTATGTCGTCGGCTGCAAGGACGGCCAGGAGCGGCATCTTCAGGCCATGGCGCTGGAGGTCGAGCGTCGGATCGAGCATATCCGCGCCATCGGCGGCCAGAGCGGCGAGGCCCGGATCCTGGCGCTCGCGGCCCTGCTGATGGCCGACGAGATCCATGATCTGTCGGTCGAGAAGATGCCGGCGGATACCGCGCGGCAGCTTGCCGAGGGCCGGCAGGCGCGGGTGGAGAACGATCGGCGGCGCGAGCAGCTTGCCCTGCTGGTCGAACGCGCCGAGAGCATTGCGGCGACGCTCGAACATCCCTAGATAGGATGGGCGGGGCTGCCGGGTTCGTCAGGCAACTCAACCCCTGGGCCGATAAGCACTTCCTTAGGGAGCTGGCTCTGGCGTGATCCTGGTCATGTTATCTGGCGCCCACCTGCGTGAGCAGGTCCGGGAGGGCTGAAAGACCAACGGCCATGGTGGCTCCGCACATTCCTGTCTCCGATTTTCCCCCCTCTGATCCGCCCGCGCTGGTAGAGGCGAAAGCCGAGTTGCGCCGGTATTTGCGTGGTGTCCGCATGGCGGCGCCGGAGGCCGGCGCCGCGTTGTGCCGCCGGATGCGGGAACATGTTCGCGCCGTGCTGAAGCCGGGGAGGTGTGTCGCCGCCGTGTGGCCGTTGCCTGGCGAGGTGGATCTGCGCGGCCTGTGCGCCAGCCTGCATGGGGATGGTTACGGTGTGCTGCTGCCCCGGACGCCGCCGCGCGGGCAGCCTCTGAGCTTCCATCGCTGGAGCCCGGAGGCGACGATGTGCTCCGGTCGTTTTGGTACGCTGCATCCTGATGGTGAGGTTGCGCGGCCGGATCTGGTGTTCGTTCCGCTGCTGGGTTTTGACAGGCGGGGGTTCCGGCTGGGATATGGGGGCGGGTATTACGACCGCACGCTGGCGGAACTGCCCGGCGTGCCGGCGGTGGGCTTCGGCCTGTCGGCGCAGGAAGTGCCGGCGGTGCCGGTGGGGCCGTATGATGTTCCGTTGCCGGTGATCGTGACGGAACGGGACGTGATTCGGGTGTGAGGGGTTTCCGTTCTTTTTTGGAAAAAAGAACCAAAAAACTTTTGATCTGTTTGGGAGCCTTTTGCGTGCGGCTTGCGATTGCCCAAAACGGATAAAAGTCTTTTTGCTTCTTTTTCTTCAGAAAAAGAAGGAGAGACGGCACAAAGCGGAAGAAGGAAAGACGGGTGCGGATCTTGTTTCTGGGCGATATTGTCGGCCGCACGGGGCGCGAAGCGGTAACAGAGGTGGTGCCCAATCTGCGGCGGGACCTGCGCCTGGACCTGGTGGTGGTGAACGGTGAGAATGCCAGCCATGGGTTCGGTCTTTCACTGGCCATTGCCCGCGATCTGTTCGCGGCCGGCGTCGATGTCGTGACGCTGGGGAACCATGCGTGGGATCGCAAGGACCTCGTTGGCCAGATCGATGCGGAGCCGCGCATTATTCGCCCGGCCAATTATCCGCCCGGCACGCCGGGGCAGGGCAGCGTGGTGGTGGAACTGGTGGATGGGCGCAAGGCGTTGGTGATCAACGTCATGGGGCGCCAGTTCATGGAGGCGCTGGACGATCCGTTTCGCGCTGTGACCGACATCATGGCGCGGCATCGCCTGGGGGTGACGGTGCATGCGGTGGTGGTGGATATCCACGCCGAGGCGTCGAGCGAGAAATGGGCGATGGGGCATGTGCTGGATGGCCGGGCTTCGCTGGTGGTGGGCACCCATACTCATACGCCTACGGCCGACCACCGCATTCTGCCCGCCGGCACGGCCTATCAGACCGATGCGGGCATGTGCGGCGATTATGACAGCGTGATCGGCATGGGCAAGGATGCGGCGATCGCGCGCTTTCTGCGGCGGATGCCCGGCGAGCGGTTGCAGCCGGCTGAAGGGGTGGCGACGGTGGCGGGCATGATGGTGGAAACCGATGATGCTACCGGGTTGGCTCGTCGGATGGCACCGTTGCGGATTGGCGGCTTGCTGGCGCCGACGATGCCGGATTTCTGAGTTTGGGGCGGAAATGGGCTCGGATGGTCGGTGCCCATTTTCCGTGGTGTGATGATCGGGCTACATGACCGCTTGGGGGCAACTGTGTTGATCATGTGATCTGCAAAGTCTGACCTTTCTGGATCATGGCATTGGGGATGACGAGAAGCTGGCGTGCGATGGCGATAAGGATGGTCTTGGGTGCCTTGCCCTTGGCGCGCATCCTATCGCGCATGGCGATGAGCGCAGGCACGCGGCGGGACGCGG